>NZ_JAFCWK010000017.1:0-103028 GCF_049897525.1 Janthinobacterium sp. PSRC1-1
TGCGCATCTATAACCAGGAACGGCCGCATACGGCCTTGCAATACAAAACGCCCGATGCGGTGCATCGGGCGTTTCTACAGCAGTAAATACTGTCAACCTATTTTAGGACTGGACACAGAATGCCGCGCGGTTTCCCCAACCTGCGGCACCCTCCCCTTATTTCGCCAGCGCCGCCTTCACGCCGTCTTGCAGGCGCGTCGTCGGACGGCCTGTCAGCGCGCTCAATTGCTTGCCATTGTCTTCCAGACCACCATTGGCCGCACCCGCATCGGAATCGGCCAGCAGGTCGGCAAAGCCTTCCGGCACGCCCACACTCACCAGCGCCGCCTTGAAGTCCGCCTGCGGCAAGTCTTTATACACAATTGCCTTGCCCGACTGGCGCGCCACTTCGGCCGCATACTCGGCCAGGGTAAAGCCCTGGTCGCCAGCGAGCTCATAGATGGCTTGCGGTTTGTCGGCCGTCAGGACGGCGGCGGCGGCGGCGGCGTAATCAGCGCGCGCGGCGGACGAAAAACGCCCGTTTTGCGCCGCGCCCAGCACCACACCATGCTCGAGCACGGGCGCCAGGTGTTCCGTATGGTTTTCCAGGTACCAGCCGTTGCGCAGGAAAGTGTACGGCAGGCCCGACGCGCGAATCGCCGCTTCCGTAATCACGTGCTCGGCGGCCAGGCCCAGCGGCGATGTATCGGCGCGCAACACGCTGGTGTAAGCCAGCAAGGCCACGCCGGCCCGCCTGGCCGCATCGATGACGTTCTGGTGCTGCTGCGCGCGCTGCCCCACTTCACTCGACGAAATCAGCAAGATTTTCGTTGCGCCCTTGAACGCCGCATCGAGGCTGGCGCCATCGTTATAGTCAGCCTGGCGCACTTGCACGCCCAGTGCCAGCAGGTTGGCTGCCTTGGCCGGATTGCGCACGGCGGCGATGATGTTCGCTGCGGGGACGGATGCGAGCAGGCTGGCGATGACGTGCTGGCCCAGCTTGCCTGTGGCGCCGGTGATGACGATCATGATTTCTCCTTGGTACGTGAGTGGTAAAACCCTATAATAGGACTATTACTTACTTATTGTAAGTACGTACCTTTTGGTAAGTACTATTGAATACCATCCTTCGAAGGCCAACTATCATGTCCACAGACACTCCCGGCGCCAGTCTGCGCGCCGCCCTCGCCCGGCAAAACCAGGGAGCGCACCTGCTGGCGGCCGCCTGCCCGTCGCGCGCCGTGCTCAGCCACCTGACCAGCCGCTGGGCCGTGCTGGTGCTGGTATTGCTCTTGAGCGGCACGCGGCGCTTCAGCGAACTGCGCCGCGAAGTGGGCGGCGTCAGCGAAAAAATGCTGGCGCAAACCCTGGACGCGCTGGCGGGCGACGGCTTCGTGCTGCGCCAGGCATATCTGGTGATACCGCCCAAGGTGGAATACAGCCTCACGCCGCTGGGACGCGAGGCGGCCGAACGCCTGGCCGTGCTGGTCGACTGGATCGAGGATAATTATCCGCGCATCGAACAGGCGCGCGCCGAACTCGCGCTGCCGTACGCACCAAACGCAGCGTAGCACGGCGCACAAACGCATTGCTTTTGACCATCAAGAATTATCGTTTACTCCTCCTTGCCTTGATGTAATACTAGCCTCACACTACGCGTAAGGACGCGACACCATGAATCAGTTGATTTCTTCCATCGCCGACCGGGCCAACGTGCTACTGGTGAGCAATTCGCCGAATGATGTGCGCGAACTGCTGTATGTGCTGGACCGGCACAATCTGGGCACGGGACTGGCGGGCGATATCGACGAAGGCGTGGAACTGGCGGCCGGCGGCACGGACCTGATCCTGCTCGACGCGGCCCTGGCCGGCACGAATATCGGCGCCACCTGCATGCGCCTGCGCAATGCGGGCGGACGCCACGGCGTGCCCCTGCTGCTGATGTCGGCCACCCCCAGCGCCGAGGAACAGGGCCGCAGCGTGGGCGCCGGTGCTTCCGACTACATCAAGATGCCCTTCAATGCGCGCGACGTGGCGGAAAAAATTCTCATGGAACTGGCGCTGCACAAGGCCGATGCGCCCGCCGCCCGCCCTTCCGCCACCCTTGCCACGCCACCGCGCCCCCTGCATCCGCAAACGCTGGAAGTCAATTACCACTCCATCCTGGCCGGCTCGCCCGACGCCGTGCTGCTGTTCGATATCGACAACCGCCTGCTGATCGACGCCAACCGCCTGGCCGAAGAATTGTTCGGCATGCCGCTGGCCGAGCTGCTGCAAGGCGGCATGGAGCCGCTGTTCCCCACCCATCAGGACGATGGCCTCGCCTCGCCGCAACTGCTGGAAGACAAGATCCGCGATACCCTGCAAGGCAAGATCGTCGTCTTCCGCGCCAGCTGCCGCCACCGCGACGGCGACGCGATCGCCTGCGAAATCCGGCTGATGCGCTTGTCCGTGCCGGGCCGCCAACTCGTGCATGCGCGCATCATCGACTTGACCGAACGCAACCTCGCCGACGCGATGCGCGCGGGCCAGAGTACCTTGCTGGAAATGGTCGCCAAGGGCGCGCCCCTGATCCCCACACTGAACCAGCTGCTGCTGATGATCGAAGGCCAGTCGCGCGGCGTGCTGTGCTCCATCATGCTGCTCGACGACGACGGCATCCACATGCACAGCGCGGCCGGCCCCAGCCTGCCGCCCGACTACATGGCCCTGCTCGAAGGCGTGGCCATCGGCCCCGGCGTGGGTTCTTGCGGCACGGCCATGTTCCTGCGCGAACCGGTGGTGGTCAGCGACATCATGCGCGATCCGCTGTGGGCGCCCTACCGCGAGCTGGCCGCACCGTTCGGCTTGCGCGCCTGCTGGTCGCGCCCCATCTTCGGCCAGGATGGCAGCGTCCTCGGTTCCTTCGCCATGTACTACCGCGAAGTGCGCCAGCCCGATGCGCGCGACCTGGAACTGATCGACACGGCGACCGACCTGGCCGGCATCGCCATCAGTCGCATGCGCCACGAACGCGAACTGCAGCGCCACCGCGCCCACCTCGAAGAGCTGGTGGCCGAACGCACGGCGGCCCTGACGCAGGCCAAGGAGCAGTCGGAGCAAACCAACCTGGAACTGGCCGCCGCGCTGGAAAACCTGTCCATCACGCAAGAAGAACTGGTGCGCCGCGACAAGCTGGCCGCGCTCGGCGCGCTGGTGGCCGGCATCGCGCATGAACTCAATACGCCGATCGGCAACGGCCTGGTGGTGGCCACCACGATGGCCGAGCGCACGCGCGAAATCCAGGCCAGCTTCCTCGATGGCTTGCGCCGCTCCGAACTGGGCGCCTACCTGACCCAGGCCAGCGAAGCGGACGCCATCATGCTGCGCAACCTGCAGCGCGCCGCCGACCTCGTCTCAAGCTTCAAGCAGATCGCCGTCGACCGCGCCAGCTCGCAGCGGCGCCACTTCCTGCTGCGCCAGTTCGTCGCCGAACTGATGCTGCCCATGTCCACGCCCCTCAAGGCCGCCGGCCTGAGCCTGACGCAAGACGTGCCGGACGGCCTGGCCATGGACAGCTATCCCGGTCCGCTGGGCCAGGTGCTGAGCAACCTGCTGGAAAACTGCCTGCGCCATGCCTTCGAGGGCCGCAGCGGCGGCACCATCGCCATCACGGCGCGCGGCAGCGACGACGGGCAGACGATCACCCTGTCGATTGCCGACACGGGCGTGGGCATCGCCGCCGACGACCTCGTGCATGTCTACGACCCCTTCTTCACGACCAAGCTCGGCTCGGGCGGCTCGGGCCTGGGCTTGCACGTGGCGCACAACATCGTCACGGGCGTGCTGGGCGGCCATATCGACGCCATCAGCAGCACCGGCGCCGGCAGCGGCACCACCTTCACCCTGCAACTGCCCGCCGCGGCGCCGCAGTCGCCCGCCCCCTGAATGGCAGGCGCGCTACAATGCCCGCAGGCTTTTCTTTCGGAGCACCTATGAAATACCTGATCGCCACGGCCCTGCTGGCCGCTTGCGCCTGCGCAATGGCCGGACCGGCGCCCTGGTACCAGTGGCGCAGCAAGATCGACGGCACCCTGTCGTGCGCCCAATCGACCTTGGGATTTGGCTGGGAACTGGCCTCTGGCCCCTACAAAGATAGCCGTTGCGAAAAACCGGCGCTTGTTAAATAATGGGGACATGACCACACGGGGCACCGGCTTGAGAGCAAGCGATGGCATTGCGGCGTCGAAAGAGTATGGAACGATAAGAACGTATCTATTCAAACCGAGGAGACCACATGTTTACGAATCCCGAACAATTCGCATCGGCCACCAAGGCCCTGTTTGAATTCCAGCTGATGACCTTCAACACCCTCACCTCCAAGGCCGTGCAAGGCGTGGAACAGGTGCTGGCATTGAACATGGCCACCGCCAAGTCCGGCATCGAGGATGGCCTTGCCGCCGGCAAGGAAATCAGCCAGGCCAAGGATCCGAAGGCCGCCATGGCCGCCGCCGCTGCCCAGCTGCAACCGGGCGTGGCCGGCGCGAAAGCGTATAAACAGCAACTCGACGACATCATCAAGGAAATCCACACGGAATTCACCACGGCCGCCGAAGCCCACGTGGCCGAAGCGAAAAGCAATCTGAGCGCCCTGATCTACGACGTCACGAAAAACGTGCCGCCAGGCTCGGAAAACGCCGTGGCCATCGTCAAGGCCGCGATCGACAATGCCTTCCTCGGCTACGAGCAAGTCACCAAGGCCACGAAACAGGCCGTGAAAACCGTGGAAGATCAAATTGCCAAAGCGAGCGCGCAAGTGGCGCAGGCCACGGCGGGCGCACAAGCCGCGGCTGAAAAGGCGGCGCCAGCGGCCAAGCCGAAGGCTGCCAAAAAGTAAGCGATGTAGGTCGGATTAGCGCGGCAACGCCGCGCGTAATCCGACGCATTGTTGGCGCTAATGGTGATGTCGGGTTACGCGCGCAGCGCTAACCCGACCTACAACCCGGCCGACGACACATCCACCGGCACGATCCAGTCCCCCCCCTCCAGCAGATATTCGCCGCCCCCCAATACCCGCCGAAAGATAAGCAGCTCCTAGCTGCATACATCCTGGCAGGCCTTCGCGCCCACGGCGCCGTCCAGCTGCCGGCGCCAGGCGGCCATGCGCCACGCGGCCCAGGCGGCGGACACGGCGCCCGCGACGAGGATCAGCCGCGTGTCGATCAGGGTCAGCACGGAACCGCTCAGGGCGACGATGATGTTGGCGATGCAAAAGGTGGTGGCCAGCAAGCCCATCACGGCACCCTGCCCGTGCGCACTGAAGCGCTCGGCGCACCAGCCCTGGATCACCGTGTTGTACAACGCATTCGGAATGCCGAACAGCACGATGGCGGCGATGCCCACCCAGATATTGCCCAGCGCCAGCACGCCTACGGCCAGCGCCACGCCACAGGCATACCAGCTGGCGCGCAGCAAGGGCGCATGGCGGCTGGGACCGCCCGCCAGCAAGGAGGTGATAGTCATCGTGCCGCACAGGCCCACATTCACCCAGGCAATCTCCTGCGCACGGTAAGCGGCCGTCTCGACCAGCCACAGCGGATAAAACTCGTAAAAACTGGCCACGCCGCAGGTCAGCGCCAGCTGCACGATGAACAGGGTGCGCAGCTCTTCATGGCGCAGCAAGTTCAGCGAATGGCGGTCGCGCGCGACCTGCCACCACGACGTCGTCAAGAGCGAAGGCGTTTCGCGCGGCAAGCCCACGGCCACCAGCACGGCGACGAGCATCAGGGCGGCGGCGGCAATCCAGAACGGCACCGTCACACCCCAATGCAGGGTCGCGCCCGCCAGGATCGGGCCCACCAGCCAGCCCAAGTAAAACGCGCCATTCAGCCAGGACATGGCACGCAGGCGCAACGGCCCCGTCAGCTGGTCGGCCAGCATGGCGCGCGCCACGGCGCCATTTCCCTCCAGCAAACCGGTGATGAAACGGGCCACGATGAACAGCGGATAGGACTGGATCACCAGCGCCCAGGCCGTGATCGCATGGCCGATGGCGGCGCCCACGGCCGTGCGCATCAGCAAGGGACGGCGGCCATAGCGGTCCGACAGCGGCCCCAGCAGGGCCGAGCCGATCAGCAAGCCCAGCGGGTTGATGGTCAGCGCCAGACCGAACAGCAATTTGGACGGCAAGCCGAGAAAATTATTGAAGGCATTCGGTGCCTCGGCGGCGAACAGCGGCGGCAGGATCGGATAGGGCAGCGAGGCGCCGATGGTCGACAGCAGCGCCAGCAGACAGGCGGCGGAAATCAGGATGATGTTTTTCATGCGGGTTTGGCGGATTTTAATCTGGCAAGCATACGTGACCATGCCACACCAGCAAACTTAAATGTTTATGAATGATGCCCATCATTACCGCCGTGAAGCGTGCCAGACATCGCCTCGGCTATCATGCCAACATGAATGACGTTGAACAGGGCAAACATGATACTGTCAGAAATGGAACAGCAACACGGCTTTACTTACCCTTCGCTGTACCGCCAACTGGAGCGCGACGCCATGCTGGCCGTGGGCGAATATGGCCCCGACTGGTACAAGCTGGTCTATCCCACATTAAAAGATAAACCCACCCTGCTGCTGCATGCCGACGATTTCGAATTGTTGAGCGTCAAGGCCGTAGCGGCAGCCATGGAAGAACTGGCCGACCCCGATGATTACCGGCGGATCGACCCCGCCTTCCGCTTCATTCCCTTCGCGCAAACGGGCGCGGGCGACCATTACTGTTTTTTCGCTTCCAGCCAGCACGATGGCGAAACGCCCATCGTGCTGCTGTGGCATGACCAGAATGCAGCCCAGTACCTGGCGAAAAACCTGCACGACTTCTTGTTTCACATGTTGTTAAGCAGTATGGCCGACCAGGACACGTACAACGAGGTCAGCGACGAGGAATTCAAGGAACAGCTGGCAAACACACTGGGCACGCATGCGCGCTACCTGACGCCGGAACAGGCGCAAATCCTGCAAACGCTGCTGGCCAGGGACATCATCGATTACGAGGTGCCGCTGCCGAAGGGCCGCAAGGAAGCGCATCGGGGCTTGCTGACCGATACCGAGCTGGCCAGCCTGCGCGCCGAACTGATTCCCTACGAAAGGTTCGACAGCTGTTTCGCCTACAGCACGGCTGGCTGAACATAATTCGCTGGGCAAGCGGCGGCGGAAGGTTTAAACTGTATATAAACACAGTAAAAATCATCGCCTTGCCACTTGCCCTATTACCATCCCCATGCTGAGAGTCCTGGAAAATCCCCTGTACTATCTGGACAATTTCCAGGACGTGCTGAACTGGATCAGCGCGCGTTACGCCGATCTGCTGAGTCTTGAGGAAACGCAGTTCATCGCCGCATTCGGCGCATTGCCGCAGCCGTCGCGGGCGCTGTTCGTGCGCCTCGTCATGCGCAAGGGTTGCCTGTTTCGCGCCAGCAAGCTCAATTACCCGGAAATCGGCGACACGCGCGCCGCCGCCCTGCCCTTGCTGGCAACAGGCTGGGTCGAGGCCGATCCCGCCATCTCGCTCGATGCACTGTTCGAGCTGCTGCTGAAAGGGGAGATCGCCCAGGCCTTCGGCCTCGCCGCGCCCCTGAAGGCGGCGCGCAAGGCCGAGCAGCTCGACGCCTTGCGCGCACTGCATGCGGAAAATAAACCGTTTTCCGCCTGGCATCCGGCCTCCGGCGACGTGCTGTACCGCATCGGCCTGCAAGCGCTGTGTGACCGCCTGCGCCTGATTTACTTTGGCAACTATCACCAGGACTGGTCGGAATTCGTGCTGTCCGACCTCGGCGTGTATCAATACGAAAAAGTGGAATTTTCGCCCGCTTCGCGCGGCTTTCGCACGCGCCAGGATATCGAGCACTACGAAGTGCTGTACCAGTGCCGCGAACGCTACAACGACAGCGCGCCGGCCGACGAGGTGCTGCAGGAGCTGGCGGCGCTGCCCTTGTCCGAGGACAATACCTGGCTGGCCAGCCGGCGCGACAAGCTGCGCTTCCAGATCGCCCAGCACCTGGAGAAATGCCAGGACTGGCCGGCCGCCTACCGCGCCTACGCCGATTGCCGCTATCCGGGCGCGCGCGGCCGCGCCATCCGCGTGCTGGAAAAAGATGAGCAGCCGCAAGCGGCCTATGAGCGATTGACGCTCGCGCTGGCCGCGCCGGAAAGCGAAGCGGAACAGCAATTGCTGCTGCGCATGGCGCCCCGTTTGCGGCGCAAGCTGGGCCATGCGAAACAGGCGGCCAACGCGGCGGCCAGCGTCGAGCGCATCGACCTGCTGCTACCGTATCCTGAACAAGCGTGCTATGTCGAAGGCGTGGTGCAGCAGCATCTGATGCAGGACGACGCACCCGTGTATTACGTGGAAAACACCCTGATCAACTCGCTGTTCGGCCTGCTGTGCTGGCCCGCCATCTTCAAAGCCATGCCGGGCGCCTTCTTCCACCCGTTCCACCGTGGCCCGGCCGACTTGCACAGCGCCGATTTTTACCAGCGCCGCAGCCTGGACTTTGCCGCCTGCCTGGCGCAGCTGGACGACGGCACTTATCCAGCGACGATACGCGCCACGCTTGCGGCCAAGCACGGCATCGTCTCGCCCTTCGTCAGCTGGGAGGTGCTCGACGACGGCTTGCTGGACCTGGCGCTGGCCTGCATCCCGGCCAAGCACCTGAAGAAAGCGTTCGAGCGCATCTTGCTCGACATCAAAAGCAACCGCAGCGGCTTTCCCGACCTGATCCAGTTCTGGCCGGCCGAGCGACGCTACCGCATGATCGAAGTCAAGGGTCCGGGCGACCGCCTGCAAGACAACCAGCTGCGCTGGATCGCGTATTGCGCCGAGCACGCCATGCCCGTCAGCGTCTGCTACCTGCAATGGCAGGTGGCCACATGAGCGCCAGCAGGTACACGATCGCCGTGCGCGCCCTGTGCGAATTCACGGCCAAGGTGGGCGACCTGGACTTGCGCTTCACGCCGTCCCCCACGGCGCAGGAAGGCATGGCCGGCCACGCCACCGTCACGGGCCGGCGCGACGACGATTACCAGCGCGAAATCAGCCTGTGCGGCGACTTTGGGCCTTTGCACGTGCGCGGCCGCGCCGATGGCTACGACCCGGCGCGGCGCCAGCTGGAAGAAATCAAGACCTACCGGGGCGACCTAGATGCCATGCCCGCCAACCACCGCCAGCTGCACTGGGCGCAGGCGCGCATCTACGGCCATTTGCTGTGCCGGCAGCTGAATCTGCCCATGCTGCGCGTGGCGCTCGTGTATTTCGACATCGCCAGCCAGAAGGAAACGCTCATGCACGAGGAATGCACGGCCGAGGCGCTGCGTCTGTTCTTCGAACAGCATTGCGCGCTCTTCCTCGACTGGGCCGAGCAGGAGCTGGCGCACCGCGCCAGCCGCGACGCGCAGCTCAGCAGCATGGTCTTTCCCCATGCAAACTTTCGCCCGGGCCAGCGCCAGCTGGCCGAAGCCATGTACAAGGCCAGCAGCCGCGGCTGCGGCTTGCTGGCGCAGGCGCCCACCGGCATCGGCAAGACGGTGGGCAGCCTGTTCCCCATGCTGAAGGCCACGGCCGCGCATGGCCTCGATAAACTGTTTTTCCTGGCCGCCAAGGTGCCGGGCCGGCAAATGGCGCTCGACGCCTGCGCCATCTTGAAAGATAGCGCGCCGCTGCTGCCCTTGAGGGTGCTGGAACTGAGCGCCAAGAGCAGCGCCTGCGAGCATCCCGACAAAGCCTGCCACGGCGAATCGTGCCCGCTGGCCAAGGGCTTTTATGACCGCTTGCCGCTGGCGCGCGAGGTGGCGCTGACCAGCGGCTTGATTTTGGATAAGGAAGCCGTGCGCGCCATCGCCTTGCAGCAGGGTATTTGCCCCTACTATCTGGGCATGGAACTGGCGCGCTGGAGCGACGTCGTCATCGGCGACTACAATTACTATTTCGACCTCAGCGCCATGTTGTACGGCATGACCCTGGCCCACGACTGGAAAGTCAACGTGCTGGTCGACGAGGCGCACAATATGGTGTCGCGCGCGCGCAGCATGTATTCGGCCGAGCTGGCGCAGATCGACCTGAAGCTGCTGCGCAAGTTTGCGCCCGACGCCTTGAAAAAGCCGCTGGACCGCCTCTCGCGCCAGTGGACGGCCTTGCTGAAGGAACAGGATGGCGATTACCACGTGCATCCGGCCTTGCCCGAGAAATTCTTTGGCGCGCTGCAAGGCGTGGCCACGGCCATCGGCGATTACCTGGCCGAACACGCGGCGGCGCTCGATGAAGACTTGCAGCGCTTTTATTTCGACGTGCTGCTGATCAACCGCCTGGCGGAGAGCTTTGGCGCGCATTCGCTGTTCGACGTCAGCAAGACTGACACGGGTAGCACTGTGTGCATCCGCAACATCGTCCCGGCGCCGTTTCTCAAGGAACGCTTCGCGGCCAGCCACAGCACGGCCCTGTTTTCCGCCACCCTGAGTCCGTGGAATTACTACAGCGACACGCTGGGCATGCCGGCCGACACGGCCTGGGTCGATGTGGAGTCGCCGTTCCAGGCGGAGCAATTGTCCGTGCGCGTGGCCGACACCATTTCCACGCGCTACCAGCACCGCGCCGCCTCGCTGCTGCCCATCGCCCAGCTGATGGCGAAGCAATACGCGGAAACGCCGGGCAATTACCTGGCTTTCTTCAGCAGCTTTGATTACATGGAAAAGACGGCCACGCTGTTTGCCCAGCATTACCCGGACGTGCCCCTCTGGCAGCAGCCGCGCCGCATGGATGACGCTGCCCGCGCGCAATTCCTGGGCCGCTTCGGCCTGGACACGCGCGGCATCGGCTTTGCCGTGCTCGGTGGCGCGTTTGGCGAAGGCATCGACTTGCCCGGCGCGCGCCTGATCGGCGCCTTCATCGCCACCCTGGGTTTGCCACAGATCAATCCCGTCAACGAGCAGATCCGCCAGCGCATGGGCGACCTCTTCGGCGCCGGCTACGACTACACGTATCTGTATCCGGGCATGCAAAAAGTGGTGCAGGCGGCCGGCAGGGTCATCCGCACACAGTCGGACAAGGGTGTCGTCTATCTGATCGACGACCGCTTTTCGCGGCCGGAAATCCGCCAGCTGCTCCCCACGTGGTGGGATGTGCAGCTCGCTGGCGGATAGCACGCAGGTAATCTCTTCAGGTGTTGCCAGCCCGCTTGCGCGACACGCCGGTTTTCCGCTTTCCTGGGGGCGTTGCAGGAGCAGCAAGCGCACTGTCATGGACATCGGCATCAACTTCTTGGCTACGCGGAAAATTCTGCAGTTCGATACGAACGCCGTTTTGCGCAACGACCGACATCTCCAATGTCATGCCCAGCGATTGCAGAAACCGGCGCAAGGTCGAGACATAGGTATCAGTACGCTTTTCCAGTTGGGAAACAGCATGCTGTTGAATCCCGAGCTCCTTGGCGACCTCCGCCTGGGTCTTGCCCACTGCTTTGCGGAAATCCGTCAGCGTGGCAGCGTGCGCTATCATTTCCTGCATTTTTTCCTGGGACAGAACCGCAATTTTTGCCTGCCGCTCGGCTGGCAAACTGTGGATCACATCGTTCAGATTTCTTCCCATCGCAAACTCCTGTTCCTAAAATCATCCCCTGCCTTTGCCCTGCCTTGCTTTCGCCGTGGTCAGGTTTTTGAGGTGTTGCTCGTAACGTGCATTTGCCTTGAACAACAAATCCCTGTAAAACTTGTCCTCGTCGACACCCTGCTTGGCTGCCGCAACCAGAATCACCGCCTCTCGCCGGTTATCGAAAGCAAAGACCGCGCGCCACACCTCTGCCCCGTTATTGGCCTTGAAACGCAGCTCTTTCATGTTCGGGTGTTTAGGATTCTTCAACGTCCCAACATGAGGACGCCCAGCAGCCGGGCCCAGCTTCGACAGCGCATCGGCACTCGCCAGCAATTCATCCTGGACATCTATCGGCAGAGCATCGAATTCCGCATCGAAGTCATCGTGAAACGTAACCGGCCATGTCCTCGGCGCATTCACCATCACCTCCGGATGATATCATGCATAGATGATTATGCATCTATGCCACAGAAAATGCTAACCCACCAATAATCTCAGCTTCTGGTAGCCCGCCTTGCTCACGGGGATCCGCGTATCGTCGCGCAAGATGGCCACGTGGCTGTCTTTGGTCGCCGCCTCGATGCGGCGGATGCCGTCGATATTGAGCAGGTACGACCGGTGCACGCGCAGGAACTTGGCAGGATCGAGCTGGGCTTCCAGCTCCGACAGCCGCTGGCTTTTCAGGTAGGACTTGCCCTCGGAACGGATGCTGATGTAATCGTCCTGCGCCTCGATGTAATCGATGCGCGCGCTGGCGATCACGTGGACCTTGGCGCCATCGCGGATCAGCACGCGGGCCAAAGGTGCGGCGCGCGTGGCCGCCTCGCGCGCCAGCGTTTGCACAGCTTCGGGCGTGCCGCGGTTGGCGCGCGCATGGGCCAGCGCCTGGTCGAAGCGCTGTTCGCTGAACGGTTTCAGCAGGTAGTCCAGGGCATGGCATTCGAACGCCTTCAGGGCATACTGGTCGTAGGCGGTAACAAAGATCAGCTTTGTCTTCGCGCCGATCAGCTCGGCCACTTCAAAGCCGTCCAGGCGCGGCATCTGGATGTCGAGGAACACCAGCTCCGGCGCCAGTTCCGCGATGGCCTTGACGGCGTCGAAGCCGTTGGCGCATTCGGCCACGATGTCGATATCGTCATGGCGCGCCAGATATTCGCGCAACACGCCGCGCGCCAGCGCTTCATCGTCGACGATGGCCACGCGCATTCTTGCCTGCATCATGCTTCCTCCGTGTCGCCGGTCTGCGCCGGCATGGAAATCATCACTTCGAAATGGCCGTCGCGCCGGCCCCAGTGCACGCTGGCCTCGTGGCCATACGCGCCGGCCAGGCGCTGGCGCACGTTCTCCAGCCCTACGCCATTGCCGCGCGCCGGCCCCTGATCCGCATCGACCGGGTTGCGCACGGCAATCTGCAGCAGGCTGCCCACGCGCCGCACCTCGATGGCGATCAGGCCACCCTCCGTCAAGCCGCAGATGCCATGCTTGACGGCATTTTCCACCAGCGGCTGTATCAGCATGGGCGGCAGCAGGCAGGCCAGCGCGCCGGCGTCGATGCTTTCCGCCACTTGCAGTCGTGCGCCGAAACGCACTTGTTCGATGGCGAGAAAGTGGCGGATCAGCACCAGTTCCTGTTCCACGGTAATGTGCTTGTGCGCTTCCAGGCTCAGGCTCTGGCGGAAGAAACTGGCCAGTTGCACCGTCATCTGGCGCGCGCCCGCCGCATTGATGGACGTCAGGGCGCTGATGGAGTTCAGGCTGTTGAACAGGAAATGCGGATCGATCTGCGTGCGCAGCATGCGCAATTGCGCTTCCTGCGCCATCAATTGCGCTTCCAGCCCCCGCTGTTCGGCCATCCTGGCGCGCACGAATTCGAGCAACAGATAATGCACGGCGGCGGCCAGGCAATACAGCAGCGTGCCCAGGCCGAAGAACAGGGCCAGCAGCGATGGCGTCAGGCTCACGCCCAGCCAGCGCACGTCCGGCAACAGGCTGACGCTATTCAAAAATTGCAGCAGGGTAGCCCACAGCAAGCCCGCGAACAGGGCCGCCACGCTCATCACGCCGGCAATGGCGAGAGGATGGCGGACGTGCAAGGGGTAGGCGCGGCACAGGTAAAACGCGGAAAACCCCGAGCCGATCGCATACACGAGCGTGGCGGGCACCACCAGCAGCACGGCGTTGAGCCAGGGCGCATGGGCCACCCTGGCCAGGATGAACGCCAGCGCCAGGCCCAGCGCGACGCACACCAGGAACACCACCACGGCGCCGCGCCGCTTCGACAAGGACGCCGACATGCGCGCCTAGTTGCGGATTTCCAGGCCGCCCATGATGGCGTAACCCGTCACGTACAAACGCTTGTTCTGGTTCGGCGGCACGATGGTCTTTTCTTCGAAGCCGCCGAGGATGGGCGTGCCCTGCAGCACGACGCTCCAGTCGGGCGGAATCTTGATGGTGACGCCGCCGCACAAGGCAAATACGTTGAGCACGGCTTCGCCTTCGATCGACGCCTGGCGCAAGTCGATTTCGCAGCCGGCCATGATGACGTTGATATCGCCGCCCCTGAAGCGCTGCGACGACACGCGCCGCACATAGCCGCCCAGGATGGCCGTCACTTCGATGATGCTGTCGTCGTCCGCCTGGCCGCCGGCGCCGGGTGCCGCAGTGGCATCGGCGGCGTCCTTGTCCAGAGAAACGGCGCCATTCCTGGCCTGGCCGAATGCGTCAGGCGCAGCGCCGCCGTCGGGCGGCGCGGCAAAGTGCCGGCGCCGCTGCCGCTGCTGTGCGCCGGGCAAGGACTTCGACACCACGGCCACGCCAGCGGCAATGATGAGCAGCGGCCACAGCATGCTCCAATTGATATACAACAAGCCCATGGCTTTCAAGGTCCAGCTCAGGCCCAGCAAGACCATCACACCGCCAAGGATGTAGCCGGAGCGGGTATGGCTTTGCGAAATTTTCAGCAAGCCGAAAATGATGAGGATGGTGGGCCAGAAACGGAAGGTATAGCGCACATTGATGAAGCCCAGGTTATCGAGCAGGAACAGCAGCCCCAGGCCGATGACGATGACGCCCAGCACGATCTGCGATGGCGAGTGCAGCGGTGGTTTATTTTTCATGCTCGGACTCCCGGTAGGCAATAAAATGTTTGTTCAGCAGCGGTTCCAGCACCAGGCCCACGCCCCAGGCGATCAGCAAGGCGGGCCAGCTACTATAAAAACTCAGATTCCATAGTTCTTCATACGACACATACCACCAGGCGGCGAAGAAGATCAGCCACAGGCCGCTCAACACCTGCTTGGCGGACACGGGCGTGAGCAATTTGTTCAGGCCGAAGAGCACCAGTATCAGCGGCCAATAATGCCATAGTGCATAGTAATCGCGGAGATAGATCACATCGAGCCGGTCCAGCAGGATGACGGCGCCGATGGCGATCAGCAGCACGCCCCACAGCAGCTGGGTACGGCGGCAATAAGCTGGTTCAGGTTTCACGGTCGCCCCTTGAAGTTGGTTGATCGTAAAGATACGCGGAATTCGGCTAGGGGAAAACACCGCTTCGGCGAATGGCGGACAGGTGGCGGTGAATGGCGTGGCGGAGGAAACAACAGGCAAACGACAGATAAAAAAAGACCGGCTAGGCCGGCCTTGAAAGGGTTCGCGGTACACACCGCGACCTGGAGTTGCAGCGCGCAGCCGCACGGCGCGAGTGCGCCGACGGCAAGAATCTGGTGCCGATCCTTGAGGCGACCGGCTGACCTGCTGGAAGATCGAACATGCCGCCAACTTCACGGCAGTGCGTCTCAACCAAGCAACGCCATCATACTCCCGATCGCCAAACAGCACCGTTCGCTAGCGCACACAGATGCGCTTTTGCTGAGCTGCATCAAACGGCGATGGCGTGCGGCGGCTGGAGCATGTCGTGCTTGATCCACTCCAGCACCGATGGCCCCTGCGGCTGCCAGCCCAGCAGGGTGCGCGCCCGTGCGCCGCGCACGCGGCTATTGGAGCCGAGGCCGTACGACGCCATCTCGTAACCCCATTCGGCAATCGCCTCGGCCAGCGGCCAGTCCTGCGCGGGTCCCAGGTCCAGTGCCGTGGCGATGGCGGCCGTCATGTCGCGGAAAACCGCCTCGCCCGCTTCGACGAAATAAAACGTGCCGGCCGGGGATTTTTCCAGCGCCAGCAGATACAGGCTGACGACGTCGTCGATATGCACGTTCGACCAACTATTGCGGCCCGGCCCCACGTGGCGCACGATGCCGCTCTTGCGCGCCTGTTTCAACAGGCGGGGCAATTGCACGCTGTCGCGCGGCAAGGCGCCATGGCCGTAGATCAGGGTGTTGCACAGCACGCTGGCGCGCACGCCCTTGTTTGCACTGGCCAGCACCAGCTCATCGATGGCGACCCGTGCCGCCTTGTCGGCCGTGGGCGCCGGCAACTTGTCTTCGTAATAAATCTGCTCTGTGCCCTCGCCGCCCGAGGCGTCGCCGACGATGGATGAGCCGCTGGTGTGCAGAAACACCTTGTTCGTGCCCGCCAGCGCTTCGATGATGGCTTCCACGGCGGCCCGGTGGTCGCTGCTGGCCGCATTGATGACGGCATCGGCCGCCTGCGCCTGCTCGATGAGCAGTTCGCGATCATTGAGCGTGCCGACGATGCCGTGTACGCCGATGCTGGCCAGCTCGGCCACCTGTTCCGGCTTGCGCACCAGGCCCGTGACCTGGTGGCCGGCGCGCACGAGGCCCGCCGCGATGGAACTGCCGATGAAACCTGCCGCACCTGTCAAAAACACTCGCATCATTACTCCTTTGTTGGTTCAGATTGCAATCAATCACAGCAACAAAGTATGCCCGCTTTCGTCTTTCGCAAAAAGCGCTCACGCGGCAAAGGATTTATGACTTGGGCGCAACAGTCTTGTTTTTCAGCTGCAGGGCGGCGATGTAGCGGCTCCGGTAGGCGGGGTCTTCCGGCGTCAGCAAGGTGAGCCGGTCACGCGCGCGCGTGGCGGCCACATAAAAACGGTTTTCCTCTTCCAGCGGGTCGGTCTTGCTGCGGGGGAATTCATCGACGGCCAGGTAAGGCAGGATGACATGGTTGTATTCGAGGCCCTTGATCTGGTCGATGCAGGCGATGACCAGCTTGGCCTTGCCGGTCGAGACCGTCACGGCCTCTTCCATCTCGCCCAGCCAGCCGGCAAAGCCACCGAGCGCCACGCCCGCTTCGCGGCACACGGCAATGAAACCGTGCAGCGAACGGGCGACGACCCGCGCCTGGGCCGGGTCGACATAGATGCGGCGCGCCGTCTGTTCCAGCTGCATCAGGCCAAAGATGTGCTGCAGGGCGTCGCCCGCCAGGGCGTCGGGGGGCAGCGCGCGCAGGTAATCGACGGCGGCAAGGGTCAGCGCCGCCTTGTCCTGGTTGTGCGACTTGGCCAGCTGGTTGGTCAGGAAGCCTTCCAGCAAGTCCGGATAATTGGCCACGTCGGCCTTGGCTTGCTGCAACTCCGTGCGCGTAAAAGGGATTTCCGCGAAGGCCACCAGCGCTTCGAGGATGTCGCCACGGCGCGGGCCGCTCTTGATCGCATGTAAATCCTTGCGCGCGATGGCGACCATGCCGCGCAGCATCAGCACTTCCAGGCTCAGCAAATAGCTGTTCATGTCCACCAGGCCATACGCGATGCCGCTCTGGAACAGCGCCGTTTCCACGCGGATGGCCTGGTCGCGGTCGCGCAGCAAGATGGCCGTGGTGCCCGCATGCGCGTGTTCGAGCGCGGCGATCAGCTGGGCGCTGCACGCCTGCGGCTGCGCATGGTCGTACTCGAGCACGTCGATATGGGTGGCGCGCGACAGGGCCGACACGCTGGCCTTGTTTTTCAACACACCGACTGCCTGCGCCAGTTGCGGGCCGTAGCGGTAGGATGCCGTCAGCGGCAGGCGCTGCAAGGCGGGGAATTCCTGTTCGAAGCGCTGGCGCAGGAAGCGGTGATCGGCGCCCGACCACGTGTAGATGACTTGATCCTTGTCGCCGGCGCCGCAGAAAAACGCGTTGCCGCGGCGTATCAGCATGGTCAGCAGGCGGAACGACGCTTCGTTCAAGTCGTGCAATTCATCGGCCACGATGATCTGGAAGGCCGGCAATTGCTGGCGCAGCGGTTCGTCGCCGTCGAGCATGCGCACCAGGTCGTAGGTGGCGTCGAACGGCGCGCGGAACTGGATATCGCCCGTGTCGGCGCCGCGCAAGGCTTCGTATTCGCGCAGCCACAGATAATGCGTGCGCGACATGCCCAGCAGCTCCAGGTTATCATCGAGGGAATTGCTCTCGAAGTCAGGATTTTGAAAATCCAGGCGCGCCTTGGTGCGCAACTGCAGTTTCAAAAATTCGGCGATGGCCCCGTTGGTCGTGTTGATTTCCAGCGGGTAGCGGTGGGCATACTTTTCCGACACGACTTCCAGTGCTTCCCACGCCACGGGGCGCAGCTCTTCATCGCTGCGCATGAATGCCACCTGCATGTTTTCCAGCTGCAGCAGCACCTTGGCGGCGAACGCGTCGAAGGTGTCGACGCTCAGGCGCTTGACGACGCCGAGCGGCACGCCCACTTCCAGCAGGCGCTGGCGCAGGGCCACGCGCGCCGCTTCCGTGAAGACGAGGGCCAGCATGCGCTCGGGCGCGCGGCCACGGTGCAGCGCCTCGGCCAGGCGCAGGGCCAGGGTCGTCGTCTTGGCGGCGCCGGCATTGGCGTCGATCAAGACCACTTTCTTTTGCGCCGTCTGGATGGCGACCTGCTCCGGCGTGGGCGTGATGCGTTTAGGAATGAACTGCGGGGCGTTGTCTGTACTCAAGGGTATCCTGAAATGATGTCTGTTCTCGGCGCGTTACCAGGCGCAGGTGCGCAGGCCGGCAAAGATGTCGCCCCGTTCGGGCGCATGGAAGGCGCGCATGCGGGCCGAATGCAGGCGCAGCGGCGTGGCGAAGGCCGCGCCGCGCAGCACCTGGTGCTGCATGAAAAACGGCGCCGAATACTCGCGCCAGGCATCGGGCGCAAAGCCCGGATACGGCTCGAACGGCGTCGCCGTCCACTCCCACACCTGGCCCCAGTGAAAGCGCGGATGGCCGGACAGCGCAGCATACTCCCATTCCGCCTCCGTCGCCAGGCGGCGCCCCGCCCAGGCGCAGTACGCTTGCGCTTCATACAGATTGATGTGGCGCACGGCTTCATTCGGCGGCAAGGTGGTGCGCTGGCCGAAACGCATGGTGCGCCACTGCGTCGCTTCGCGCAGCCAGTACAAAGGCGACGAGCGCTCCTGCCGCATCAGCCAGGCGCTGCCGGCCGCGCTCCAGAACTGGCGGTTCTGGTAGCCGCCATCGGCGACGAAATCGGCAAACTGGGCGTTCGATACGGCGCATGCATCGATGGAAAACGGCGCCACGTAACAGGCATGAGGCGGCGATTCATTGTCGAAGGCAAACCCGGCACCGCGCGGCGAGCCCAGTTCGATGCTGCCGCCTGGAAAGGCGATCTGCCCCGCGCCGGGCGGCAAGGCCGGGCAGCCAGCCAGGGATTCCGGTGCTTCCAGACCCAGCCATTGCAAGCCGGCCAGCATTTCCTCGCCACACAAGTCTTCCTGCGCCAGCGCCAGCCGGTACGGCGCCAGGGCGCTGTCGACGTTGGGTTCGCGCGAGAGTTTATCGAGCACCCTGTCGAGCACTTCGCGGCAATACGTTTTCACGGCGCCCGGACTGGGCAGTTCCAGCTTCCAGCGCGCACGGTGCTGCACCATGTTGGCGTCGAACATATCGTCGCCACGTGTCAGCAGGGAATTGTAGATGGCGTCGGCCGGATGGCTGGACGCGGCTTCGCGCAGGATGAACCACTCGGCGAACCAGGCGATATGCGCGAGCTGCCATAACGGCGGGTTGAGGCGCGGATGACGGGGCAGGCCCGCTACCACGTCCAGCCCGGCACTGACATAACAGTCGAACAGGGAAAGCGTGTCCTGGCGCGCAGCCTGCAGCGATTGGGCCAGTTGCTGCGCGCCGGCGTGGCGAAAAGAGGCGTTGATTAAAGTCATGACCTGATTGTAACGACTTATGCCAGGCTTGCACCAGTCGCACGGGAAACAGGGGGAAGGCCCCCTGCCCGTCCTACTTGACCAGCAACTCGCCCTGCAGCGGCGTGACGACGGATTTCGGCATGCTGACGATGAAGCTGCTGCCCTTGTCGGCCACGGATTGGATGGCCAACGTGCCCCCGTGGCGCAGCAGCACGTGCTTGACGATGGCCAGGCCCAGGCCCGTGCCCTGGGTTTCGCGCGAACGGCTCTTGTCGACGCGGTAGAAACGCTCGGTCAGGCGCGAGATATGTTCCTGGCTGATGCCGATGCCCGTGTCTTGCGCGATGAATTGCGGTCCGGCCGGGCCATCCTGCCAGCGCAGGGTGATGCTGCCGCCGGCCGGCGTATAGCGCACGGCGTTCGACGCCAGGTTGCCGAACGCGCTATACAGCTCATCGTAACTGCCCAGCACGTCGGGACCGTTGCATTCCATCTTGATCTCGTGCTTGCCGGCAGATAATCCCTTGGCGTCGCGCAAGACCTGCTGCATGAGCTTCTTGATATCCACGGGCTCGGGGCGCAGCGGGTAGTCGACCGATTCCAGGCGCGACAAAGTCAGCATGTCCTCGATCAGATGCTGCATGCGGTGGCCCTGCTCCGTCATCAGCTTGAGGTGGGCGGCGCGCGTGGTGGCATCGAGGTCCAGCTCGGCGGAAGCGATTTCCAGGAAGCCGACGATGACCGTCAGCGGCGTGCGCAATTCGTGCGACGCGTTGGCGATGAAGTCGCGGCGCATCATTTCGATGCGTTCCGTCTCCGTCACATCGTGCGTGACGAGGATCTGGCGGCGGTTCTCGAACGGAATGATTTGCACGATCAGCTTGCGGTTGCGGAAGGTGATCGTCAGCGGCTGGTCGTAGCGGCCCAGGATGATGTAATCCATGAACTCGGGGCTGCGGATCAGGTTGGTGACGCGCATGCCCTTGTCGCGCTCGTGCGTCAGGCCCAGGTGTTTCTCGGCGGCCGGGTTGCACCATTCGAGGAACAGCACATCGTCCATGATGACGACGCCGTCGGGCAGCAGATGCATGGCCTGGCGGAAGCGCGCCAGCCATTCGGTCAGCTCGGCCTGGTTTTTCTCGTCGTCGCGGCGCATGCGGTACAGGCGCGCGAAGATGCTGGTCCAGGCGCCCCAGCCGTCGGGCAACTTGGCGCTTTGCGGATTGTCCAGCCAGTTACTCAGCTGGAACAGGTACGACAGCTGCACGAACACCATCATGGCCATCAGCACGAAGGCGATGCCCAGCGCATACGTGGCGCCAAACAGGTACCAGACGACAGCCACGCCCAGCAGCGCCAGCACCATGCGCAAGGCGGCCGGTACCCAGAACAGCAATTTCGGATTCATAAGAGACAGGCTTTATTTTTCAGACAACATGTAGCCGACGCTGCGCACCGTCTTGATCAGGCTTTCCGCCTCTTTCAAGGCTTTGCGCAAGCGCAATACGTGGACATCGACCGTGCGTTCCTCGATCACCACATGGTCGCCCCACACCTTGTCGAGCAGCTGGCTGCGCGAAAACACGCGCTCCGGATGGGCCAGCAGGAATTTCAGCAGCTTGTATTCGGCATGGCCGATATCGATCTTCTGTTCATCCATCATCACCGTGCAGCTGACGGGGTCCAGCGCCACGTTGCCAGCGCGCATGGGCGCCTGCGCGTGTTCCGGACTCTTGCGTCGCAACAGCGCTTTGGCGCGCGCCAGCAGCTCGCGCGGCGAGAACGGCTTGGTGACGTAATCGTCGGCCCCGCTGTTCAGGCCGGCCAGCTTGTCTTCTTCCATGCTCTTGGCGGTGAGCATGATGACGGGGATGGCGGCGAAATTGCGGTCGGCGCGGATGCGCGACAGCAGGCGCAAACCCGTCTGGTCCGGCAACATCCAGTCCAGCAGGATCAGGTGCGGCGTGCGGTGCTGGATGAATTCCCAGGCGTCGGCGACGTTTTGTACGGAACAGCAATTCCAGCCGGATTCGCGCAGCGAATAGGTCACCAGTTCAACGATGGCCGGCTCATCTTCAACAATCAATACCGTGGTTTTATCAGATGCCATAAAGCTTACTCAGGGAGCTCCTCGGAAATGGCGGGAGCCGCCACCTTGGTGTGGCGGATATCCTTGCCTTCAACCACGTAAATCACGTATTCGGCGATGTTTTTCGCATGGTCGCCGATCCGTTCGATGGCCTTGGCCACCCACAGGGTATCGAGCGCCGCCGAAATCGTGCGCGGGTCTTCCATCATAAAGGTGATCAAGTTGCGCATGATAGACCGAAACTCATGGTCGATGATGGCATCTTGTGCAATTAATTGTAAGGCCTGTTTGCCATCGTTGCGCGCGAATGCGTCGAGCGCATCGTGCAGCATGTCGGTGGCCGTGTTGGCAATGCCGCGCACCATCTCGTAATGGTTGACGACGCCGTTGCCGCGCTTGTGCAGATTCTTCGCCACGCGGGCGATCTTGGTCGCCTCGTCGCCTACGCGTTCGAGGTCGGTAATCACCTTGATGGTGGCCATGATGGTACGCAAATCGTTGGCGGCCGGCTGGCGGCGCACGATCAGATGGCTGCAGGCGTCGTCCAGCGACACTTCCAGCTGGTTGACGACGTCGTCTTCGCGCATCACGCGGTCGGCGCGTTCCGGGTTGCCGATGCGAAAGCACGTCATCGCGTCGAGGAACTGGGTTTCAACGATGCCGCCCATCAGGAGCACTTTCGAGCGGATCGCTTCGAGTTCGTTGTCGTATTGCTTGGATGAATGTTCGCCTAACATGCTGTCTCTCCGTATTCAGTTGTCTTGTATGTCGTTATTCTGGGCGGATCAGCCGAAGCGGCCCGTGATGTAATCCTGCGTTTCCTTGCGGGCCGGATTCATGAAAATCTGGTCCGTTTCGCCGAATTCCACCAGCTCGCCCAGGTACATATAGGCAGTGTAGTCGGAGCAGCGCGCCGCCTGCTGCATATTGTGCGTCACGATGGCGATCGTGTAATCCTGTTTCAGTTCGCTGATCAGCTCTTCCACCTTCGACGTCGAGATCGGGTCCAGCGCCGAGGTCGGCTCGTCGAGCAGCAAGACGTCCGGTTTCACGGCCACGCCGCGCGCGATGCACAAACGCTGCTGCTGGCCGCCCGACAGCGACAGGCCGCTCTTGTTCAGCTTATCCTTGACTTCACCCCACAGCGCGGCCTTTTTCAGAGCCCATTCGACGCGCTCATCCATCTCGCCTTTCGACAGGTCTTCATACAGGCGCACGCCGAAGGCGATGTTGTCGTAGACGGACATGGGGAACGGCGTCGGCTTCTGGAACACCATGCCGACCTTGGCGCGCAGCATGTTGACGTCCTGGTCGGCGTCGAGCACGTTGCGGCCGCGGTACAGGATGGAGCCTTCCGCGCGCTGGCCCGGATACAGGTCATACATGCGGTTCAGGGTGCGCAGCAGGGTCGACTTGCCGCAACCGGACGGGCCGATGAAAGCCGTGACCTTCTTTTCGTGGATGTCCAGGTTGACGTTATGCAAGCTTTGCGTTTTGCCGTAAAAAAAGTTCAGGCCCGAAATCTCGATGGTCTTTTTCTTTGGTGCCAGGTCTTGGGCTGGATTCATTTGCGTATTCATAGGGGTTCGCTTCGCTCGGTATCTGTTTAATTAGGGACTTTTTGGCTGAACACAGTGCGCGACAGGATATTCAAGGCCAGCACGCTGAAGGTGATCAGCAGTGCACCGCCCCAGGCCAGCGAGCGCCAGTTGTCGTACGGGCTCATCGCGAACGAGGCGATGACGGACGGCAAGTTGGCCATCGGCGCATTCATGTTGAAGCTTTGGAACTGGTTATTCAGGGCCGTGAACAGCAGCGGCGCCGTTTCGCCGGCGATGCGGGCCAAGGCCAGCAGGACACCGGTGATGACACCAGCTTTCACAGCGCGCAAGCGCACGAGCGTGGCGACTTTCCAGCGCGGCGCACCGAGGGCAAACGCGGCTTCGAGCAGGCTGTTCGGTACCAAACGCAGCATATTGTCCGTCGTGCGCACCACCACCGGCACGGCGATCAGCGACAGCGCGATGGCGCCGGCGTAACCGGAAAAGTGTTTCACGTGCGCCACGTACAGCGCATACACGAACAGGCCGATGACGATGGACGGGGCCGACAGCATGATGTCCGTCACAAAGCGCGTCACTTGCGCCAGCTTGTTTTCTTCGCCGTATTCGGCCAGGTAGATGCCAGCCAGGATGCCGATCGGGGTGCTGACGACAGTCGCCAGGCCCACCATCAGGGCGCTGCCGACGATGGCATTGATCAGGCCGCCGCCTTCGCTGCCGGGGGCCGGCGTGGTTTGCGTGAACAGGTCGATGGACAGCGCGCCGAAACCCTTGATCACCAGCGTGAACAAGATCCACACCAGCACGGCCAGGCCCAGGGCCATGGCCGCCACCGACAGGGCGATGCCGATGCGGTGCATCAGCAAACGCTTGCGGTAGACAGGGTTCATGGCCGGCTTGGCCGGAACGTCGTGGGTGCTAACTTGGCTGAGTTGGCTCATTTCGTGCCTTCCTTGCGGGACATGCCTGCCAGCATCAGCTTGGCGGCGGATAAGACGATAAAGGTGATGACAAACAGGATCAGCGCCAGCGAGAACAGCGAAGCGACGTGCAGCTCGGATTGCGCTTCGCCGAATTCATTGGCCAGCAGCGAGGTGATGCTGTTACCGGCGGCAAACAGCGACCACGACAGCTTGTTGGCATTGCCGATGACGAAGGTCACGGCCATGGTTTCACCGAGTGCGCGGCCCAGGCCCAGCATGACGCCGCCGACGACGCCGGTCTTGGTGTATGGCAAGACGATCTTGCGCACCACTTCCCAGCGTGTGCAGCCCAGGCCGTATGCGGATTCTTTCAGCACGGCAGGGACGATTTCAAACACGTCGCGCATCACGGAAGCGATGAAAGGGATGATCATGATGGCCAGCACCAGGCCAGCCGTCAGCAAGCCGATGCCCATCATGGGGCCGCTGAACAGCTGGCCGATGACGGGCACGTTGCCCAAGGTGGCTTTCAGGATGGGCTGGACGTGGTCGGCAAACAGCGGCGCAAACACGAACAGGCCCCAGATGCCGTAGATGATCGATGGCACGCCGGCCAGCAGTTCGACGGCCGTGCCCAGGGGGCGGCGCAGCCAGGCCGGGCAGATTTCCGTGAGGAACAGGGCGATGCCGAAGCTGACGGGAAAGGCGATCAGCAGGGCGATGACGGACGTCACCAGGGTGCCGATGATGGGGATCAGGGCGCCGTACTGGTCATTGACGGGGTCCCATTCCGCGGACACGATGAAATGCAGGCCGAAGGTCTTGAAGGCCGGTATCGATTCCATGATCAGCGAAATGATAATGCCGACCAGGACGATCAGCACCGACAGGGCGAACAGCATCGTCACCTTGTGGAACAAAAAATCCTGGATACGCTGCTTGCGCATGGTGGAAAGCATTTGCGCGTGACTGATGGAATCGGTCATGGTGCCGCCTGGCATGGGGATCGTGGAGGAGGTAGATTGTGCGCTCATAATGTGCCATGTGGGTGGTACTGCAGGTACTGCTATTTTTATCGTGCTCTTTTAGCCGGGAACGCCTGCAAGGGCTGGCGGGCGGTCCTGGCTAACTCCCTGCCCCGCCGTGCTGCTGGCGGGGACAAGGATGGATATTGCTGTATTCAGACTATCGGATTAGTAGATCGACTTGCCCGATGCATCTTTCAAATTGGCTTTCCACGATTCCTGCACCAGTTTCACGACCGATGCCGGCATCGGCACGTAGTCCAGTTCAACGGCAGCGGCGCCGCCGTTCTTGTAGGCCCAGTCGAAGAATTTCAGGACTTCTTTAGCCTTGGCTGCGTCAGCCTGGACTTTGTGCATCAGGATGAACGACACGCCCGTGATAGGCCAGCTGTTCTTGCCAGCCTGGTCGGTCAGGACCACGCCGAAGCCTGGGGTTTGCGTCCAAGGTGCCGAAGCGGCTGCTGCCTTGAAGTTGTCATCGTCAGGCTGCAGGAAGTTGCCGTCCTTGTTTTGCAACTGGGTGTGCGACATCTTGTTTTTCTTGGCGTAAGCCCACTCGACGTAGCCGATCGAACCCTTGATACGCTGCACGTTGGCGGCGACGCCTTCGTTACCCTTGCCGCCCACGCCCACGGCCCATTTCACAGCCGAGCCAGCGCCGATTTTCGATTTGAATTCCGGGTTGGTTTTCGACAGGAAGTCGGTGAACAGGAAGGACGTGCCCGAACCGTCGGCGCGGTGCACCACGGTGATTTCCGTGTCCGGCAGCTTGACGCCACTGTTCAGTGCGGCGATCTCAGGTGCGCTCCACTTGGTGATCTTGCCCAGGTAGATGTCGCCAACGACTTTACCGGTCATTTTCAGCTGGCCTGGGGTTACACCGTCCAGGTTGACGATGGTGACCACGCCGCCCATGATGGCCGGGAACTGCATCAGGCCTGCTTCTTCCAGCTCTTCTGCCTTCAGAGGCATGTCCGAAGCGCCGAATTCAACAGTCTTGGCCTTGATTTGCTTGATACCGGCGCCGGAACCGACGGACTGGTAGTTCAGGCCGTTGCCGGTGTTGGCTTTGTAAGTCTCGGCCCATTTGGCGTAGATCGGGTACGGGAAAGTAGCACCAGCACCTGTCATATCTGCCGCCATGACGGAAGCGGAAGAAAATGCCATCGCTGCCGAAGCACCCACGACGATAAATTTGAACATTTGCTTCATTTGCATATCAAGTCCTCAGGGTTGTTAGGGCTCAAAGTCCCGGTTGAATGCTGCGCAGTCTAGCAAGCGAATATGACAGCTTTATGACATGCGCCACATTTCATGAAATATTTGCCTACGCCCGGGGAAATGCCATTTTCAGCGCCGCAAATGACATCCGCGTCGGCGCTTTATGACAGAATATGTCACGGCCATGTCATATTTCATGATTACACTCATTGCGCGTCATACAAGCAAAAATACCGCTAGAATTAATCATCTGCAAAGACAAAAGAATATGAAACCTGAACTGCACATGGAAGTGACCAAATCGGGCATCCTGCTTGACCGCGAACTGTCGCAACTGACTTTCAACCGGCGCGTGATGGCCCAGGCGGAAGACCCGAACATTCCGCTGCTCGAGCGCCTGCGCTACCTGTGCATCGTCAGCAGTAACATGGATGAGTTCTTCGAAGTGCGCGTGGCCAGCCTGCTGGCGGCCGGCAGCATCGGCGGTACGCTGGCGGGCCACCCTGCCTTGGCGGCCAACCTGGAGCGCATCGGCAAGGAATGCCATGCGCTGGTGGAACGCCAGTACGAGATATTAAATAACGACGTCTTGCCGGCCCTGCGCGAAGCGGGCGTGCATTTGCTGCGCGACAGCGACCGCAACGAGGCGCAGCGCGCGTGGGTCAAGCAGTATTTCGACCGCGAAGTGCGCCCCCTGCTGACACCGATCGGCCTGGACCCGGCCCACCCGTTCCCGCAAGTGGTGAATAAAAGCCTCAATTTCATCGTTTCGCTGAGCGGCAAGGATGCGTTCGGGCGCGGCACGGCGATCGCCATCGTCAAGGCGCCCCGTGTCTTGCCGCGCGTCATCAAGCTGCCGGACGAGATATCGGGCGACGGCGTGTCCTTCTGTTTATTGTCCTCCGTCATCCATGCGCACATCTCGGACCTGTTCGCCGGGCGCGAGGTGATTGCCTATTCACAATTCCGCGTCACGCGCGACAGCGACCTGTGGGTCGACGAGGACGAAGTCAAGAACCTGCGCCAGGCCCTGAAGGGCGAACTGGTGGGGCGCCAGTTCGGCACTTCCGTGCGCCTGGAAGTGGCGCGCAATTGTCCACCGGAACTGTCGCAGTTCCTGCTCGACCAGTTCAGCCTCGATCAAAGCCGCCTCTACCGCGTCAACGGCCCCGTGAACCTGGTGCGTCTGTCGGAAATGATCGACCACGTCAAGCAGCCTGAGCTGCGCTTCCCGCCCTTCTTCCCGGGCCTCGCGCATAAAGCCATCGGCAACGACATCTTTGCCGCGCTGAACAAGCACGACATCCTGCTGCACCATCCCTACCAATCGTTCCAGACGGTGATCGACTTCATCCGCAGCGCCGCCTACGATCCGTCCGTCGTCGCCATCAAGCAGACGATCTACCGCACGGGCATGAATTCGGACCTGATGGAATCGCTGATCACGGCGGCGAAGATGGGCAAGGAAGTGACGGTCATCGTGGAATTGATGGCGCGTTTCGACGAAGAAGCCAATATCAACTGGGCCGACAAGCTGGAACAGGCGGGCGCGCAAGTCGTGTACGGCGTGGTGGGACTGAAAACCCATGCCAAGGTGGCGCTCGTCATCCGCCGCGAGGAAGGTGCGCTGCGCTTCTACGCCCACCTGGGCACCGGCAACTACCACCCCACCACCACCAAGCTGTACACGGATTTTGGCTTGCTGACGGCCAACCAGGACCTGGCCGTGGAAGTGAACGAGGTGTTCATCCACCTGACCAGCCTGACCAAGCCGCACAACCTGAACCATTTGTGGCTGGCGCCGTTCGGCCTGCAAAGCGAGATCATCAAGGCCATCCGCAACGAGGCGAAGATCGCCCGCTCTGGCCGGCGCGGGCGCATCATCGTCAAAGTCAACGCGCTGGTCGATGAATCCGTGATCCGCGCCCTGTATGCGGCCTCGACCGATGGCGTGAAGATCGACCTGATCGTGCGCGGCGCCTGCACCCTGAAGCCGGGCGTGCCCGGCCTGTCGGAAAACATCAAGGTGCGCTCCGTGATCGGCCGTTTCCTTGAGCACAGCCGCATTTACTACTTCCGCAACGACCTGGCGCACGATGTTTACCTGGCCAGTGCCGACTGGATGAGCCGCAACCTGTTCCGCAGGGTGGAAGTGGCTTTCCCCGTGCTGGACAGGGCGCTGAAGCGGCGCGTGATCGCCGAGGGCCTCAATCCGTATTTGAAGGATAATACGAATGCATGGGAACTGGAGCCGACGGGCCACTACGCGCGCCGCAAGCCGCGCGGCAAGCAAACGCCGTTCAGCGCCCAGCAGTATTTGATGCACACACTGGGCACGCCGGGCGCGGAGGTCGGCGAATAAGCAACTCTACACACAGGAGCACAGCATGGATCTCATCTTGTGGCGACACGCAGAAGCCGAGCCGGGCCTGCCCGACCTCGAACGCGCCCTGACCATCAAAGGTCAAAAACAGGCGCGCCGCATGGGTGAATGGCTGGCCTCGCAACTACCGGAAAATTGCCGCATCCTCGTCAGCCCCGCCCTGCGCACCTTGCAAACGGCGGAAGCGCTGGGGCGCAAGTTCAAGCTGATGCCGGAACTGGCGCCCGGCGCCGAGGCGGAAGACATCCTCAAGGCGGCCAACTGGCCAGCCGGCAAGGAAAGCGTGCTCATCGTCGGCCACCAACCCACACTGGGCCAGGCGGCCGCCCTGCTGCTGACGGGCGAGGAGCAGGAATGGGAGATGCGCAAGGCCAGCGCGTGGTGGTTCTCGCAACGCGAATTAGGCGACCCGCTCAGCGTCTATTTGAAGGCCGTGATGGCGCATGATCTGGTGGTGAAATAGGCCACGGGGTCTGACCCCAGATTGAAATGCGCGAATAATGCGCTGGGACAAATACTGGCAGGAATTACAACTCGGCAGCCTTGCAAAGCGCTGCCGATCTGCTAGAGTTTAATTGCATCAACTACGTGCAAGAGCCCTGCTCCGGCACATTGAGCAACCCAGCGGACGGCCGTCCAACGGCGGCTGAAAGACCATGTTAATCACCTTCCTCGTTTTTCTCTTCATCGCCATCTTCGCCGCCATCATCGGCTTCGTCGCCTTTGAACTGATCGAAGAAATGCGCGGCAGTCACCACAAGCTGATGGACCGCTACCACGAGTAGTGTTCACCTCGGCACTATCGCATGGCGCCAGCGACGGCCACCAGCCCGTCCCTCGCGCCATCCTTGTCTTTACACTCCCGTCTTGAACTTCGTATAGATGCGCGTCATCAAGCGGCGGATATCGGCCGTGGTCGCTTCTGGCGCCGCCATGCGCTGCTTGTCGGCATCCGACAGGAAGATGGCCTTGTTCTCGCCGATATCCTTGCGCACATATTTGATGCTGGCCGGATTCGGATTCGCGTAAAACACCTTGTTGCTCAGGCTGGCATGCACTTGCGGACGCAAAATGTAGTTGATGAACAGGTGCGCATTGTTCGGATGCGGCGCGTCGGCGGGGATGGCCATGGTGTCGAACATCAGCGCGGCCGTCTTCGGCACCAGCACCTGGATCACATTGCCGTTTTTCGCATCGATGGCGCGCTGGCGCGCGATATTGATGTCGCCCGACCAGCCCAGCGCGACGCAGACGGAACCGTTGGCCATGTCGTTGATGTAGCCTGACGAACTGAACAGGGTTACGTAGGGGCGGATCGCTTGCAGCACCTTGCCCGCTTCCTGATAATCGCCAGCCGTTTTCGAGTACGCGGGCTTGCCCAGGTATTGCAGGGCGGCCGGCAGCACTTCGGACGGCGAGTCGAGGAAGGACACGCCGCACGATTTCAGCTTGGCCGCATATTTCGGGTCAAAGATCAGGTCCCAGGCGTTGTCGGGCATGGGCATGCCGCCCAGCGCGGCCTTGACCTTGTTGACGTTGATGCCCACCGTCGTGTAGCCCCACAGCCAGTCGACCAGGTAATCGTTGTTCGGGTCGATCTTCGACAGCTTGGCTTGCAGGTTCGGGTCCAGGTTGCCCAGGTTGGTCAGCTTGCTCTTGTCGAGTTTGCGCAGCAGGCCCGCATCGATCTGCAGGCGCGCCCACTGAGCCGTCGGCACCACGATATCGTAGCCGGACTTGCCCGCCACCAGTTTCGCATTGAGGATTTCGTTATTGTCGAAAACGTCGTAGCGTACCTTGATGCCCGTTTCCTTCTCAAAATTCTTGATCGTGTCGTCGCCGATATAGTCGGACCAGTTATAGATGTTCAGGACTTTTTCTTCCTGGGCGTGGGCAGGCAATGCCAGCACGGCCGCCGCCAAGGTCAATCCCACTCCAATGCGCCGCCCTGCTTGCCATGTGTTTGCCATCGTACCGCCTCCGCAATTAGTCAGAAAATAGTGACGATCATAACAAGAAGGGCGGCATCAGGTCTAGCCTGATACCGCCCTGCCTTAGATTATGCCGATGTTAGCTTGCGCCAACACCCCACAGCGTAAAACTGGGGTCAGACCCGACGGGGGAAGCTGCCCCAATGGGGTAGCTTCCAATCCCGCAGGGACTGACCAGCCAGCATTACACCTTGTCCAGCCCCACCTGCGCACCCGTAAATACCAGGTTGCCGTTCTGGGCGTCGATGCGGATCTCGTCTTTCGGGCCGAACTTGCCTTCCAGGATCAGCTTCGACAGCGGATTTTCGATCTGCTGCTGGATCGCCCGCTTCAAAGGACGGGCGCCATACACCGGATCGTAGCCCGCTTCGGCGATTTGCTGCAGTGCCGCGTCCGTCAAGCTCAGCTGCATGTCCATGCGCGCCAGGCGTTCTTCGAGAATTTTGAGCTGGATCTTCGCGATCGCGCCGATGTTTTTCTCGTCGAGGCCGTGGAACACGACGATTTCGTCGATGCGGTTGACGAATTCGGGACGGAAGTGCGAGCGTACCTCAGCCATCACGGCCAGCTTCACGACACCGGGATCATCACTTTCCATGGCCTGGATCTTGTGCGAACCCAGGTTCGAGGTCATGATGATGACGGTATTCTTGAAGTCCACCGTACGGCCCTGGCCATCCGTCATGCGTCCGTCGTCGAGCACTTGCAGCAGCACGTTGAAGACGTCGGCATGCGCCTTTTCCACTTCGTCGAGCAAAATCACGCTGTACGGCTTGCGGCGCACGGCTTCCGTCAGGTAACCGCCCTCGTCGTAACCGACATAGCCCGGTGGCGCGCCGATCAGACGGGCCACGGAATGCTTCTCCATGAACTCGCTCATGTCGATGCGGATCATCGATTCTTCCGTATCGAACAGGAAGGTCGCCAGCGCCTTGCTCAGCTCGGTTTTACCGACACCCGTCGGCCCCAGGAACATGAAGGAACCATAGGGACGGTTCGGGTCGGAGAGGCCGGCGCGCGAGCGGCGGATGGCGTCAGCCACGGCCGTGATCGCTTCATCCTGGCCCACGACACGCTCATGCAGCTTCTCTTCGATATGCAGCAGCTTGTCGCGTTCACCCTGCATCATGCGCGACACGGGGATGCCCGTCGCGCGCGACACCACTTCGGCGATTTCCTCGGCGCCCACTTCCGTGCGCAGCAGTTTCGGCTGGTCGGGATCGCGTTTCGGGATGCCGCTGTCAGCCTGCTTGAGCTGGGCTTCCAGCTGCGGCAGCTTGCCATACTGCAGCTCCGACACTTTCTGCCAGTTGCTCTCGCGCGTCGCCTGCTCCATCTGCAGCTTGACGTTCTCGATCTCTTCCTTGATGTGCGTGCTGCCTTGCACCACGGCTTTTTCCGCCTTCAGGATTTCCTCGAAGTCGTTGTATTCGCGTTGCAGCTTGACGATTTCCTCGTCGATCAGGGCCAGGCGGCGCAAGGACGCCTCGTCTTTTTCCTTCTTGACGGCTTCCTTCTCGATCTTCAGCTGGATCAAGCGGCGTTCCAGCTTGTCCATCACTTCCGGCTTCGAGTCGATCTCGATCTTGATCTTCGCCGCCGCTTCATCGATCAGGTCGATCGCCTTGTCGGGCAGGAAACGGTCCGTGATGTAGCGGTGCGACAGCTCGGCGGCGGCGATGATGGCCGCGTCCGTGATTTCCACCTTGTGGTGCAGCGCGTACTTATCCTGCAAACCGCGCAGGATGGCGATGGTCGCCTCCACAGTCGGCTCGTCGACCAGCACTTTCTGGAAACGGCGTTCCAGCGCGGCATCCTTCTCGATGTACTTGCGGTACTCGTCGAGGGTGGTGGCGCCCACGCAGTGCAGTTCGCCGCGCGCCAGCGCCGGTTTGAGCATATTGCCGGCGTCCATCGCGCCGTCGGCCTTGCCCGCGCCCACCATGGTGTGCATCTCGTCGATGAAGACGATGGTTTGCCCTTCATCCATGGCCAGTTCCTTCAGCACGGACTTCAGGCGCTCCTCGAATTCGCCGCGGAACTTGGCACCGGCAACTAGGGCGGCCATGTCCAGCGCCAGCACGCGCTTGCCTTTCAGGGACTCGGGCACTTCGCCGTTGACGATGCGCTGCGCCAGGCCTTCGACGATGGCCGTCTTGCCCACGCCCGGTTCACCGATCAGCACGGGATTGTTCTTGCTGCGGCGCTGCAGGATCTGGATGGTGCGGCGGATTTCATCGTCGCGGCCGATGACAGGGTCGAGCTTGCCCTTGCGTGCCCGCTCCGTCAGATCCAGGGTGTATTTTTTCAAGGCTTCGCGCTGGCCTTCGGCCTCTTGCGAATCGACCTTGTTGCCACCGCGCACGGCGTCGATGGCCGCTTCCAGGGCCTTGCGGGTCAGGCCGTTTTCGCGCGCCAGCTTGCCGCAGTCGGACTTGTCGTCCGTCATGGCCAGCAAGACCATTTCGCTGGACACGAACTGGTCGCCCGCCTTTTGCGATTCCTTGTCGGCCAGGTTCAGCAAGGCCACGAATTCGCGGCTGACCTGCACGTCGCCGCCCGTGCCCGACACCTTAGGCAAGCGTTCGATCGAAGCGCCCAGGGCCTTGGACAGGCCGCCCACGTTGACGCCGGCGCGCTGCAGCAGCGAACGGGCGCCGCCGTCGTCCTGGTTCAACAGGGCCGTCAGCAGGTGGACTGGTTCGATATAGGGATTGTCGTTGCCCACGGCCAGACTCTGTGCGTCGGCCAGGGCTTCCTGTAACTTGGTAGTGAGTTTGTCTTGTCGCATGAAAAGCGCTCCCGGTTAATTAGTTGTTAACCAAATTGGGGTGAGGCAGTACTTTTCAAGCATACACAAAACAGAAAACTGATGCATTCTTGCAAATGCTGGCGTGCGCGGCAGAAACGCCTCACATGGCGGGTGCTTTTGCCGTCCATTTGTCCAGCGCCGTCTCGTCGCTGTCGCGCGCATCGACCCAGCGCGCGCCTTCCGGCGTGTCTTCCTTCTTCCAGAAAGGTGCTTCCGTCTTCAGGTAGTCGATGATGAATTCGCAGGCGGCGAAAGCCTCGCCACGGTGGGCGGACGAGACGGCCACCAGCACGATCTGCTCCTGCGGCAGCAAGGGCCCCACACGGTGGATCACCAGTGCGCCGGACAGGGGCCAGCGGCCCCGCGCCTGCTCGACGATCGCTTCGATGGACTTTTCCGTCATGCCCGGATAGTGCTCGAGCTCCATGGCGGCCACGTCCAGCCCCTCGTTCATGTCGCGCACCGTGCCGACAAAGCCGACGACGGCGCCCACCTTGGGGTTGCCTGCACGCAATTGTGCAATTTCTTGACTCAAGTCAAAATCGGCTTGCTGGACACGCACGGAAGTGCTCATTTGGCATGGCCTCCAATGCGGCGCAGCAGGGTTTCGATACGGCTGGCCGTACGCGCATCGGTGGCGGCGGCAATCGCGCACAGTTGCATCAGCTGCGACACTTGCGTGAGCGGCTTCTGGCCCGATTTCAGCGACGATTGCAGCACCTCCACCTGCATTTTCAAGCGGTCGCGGGCAAATTCGGCGCCGCTGTCGACGCCGGCGACGATTTCCAGGCGCAACACTTCATCGCGCAAGCGCTCCTGGTTGGCCTGCAATTGCTGCACGTAGGCGGCGCTGCCCTCGCCCAATGCCGCCTGGGCGGCGGCAAAGCGCTGCTGCAGGCTGCGTTCATAGTGCGTGTCCAACGCTGGCAAGGCGCTCCAGCGTTCGCTCCACGCTTGCGCGTCGGCGCCGGCGTCGCCATCGGCCAGTGCCGTTTCCAGCGATTGCACCAGGCGCAGCTTGTCGCGCAGGGCGTTGGCCTGGGCCGCGCCGGCGCGCTCGGCGATGGCATCGGCCTGCGCCTGCACGCCGGCAACGGCCGCCTGGTAGCGCTGCTCGATCTTCGCTTCGCTGGCGCGCGGCACGGGACCGGTGGCGTTCCAGGCGGCACGCGTGTCGCGCAGCAAGTGGTCGATGAAGGCGCTGCGGGCCTTGTCGTCGCCCTCGGGCACGACGGCCGTTTCCAGGCTGGCGCACAGCGCTTCGCGCGCATGCAGGTGTTCGCGGCGCTCGTGGTCGGCCGCGTGGGCCGTTTCCTTGCGCCTGGAGAAGATATCATCGCAGGCGGCGCGGAAGCGCTGCCACAGCGCCTGTTCCGCGCGACGCTCCAGCGGCAGGGCTTTCGCCAGTTCCTGCCATTTGTCCTGCAAGGCTTTGAGCATGTCGACCGTGTTGCGCTCCGATGGTTTGAGCAAGCCCACTTCGACGATCAATTGTTCGCGGCGCGCCGTCTCGATCAGGCGCTGCGTATCGAGCGGCTTCGACAGGGCATCCAGCGCGGCGCCGAACTCCGTATCCAGGCGTTTCTTTTCCTTGCGGTCGATGGTGCCCAGGCGCGTCCACGCCTGGCGCAAACGCTGCGAGGCGGAGGCGACGTGTTTCCAGTCGGTACTCTCTTCGGCGGCCAGCGCCGCCGTTTCCGCGATCAGTTCCTGGGCCTTGGCCGCATTGCCGTGGCGCTCTTCGGCCAGTTGCTTGAAATGCTGGGCCGCCGGCGCGTACGCCAGGCTGCAGGCGGCGTCGAAACGTTCCCACAGGGATTTCGGCGCCGGGCCGGACAAGGTGTCGAGCGACTTCCAGCGCTCGCGCAGGCTGCCCACTTTCTTGGCCAGCTCGGCCATTGGAAGTTCTTGCGCCGGCAATTCCTCGCCCGCCTTGACCAGTTCCTCGCGCGACACGTTGCCGCCCCAGCGCGCCCAGTCGGCCAGTTGCTTGAATTGTGCGCGCACATGGGCCAGGCGGTCCGCTTGCGCCGGCGTCAAACGGCCGTGCTTGCTGTCGCGCAAAGTCTTGTCGTGCTCGGAAGCGACGTGCAGCAATCCTTCCTGCAGCGCCGCTTCCATGGCGTCGAGCGTCTTGACGAACTGCTCCGTCGCTTCTTTCGACACGGGCGCGAGCTCCTGGCGCGGCTTGCGCGGCGCAGGTACAGCTGCAGGTGCAGTATGGGCCGGTGCGGCCGCTGTTTCCGCCGTCTGCACGGGCGCCGGGGCGCTGGCCAGCACGGCCGCAAATTGCTGCTGCAGGCTGTCGGACAGCGGCGACTCGGGCAGGCGCGGCAGGGCTTGCCACGCGCGTTTCAGGGCATCCACGTCGAGGGTGGCGGCGTCCTGCGCCTGCCATTCGGTCAGCGCGGCCTGGCGCGCGTCGAACACGGCCTGGTGCTGCTGCAGCGCTTGCAAAGCGGACTGCGCCTGCTCGCGCGCCTGGATGAAGTCGCTTTCCAGGTGTTTCGGCAAGGAGCCGCGCTCGGGCGATTGTGCATGTTGTGCATGTTCCGCATCCAGGCGGGCCAGCGCCTGCGCCAGTTCCCCGGCGGACTGGCCATTGCTGGCCAGCGCGCGCGCGGCGACGACGGCGTCGATCACGGCGCGCTGCAACACCACTTGCGCTTCCAGGCGCGCGGCCAGCGCGGCACGCGCGGCGACAAAGGCGCTCGCCAGCTCGGGCGTGGCCTTGATGACTTGCCATTGGCGGTCCAGTTCGGCTACCTGGTTGGGACTGAGCTTGTCATCATTCAACAGGCGCTCGGCCGTGGCGATGCTGGCCTGGGCGCGCTGGGTTTCCGCCGCCTGATGGCGGATCAGGTCGATGCGACCCTGCATCAGCTTGGCGACGCGGCGGTCCGTGTTGCGCATGGCCTGGTGGACTTTTTCCAACAGGGGCAAGGCATGGACGTGTTCAGCGGCGATCAGACGGGCATCGGCAAATTCGCTGGACAGGATGAATGCAACGGCGGCGGCTTCGTCGCCCGCCACGGCGTGGGCACGCGCAACCTGTTCGGCGCGGCGCGATGCGCTCTGCGCCGAGGCGGCGGCCTGTTCTGCCACGACAGGGTCTGGTGCGGAAGGCTTGCTGGCAGAACGCTTGAAAAGAAATTCGAACATGACGGGTTTCGCGTGGATCAAAACCACCATCATAACAAAGCCCGGGGTATTGCATCGGACAGGTCTGTACAAGTTACCAAATGACTAACGCAAGATTTCTTTCTTGCTGGCGCCAGCGCAAAATCCGGCGCGCGCAGCCGGCGCAAACGGGCGGACGGGGTGGGCGCTCGCTACCCGCTCAAGCCTGTGCGCGCAGCGGCGGCTGCATGGCAGGCAAGGCATCGTCCGCCGAGGTGCCGGCGCTCCCTGCGGTTTCAGCAGCGCCAGCAGGCGTGCCCGGCGCTGGCAAAGGCACGGGCGAAACAAAGGGCAGCACTTGCGCCTTGCCACGGCGCGCTTCCTGCGCGCGCGCATCGTGGGCGAGGAACTGATAGGCGATGGCGAACCACGCTTCGCCCACGATGACCTTGCGCGCCAGCGCGAACAGTTCGCGCTCTTCTTTTTCCAGGCGCTGCAGCAAGGCCGCGCAAAAGGCGTCGATGGCCGCGCACAGCTGCTCGGCCTGCAATTCGGAATGGTCGATGGCGGCGCCCGCGCGCTGCTGCACCAGATTGATGCTTTCCAGCGCCGCGTGGTTCAAGCCGTTCAGCTCATTGAGCAAACCATCCGCATGCGGCGTGGCCTGGCGGATGGCGGGGATCAGATACATCTCCACCTTGCGCCAGTAACCGCCCTGGTACAGCCGGTTCAGCCAGTCGCCCGTGTACTGCAGTTGCGCCAGGCTCAGCCTGCTCTGCTGGCGCAGTTGCACCTGCATGTATTTTTGAAATGCCAACAAACTCATGCGGATACTTGCCTGTTCTACCGACAGGGAAACCAATATATATGTTGCAGTAAGCATGCACTCACTCCCGAAAATACGCTGGATGTCTGATCCTGGAAGTGAAAGTGTAAAGACTGCCGACAGGGGTGGGGTTGATCCTGCACAAACCCGCAGCGGCTTTTTTCACGGCGCGCGCAGGCCGATATGCAGGTTGACCACGCCCGGCTCTTCCGATGGCGTGACTTCGCCGCCAAAACTTTTCACCAGCCGCTGCATGCCCTTGTTGCGCGCCATCGCCTCGCCCACCAGCGCTTCCGTGCCGCGGCTGCGGAAGTAGTCGACCAGTTTTTCAAACAGGATGTGGCCCAGGCCCTTGGCTTTCAGGGCCGAGCGCACGGCGATGGCGAAATCGGCATGGATATTGTCCGGGTCGGCCACGGCGCGCACCACGCCCAGGGTTTCCGGCTTGCCGTCCGGGCCAGTATGCGTGGCGATGAAGGCCATGGCGCGGTCGTAGTCGATCTGCGTCAGGCGCGCCAGCTGCGACACGGGCAGCTCGCGCATGGACGTGAAAAAGCGCAGGCGCACGTCGTCCGGGTCCAGCGCATTGAACAGGTCCATGTGCTGCGGCGCGTCTTCCGGGCGGATGGGGCGCAGCAAGATGGATTGCCCCATCCACGTCACCTGCTCTTCCAGCTCTTGCGGATACGGACGGATGGCCAGGCGGTCGCTCTTCTGGCCCGGTTGCAAACGGATGCGCGCGTCGAGCGCGATCACGCCGTCGGCGTCGGCCACCAGCGGGTTGATGTCGAGTTCGGCCAGCTCGCCGATATCGGCCACCAGTTCGGCCACCTGGATCAGGGTGTAGCAGATGGCGTCGATGTCGGCCGGCGGCTGGTTGCGGTAGCCGGCCAGCAGTTTCGACACGCGCGTGCGCGCCAGCATGTCGCGCGCCAGCACCATGTTCAGCGGCGGCAGGCCGATCGAATGGTCGGCCGTCACTTCCACGGCGATGCCGCCCTGCCCCACCAGGATGACGGGGCCGAAGGCGGCGTCCGTGGTGACGCCGACGATCAGTTCATGCGATTGCGGCCGGCGCGCCATCTGCTGCACCGTAAAGCCGTCGATCAGCGCATCGGGGCGCATGCGGCGCACGCGCTTGAGCATGGCGGCAGCGGCCGCGCGCAGGATGTCGGGCGTGTCGAGGTCGAGCGCCACGCCGCCCACGTCGGATTTGTGGGCGATGTCGGGCGAATGGATTTTCAGCGCCACCGGGTAGCCGATGTCCGCCGCCACGGCCAGCGCCTCTTCCACGTCGGCCGCCATGCGCGTGGTGGCCACCGGGATGCCGTAGGCGGCCAGGATCTCCTTCGAGCGGCATTCGCCCAGCACCGTCTGGCCGGCCGCCAGCGCGGCGGCGACGATTTCGCGCACGCGCGCGCGGCGCGGCGTGGCCGACATGGGCAGCTGCGCCGGCACCTGCATCAGGGTTTCCTGGTTGCGCCGGTACTGCACGATCTGCATGAAGCCATGCACGGCCTTTTCCGGCGTATCGTAGGTGGGAATGCCGGCCCGGTTGAAGACCTGGCGCGCGGGCGCCACGGTGGTGCCGCCAAGCAGGCACGACAGCACCGTGCGCGAGGTGGCCTTGATCAGCGGCGTGACGGCTTCGGCGATGTCGATCGACGAGACCATGGCCGTGGGCGCGTGCAGCAGCAGCAAGGCGTCCGCCTGCGGCTCGTCGAGCAGCGGCTTGATGGCGTCGACATAGCGCTGCACGGGCGCGTCGCCGGGCAAGCCGACGGGGTTGTCGTGCGACCAGCCGCGTGGCAGCGCCTTTTCCAGCGCGATGACGGTATCGGGCGACAGCTCGGCCAGCTTGCCGCCGCTGCCCACCAGCGCATCGGTGGCCATCACGCCCAGGCCGCCGCCGTTGCACAAGATCGCCAGGCGCTCGCCGCGCTGCGAACGGATATGCGTGAGCGTTTCCACCGCGTCGAACAACTCTTCGGCCGAATACACGCGCAGCATGCCGGCGCGGCGGATGGCCGCGTCATACACGGCGTCGGAGCCGGCCAGCGCGCCCGTGTGCCAGGCCGCCACGGCCGCGCCTTCGGCCTCGCGGCCCGCCTTCAGGACGATGACGGGCTTGCTGCGCGCGGCGGCGCGCGCCGCCGACATGAATTTGCGCGCCGCCTGGATGTCTTCCATGTACAGCAGGATGGCGGCCGTGTCGATGTCGCCGGCCAGGTAGTCGAGCAGGTCGCCGAAATCGATGTCATAGCTGCCACCGAGCGAAATGAACTTGGAAAAGCCCACGCCGTGCGCGTTGGCCCAATCGAGCACGCCCGACACCAGCGCGCCCGACTGCGACACGAAGGCGATCTTGCCGCTCGTCGCGCCGACATGAGCGAAGCTGGCGTTCAAGCCCAGTTTCGGCACCAGCAGCCCCATGCTGTTGGGACCGAGGATGCGCAGCAGATGCGGCTTGGCCGCGTTCAGCATGGCCAGGCGCAGCGACTGTTCGCGCACGGGGTCGAGGCCGGACGTCATGACGATGGCCGCGCGCGTGCCCAGCGCGCCCAGGTCGCGGATCAGCGCCGTGATGGTGGCGGGCGGCGTGCAGATGATGGCCAGGTCCGGCGCCTTGGGCAAGTGCGCCAGCTTGCGGTAGCATTTCAGGCCCATCAGCTCGTCGTACTTGGGATTGACGGGCCAGATATCACCTTTGTACTGCGCTCCTTGATCCCCGCCTCCCAGCAGGTTGGCCAGCGCGATGGCGCCCAGCTTGTGGTCGCGCGCCGTGGCGCCGATCAGGGCCACCGAGGCCGGCTTGAACAACTTGTCGAGATTACGGATACTCATGTTCTGGCCTCATGGATTGCCGGGGCGGGATTGCCGGAGTGGCTGCGCCAGTGTATAGGATGCGCCGTCAAAAAAACTTGACCTTGTGGCGCGTTTCGCAAAAAAACCGCGCGCGCCTACCAGCGCGAGCGGTGGCTTTCCGTCACGCCCGCCAGCTGCGCCACGATGCGCTTGGGAGATTGCGCGCTGGCGCGTACCCAGCCGCTGAAAGTGCCGATGGGCTGGATGTAGCGGCTGGCGGCGATCCCCAGGTTCTTATCTTCGCGCCGCGCCCCTTCCGGCTTGAAGTGCAGGTCCAGCAGATCGTCGTCCGTCCATACGTGCCACGGCGCCAGCGGGTTGTCGGGATTGAAGTCGAAATGCGCGCGGCCCAGCGCATACAGCTGGCCATCGAGCCACAGCGCGTTTTCATGCGCGCCGAAATAGCCGGCCTGCAGGTTGAAACCCAGGTCCAGGCTGTGCGCCGAGGCCCAGCGCCATTCCGTCTCGCGCGCCAGCAAGCCGTTCGAATAGTCGAAGCTGGCCACGCCGTCATCGAGGCTGTAGCCGATGGCGCCGCAGCGCACGCTGCCCCACAAGGGCAGGCCGCCCGACTTTTGCGTCGCATGCACGCTGCCGCCCTCGGCCACCGGCCCGATCGCCAGCAGGGTCGGCGCCACGGGCGGGCCGAATTGCGCATCGATGCCGAAAAGGCCGCAATCGAGCTGCAAACGGTAGCGCTGCTGCGGCTGGGCCTCGATGGAGATCACTTGCGAGAGGAAGCGGAAACGGCTGCAGGCAGCAGCATGCGGCGCCACCGATGCGCACAGGCCGGGAATGCCATCCTGCGAAAAGCTGGCCACGATCTTGCCCTTGTTGCGGTCGAAGGCATACGCGAACGCCGTGCTGGTCCAGCCCAGGTCGACGATGGCCACACCGCAGAACAGGGTGGGCGTGGACAGGGCCACGTAATGCCAGCGCTTGTGGTGAAACAGGCGCCAGAGGGCGCCGCGCGCATGCGGCGGCGCCAGCGCGGCCCAGTCGAAGGCGTTCAATTGTCCCGTGTAGCGGCCAAAGCAGGGAACGCCATTGGCGTCGAGCAGCGCGGGTGGCGCCGGTGGCAGCATCATGCGGCCCGCCTTGCCGCCTGGCCCGCATCCTGCCAAGCGGCGGCCAGTTGCACGCCGAAGGCTGCCGGCTGCGCCTGCGCAATATCAATCGCGGGACAGGCATGCCAGAGCGCCAGGCGCTGCACGGCGCCGGCCACGTCCCGCACCAGGCGGGGGCTGAGGCGCACGCCGTCTTCCAGCGCCAGCGACTTGATCTCGAAGCGCCCCTGCGCGCGGTGCGCCTTGGCGTCCAGCCGCCCCACCAGCGCGCCGCGCCGCAAGATCGGCAGCGTGAAATAACCATAGCGGCGTTTTTCGGCCGGCGTGTAGCATTCGAGCCGGTAGTCGAAATCAAACAATTCCAGCGCGCGGCGCCGGTCCCACACGACGGGATCGAACGGCGACAATATCGTCGTCAGGGTGGGCGAGAGCTTGCCGGCCGCCGCCGCGTGCAGTAATTGCCCATGCTCCGCATGCACGTAGACGGCATCATCCCAGCCGGCCACCGCGCAGCGCAGCAGCACGCCCTCGTCCACCAGCGCCTGCAGATCGTGCGCCAGGCTGGCGCGCGCTTGTTTCGTGCGGAAGTAGTCGCTGATCCAGCTGGCCCGCGCCAGGCCCAGCGCCTTCACGCTGGCCAGCAGCAGGCGCCGGCGCACCTGCTCTTCCGGCGGCAGCAAGCCATCGTGCCAGCCGGGCAAAATGCGTTCGGCGAGGTCGTAATAGCGCTGAAAATTGTGGCGTTTGGCGATCATCAGCACGCCCGACGTAAACAGCACCTCCAGCGAGCGCTTTTCCGGCTTCCAGCTCCACCAGCCGCCCGCCTTGCCGTCCGTGCGCTCAAAATCGGCCGAGCGCGCGGCGCCGTTGGTGCGGATATGCTCGAGCACCGAGGCCACGGCGTCGCCCTGCTCGGCCATCCATTTGACCGAATACTTCCAGCCCATGGCGGCCGGATCCAGCATGCGGTGGCGGTACAAGCCATAGTCTTCGATGGGCACGAAGCACGCTTCATGCGCCCAGTATTCGAACAGCGCGCCCTCGGCCAGCAATTGCTCCAGCCACGGCTGCGGATAGTCGCCCAGCCGGCTCCACAGCACCAGATACGGGCTGCGCGCCACCACGTGGATGGTGTCGATCTGCAGCACGCCCATCTGGCGCACCGCGGCCAGCACGTCGGCCTTCACGGCTTTCTTGCGGCGCGCCTGCAGCAAACCCTGCGCGGCCAGGTGCAAGGCGCGCGCGGCGGCCAGCGATAACGGGGGGAGGTCGGAAGGAATGGGCTGGTGTGGGCTAGGCATAGCTGAAAGATACCGCATTCCGCGTGACACTTGCACGTTTTATCGCTATTAAGAATCTCTTAAGAACTTCTGCGCATGATCCACAGCGAAATATTTTTTGGGAAGCCATGCCCGCAATTGTGAATGATTCTTATTATTTCCATGATTCCCATTACCCAAACAAACCAGACCAATAACTAATCCACCCTCCAGGAGTTTGCATGTCCAACAGCCCCCGCCGCGCGCGCCTGCCGCGTCCCACCACCCTGGCCCTGGCCATGGCCGCCCTGTCCTGCCTGCCGGCCTACGCCCAGACGGGCTCGCCTGCCAGCATGCCCGAAGTGGTGGTCTCCGCCTCCGGTTTCGAGCAGGACATCAAACAGGCGCCGGCTTCCATTACCGTGCTGACGCGTGAAGAGCTGTCGAAAGAGCGCTTCGGCAACCTGACGCAGGCGCTGGAAAGCGTGGAAGGCATCGACGTGGGTGCGGCGGGCGACAAGACGGGTGGCATGAACATCAGCATCCGCGGCATGCCCAGCGACTACACGCTGGTGCTGATCGACGGACGGCGCCAGAACGCGGCCGGCAACGTCACGCCGAACGGCTTCGGCGGCACGCAGACGAGCTTCATGCCACCGCTGGCCGCCATCGAGCGCATCGAAATCATCCGCGGCCCCATGTCGACCCTGTACGGCTCGGACGCCATGGGCGGCGTGATCAACATCATCACGCGCAAGGTGGGCAAGCAGTGGATGGGCTCCGTCTCGGCCGACTACACCGTGCAGGAAGAATCGGATTTCGGCGACGTGAAAAACGGCCGCTTCTACCTGAGCGGCCCCATCGCCACCGACCTGCTGGGCCTGTCCCTGCGCGGCAGCAAGCAGCGCCGCGATGCGGCCGACATCCGCTACGACGGCGCGAACGGTCCGGGAACCGCGCCGACCATGGGCGCCAACCCCGTGCGCGCGGACATCGACAACTTCGGTGCGCGCCTGGCCTTTACGCCCAACCGCACCCACACCGTCATCCTCGACGCCGACGCGGGCCGCCAGACCTACGACAATTCGAAGAAGCAACTCGGTACCCTGGGCTTGCAGGGCGGCTACGGTCCAGAGCAGAAATACAACCGCGACCAGTGGACCCTGTCGCACACGGGGCGCTTCGGCTTCGGCACCCTCGACAGCAGCTACATGGTGAACCAGACGGAAACCCTGGGCCGCACGATTCCGCCAGGCACGCCAGGCGCCGTGGCCGGCAGCGCGCGTACGCTGGAAGTGGAAAGCCGGGTGTTTGACACCAAATTGGTCATGCCTTTGGGCAAACACATGGCGACCGTCGGCGCGCAATGGTGGAAGGCGGAAATGACGGATGGCGTGGCGCCAAAGACATTCGAATTCACGCAAAAAGCCCTGTTCGTGGAAGACGAATGGCAGGTGCTGGAGCATCTCGCGCTGACCTTCGGCGCCCGCTACGACGATCACAGCATCTTCGGCGGCCAGACCAGCCCCCGCGCGTATGCCGTGTGGAACGCGACGCCGAGCTGGACCGTCAAGGGCGGCGTCAGCAAAGGCTACAAGACGCCGCGCGTGGAACAACTGTCGCCAGGCATCAACGGTTTCGGCGGCCAGGGCACGATTCCCCTCGTCGGCAGCCCGAATCTGAAGCCGGAAACGAGCACGACGACGGAAATCGGCGCGTATTTCGACAACCTGGCGGGCTGGACCGCCAGCGGCTCCCTGTTCAACAATACCTTCAAGGACAAGATCACGACGGGCACAGGCCTCGTCAATTGCGACTACCGTCCCTCGCCGAACCGTCCCGGCTGCGTCAGCTTCGGCAACTGGCCCAACGTCGATGCGTTTGGCCAGTCGGTCAACGTGGATGAGGCCGTCACGCGCGGCGTCGAGCTGAACACCCGCTTCCCGCTGGGCAAGGCGCTGTCGGCCAGCGCCAACTACACCTACACGGAAAGCGAACAGAAGAGCGGCAGCAACGCCGGCAAACCGCTGAGCGACACGCCCAAGCACGCCGTCAACGCGCGCCTGTCGTGGGATATCTCGCGCGCATGGAATGGCTGGCTGCGCGCCGAATACCGCAGCGAACGCTTCCGCGATCCCGGCACCTCGGCTTCCACGCGCGCCGCCAAGGCCGCGCTGGGCGACTACAAGGGCTACACCATGCTGCACCTGGGCAGCAGCTATCAGCTGAACCAGCGCGTGACCCTGAACGCGGCCGTGTACAACCTGCTCAACAAGGACTTCATCGACTATCAGCCGTACCGCGCCCCGGCATTGACCTACGCCAACCGCTATGTCAACAGCATGGACGGTCGCCGTCTGTGGCTGTCGGCGACTGTCGATTTCTGATGATGTGATGACCTGTCGGTCATGAGCATAACGGGCGGCCTCAGAGCTGCCCGTTTTTTCGTCAAGCCGCTTTGGGCTTGTCGATGCAGTAGCCGATCGCATGCACGGTGCGTATCAGGTCCCGCCCCAGCTTCTTGCGCAGGTGGTGGATATGCACTTGCACGGCATTGCTCTCCACTTCATCACCCCAGCTGTACAGGTTTTTCTCCAGCTGCTCCCGGCTCAGCACCCGGCCGCCGTGCTCCAGCAGCAATTGCAGGATGCGGAACTCCTTTACCGTCAGGGTCACGGGCAATCCCGCTTGCGTTACCTGCCGGTCGGCGATATCGAGCACCAGCTCGCCATGCACGAGGTGCTCGCGCAGGCGGCCGGCGGCGCGGCGGCAGGCGCTGCGGATGCGCGCGGCCAGTTCGTCGAGGTCGAACGGTTTCACGATGAAGTCGTCGGCGCCCGCGTCCAGGCCGGCGATGCGCTCGCCCACCGTGTCGCGCGCCGTGACGATCAGCACGGCGCCGCTGTAGCCATTGTCGCGCAGCACGCCCAGCGCCTGCATGCCGTCCTGCCCCGGCAAGCCCAGGTCGAGCAGGATGCAGTCATAGTCGTGCAGGCGCACGGCCGTGTGCGCGTGTTCAGCGCTCGTGACCCAGTCGACGGCATGGCCGCCCTGTTCCAGGCCGATCTGCGTGGCGCGGCCCAGTTGCGGGTCGTCTTCGGTCAGCAGGATGCGCATGGGGAAGCGGCGCGCCCGCTCAGTCCTTCTTCTTGATCAGGCCGGCCAGCGCGGCGAACGGATTGTGCGTCGCGGGCGCCACCTCGGCCGACAGCAGGCCGGCGCCACGGTCCGCTTCCAGGTAGCGCGAGTGCTCATTGTCGTGGCAATACAGGCACAGCAGCTCCCAGTTGCTGCCGTCCGGCGGATTGTTGTCGTGGTTGTGGTCGCGGTGGTGCACCGTCAGTTGCTGCACGTTGGCGCGCGTGAATTCGCGCGTGCAGCGGCCGCATACCCACGGATACATCTTCAGCGAGCGCTCGCGGTAGCCGCTCTCGCGCTGGTCGGCGGCGCGGCGCGCTTCGGCCACGATCTTGTCCAGTCTTGCCGCGTCGGGCTTTTTACTCTGCATGACAACTTTCGATATGGGAGGGAGAAGCGCCCATTTTAATGAGGATGGGGGCGCAATTGTACTTTTTCTGCCACGCCGCCAGCCCGTGTCGTCGCCGGCGTGCCTTTTTTAGCGTGCACGGCACCACAACTACTTGATTTAACGCAGAATAAGCCCAGCGACAGACCGTGAACAGACGATGGGAGCGGCGGCAACACGCTTGCGCGCAAGGCAGCCGATTTCGGCTATCATGCGCGCCACGCCGCCCCTCCCCTTTACCATGACTCTAGCCTGCAAGCGCCCGTGATAGCGATAACAAGACCCCTGCAACGCCTTGCCCGCCGCCTGTACCGTCTCAGCCTGGTGCCCCTGTTCGCGCTCATCCTGCTGCTGGCGCTGTGGGCGGCCGTCTTGTACCAGGTGGGCCAGGAGCGCGCCAGCGCCGTGCGCGACGCCGTGGCCGTCAGCCAGTCGCTGGCGCGCACCCTGGCCGACCATACCAGTTTCACCCTGCGCCAGTCGGACCACGCCACGCAATTGTTCAAGCTCAAATACGAGGAAACGGACGGCGGCCTGCGCCTCAATGAATTCACGCGCCGCCAGGGTCTGCTCGACAGCGTGCTGCCGTCGAAGCTGGCCTTGCCGATCGCCCTCATCGACGCGCAGGGCAATGTGCTCGACAGCGCCAATGCGTATTGGCCGGAAAACCTGGCCAGCCAGGCATTTTTCAGGGCGCTGGCCGCCAATGCATCCGACACGGCCATGGTCGACACGCCCATGCTCGACCCGGCCAGCAAGCACTGGACCATCCGCCTGGCACGCCGCCTGAACGATGCGCACGGCCGCTTTGCCGGCGCCATCATCATCCACGTCGACCCGACCTATTTTGTCGACGATTACGACCGCCTGGATCTCGATGAACAGGGTGCGCTGATGCTGGTGGCGCGCGACAGCGGCCTGACGGTGGGGCGCATCGGCGAACAGCGCATCCTCAGCGACCGCATCGACTTCCGCATGCCCGGGGCGCCCCTGCATGCGGCCGAAGAACTGCTGATCGAGCCGCCGGTGGACACGACGGCGCGCATCTACAGCTACCGTGAACTGGCGCGCTACCCGCTGCTGGCCGTGGTAGGCGTGAGCCGCGCCGTCGCCCTGGCACGTTTCGAACAGCGCCGCCTCGTGTATCTCGGCGCGCTGCTCGCCGCCAGCGTGCTCATTGCCGGCTTTACGGGCCTGCTGATGCGCCAGAACGCGCGCCTGCGCCGCAGCATCCGCCAGGCCACGGAAACGCAAGCGCTGCTGCGCGCGGCGCACCACGGCAGCCTCGACTCCGTGCTGCTGCTGAAAGCCTGGCGCCCCGCGCCGGGCAAGCCGGTGGAAGACTTCATTTTCGCCGACGTCAACGAGCGGGCCGCCGACATGCTGGGCAAGCCACGCTCCGAACTGCTGGGCCTGCGCGTGCTGCAGCACATGCCGCTGCTGCGCGGCGAGCGCTTCTTCCAGCGCTTCGTGCGGGTGATGGAAACGCGCCAGCCGCTGGAAGACGAATTCGAGCTGCCGCTGGCCTCGGGCGGCACGCGCTGGCTGCGCCACCAGGTGGTGCCCATCATCGACGGCGTGGCCGTCACCTCGCGCGACATCAGCGCGCGCAAGCATGACGAACTGGCGCTGCAGGATAACCGCAGCTTCCTGCAGTCGCTGATCGACCATTTGCCCGTGCTGGTCTACGTGAAAAGCGCGCGTCCGGAAAATTTCGGCAAGATGGTGGTGTGGAACAAGGCCGCCGAGGATATCACCGGCCACCTGGCCGCCGACGTCATCGGCAAGACCGATTGCCAGGCCTTTCCACCCGACTTCGGCCTGCACGACGCCGAAGACGACCGCGCCATCCTGGCCGAGCGCGGCGTCATCGACCATACGGAAAAGCCGCTGCGCCTGGCGGACGGCAGCCTGCGCTACGTGCACGCCGTGTCCGTACCCGTGTTCGACGAGCGCCAGCAGATCGAACATATCCTGTGCATCGCCGAGGATGTCTCGCAGCGCCGCCAGCAGGAACTGGAACTGCGCCAGAAACAGGCCGAGCTGGCCGCCGTCAACGATGCCTCGCCGCTCGGGCTGGTGCGCCTGGACCGCCAGCGCCGCTGCACCTACGTCAACCGCACCTTCGAATCGATCACGGGCCTGCCGCGCGCCGCCGCCCTGGGCGCCGGCTGGACCAGCGCCCTGCACCCGGACGACTATCCGCTGATGCACGTGGCGCTGGAACAGCTCACGCGCGGCCACGCGCCGTTCCAGTCCACCCTGCGCTGCCTGCAACCCGACGGCAGGCTGGTCTGGGTCTCCGTCAAAATTGCCCCCATCCTCATCGACGGCCAGATCGAAGGCTACGTGGGCAGCCTGGACGACATTACCACCTTGCGCGAGTCGGAAGTGGCGCTGCTGGAGAGCGAAGCGCGCCTGCGCACCATCGCCGACACCCTGCCGGCCATGATCGCCTACATCGACGCCGACCAGGTCTACCGCTTCCTGAACATCGCCTATGAGCGCGAATTCGACCTGACGGGCCGGCAGGCGCTGGGCAAGAGCGTGCGCGAGACCGTCGGCGAGGCGCGCTACCGCACGGTGGCGCCGTATATCGAGCGCGTGCTGTCAGGTGAAACCCTGAGTTTTGAAGAGGATGATGAAAAAGAAGGCATCGAGCGCTGCCTGGAAGTGATTTACATTCCGCAGCTCGGCGAAGACAAGCTGCAGGTGGCGGGTTTTCACGTGATGCGCCAGGATATCACCGTGCAAAAGCGCGAAAAACAGCGCCTGCTGCAGCTGGCCCAGGTCGACGTGCTGACCGGCTTGTCGAACCGCGCCGGCTTCCAGCAAAAACTCAGCGACGCCATGCACGCCAGCCGCCAGCAGCAGCACCTGATGGCCGTCATGTACATGGATATCGACCGCTTCAAGCCCGTCAACGACACGCATGGCCACGGCACCGGCGACGCCCTGCTGCGCGCCTTCGCCCAGCGCCTGACGCAGACCATGCGCGTCACCGACATCATCGCCCGCCTGGGCGGCGACGAATTCACCATCATCATGGAACAGATCACCCGGCCCGACGACGCGGCTCTGCTGGCGGAAAAGATCGTCACCGCCATGCAGCAGCCGTTCGAACTCGACGGCATCACCGTGCGCATTTCCGCCAGCATCGGCCTGGCCTTCTACCGCGACGAAGACATCTCCCCTGCCGTGCTGCTGCAGCGCGCCGACGTGCTGCTGTACCAGGCCAAGCAGGATGGGCGCAATACCTACAGGGCCGGCGTGCTGACTACTTGATATGGCCGCTGGCGCAGGCCGCCATTCCTGCTATATTGGCGCCTGTCTTCCCTACCCTTGCCCCATCATGCGCCTGCTGCACACTTCCGACTGGCATCTGGGCCAGACCCTGCACAACTATGAACGGGGCTACGAACACCAGCGCTTCCTCGACTGGCTGCTCGACACGCTCGTGGCCGAACGCGTCGACGTGCTGCTCGTCGCCGGCGACGTGTTCGACAACGCCAACCCGTCGGCCGCCTCGCAAAAGCAGCTGTATGTGTTCCTGCAGCAGGCGCGCGCGCGCCTGCCCGCGCTGCAGCTGGTCGTCGTCGCCGGCAACCACGATTCGGCCGGCCGGCTCGAAGCGCCCGCGCCCCTACTGGCCGCGCACGGCACGCACGTGATCGGCCATTTGCTGCGCGGCGAGGATGGCGACATCGACCTGGAACGCCTGCTGCTTCCGCTCACCGGCAGCGATGGGCAGGTGCGGGCCTGGTGCCTGGCCGTGCCCTTTTTGCGCCCCGGCGACGTGCCGAAGCTGCCCGCCGGCGACACCCAGGATGCCTACCTGGGCGGCATCGCCCTGCTGTACCGCCAGTTGACGGACCTGGCGCTGGCGCGCCGCCAGCCCGGGCAAGCCATCGTTGCCATGGGCCACTGCCACATGGTGGGCGGCGAAATGTCCAACGATTCCGAGCGCCGCATCGTCATCGGCGGCACCGAGATGCTGCCGTCGGGAATTTTTGATACCGCCATCGCGTATGCGGCGCTGGGCCACCTGCACAAGGCGCAGGCCGTCGGCGGGCAAGAACATATCCGCTATTGCGGCAGCCCGATCCCCCTGTCTTTCGCCGAAGTGAACTACCGCCACCAGGTGCTGTGCCTCGATATCGACGGCGAAACGCTGCAGTCGGTGCGTGTCATCGAAGTGCCGCGCGCCGTGCCCCTCTTGCGCGTGCCCGCCACGCCGGCGCCGATCGCCGAAGTGCTGGCGCAGCTGGCGGCCCTCGACGTGCCGGACGCACCGGCCGAGGAGCAACCGTTCCTGGAAGTGCGCGTGCGGCTGGACGCGCCCGAACCGGGCCTGCGCACGCGCATCGAAACGGCGCTTGACGGCAAGCCGGTGCGCCTGGCAAAGATCGAAACGTCGAGCGCCGCGCGCAGCAGCGCGCCCGAGAACATGACGCTCGACCAATTGGGCCAGCTGCAGCCCGACGACATCTTCCGCCGCCTGTACCAGCAAAAATACGCCAAGGAAGCGCCACCCGAACTCCTCTCGGCCCTGGCCGAACTGCTGCTGCCCGGCGCCTGACTGCTCCTGAAAAACCATGAAAATCCTGAACATCAGCGGTAAAAACCTGGCCTCGCTGGCCGGCGAATTTGAAGTCGACTTCCAGCAGGAGCCGCTGGCGTCTTCCGGCCTGTTCGCCATCAGTGGCCCCACGGGCGCGGGCAAGAGCACCCTGCTCGACGCCCTGTGCCTGGCCCTGTACGACGCCACGCCGCGTTTGCTGAAAGTGCTGGGCCGGGGCAGCGCCCTGCCCGACGTGGGCAAGGAAACCGTCAACGCGCAGGATACGCGCACCCTGCTGCGCCGCGGCACGCCGGACGGCTACGCGCAAGTGGACTTTGTCGGCAACGACGGCGCTCACTACCGCGCGCGCTGGAGCGTGCGCCGCTCGCGCACCCGCGCCGAAGGGGCGCTGCAATCGACCGCCATGAGCTTGCACCAGCTGCCCGCGCTGCAAGCCATCGGCGGCACCAAGACGGAAGTGAAGGAAGAGATCGAAAAACGCATCGGCCTGTCCTTCGACCAGTTTACGCGCGCCGTGCTGCTGGCGCAGAACGAGTTTTCCACCTTCCTCAAGACGGAAGACAATGAGCGCGGAGAGTTGCTGGAAACCCTGACGGGCAGCAGCATCTATACCGACATTTCCATGCGCGCCTTCGAGCGGGCAAAGAAGGAAAAGCAGATCCTCGAACGCCTGGGCGAAAAACTGGCCGACCAGCGGCCCCTGTCGCCGGAAGAACGGGCCGACACCGAGGCGCTGTGCGGCGCGGCCGAGACTACCCTGCAACACATCGACTTGCGCAAGGCGGTGCTGGAACTGCAGCAGCGCTGGCACCAGGAGACGCACAAGCTGCAAACCCAGGTGACGGCGGCGCAAGAAGCGCTCGATGGCGCGGATGCCGAACGCGCCGCCGCCGAAGAGCGCCGCGCGGCGCTGGCGCAGTGGGAACTGCTGCAGCCGGCGCGGCCCCTGATCGACGACGTGGCGCGCCTGGCCAGCGACATCGCCGGCAGCGGCGCCGCACTGGAAGCGTCGCGCGTGCAGGCGGCGCAAGCCGTCGCCGCCGAAGCGCAACTGGCGCAGGCCGTGCAGCTGGCGACGGCGGCCTTGCTGGCCAGGGAAGCGGCGCAGCGCGATGCGGCGCCCCTGCTCGATCAAGCCAAGGCGCTCGACGCCAGCATTGCGGCGCAATTGCCCGCGCATGGCCAGGCATGGCAGGCCGCGCAGGCCGCAGACCAGGCCAACGAGGCGGCGCGCAGCGCGCTGCAAGCGCTGCAGCAGCGCCAGCATGCCGCGCTGGCGGAGCAGGAAGCAGGCCGCCAGTGGCTGGCATCGCACCAGCAGTGGCAGGCGCTGGCGCAAGCGTGGCAATTGTGGGATCAATTGTTTGCCCAGGCAGGACAAGCGGCCGCGCAAGCCGATGCGGCCGACGCCAGCATGGCTGAATCGGCCCGGCAGGTGCGCCAGGCCTCTGACGCCACACTGGCGGCGCAAGCGGCGCTGGCCAGCGCCGCTGCCGCGCTGGCCATGCGCGAGGCGGAAAGGCGCGAGGCGACAGCCGCCGTGCAAGCCATCGATGGCCTGGCGCTGCAGGAACAGCGCGGCCAGCTGGAGGCGCACGCACGCATCTTGACCAGTGCGGAAAAAACCTGGAGCGAACTGGCACGCCAGCAGCAGGCGCTGGCGCACTGGCAAGCCAGGGCCGCCCAGCTGGCGCAGGCCGCGCAAACGGAAAGTATGGCGCTGGCGGCGGAAGCGGCGCAAACGCCGCTGCTGGAAGCGCGCCTGGCGCAGGCGGAAAAGTCCTTGAAAGGGGCGGAAGCGGCATGCGCGGCCAGCGTCGAGCAGTTGCGGGCCACTTTGCAGGATGAGCAGCCCTGCCCCGTCTGCGGCGCGCTGGAACACCCGTACAGCCACGCCGACCACGCCTTGCAGGCGATGCTGGCCAGCTTGCACGATGAGGTGCTGGCTTGCCGCACGCAGGCGCGCGGCAATGTGGAACGCCTGGCCACGCACAAGGCGGCGCTGGCCGCCCATATGCACGAACAGGCACAGACGGCGGAAGAATTATCGGCACTGCCGCCCATCATCGACAGCCTGAATGCCCAGTGGCAGCCGCATGCGGACACCCTGCAACTGCCGCAGGAAGAGCAGCGCGCGGACTGGTTCACGCAGCAGCTGGCAGCCAATGCGGCCGGTTTGCAGGCGCTGGCGCAGCAGGAAACGGCGCTGCGCCAGGCCAGCGCGCGGCGCGAGCAGGCGCAGGCGGCATATGAACTGGCGTCAAACGAGCATGCGCGCTGCACCAGCAGCGTCGCCGATGCACAGGCGCGGTTGGCGCAGCTGCAGGCGCAGCAAGCGGGCAACGCCGACAAGGGCGAGACGGCGCGCGCCGCGCTCGATGACTTGCTGGCGCAGCTCGATGGCGCGTTTACCGACGCCGACGGCGCCGAGGACTGGAAAGACAGCTGGCGCGCCGGCCCGGCCGCCTTCCGCGCCGCGCGTGAAACGGAAAGCCGGCAATGGCTGAAACAGCAGGCGGACCAGGACCAGCGCGGCCACGCGCTGGCCACCTTGGCCGCGCAGCTGGACGCGGCGCTGCTGGCCGCCGGCAAGGCGCAGCAAACGGCGCAGGAGACCCACGCCGCGTTTGCCGCCGCCGACAAACAGCGCACGACCCTGCAAGCCGGGCGCGACGCGCTATGGCAGGGCCAAGCCGTGACCGAGGTGGAAGGCGCGCTGGCAGGCGCCATCGCGGCGGCCAAAGCGCTGCTGGCGCAGCAGCAAACGGCGGCGCAATTGGCCAGCCAGCAGCGCACGCGCCTGGACGAAGCGTGCGCGCAGCTGTCGCAGCGCCTGGCCGCCTTGCGGGAACAGGAACACGGCGCCACCGCCGCGCTGCACGAGTGGCTGCGCCAGTTCCAGCAGCTTCACTCCAGCCAGGCGCCCGCCACGATCGAAGCGCTGCGCGCGCGCCTGGCCGTCTCCGCGGAGAGCATGCGCGCCGAACGCGACGCCCTGCAAGTGGTCGCCGACCGCCACACGGCGGCCGTTTCCGTGCTGGCCGAACGCCGGCAGCAGCTGGCCGCGCACGTGCAGCAGCCGCCGGAAGCGCTGGAAATGGACGTGGCCGCGCTGCAGGCCGCGCTGGACGCACTGGCGCTGGAACGCCAGGCGGCCAACCAGGAAGCGACGCGCTTGCGCCTGGCCATCGCGCAGGACGACGCGCGGCGCCACAGCGCGCAAGCGATGCTGGCGCAAATCGAGGCGCAAGCCGTCATCGAGCGGCGCTGGGCCAGCCTGGATGAATTGATCGGCTCGGCCGACGGCAAGAAATTTCGCAACTACGCGCAGCAATTCACCTTGGAAGTGCTGCTCGGCTATGCGAATGCGCATTTGAACCACCTGGCGCGCCGCTATCAGCTCGAACGCATCGACAATCCGGACAAGCCGTCGCTGGGCCTGATGGTGCGCGACCAGGACATGGGCGGCGAGCTGCGCTCCGTGCACTCGCTGTCGGGCGGCGAATCGTTCCTCGTCTCGCTGGCTCTGGCGCTGGGCCTGGCCTCGCTATCCTCGAACCGCGTGCGCGTGGAATCGCTGTTCATCGACGAAGGCTTCGGCAGCCTGGACACGGAAACCCTGCGCGTGGCCATGGATGCGCTCGACGGCCTGCAAGCGATGGGACGCAAGGTGGGCGTTATCTCGCACGTGCAGGAAATGACGGAACGCATCGCCACCCGCATCCTCGTGCAGCCGGGGTCTGGCGGCAAGAGCGTGGTGACGGTGCGCTAGCGTGGCACAGGTTCGCGACCCAGCCTGAGCATATCCCAGCCCAGTTCGCGGCGGATCTGCTCGGGGTCGGGCGGAGGCCGGCGCTGTGCCAGCTCCGCTTTCAGCCACTTCCTGACCAGCTCCTTGGCGGGCTGTACAGGCTTTTCCTTGTCATGCTTGTCCATGGTGCTACCTCTTCAACGGCGGTCAGACGACCTCCTATATACGCTCAACGTCATGGCGCGGATTCAGTTGACGTGCGCGTGGCGCAGATGCAACAACGTGTAACGATGGCCGGAGTGCGTTAAAATCGCCGCCTTCGCGCAGGCACCGCCTACGCCCCGCAACAATTCAAGGAACCCCATGAAAGCCGCCCGCAGCCTCACCTTCAAGTGCGTAAAATGTCACAAATCGATGCAGGTCTACCTGCAAAAAGTCTCCGCCTGCTCGCATATCCAGCCGTATCAGGGCATTTGCGCATGCGGCGAACTCAAGCGTCACGCCACGGGCCAGGCCGATGCCGTCAAGTCCTACCTGGAATCGGCGGACGGTAGCTGGTCGCACCACCACTAATGGTTAAAGAATGGGGCGATATTGCCGTTAATTGCTTATCTTCCCCATTTGAACCGACCATGTCCCAGCTCCCCGCCCTCACCTCCGGCTCGCGCCAGCCTGCCGCCAGTATCCTGGCAGGGCAAACGCCGCAAAAAGCGGGCGCCGGCGCGTCCGGCCTGGCCGGCTCGCCCCTGATGCAGCGCACGGCGCAAGACGTGGTGGCCCTGTCAAAAAACGGCCTGGACCTGTCGGCGAAGGGACTGTCGCAACGGACCGATGCGCTGGGCAACGCCACTGTCGATGTGGCGCAAGATTTTCTTGGCACCATGACGCGCCAGCTGTTCGGCGACGGCGCCACGGTCGCCTTCGATTCGGTCGACCTGCAAGCCGGCTCCAGCTTCAGCGGTGGCAGCGCCAGCGTCTCGGGCGCCAACGGCAGCAGCCGCGCGGCCGCCTTCAGCCTCGATGAGAACGCGCACTTCATCGGCAAGGGCAAGATCACCACGGCCGATGGCCAGACCTTCGACTTCGAACTGGAAGTGCAATATCAATCGAACATCAGCGCGGGCGTCCTTGAGCAAACGCAAGAGGCAGGCGAGGAAGCCAGCTCCGCCGATGAAGCCGCCCTGCCCGCCAAAGAATTGCCCGCCACGACCTTCGCCGGCAATCTGCACGACCTGTTCAAGCTGCTGGGCCAGCAATTGCAAAGCAATCTCTATCAGGGCACGTCCGACGGCGCCAGCGGCAACAATGGCGAGCTGGCGGGCAGCCTGAGCTTGCGTTTGCTCAAGCTGGTGCAGCCGGACAATACCGCCGAGGGCGCCAAAAAAACCGTGGAAACCACGCCCGCAGACCAGGCGCGCGCCCGCGCGCTGGCACTCGCCTATGGCACGGACGCCGCTGACGGCACGGCCAGCGACGTATAATGGAAGACGGCCTGCGCAGGCGACCATGCCGCGCGCCCCCCTTCTATCGATTGAAACCCATGTCCGACACCTCTTCACCTACCGTTCATCCGCAGATCCACTGGAGCGAAAACGGCGCCGAGCATTCGGCCCGCTGGCGCTCGGAAAGCGGCATGCCGCCACCCAAGCGCGTCGTCATCGCCGATGACCGCACGACGGCCGACCAGGCTTACCGCCTGGCCTGCGAAGGCACGGCCATGCTGTGGCGCGGCGACTTCCAGAACGCGCGCCAGCTGCTGCAGGCGCTGGCGCGGCGCGCCGACCACAAGAACGACAAACCGAGCAAAAAAGCCATGGCCGCCAAGCTGGCCAAGCCGGAACCGTCCGCCACAGAAGCGTTTCACCTGCACCGCCAGGCGCAGTCGCAGCGCGCGCGAACGCTGGCCATGCTGCTGCTGCCTTTTGACGCCGACTACACGATCCCGCTGCGCCGCGCGCCGGACGTGAAACTGGCCTGCAATGAGGCGTATGGCCGTGGCGAAGCAGCCTTCGTCGCCTCGCTGCGCGAGCTGCTGGGCCTGATCGGCGCGCACGAATGGCGCCGCACCGGCGTGGAACTGCCGGCCCTGGGCCAGCGCATCCACCCGCATTACGGCGTGTTCGCGCCGATTCGCGGCGAATACGTGGGCCTGGTGGCGGACGCGCCGCTGCCCGCGCGCGCCAGCCTGGCCTTCGACATCGGCACCGGCACGGGCGTGCTGGCCGCCGTGCTGGCGCAGCGCGGCATCCAACGCATCGTCGCCACCGACCAGGACCCGCGCGCCCTGTCCTGCGCGCGCGAAAACCTGGCGCGCCTCGATCTGCTCGATAAGGTCGACGTGGTGCAGGCCGACCTGTTCCCTGCCGGCCGCGCGCCGCTCGTCGTGTGCAATCCGCCATGGCTGCCGGCACGTCCAAGTTCGCCGATCGAATATGCCGTCTACGATCCGGACAGCCGCATGCTGCGCGGTTTCCTCGCCGGCCTGGCCGATCATCTGGAGCCAAACGGCGAAGGCTGGCTGATTTTATCGGACCTGGCCGAGCACCTGGGCCTGCGCCCGCGCGCGCAATTGCTCGAATGGATAGCGCAAGCGGGTTTGAAAGTGATCGACCGCCTGGACGTGAAACCCACGCACCCGCGCGCGCAAGATGCCACGGACAGCCTGCACGCTGCCCGCTCGAAGGAAATCACGTCGCTGTGGCGCCTGGCCGCGGCGTAAGCCAGGGTCTGACACCAGGCCATTGCGCATTGCAGCAAACCCGGCTATAATTCGGCTGCGGGGTGGAGCAGTCTGGCAGCTCGTCGGGCTCATAACCCGAAGGTCACAGGTTCAAATCCTGTCCCCGCAACCAGTTTCCTAAGTCGTTGATTCCCAAAGGTTTTCCCTCAGTGTGCTGGGGTTTTTGGGGGTCTCGCAAGTGTAACACTAAGCAACGCGCCTCGGATGATTCCGCGACGCGTTTTTTTTCGTCTATTTCTCGCCGGGGCCGCGCCCAGGGCGCGCCTGTGAGCTTCGAGCTGCGGGTGGTGGGACTCCCTCGGGCTTGGCCTGCGGCGGCGCCGCTTGCTCGAATCCTTTGGGCATTTCGATGATTTTAGCGTTGCTGCCGCGAATCGCTGGATTAAATTCTCTGTTGTCCGTCGGCTTAGATCCGCTGCTTCCGACGCATGTCGAATCGCGTTGCGACGGGATGCGACAATCCACTGCCGACGCCGTGGCGGCGGATGCTGCAAGCATTACCCAGATAGCCGCGCGAAAAATAGATTTGCATGAAAACATATTCCCTCCTGATAGATTGCGCCAAGGCCTTGCACTGCGTCGTCGCCTTGGCGCCATTCCTCCGCGCCTACTGCTCGCCGGGGCCGCGCGTAGGGCGCGCCTGCGGGCTTCGGGCTGGCGGGGGCTGGATTCCTTCGGCCTTGGCCTGCGTCGTCGCCTGCGGGCCTCCTGCGGCGGCTGCTGACGATTCCCGAGCGCTTGGGCTGTCACTGTCTGCCGCCACCGCTTTCTCCTCCATCGCCGCGCCCGGCTGTTCTTTACCTTCGCCAACGTCCCTAGCTTCTTTGTCGCCTCCTCTGCTGCTGGGGCGGGATAGCGATTTCGTCGCTGCTGCAACACTTGCCGCGCCTGCGGCGCCTGCTATCTTCTCGCCAGCGCCGCCGAGGCCTGTTGCAGCTTCACCCATTTGCTCCTTGCCGCCGCCGACCCATCGCAACAGATTGTCGCCGATTTTGTGAATGAATCCGACGCAATGCTTGATTAGATAGACGACTGCGCCGAAGTAGATTGCAATCATCATAATGGACGTGCCGAGACCGGCAAGCGAGCCGGTTTGCGACATTTTGAAGGCAGACGCAAAGACTTCATTGAAAGCACCGAGCACGGGGCCGAGGGCGGTCAATGCGGCGACATAGCCAAGCGTTATGAATGCCGGGCGAAGCAGCACGCCCAATAGCATCATATAGCCCGCCCTAGCGTTGCCCGCCAGCCCGTCGCCGTGTGGGTTCAAGTGCATCACGGCCCACAACGGCGCCGCTATCACCGCTTCAATGCACAGTAGCAGCCAGCCCAGGGCGGCGCCGAAGTAGAGCAAAAAGGGCAGCATGGGCAGAAATACGGCGACGCTTCCAGCGAAGACGAAGAGCGTCGAGCATATGCCAATCATGATCCAGCCCACAGCATTGAGCGCCCCCACCGCCGCCCCCGCAATGGCTTTCGATGTGCCGAGCGTGAGCACGCCGAGCACCTCACCCCACGCGCTTCCATTTGTTGCCTTCGTCGCTTCGCTCGCTCCGACCATAGCCACGCCTGCGACAATGCCAAGCTCACTGCCAACCATTAAATTATCGCCAAAGTCTTTCATCGACATCATTGGGTGGCGGTCTTGATTGAGCATGAGAGCGCTTAGAACTCCGTCGGTGAAAATTGAGGCGCTAAGGTCTTTGACGACGCGAGACAGCGGATTGCTCGAATCTCCGACGCGTCCCGACGCGTCTGTAACGTCTTTATCTGCGATTCGTGCGCCACCGCTTCGGGACATGATGCCCGCGAGGGCTTGGACATATTTGCCAGTGTCGGCGCCTGCGGCGTAGCTGTTCGAGTCGAGGCTTGGCGCCGACGCGGTCGGAACGTCGGCAATAGCCCGGCGCACTTCGTCTTGCATTTGTGCCGACTTCATGAACCAAGCCCCTGCGAGCATCCAGCCGTCCTCCTTGGCCGCGTCCATAAATTTTTTCATGTCATCTTTTTTTGTGAAGACGCTTGCGGCGGCTGCTACGCTCTTTTGATATTGACCAATGGCGGCGTTTGCATCGCCGACAACGTCGGGCGCCTTGCCTCCATCCTTCGCGAATTCGACGACCGCTCGGGCGGTCTTGTTCATCGCTTTCTCCATCGTCAACAGGGCCGCAATGTGGGCATCTTGCACTGTATTCAGAGCGCTCGGGTCTGTCGTCGTGCCGAGTAGTGCGGCCTTGGTTTTTGCTGCTGCGAGCCGAATGGTGTTGTAAGCGACGCCCCCGCAATCGTTGCCGCCGTTGATGCCGTAGAAGCGCGCGCCGACGGCGCTCTTTGCAGTCATTTTCGTGTTCATGCCCTCGATTACTGAGCTGTTGTAAGACTCAATGCATAGCTGCGAAATGAGCACGCCCTTGGCAAGCTCAGCGACTGCTGGCATGACAATCGTCGGTGCTAGACCCTCGGGCGAGCTTGTCGCGTCAATGTAGCCGCTCCAAACGTTATCGGCCAAAGCGACGCCTTGCCCGATGAGGAAGCCGAAGAGCAATTGGGCGACGCAGTAGCCGCCCGCGACTGGGACGACGAGACCGACACCCAAGGCTGTGCGGATCGGAATCCACATGCTTGACCATTGCTTGCCAAGGGCCGCTCCGTCGTGAGCGGTTTGCATCGTTCCGACAACGAGCGTATACGCTGCAATCACGCCGCCAATGGTCATCATTCCGGCATTAAAGACGCCCATCGTCTTCTCGAATGCGTTCACGACGCCGCCGCACTCTGAAAACATCGAGCCAAAAATAGGGACGAGAAAAGTTTTTACCGCTTGCGACTTGCAAGAGACTTCGAAGAAAGTCGACGCATTCGCAACGGTTGGCAAGAGGCCAAGGCCCACCAGTGTTAAAAACTGCCAAGCCCTCGCGGCCCATTTCGTCATGATGTTCATTGCTGCCCCCCATTTTGTTTTTGTTGTTCGCTCGCGCTCATGTCGTAGCAGATCAATGCTTGCAGCCGCTGTTTGCGATCCGCTTCGGCTAGTCGCTGCTGCTGCGCCTCCTCTTCGTCCTCTGCGTCCTTTTGACGCTTCGCCCGTCGCTTTGCTTCGCGCGCGGCTTTCTCGCGATTTAGTTTTTTGTCGAGGTGATAGCTCGGGCGGCAGCAGGCCCGCCAGAGGTTCGGCGAGTATTGCCAAAGTGCGACGAGACCGAATACAAGGACGACGATGAATGCCACCATTGTCGGCGCGGTGGCGAGGCGGTCGAAGACGTTTTTAAGAAAATCGACGACGATTGCGCAAATGAAAAAGGCAACGACGAGACTCGTCCGAACAACGTGCCCAGGGGCTTTTCTGAGCGCTTGAATGATTTCGCTGCTGTGCTCTGCCATGCCTTTCTCCCGTGTGTGTATGTGTTCATTTTTAACACACGCCGAGAGCCGGGGCCAGGCCGCTGGGCGCCCGATTGTCGGCGGCTGATTGGCGGCGAGCGCTTCGGCCTTTGGCCTCGCCGATTGCTCTACGCGCGGGGGCCGCGCGTCGGTTGAACGCTTGACGGCTGCGCTTCGCGCTGCCGACGCTCTGCCAGTCGTGAAGCCATCGACGGCAAGGCGGGGGCTTCCGTGGCTGCTTCCTTGGCGATTTCCTCGGGCTTGGCGGCAACGGTTTCGGCGGGCGGGCATGGCTTCGGAGTCCCGTAACAGATGGATTCATGCGGCTTTTTGGGCGTCTCTGGCGGCAGGGCTGGCGGGCGCTGCTCGGTCTCTTTCTTGACGATTTCGGCGGGCGAGGTCTCGCTAACAGGATCGGCCTTGGGTGTTGGCAAAGCGTCGGGAAGCGGTGGAATGGCTGGCGGCTGGCTCTCGCTCTTCGAGCGCTTGGCCTCGGCCAATGCCTCTGCCATGGCGTCGGGCTTGTTCAGCGCTTGCTCGATGATTTTGCGTTGATCGTCGTCGAGATAGTCAAGCGAATAATCGGCGCTCTTGTCTACACTGAGAGCGCGGCCCAGCGTTTTTAGAGTCGTGTCTTTGCCCTTGCCGTCGAATGTTTTCGAGGCAAATAGGACGGTTTCAGCGGTCGAGCGTGAGGCTGCGACATAGCCGTTTTGCTGACATGCTCGCTCGTCGATGTAGGCGAAGGCCTTCGCGACTGTCGCGCCTTGGGCGCCGACTGCTGTCGAGCAATAGGCGTATGAAAGATTGGCATAGTCTCGAAGACCTATTTTTAGCTCTGTCCCATTCGCGTGTTGCACTGTCAGAAAGGTCTCGCCGCTGGGCGCTTTGCCCACGTGTGAAACGGTGCAAGTCTCGCCATTGCGGACTTGCTCGCCGCTTTTTAGCTTTTTGTTTTTCGTGAATTTCAAGCGTTCGCCTGTGCGAATTTCGACGGCGAAGGCCTCCGTCCCTTTTGAATTCTCGAATTGCATGAAGTGGGCCACTTTGCCCAATTCGCCGCGCTCGATCAAGAGCCTGCGGGCTTCGTCGTTGACGATCTTGGCTTGCTTGTGTGTGCTTGCCATTGCGATTTTTTTGTCCATGGGATTCTCGTCGTTGATATATGAGTGGGCCAAAGCCCGAAGGGCAGCGCCCGAATTCTCGAACGCTTTAAAGCAATCCTTGTCCGCGAATGCCGCCAAGCCCTCAATGCCTCGGCCCTCTTTCATGTCGTGAACGGCGGCGAGGTGCCAGCCGATTTTTTGGCGCTCAATGTCCGAGAGGGTGGAATGGGCGTGGGTCTCTTGCATGCTCGCAAACCAGCCGCCACCGCGCGCGATAGCTCCAAATTGGGCTTTGTCGCCGATAAAGATAAGTTTGGCGCCCGTGGCGTCGCTCGCTTGCAGCAGCTCCAAAATTTGAGCGCTCCCGACCATGGCGGCTTCGTCAACTATGATCGTGTCACGCTCGCTTAGCTTAGTCTTGCCGCTCTTGATTGAAAATAGAAGGCTGTGCAGCGTCCCACCCTTGCCGATGCCCGCTCCACTCTTCAAGCCTTCCGCCGCTACTGCGGCGAGGCTGACGCCGTGCACGGTCTGCCCGCTTGCTTCTTCAAGATCGCGAACGGCTCCCGCTGCGAATGATTTGCCTGTGCCTGCCGAGCCTTGCACCAGCCCGACGCGGCCGCACTTTGCGAGCGCTTCGGCCATTTTCCGCTGCTCGTCTTTGATCTTCACAGGCTTGCCGAACTTTGCCGACATGCTGGCCTCGTAGCGAGCCATTGCGGCGCCTGTGGCTTGTTCGCTCCGGTCGTGTCGGTGGTCTTGCGTTGCCGCTTCGTAGAGCTTCGCCAATTTGATCTCTTCGACGAGGGCGGCGGCTGTGGTGTAGAGCTTGCGACGCTTGGGCGCTTGCGGGACTTTGCGAGCATGTCGCAGGGCGTTGATCTTGTCGCTTTTGAGTTCGTGCAAGCCAAGATCGAAGATCGCCGCGTCTTTTAGAAACTCGTCGGTTATTCTAATGCACTCGTCACGCGATAGCCCACCGTTCCGCGCTGCTTTCTGAGCGACAGCGCAAAGCAAATCCTTTCGCTCAAAAGTGCTTTTGTTTTCTGTGAGAGCGTCCGCAAGCTCTTGAACATTGAGCGCGGCAAGGGCGTTTTGTTTTGGTGCTTTTCTGAGCGCTTCAATGGCGTTGGCATTGAGACCAAAGGGTGCTCCACGGATTGCCCACTCCGCTTGCAGTCCCTCCATTTCTGTCTCTTCTTTCGTCTTTCTCGTGTTCGCCCATGCCTTATTGTCATCGCTCGGCTTGCTCATGTCGAGGCCTTTGGCGTCCGCGTGGGCCATGATTTCGGCATGACGCTGTGAGAATTCTAGCTCGGCTTCCTCACTGATTCCCGCAACTTTGAACGCCCAGCCGTTCCTCGGGCTTTCTTCGATGCCGAAGCCCATCGCGGCCAAACGGCTCGCAAGATCGCTCGCGAAGATGCTGCCCGTTTCCTTTTGCAGTGTTCGAATGTCTCGCTCGTCGATGCTTCCCCATGTCCCATCCTCGCGGCGGGCGGCTGCAAAAATCACGTTATGAATATGCTTGCTCATGTCAGTGCCGCGAGGGCCGGGGCGGGCGGTGAAATGACCGAAGCCCGCAATGGTGACGCCATCGCACTTTTCGCGATGCTGCCCGCCCTTGCCTGTTGCGATTTCAAGATTCGCCGCGAGGTATTCCATCGCCACAGCGTTCGACGCCGTGATTGCCGCAATGATTTTCACCCGCAGCGGCTCCGCCGCAAATGCCATCAACAAATCGACGCTTTTCGGGGGTGTCATTACGCAATCAAAGCCAAGCTTGTTCCTGCTCTTGCTGCCTGCGTTCTGCGTTAGCTTCTCGCCAGTTTTCGGGTCAAGGCCTTCAAGGAGTCGCTCGAATGCTTTCAATGTTACCGCGCTGCCTGCGATTCCTAGCGCCTTAGCCCCGCCACCTATATAGAAGCTTATACCACTCTCTTTGCCGTCTTTCTTGACGTAGTAAGCTGATCGGAGCGACTCCGTCAGATAGTCGCCCACGGCCCCGGCGTTCGATCTTTCGATAACATGCGGCCTTGCCATCATAGCCTTCCCCTCTTTTTTTGTTGCTTCTGTTTTTCAGATTCCAGTCTGATCGCCGCAAGTTTTTTTGCCGCTTCTCTCGCTGCTTTCGCCGCGCTGTCTGCTTGCTCTTCGAATGCTCTGAGCGTCTCTTCTGTGATGTATTCATCTGTGCTAAAAATGTCGCAAAGCTCTTGTCTTGTCGCAATTTTTAAAGCCCTCGCGGCTCGAAAGTCGGCAAGGGCTTTTGTCATATTCTTGAAAGCGAGAGCAGGCTTTTTCATCGCTTCGGCTCTTGTTGTCTCTCGATTCCGAGTAGATCGCTAAGAGTTTCGAGGGCTTGATAGATGTTGCTGCTATCTTCGTCTCTTTGCAGTTTCTCCGACATTCTTCGCCGCTCTTGCTCTTCAAGAATTTGAACGATTGCTACGTGCCGCTGCTCTGCTTGCTCCGACATTTTGGAGGCTTGGCAATGCCCGGCCAAGGCATCGCGCATCAGGTCGGCCCGAGTCTTTCCAGCTGCCACCGCCAAGGCGTCAAGTTCTTCGACAAGATCGACAGCTACACGGACATGCAGCGCTGCCATGCTTTTAGCCTTGGGCTTTTGTTTTTGATTTTTCATTGTTGGCCTCTCGCTGCTCGGATTTGTTTGCGGGCTTCCGCAATGGCCGCATCAATTGCCATTGATGTCTCTGCCATGCGAGCTTCTCTTTCAAGTTTTTCAACGGCCTCTTGCGTCTCCTCTTCAAGCTCATCGAAGAACTTGACCACGGCAATTTCAAAAAATTTTTCCACGGTCATGCCGCGAAATTTTAGAAGCGACGGAAGCCCAGCGGCCACCTCTGCCGGGATTTTGAAGTGCGCAAGCACCGAATTTTTGAAAATCATCTTTTTATGCTCCCCGTTTTTGCATAGCGTTACATGAGTGCCTTTTGCGTGTGTCTGGAATAGACACGTCTCCCCCTTCTAACCCTCTCCAAACTCTCATGGGTTGGAATCGGACACAAGCGCCGCCCGTCGGAAACGTGTAGCCGCTTCGGCGACGTGTCCAACGGATACGCGGCAACGCCCCAGCCGCTGCGGCTTTGCCGCGTGTTCGGTGCTACTCCGGTCTACGCTTTTTTTTCGTGTTTTTTTCGTGTCTGTGTCATCTGAGAATGCGAACACAAACCGGCGCGCATCATGGCGAATAGCTGGCCCCGCTGCGGGTTTGCCGTGAACACGCCAGGGCGTGAAACGTGTCGCCGATTTTGCTTTTTGAGTCGTTCTTGGATTTAACCAACAGGTTAGTAATGTGCATGAGTATCAGCTTTTGAATTTTCTGCTTCGAGCGCTTGGGGTGGGTCTCACTTGTGAGACACGCACCAAGCGCGGGCCGGATTTTTCTCTGTTGCCGCGTTTTTGATCTTTGTCGCGCGCACGGCTTTTTTTTCGATGTTTGAATTTTTGACGGCGAAGCGTGAAAAATTTCCGGCGCCTTGGCTTGCCCTTGCCCGCTCCATCTTTTATTTTTCCGCTCGCTTGCCCGCCGCTTTTCGAAGTCGCCCAGGGCTAAGCATGGATTTTTTTGATTGCTTGTTCTGCCCTTCGCCTGCCTCGTTTTTTATTTTCCCGCTCGCTTGCCGTCTGCTTTCTTGAAAAATTTCCGCTGCTTGCTCCTGATTTTTTGACGCGCCTCGACCGCTCCCCCCGCTTGATTCTGCAAAACTTTTTGGACAATCCCGAGCTGCTCGAAGTGGGTGCGGCAGCAGGGCGTTCTTTCGGTTCACCGCCCCCAGCCCCGCAGGGGGCTGGCCCACCGTCTCCCAGGGCTGGCTCCACCAGCCCTGCCACCGTCCGAAGATCGTCCGATGTTCGTTAGTCGTCGCTCCGCTCGTCGTTTGATGTTCGTCTTGGGATTGTTTGAGGTTCGTCGATGCGCGATGCTTTTAGCGTTCGAGATTCGTCGGGCAATCACACCAAGGAGATTTAAAAATGTCTAAAATTAAACAAGCCGCTATCGCCGGATTCACCCTCGTCGAGCTGGTTATTGTCGTCCTCATTTTGGGAATTTTGGCGGCGATTGCTTTGCCGAAAATGATCAACATGAAAGACGAGGCAGGCGCGGCGGCGGTTGCGGCGCTGGCTGGAAACGTGGCCGGGGCTTCATACACAAATATGGCCGCGAAGATGGTCGGAAATCCGGCTGGTGTTGCCTTGAATTCCGCGACGGCATGCAGCGTAACGGCTCTCGCTCCGTTGATGAATGGCGGAATATTCCCCGCCGAGTTTTCAGTTCAAGCCGCCCCCGGTGGGGAGGATTGTTCAAAGCCCGCAGTTATAACAGTCAATTGCAGCTTCATGCATGTCGCGACGGGCAAGAGTTCAACATCTGCAATCACATGCGCACGCTGAGTTGCGGGAATGCTTTGGCATTGTCAGATTTTCAAATGTGCGCAATAATGCAATTTCCGAAACGCAACAAAAATGGAGAGAAAAATGGCAAAGAAGACAGCGGAGAAGCTCGAAGAAGTCGTTTACAAAAACGACTCGGCGGCGATGACTGCAATGCTTAAAGAGATGATTGCAAACCCCAAAGCCCACCGCCCCGCGACGCTCAAAGATTCCCTTGAGCCGCTCTGGCCCCTGATTCAGCAAACCCTCGCCGCAGGTGTTCCGGCTGGCTCGATTGCAGCAAAGTTTCGCGACGAGAAACAGCTAAATGTCAGCGATGCCGCTTTCCGCAAGTTTGTAAGCGAAAAGACGCAGAAAACGGACGACGCCGCCGCGAAAGCGGCGGCGGGCAAGTCGAAGGCGTAAAAATCGCCAGCAAAAAAGCCGCTCACGCGGCTTTTTTTTCGTCTGTAGATTTCGAAAAGACCGCCGCCGCTTCAAGGCGGCGGCGGTATTTGCTCGACCGCTTTACTCACACAAAAGCATGATGTTTGAGTTTGAAAAGCTATGCTTCCAACCCGTCGCTGTGCATGTGTATGTTTCGCCTTTCGGATAGCCCGTTGAGCCGTTATTGACGAGACAAGGCGAGTAGCTCTTTCCAATTGTGCCGTCGAATCCGCTCACAAGGGGGCAGAGCAGGACAGGCTCGGGAATTGATGGCTCTTCTGTGTAATACGTGCCACCGTTGGCGTCTTTGCACTGATATAGCGTCCCCGTTTGCATGGGCTTGATGGCGACGCAGAAAGGTGCGGGCGTCGGGGTTGGTGTGGGGGCTGGCGTCGGCTTATCGACGCAAAAATTATTGCCAAAATCCTGTCCCGGCTGGCTTTGCTCGTCGCATTTCGGTGGGGCTGTTGGGGTGGGTGTTGGTGTCGGGGTTGGGGCTGGTGTCGGCTCGGGTTCCGTTGGCCGTGTCGGATGACCTTGCCACACCCCCGCCGGGGGTATCGGCGTGGGGGTGGGAAGTGGGTAGAGCGTCGTTGATTCATCGCCCCCGGCAGTCCAGCCGCCGCCGTCGGTGATCGCTGGCGGTGGGGCTATCCATGGCGGCAGCGATGACGGCACCACGTTCGCCCAAAGCGGATTGACGCTTGCGGCTCGGGTAGTCAGAGAGAGCGCTAAAAATTGCACGGAATTCACGGCTTGATTGCAGTAGTGCGCGGCCTCATCGGGCGCGACGGCTTCGCCCTCCTTTGCGGTGTTGCCTTGCATGTTGATGCCGGTGAACGCAAAAAGCGGCGAGGCTTGCACGACAAAAGCAGCACAGGCGTCGCGAGGGATGCTGTCAAAAGTGACGCTCCAACGGTCGCCGGGACGTTGATCGGATTCCGCTAATAGCGTCGCCAGGCCCCACGGCGTTAAAATTGCATTGCCGTCGATCTTGACGCCATCGACGAATGTGGGCGGCTCCGCTCCCGCTCCAGAGTAGTTTGCAGTCGTCGAATAGCGTGCATCCATTCCCGTGATGATGCTGCGGGCCGTTGCCGTGGCCGTGGCAATGTTTGAGCGCTGCGAGACTACGCCGCCGAGCCGGATGGCTCCGACGGTGATCGCCGAGACGCCTGCGAGGACTAGCAGAATTTCGATCAGTGTATAGCCTTGGGCTTTGTTTGGCCTCTTGTTGGTCTTCATGTTTGTCGCTCCTTTTTGTTGGTATTAGAGCCAGCCAGAACGGCGGGCGGGTGCTGGTCTTGCGGGGATGAGTGCGGCCAAGGCGCGGCGGTCTCTCTCTGCTGAAAGCGCTGCATTCTCGGCGATCATTTCGGCCATAGCTTTGTCTATCTCGCAGCCCGCGACGACGTGGCGTAGGCGGTTATGTTCGTCGCTGATTGTGATCGCGGCCTCTTCGGCTAGGAAGTTTATGCAGTGGAAGCCAGCGGGGGCGGGGTTGATGGCGTCATAGCCCCATGCCGCTATCAGCGGAAGGGCAAGACGTAGGAGCCGCCTTTTTGCGGCTGTCGCTCTCTTGTTTGCGAAGTGTAAATCTGCCCACGCTTCCCCGAGCCGGGCAATTTCTTTTGTCATCGAGAGTTGAATATAGAAGGGAAATTCGAGAGCAAAAAGGGATTGCCACGGGCCGAGCGGGTCGAAAGTGCGAAGCTCAAACACTCCTGTCAGCGGGTCGAGGGTAAGCGATAGGCTCCACCCCGCAGCGTCGATGATTTCCCAATTTTCATTGATTGATCTGTTTTCCATGTGTGTCTCCTTGTTGTTAGAGCCTGCCGCCTTGGCGGCGGGTGGGCGTGGGTGTGGTTGGGATGATTGCGGCCAGTGCGCGCCGCTCACGCTCAGCCCGAAGGGCTGGGGTGTTCTCGATCATTGTCGCCATGGCCGCGTCGAGTTTGCCGCCGTTGCGTGCCGCCGCCCAAGCCGCTTCGCCGTTGCATTCGCGAGCGAGGGCGGGGGTAATGATCGCTTTCGCGCACGCGATGCAGAGATAGCCGTGGCAATCGCCGCAGGCGCTGCAATGCTTTGCAGCGAGCCATTGCGCCGCGTTGAGTTTCCCGAATCCGATATTTTTCGCAGTGATGACGGCCCGCAGCGTTTGCTTGTTCAGATCAGTCCCTGCATTGCTTTGTGTTAGCAAGTCGTCGAGTATAAGGGGAAGGCAAACGCAAGCATCCCAACCGCTCGCGTTGCCGACTTGCCAAGCGATGCTATCGCGTAGCGTGATCGCTTCATATCTTTCCGCTGGAAAATTTCCGCCGAGCGTTCGCTGGATTGTGTAGCCCGCTCTTTCGATGAGCGCCCAGTTTTTATTAATTGTCTTAGCCATGCTGGCCTCCTTGATTTGTTAGAGCCTGCCGGATTGGCGGCGGGTTGCTGTGGGTGTTGCGGGGATGATTGCGGCCAGTGCACGCCGCTCACGCTCGGCGAGCAGGGCCGGGGTTGCTTCGATGAACGCGAGCAGAGCGCTATCGAGTGCTGAGCCTCTCGGGGCTGTGGCCCAAGGCTCCACCTCTTGAAGCGGCCCGAACGCGTCGAACGGGAGAATCATGAATGTATGCATGTAGTGCCGCAAAGCGGCGACGTGTGGGGCTTGGCCATCAGAGCCGCGCCATCCCGTTCTTTTGATAAAGTCCCAATGTTCATTGACGTAGACGAGCACGCCCGCCAAGGCGTTGCGGCGTCTTTGTTCAGCCCGCAAGGCGGGGGTGTCTTCTATCATTGTCGCCATGGCTCTATCAAGCACGCCGCCCTTGCGTGCTGCGGCCCAAGCCGCCAGCCCTGATGACTCCACGCTGCGACGAGCTTGCGAGCTTAGAAAAACCCACAGTCCCAAGGCAAGGCGGTTGGCCGATGGAACGCCGGGGACGGCGGTGAAGTAGTGTCGAAAGCACTCCTCTCGAATCGTATAGCCCATGCTCTCGATGAGCGCCCAGTTTTCATTGATTTTTTTAGCCATGCTGGCCTCCATGATGTTGAAAGAGCGGCGCTAGGCGCCGCCTTGGGTTGGCTTAGAGGGCTAAGGCTTTGCGGCTTGAATGGCTCGGGAAAGTGCCGCACGCTCGAGGCGGGCCAGCTCGCGGAAGATGGCCTCTCGATCTTCTACCAGTTTGCGAAGGGCGGCACCCAAGTGGGTGCCAGCCTTGGTGGCGGGCGCCCTGCTTTCAAGCTTTGCGGCGTTCATGTTGTTGCTGCGAAAGGTTGCGAAGTAAGGGCCGATGTAGGCCCGCGCCCAGCCGTTATTTTGCGATGCGATGCGGAATGGGAGGCCGGTGGCGATGAGGGCTTGATAGTCTGCGTTCATGTGTTGCTCCTTTTTTTGTTGCCACGGCCTCGCCGTTGCTGTCTTCACCTTCTCACACTGTTGAGAGAATGCAAGAACCTCAACAGCTTGGGCGACGCACGGCAAAAGCGGCCCCTGAGCGGGGCCGCGTGGGGCTTCTTATTGGCGCATGTTTTTGAGTGTGGCGACGATGTTCTCGGCCATGGCTTGATCGTCGCGGGCGGCGTGGATGCCTATCCGAACGCTGCGGGGGGTTAGCGTCTCCCCTTTACCCGTTAGCCTTTTTTCGAGGGCCATAGCCTTCGTTAGCGCGGCATTAGCGTCGGGCGATTTCTTGGCGATGAGCCGGGCGGCGTCGGCGATGTGTAGACGCGTTAGGCGCATGGCCCACTCAACATCGACGACTGTAATCTTGTCGGAGGCGTCGCCAAGGATGATGTGATAAGCCAAGGCGAGGCGGTGGCTTCGCTGCATGAGACGCCGGAAAAAACTAACATCCAACCCTTTGCCCGCGTCAATGATTCGCCCCATCGTCGTAAAGTGGCGCTTGTATGCGTCGAGGGCTTCGGGGCTGTATTCATATTGCGAATGCAGCGGGACGCTCATAATTCTAGCCCATGCGCTCCCGGTAACTTTCTCGATTTCGTCATTGCTATAAATCGGATAATCCGCAAAATGTCGCTCCGGGTCGCGTTCTGCGAGGACATAGGCGAAGCGTTGGGCGAAGCCGTCAAGAAGGCTTTCCGCTGTCAGGATTTTCATAAAAGTCTCGTCCACGTTGAGGCCTAGAATGGACATGTTCGAGCGGGCGACTTCGATGGTTTCCGCTTTCGTTGCTCGCGAGAGTGGCCCGCCGTCATAAGCTTTTAGTAGATAGCCCTTGGCATCAAAGAGCGCGTTTCCGTCTTGCTCCAAAGCTTTGAGTTTCTGCCCAAATTCGTCTTCGAGCCATGCTTGTGGTTTGCCTGCTTCTTCGTTGTCGCGCATCATTTCGATAAGTTTTGCGCCGCTTGCGAAGCCCTCGATAGTTGCCCGAGCGCCGATTGGTGCATGGGTTGCGATGCGTGAGAGCGAGTAAGATTTTCCCGAGCCGCTTGGGGCGAGGAGGACTGTCCACAATTCCGGGGTGATTAGTTGCCCGCCAACTTTGATCGAGACGCCATTGCTAAGCAGGTAGTTCGACAAGAAGAAGAGGAATGAATGAAAAGACAAATCCAGGGGTAAATCTGTGTGCATCTTGAAAGCTTCGAGAATGTCATGGACGGGCGAGCCGGGTGGGATTGCGGCATCGCCGCGCCAATTTAGCGCCTCCATTTGTTCATCGAGTGAGACGCCACCCGCCCAATTCTTGGCGCTCTGGCCTTTGCCTGCGGCCTCTGCAAACATTTCACGCATCGCCTTTTTAACTTCGCTAGCAACGTCTGCCGCGTGGACTGCCTTGCCGCTCTTTGCTGTCGGTTTGTAAGCCATTCTTATTTCTCCGTTTGTTGAGTTTTTCTTGCCCTCTCAACTTCTCAAACTGTTGAGATAACGCAAGGCCTATCAACACGGAATCCGACGAGCGGTAATCTTTGATTTGTGTGCAGTTATTTTTCGAATTTGGCAGACACGCGGATTTTTCAGATTACATGGGAACGAACGCCCAGAGAGGGGGGGTAGGGGTTTTTTGCCTAAAATCGACCGCTCGTCCCGGTTTCCCCTATGGCGATGAGCGGAAAATGGCCTAAAAAAAACCTCAACAAACGCACAACAGATTACATGGAAAAGCAGCAAAAACTGCAAATTTTTGCCGTTTTTTGTTGCGTGGCCTCGTTTTTTCTCTACATAGTAAAGAAAGACGGACACAGAAAAAAGATCGGACGAGCGGCAAAAAATCGAGCCGGGAGCGATCAAGGCGCGGCAGGGGCGCCGGGATTTTTGAGCGGTGAGAGGTTGGCTGGGTGGCCGTCGGCTCTGACAGTCTGACACTCTGGCAAACTTTTCTCGATGGAAATAATTGCAGCGCGCATAATTTCCAAGAAAAAATCCTGCGTTTATTGTCTTGCGGAAATTGCAAGCTGCTACAATTTGTTTTTTTGAGGAGCAAGCATGGGGTTTTTTTCTGGAATAAAGAGCACTTTTAAAAAAAGTGAGGCCGCTGTTGTTGTCCAAAATCTTTTTGAGATTCAGGCAAAAGTTGGCATTTTTCAATATGACCCCGCAAAAATAGCGACCCACCTAGTCGCGCATGTGTGGGATCAAACACCGGACATTTTTGAAGGAAAATTTGGCGTGCGTCCTCATAAATTGGCGGTTGCGGCGGTTGCACTTGGAAATGGTTTTTTTGTTTTCGAAGCAGACCCGTCTTTGCGGGCTTCTTGTCTTGTAGCGCTCGGGGAAATATTAAAAACGATTGGTGTAAATGGATCGTTGTTTCCATTTACTAATGTGGATCACACGCTTTTCGAGAGCGCCATGCAAATGTTCACGGAAGAGGCAGAGCAAGCCGAAACGCGTGAAGGGAACTTCCTCGGATAGCCCGCACGTTAAAAAAAGGCCGCAAAAGCGGCCTTGGAGCGGCGGCGGGCGGCTATGGCTTGGCCTTGGCGCCGGTGAGGCGGGCGCGATTCGCGCGGCGGCGAGCGAGGTCGGCGGCTTTCGCCTCGGCCTTGACCTCCGCCCAATTCGCGCGGTTGGCGATGAAGTCGCGGAATTGCCCGGAGTATTTGAGCGCCGCAAGGTCGATGGGATGGCGGACAAGGTCGGCTATCTTTTTGAGGTCGGGAAGGTCGCGGACGTAGCCCGCATGCGTCGAGACGCCCTCGCCCACGGCGTGGCCGACGATTCTCATGGCTTGCATGGTGTTGGCGCCCTCGTTGGCGAGCATTGTCGAGACCCCAACGCGGAAAGAGTGGAAGCTTTTCCGGTCGTTGGGGTCTTCGATGTTGAGCGCCCGGCGTCGGGCAAGCATCGCGATGGATAGCTCCTTGGCGTAAGACTCATTGACCAAGCCACGATGCGGGAACAGTCGGGGAGCGCCTGCGGCGCGCACTTCGGCAACATAGTCGAGGAGGCCCAAATCTATCAAACTCTCGCAGATTGGGACGTTGCGAATCCCCGCGCTCGTCTTCGATTGCGGGATGTGAATATAATGCACGCCCGCCACGGTCTTCACATCGTCGGGCTTGATCGCTGCGGCCTCGCTGATACGCATACCAGTGAAAAGGCCAAGGAGCGGCCCCCAATAAGTATCCGGGGCCACCATCGCGGCGAGGTAGCTTGCAGGCTCGAAGAAGCGGGCGAGGTCGTCGGGCGTGAAAAGGTCATAGGGTTGGTTCTTGTTTTTTCGCTCTGTCTTCGTGAGCATGAAGAGACCCGCCACAGGGTTCTCGGCGCCGCTGTGCATGCCGTGAGCGCTCAAATATTTGAAGAAGTCGAACAAGCTCATTAGCTTGTTGTCGATAGTCTTCGGTGTCTGCTTCTCTTTGATTAGAGCTTGCTTGTATTCGACGATCTTCGCCCGCGTGATGTCGTCAACGCATGCCCGTGCGGGCATTAGCTTGATGAAATTGGCGACATGATAGCCCTTGGCGGCGACGGTGCGAGGGGCATTCTTGCCGCCGCACTCTTCTAGCCAAAGCTTGGCGGCGTCGGTCAGCTTGTGCGATGGCGGCAAGGCGGCGGGCGCCTGCGGTCGTGGGGGCTGGTCTTCAACGTCAATAGGGCCAATGCGTTCGATTGCTTCAAGCATCTGCATTGCGCGCAGGTGATCGGCCTCGCTGCCGTCCGTTTTGATCGTCCTGCCGTCTTTGAGTGTTATCTCATAATCGCGCAAGCTTGCTGCGTCAAAATTAAAATCCGATATTTTGGGATTGCTCATTGCGCGCGCTCTTTCTATGTTTAAATTTAGTTGCAACGCGACAATGTTAGCAGTGTGAGCGCATCTTGTGCGAAGCGAGATGCGGCGGTCGGTTCCGCCAGATTTGAGGCGGAAATAGTAGATGCCTGCTGGTGTGCGTCCGAGACGCGGGGAGGATATGGCCACGGTGGTGCTTTCGGTGTGACACTGAGCGCGCGGGGGCGAAAAAAAATCCCTTGAGATTCAACGACTTGCACAAGAGTGCAGAAAATCCTGTCCCCGCAACCAATACATAAAAACCGCTGACTCCTGCAAGGGATGCAGCGGTTTTTTCATTCCAGGCCGGGTCGATACTGTTACGCGGTGACGCTGGCCCGGATCTGCCTGGCCGCTGCGTGCAGGCTGGCCGCCACCCGTTCCAGCTTGTCGGCGCCCGCCGTTTCAGCCAGGGCGGCAAAGGCGCTGATATGCAACGTGGCCACCATCGCCGGCGACACTTCGAACTCCAGCGCGGTCTTGCTCAATTCCGTCGATGCCTCGAGGTAAGGCTCGCTGCCCGCCTCGAAAGCCTGCTTGGTTTCCAGCAATTCCTGGCCGCCTTCCGCCTTGGCGAGGCAAGCATCGACCTTTTGCTGGAAGGCCGGCAAGGTATCGCGCACGGGGCCTGGCTCAGGCGCCGGTGCCGGCTCCGCTGGCGCAGGAGCGGCAGGCGCCGGCCTGTCCGCCATCGGCATTTCGCGCAACGTCAGCCAGCGCTCGACGGCGAGAAAATCGGCAAACGGCTCCTCCACCTTGGGATTCATCAACCAGACCTCGCCCGTGCGCCAGTCGATCCGGGCGCCGCGCTCATTTCTCGCCAACAAAATATCCTTGCCACCATCGGCATTCGACACCCGGCCGATGTCGAGCCAGTTCATCAGTTCCGCCTGGCGCGACATCGCGTTGACCCGATGGAAAAAGGCCAACCATAAAAATCTGGCGACCAAAAGAACCAGGACACCGCCAACCATCCACATCATTTTGCGCTCCGCACCACATCGACAAGCCGCATTTTCTCACATGAAAGCTTGCGCCAAGGAAACTTTTACATCTGCCGTGCGGCAGCGCAAAGCCACCACCGCACGCGGCCCGGGCGCGCAGTCGCATTTCAGCAACGCCGCGTTTTCCTGATTGCCTGGCGTGCGCCGCTGCGCTATTATGAGAACAATTCTCATTTAGATTAAGCCGTACTGTACCCATGCTGTCCACCCCTTCCCCGCCGTCCGATTTCCAGGCCCTGTATGCCGAGCACCACTCGTGGCTGCTGCACTGGCTGAAGCGTCGCCTGCACGACGCGGGGCTGGCGGGCGACCTGGCGCAGGATACCTTCCTCAAGATTTTCCTTGCACGCAGCAGTGCTGAAATCGCGCAGCCGCGCCCCTTCCTGGCCACCATCGCCAGGCGCCTGCTGGCCAATCACTGCCGGCGTGAAGAACTGGAACGGGCCTACCTCGACGCCCTGCGGCATCAGCCGCAAGCCTGCGCGCCCTCGCCGGAAGCGATGTCCATCCTGCTCGAATCGCTGCAAATGATCGACCGCGCGCTGGACCAGCTCTCCGCCAAGGCCAGGGCCGCCTTCCTGCTGGCCCACCTGGACGGCATGAGCTACGCCGAGATCGCCGCCGAACTGGGCACCACCACGCATTCCGTCAAAAAATACCTGAGCAAGGCCAATCTGCTGTGCTTTTTTGCCGTGCCCGATTTTGCCGCGTCCTGACATGCGCACCGCCACCGTCCATGCACTGGGCCAGCCCATCGACCTGGCCATCGCCATGCAGGCGGCCGAATGGCTGACCACCCTGATGAGCGGCGCCACCACGCCGGCGGAAAGGACGGCCTGGCAAGCGTGGCGCCAGGCGCACCCCGACCATGAACGGGCGTGGAAACACATCGAAAGCGCCAGCGGCGGCTTGCGCGATCTCGATGCGCAGGCGTGCCGCACGGCGCTGGCACGGCGTCCTGCCTCGCCCATCTCGCGCCGCAACAGCCTGCAGCTGCTGGCGTGGGTATCGGCCATCGGCCTCACGGGCTGGTTCGGCGCGCGCTCGCCCTACGCACCCGACATGGCCCGCGCCGCACTGGCCGACATGGCCACGGGCGTGGGCGAGCGCCGCGAGCTGGCCCTGCCCGACGGCAGCCGTTTGCACCTGAACAGCGGCAGCGCCGTGAATATCCGCTTTACGGGCACGCAACGGCTGCTGCAACTGGTGCGGGGCGAAGTGTTCATCGCCACCGCGCGCGAAACGGGCCGGCCCTACCGCCCCTTCCTCGTCGATACCGCGCATGGCCAGGCGCAGGCGCTGGGCACGCGCTACTCGGTGCGCCAGGCGGACGGCGATACCCTGGTCGCCGTCGAGGAAGGCGCCGTGCGGCTGACGCCGCGCCATGGCGACGGCAACCGGGTGATCCATGCGGGCCAGGGCGGCGGCATGACGGCGCAAGGCGTCTTGCCCGCGCACGCCGTCTCGCCCGACATCTGGGCCTGGCGCCAGGGCTTGCTGCTGGCCGACGCCATGCCGCTGCGCGACTTCCTGCATGCATTGAGCCGCTACCGCCACGGCTTGCTGGGCTGCGACGACGCCGTCGCCGGCCTGCGGATTTCCGGCGTCTTCCCGCTGGCCGACCTGGACGCCGTGCTGCTGTCGCTGCCCGACTCCCTGCCGGTGGACGTGCGCCTGCGCACGCGCTACTGGGTACAGGTGGAGGCGCGCCGGCAGCGCTAGGCATTTATTTTAAGTCCGCCACAAAAAAAGTACCCGTTTTCGTTTCTCGCGTGACCTGTGTAGGCAACGTTCTTTTTGACGACTACACCACAAGGTAACCATGTCCCAAGCTCTCTCTTCCAGGCCACGCATCAAGCGCATGGCATATGCCATCCAGTTCATCTGCATCGGTTCGGCCCTGCTGCTGAACGCCCAGGCGCCGGCCCTGGCGCAGGAAAGCGCGGCTGCTGCGGCGGCGGCCAGCCTCGACTTCCAGGTGCCGGCCGGCGACCTGGCGGCGGCGCTGCGCCAGGTCGCCAGCCAGTCCAGGGTCATCCTCAGCTTTACGCCGGAACAGACGCGCGGCAAGACCTCCGCAGGCCTCACGGGTCGCCACGAGGTGCTGGCGGCCCTGAACGGCGTGCTGCGCGGCACGGGCCTGAAGGCCGAGCGCAGCGCCAATGGCAGCTATGTGCTGCGCCCGGCCCTGTCGGAATCCGGCGCGGACGCCATCGCCATGATGCCGGAAGTGTCGGTCAAGGCGCAGCAGGATGCGACGGAAGGCTCGGGCACGTACGTCTCCGCCCTGCCGGTTTCCACGGCCACGCCGCTGGGCCTGTCGATCCGGGAAACGCCGCAGTCGGTCAGCGTCATCACGCAGCAGCGCATGCAGGACCAGGGCTTGAGCACCATCGCGCAAGTGATGGCGCAAACGCCGGGCATCACCCTGTTCTCGCTGGGCAGCGAGCGCACGGGCTTTACGTCGCGCGGCTATTCGATCACCAATTACCAGCTCGATGGCGTCAGCACGCATTCGGAAAACCTCGGCCTCAATGCGATACCGTCGCAAAGCCTGGCCGACATGGCGCTGTACGACCGCATCGAAGTGCTGCGCGGCGCCTCGGGCCTGATGACGGGCGCGGGCGACGCCTCGGGCGCCATCAACATGGTGCGCAAGAAGCCGACGGCGCAGTTCCAGGCGTCCGTCGAGGGCGAGCTGGGTTCCTACGATGAACGGCGCGCCATGGCCGACATCGCCGGTCCGCTGAACGAGGCGCGCACCGTGCGCGGCCGCCTGGTGACGGTGTACGAGGAAGGCGACGGCATCATCGACGGCTACAGCCGCGACAAGAAAGTGGTCTACGGCGTGGTCGAAGCGGACCTGTCCAGCGACACGAAGCTGACCGCCGGCGTCACGCACCAGCGCAAGCGCTCGAATGGTTCGCTGTCCTACCTGGGCTTTCCCCTGTTCTACAGCAATGGCGCCATGACGGACCTGCCGCGCTCCTTCAGCCCGGCGGCCAAGTCGAATCGCTTCGGCACCAATTCGACCGACCTCTTCGCCACCCTGGAACACGCCCTGGCGAACGACTGGAAGCTGAAAATCTCGGCCAACCGCGTGCAGTCGTCGCAAGAAGAGCGTTCCATCTACCTGGACGTGAGTGGCGGCTTTCCCGACCAGGCCACGGGCGACGGCCTGCTGCTGAATGCCGACTACCGCGATTACCAGCTCCAGGTCAACAGCGTGGACGTCAATGTGCGCGGCCCGTTCAGCGCGTTCGGCCGCCAGCACGAACTGGTGCTGGGCATGGACTACAGCGAATTCCAAAGCACGACGGATGGCCGCTTCGGCGGCGGCGTCGCAAGCACGCCCGCCAACCTGTACCGCTGGAACCGCACGGCAACACCCGCGTTTGGCAATGCCGTCGTCACTTACGACAGCACGCGCCGCCAGGCAAGCGCGTATGCCGCCACGCGCCTCAACCTATCCGAGCGCCTGAAACTGATCGCCGGCGCAAAAGTGCTGCGCTACAGCGAGAATTACATCTCGGACGCGCCTTCCGTGAATTTTTACAGCGCGTCGCCAGCCTCGGAAAGCCGGGTCTTCACGCCGTATGGCGGCCTGGTGTTCGACATCGACGGCACGCACAGCGCCTACGCCAGCTACTCCACCATCTACCAGCCGCAGGCCTCGCAAGACCGCTACGGCAAGCTGCTGGCGCCGCGCGAAGGCAAGACACTGGAAGCGGGCATCAAGAGCGGCTGGCTCGATGGCCGCCTGAACACGGCTGCCGCGCTGTACCAGATCCGCCAGAGCAACCTGGCCGAATCAGATCCCGGCTACACCGTACCCGGCACGAACAATCCCGCCAACCGCGCCATCAAGGGCGCCAGGACCCAGGGCGTGGACCTGGAAGCGACGGGCGCCATCACCCCAAGCTGGAACATCTCGGCATCGTGGTCTTACAGCCAGACGGAAAACAATAGCGGCAAGGCGATCCTGACCACCTTCCCGCGCCACCTGGTGAAACTGTGGACCACGTATCGCCTGCCCGGCGAGCTGCATCGCCTGACGCTGGGCGGCGGCGTGAACTGGCAAAGCCGCGTGTATTCCGACATCGACGCGTGGCAGATCAACAGCACCCTGCACTGGGAACAGAAGGCGTACTCGGTGGCCAGCCTGATGGCGCGCTACGACGTCAGCGACAAGCTGTCTGCCACCGTCAACGTGGCCAACCTGTTCGACAAGCATTACACGGCTTCCGTATCGGACTGGTGGTACTCGGGCATGCATGGTCCGGCACGCAAGGTGGCGTTGACCGTGCGGTATCAGTTCTGACCCTTGCCCAGTTTGCGGATCAGGCTGGGAGGCATCCCAGCAGCGGCCTGGAAGGCGCGCGTCATGTGGGCAAGATCGGAAAAGCCCTCGTCGGCGGCGATCATCGTCAGGCTATCCCCGGACGGTAGCCGGTGCGCTGCACGCACGAGGCGCGCGGCCTGGCGCAGCGCCTCGGCCGTCATGCCCGCTTCGCGCAATCGGCGTTCCAGCGTGCGCTGATGGCAACCCAGTCTGCCGGCAAGCTGGCTGATGGGGAGGTGGCCTTCGCTTTCAAAGACGAACGCCACTTCCGCCGCCGTGGACGATTCGATGCCCAACAACAGGGCAAGCGTACCCAGGCTGCGCTGTGGTGCGCCGTCCGGCGCAGCCGCATTGGCGCGCGTGGTGGCCAGCATGGTGTCGACGATGGCAAGGGTGCCATGGCGGCAGCTATCGGGGTCGCTGGCGGCCACGCGGGAAGCGCGCGTCGCGCCGCGCGCCACATTGCCGGCACCCCGCCCGCCAAGACTGGTCTGCACGCCCAGGTTCGCAGACTGGTTGTAGGCATTGAATGCGACGAACACGTCGGCTTCGCGGCGGAATGAAGAGAGCAGCAGATAGCTGGGATTGATGTCGGTTGCCAGGAAGTCATTCACCAGGCGTTCGATCACGCCCGGTGCCGATCCCTTGGGACTCCTGGCCATGCCGGCGGCATGGTAGCGCTGATAAGGCAAATGCCCCTGGATCACGTGCGAGACGGCCGAAGCGAAGCGCGCCATGGGTGTCCAGCCGGCCCGCCCCTCCAATGCATGGACAACCACGTGATACGCAAGCGAGTTCGACATTCCTGACATCCTGTAGCATCGATGATGGGGCCGCAGGCATCGGTCTGCCTGGTCAGGCCTGCATCACGACGCCGCGCTTATTAGTTTCCATAATACAATGAAAACACGGCAAAATGGCATTTTTGAAAACATTAAAATGTTCTATAAGCCCATCGATGCCGGGCTTGGCGCCACCGGGCGCTGGCGCTGCATCTCCTGCACCCGCGCGCGGGCCTTTTGCCACTCTTCCTTGACACACACGGCCGTAGCGAGCGGCATGCGCAGAAAGATTGCCGAAAACGGTCCCTGCGCCTCACTTTCGCGCAAGCGCCGTCCCGCCAAGGTATTTCCCGAAAATATTTTTGACGTGATTGTCAAATCAGATTGCCCCGTTCCCTGCGTATGCACCCCGTCCGGTGTTTCCAGGATCACATGTTCGAAGCCGCGATCGGTGATTTCAACTGAAGGCGTCCATTTTGTAAGGTAATGCTCCACCATATTTTCAGATGCATACATGGAAATATCTTCAGCGGGCAAGAACACGTCGAATGCGCCGCGCCGCACCTGATATCTGGCTCCCGTTCTAACGTAGAAGCGCTTGCCCCTGGACTGGATGCGCAGCTGGGCGCTGGCATAATCGAGCTCCATCGTGAAGCGCGCCGATTCCAGGACCCAGGTCCGTCCCTCTATCCCTCCCACGCTGACGACTTTGTCCCGCGCGCGCGCCGCGCGCGCACGCGAGCGCCACCACCACACAAGGCCCAGGACAACGGGAATGGAATAGGGTAAAAAAATGAGCGTCAAGCCCAGGGCGGCTGGCAGGATAAAAAAGATAAACAGCAACAACTTCAAGACTAGCCACATGAACGCCTCCCTGCGTGTATAGATCGTGTATCGGGGCGCGCAGACGCCCATGCGGTAACGCCGTGCGCGCGGCACGAACATGGCGACCATCGCCATTCGTACGCCCCATCTTTTCATGCGCCGGCCAGGCACGCTTGAATCCATGCGACACGCCGTGAAATTTCACATTTGCCAAGCCACGGTGATACAATTTTCGCGCATCAGCAAACGAATGACACCCAAGGAGAATGTGTGAAGGACCTCGCCCCCGCCCTGCCAGCCGATCCGGCCGACCAACCCGCCAATCCCTCGCGCCGGCGCATTTTTCAGGCCGCTTCCGCAGTCGGGCTGGCCGCCAGCCTGCCGGCGCTGGCCGACGCCGCGCCCGCGAAGAAAACCATCGCCAAGGGTTCGCTCGACGCGAAACTCAAGGCCCACGTCAAGAACGTGGTGGTGATCTACCTGGAAAACCGCAGCTTCAACAACCTGTTCGCCAACTTCCCCGGCACCAGCGCGCCCCTGTCCGCCGTCACGGCGGAACAGGCGCGGCAGCTGGACCGCGATGGCAAGCCGCTGGCCACCCTGCCGAAGATCTGGGGCGGCCTGGTGCCGAACCAGCAAAATATCGGCGGCATCGATTACCTGATCAAGGAAGAGCAGATTTCCGGCCTGCCCAACGCGCCCTACAAATTGAGCGACGCGGCCGGCAAGCCCCTGCCCGAGAGCATCATCACGCGCGACCTGGTGCACCGCTTCTATAACAACCAGATGCAGATCAATGGCGGCAAGAACGACGGCTTTGCCGCATGGGCCGACAGCGGCGGCCTGGTGATGGGCCATTACGGCGAAACGTCGAAAAACCTGAACCTGTGGCAGATCGCCGAACAGTACACCTTGTGCGACAACTTCTTCATGGCGGCCTTCGGCGGCTCCTACATGAACCACCAGTTCCTCGTCACGGGCCGCGCCAACGAATATTTCAATGCAGCCGAGACGGCGGCGAAGAAAAAGATCGCCGTGCTGTCGGACGGTCCGCAAGGCGTGCGCCTGGCGATTGCTCCCGACTGCCCCGCCTCCGCGCTCGACGGCAAGCCGAAGTACGTCAACGACGGCGCCCTCACGCCGGACGGCTATGCCGTCAACACCATGGCGCCGCCATATCAACCGAGTTACGTCCGCCCGGCCTTCGACGGCGATCCGCTGCATGCCGACCCGGCCGACGCGAACACCCTGCCGCCGCAAACCTATGACACCATCGGCGACCTGCTGTCGCGCAAAGGCGTCAGCTGGGCGTGGTATGGCGGCGGCTGGCAAGCGGCGCTCGACCACAAGGGCGGCGGCAGCAAGCCGAACTTCCAGTTCCACCACCAGCCGCTGAACTACTTCAAGCAGTTCGCGCCCGGCACGGCGGCGCGCGCCGAACATTTGCGCGACGGCGGCACGGGCGACAGCCCGATCTCGAACAAATTCCTCGCCGCCGCCGTGGCGGGCAAGCTGCCGGCCGTGACTTTCTACAAGCCGCAGGGCAACCTGAACCTGCACGCCGGCTATTCGGATATCGAGTCGGGCGACCAGCATGTGGCCAACATCATCCAGCATCTGAAGGAATCGCCGCAGTGGAAAGACATGATCGTGGTGATCACGTTCGATGAAAACGGCGGCTGGTGGGATCACGTGGCGCCGCCGAAGGGCGACCGCTGGGGTCCGGGCACGCGCATTCCCGCCATCGTCGTCTCTCCGTACGCGAAAAAAGGCGCCGTCGACCACAGTTTTTATGACACGACGTCGATCCTGCGCCTGATCACGCGCCTGCACGACCTGCCGCTGCTCGAAGGCTTGAAAGTGCGCAACGACGCCTTCGCGGCGCGTGGCGCGCTGCCGCCCGGCGATTTGACGGGCGCCCTGAGCTTCCGTTAATTGAGCAACGGCGCCCCACACGGTGCGGCACGCCTGTGATACACTGCGTGCCGCACTTAAATCCGCAGGTCTGCTTTCCCTGCCGATAATATTCACAATGAGCCCGACTCCAGTAGCCGGGCTTTTGTTTTGTGGATGAAGTTAAAGCGTATAGACATAGGCGGGCAGCACCTTGCCCGCCCCTTGGCTTTCGCAGGCCAAGGACAGAGGTTAGTAAATGAGAGATAAAAAAGACAACGCCACCATCGACTTGCCCGGCTTCGGCCCGCTGCCAGCGCACGAGGCGCCAGAGCCGGCGCCGGAACCGCAGCGCCGCACGCGCGCGCGCAAGGTGGCCTTGAAGCAGGTGCAGCTCGAATTGCTGGAGCCGACCGACGCCACGGGCCTGCCCGTATGGACGCGCGACGCCGGCCTGGATCTCACCGGCTTGCCCATCTGGGCGCCCGATAATTAATCCCATGCCGGCGGCCGTTTGCCGCCGGCTTCCACACCACCGCACAAGGGCGTAAGCCTGTAGACTGTGCCCATCCACCCGCTTTTTACCGGCTCCGCCCCTATGAACACCACCACTGACACCACCCATTCCTTTGCCAGCCTGCCGCTGACGCCCGCCTTTTTGGCCAATCTGGACTCGCTCGGCTACCACGAGATGACCACCATCCAGGCGCAAAGCCTGCCGGCGGTGCTCGATGGCCGCGACCTGATCGCCCAGGCCAAGACGGGCAGCGGCAAGACCGCCGCCTTCGGCATCGGCATCCTGCACAAGCTCAATCCGGCCTGGTTTGCCGTGCAGGGCCTGGTGCTGTGTCCCACGCGCGAACTGGCCGACCAGGTGGCCAATGAGCTGCGCCGCCTGGCCCGCGCGGCCGGCAACATCAAGATCCTGACCCTGACGGGCGGCGCGCCGATGCGCCCGCAAATCGCCTCGCTGGAACACGGCGCCCACATCGTCGTCGGTACGCCGGGCCGCATGCGCGACCACCTGGGCCGCGGCACCATCAACCTGAACCACGTGCAGACCCTGGTGCTCGATGAAGCGGACCGCATGACGGACATGGGCTTTTACGAGGAAATCGCCGGCATCGTCAGCGCCTGCCCCGCACGCCGCCAGACCCTGCTGTTCTCGGCCACGTATCCGGAAGACATCCGCCGCGCCACGGCATCGTTCCTCGTCAATCCGCTGGAAGTGACGGTCGAGGCGCAGCACGACAACGACAAGATCGAGCAGCGCTTCTATGAAATCGGCTTCGACGAGCGCAATGGCGCCGTCGGCAAGCTGCTCAAGCACTTCAAGCCGGAATCGACCTTGGCCTTCTGCAACACCAAGGTGCATTGCCGCGAACTGGCCGACGAACTGCGCCAGCAAGGCTTTTCCGCGCTGGCACTGTATGGCGAGCTGGAACAGCGCGAGCGCGATGAAATCCTGGTGCTGTTCGCCAACCGCAGCTGCTCCGTGCTGGTGGCCACCGACGTCGCCGCGCGCGGCCTCGATATTTCCGACCTGGGCGCCGTGATCAACGTCGACGTCTCGAAAGACACGGAAGTGCACATCCACCGCATCGGCCGCACGGGCCGCGGCAGCAAGAAGGGCCTGGCCCTGTCGCTGTGCGCGCCGAACGAGAAAAAATGGGTCAAGCTGATCGAGCAGTACCAGAACAGCGCCGCCGAATGGCACGACCTGAAGGAGCTGGCGGAAGATGACGGGATCGAGGCGCTGCCGGCGCCGATGGTCACCCTGTGCATCATGGGCGGCAAGAAGGACAAGCTGCGTCCGGGCGACTTGCTGGGCGCGCTGACGGGTGACGCTGGTCTGACCAAAGAGCAAGTGGGCAAGATCAACGTGTTCGAGTTCATGACCTACGTGGCGCTCGACCGCAAGGTGGCCGAAGCGGCCTTCAAGCGCCTCAACGCCGGTAACTCCCTGGGCCGCGACTTCGGCAACATCAAGGGCCGCAGCTTCAAGATGCGCTTTATCGAGGCGTAAGCTGCTGCAATGCACGCAGGGCCGCCATGGTCCTGCGTCCCGGGTAATCGTCCCACACGGGATATTGCCCGCGGTAGTAGCAGCTCCAGTAACTGATGCTGCGCCGCTCCAGGGTCGCCACATACGTGGGGTTTTCCCGCAGGTAGCGCGCCAGCGCCTGCGTATTCCAGGCCGGCAGCGCCGCGCCAATCACCTCGACAATCTCCAGCACGTATTCGCCGCACAGGTGCACGACGAACGGCACCGTCCACGCCCGCTCCTGCAGCAACAGCTGTCTGACACACGCTTCGCGCAGATGGCCGTCATGGTGGCGCGTGCCCAGGCACAGGGCGACCACGCCAGCGTCGCCTGCCAGCCGCGTACAGGCCAGTAGCTGCTCGCGGTCGTAGTACGTGCGCGTCGGAATCAGCAAGGCCTCGCCATTCTGATACACGGCAAATGGCGGGTGTGCCCGGCTGCTGCCCAGCGCGGGCAGCAGCTGCGTCACCGTGACGGCCAATGCGGCTGGAAAGGCGTGCGCTTCAGCCATCGCGCCCCTCCCGGCACACCTTGCGTACACCCAGCGCGGGCTGGTCCATCTTTTCAAAGATCACGTTCGAATACCATGCGGCAGGATCGCCTTCGGTGGGCTTGCCCAGCGAAATATAAAAGCCGCCATGCGTGAACAGGGCCGTGGTTTCCTTGCCCGGCGTGGCCCCCTGCAGGAAGGCCGGCCAGGCCGCCTTGTCGACTGGTGTAAAACGCGCGGCCAGCAGCGCCAGCAAGCGCGCGTGCGTGGCCGGCGCATACGGGAACAGATACAGGTATTCGACCAGCTCAGCGCCATCGGCCAGGCGCGTGACGGCGGCCGTCGCGGCATAGGCCGTCCCCTCGTCGCCGCCAAAGCGGCACAAGGTGCCGCCGCTGTAGGCGAAGTCGATGACGGTCGCCGGCGCGCACGCCTGCCGTTCGCGGTCGACACCGACGGGCGGCAGCGCGCGCACTTGCGCCAGCAGCGTCTCGCCCGATGTAGCCAGTGCTGGGAAGCCCGGACACTCGCTGGCCGCCTGCGCGGCAGAAAAGGCCAGGCAACAACTCAATAGCAGCACACGACGCTTCACGGCATCTCCAGTGTCATCAGGCGGCCATTATGCAGGACATCTTCACAAAGGCCGCGCCTGTTGCCCTTGCGGCGTATCGTCGATGTCATAGCCGGCCGCGCGCGCCAGTGCACGCAAACGGTCCGCCTCGGCCCACTGGCGCTGCGCGCGGGCGCTGGCCCGCTGCGCCATCCATGCCAGCACCGGCGGCGGCACGTCCACCTGTGCCGGCTGCCAGGCCAGCAGATCGAGTCCCAGCGCCGTATCGAAGCGGGCCATGGTGGCCTTTTTCACGCCGTCGGGCAGATCGCTTTTCAGCAGCTCCCAGGCCACGGCCAGCGCGCGCGGAAAGTTCAGGTCATCGTTGACGCAGCTCATGAAACGCTCATGCCATGCAGGATCGGCCTCGCCGTCCGCAGCACCGAGGCCATGCACGGCCACGCGCAGGCGCGCCAGGCCGCTGGCGGCGGCACGCAGGGCGTCGTCGGTGAAATTGAGGCTGCTGCGGTAATGGGCGCCCAGGCACAGGTAGCGATAGGCCAGCGGATCGACGCCCTGCTCCACCAGGCTGTGCAAGCGCAAAAAGTCGCCCGAGGATTTCGACATCTTCGCATCCTGGGTCTTGAGGAAGGCGCCATGCAGCCAAAAGTTCGCCAGGCGCGTGCCGTGGCGCGCTTCGGTCTGCGCGATCTCGTTGCTGTGGTGGACGGCCACGTGGTCTTCGCCGCCGCAATGGATGTCGAAATACGTGCCCAGGTGTTTTTCCGCCATGGCCGAGCATTCGATGTGCCAGCCGGGGAAACCCAGGCCCCACGGGCTGTCCCACTCCATCTGCCGCTGACCCGGTACGCCGCTGAACTTCCACAGCGCGAAGTCGCAGATATCGCGCTTCTCGCCCAGTTCCACCCGCTTGCCCGCCTGCAGGCCGTCGCGGTTCAGGCGCGCCAGCTTGCCATAATCGTCCTGGCGCGTCGTGTCAAAATAGATGCCATCGTCGGTGCGGTAGGTATAGCCCTTCGCTTCCAGGTCGCGGATGAAGGCGATCTGTTCCGCGATGTGGTCGGTGGCGCGGCACCAGACGCTGGGCGGCAGGATATTCAACTGGCGCAGATCGTCCTCGAACGCGCGCGTAAATTCCGCCGCGATGTCCCAGGCCGACTTGCCGCTGCGGGCGCTGCGCGCCTCGATCTTGTCGTCGCCGCTGTCCGCGTCCGACGTCAAATGGCCCACGTCCGTGATGTTCATCACATGGCGCACCTGCAAGCCGTTGAATTCCAGCGCGCGGCGCAAGCCGTCGACGAACAGATAGGTGCGCAGGTTGCCGATGTGCGCGTAATCGTAGACGGTGGGACCGCAGGCGTACAGGCCCGCCTGGCCCTGGGCGATGGGTTCAAACGGCCGCAGGCTGCGGCTATACGTATCGTACAAATGAAGTGTCATGCGGGACTTTCATGCGCGTTGCGGAAAAAGAAAATGGCCACAGGTTTTTCAACACTGTGGCCATCGAATGAGGAGTAAAAAGTTTAACGGCGCCGGGCCGCATCCTCACGGGGCCAGGTACACGGACACAGCGCAGCGGCGGCGCCGGATGCAAAGCCGGATGCAAAAACTGGAGGGAGGATGAAAGTGCTCATGGGATAAATATCGCATGCGCGCGGGCGGGCCGTCAAGCCCTCCCGCGTCACCCGCTTATTTTTTCGCCTGCCCGATATGCGGCAACAGCACCGTCAATATGCCCAGCAGCGGCAGGTAGGAGCAGATTTTGTACACATAGGCGATGCCCGCCACGTCGGCCAGGTGGCCCATGGCGGCGGCGGCGATGCCGGAGACGCCGAACATCAGGCCAAAGAAGATGCCCGCGATCATGCCCACCTTGCCCGGCACCAGTTCCTGCGCGAAGACGACGATGGCGGAAAAGGCGGAGGAAATGACGAAGCCGATGATCACCGTCAAGACAGCCGTCCAGAACAGGTCGACATACGGCAGCAGCAGGGTGAACGGTGCGGCGCCCAGGATGGAAATCCAGATCACGCGCTTGCGGCCGATGCGGTCGCCGATGGGGCCGCCCATGAAGGTGCCGGCCGCCACGGCGGCGAGGAACAGGAACAGGTACAGCTGCGCCGCGCCGATGGACAAATGGAATTTGTCGATCAGGTAAAACGTGTAATAGCTCGACAGGCTGGCCATGTAGATGTACTTCGAGAACACCAGCAGGGCCAGCACGCCCAACGCTTGCAACACCTTGTTGCGCGACAAGTTCGGCCCATGGCCGCCCGCCTTCGGCTTGAAGCTGGCCAGATGGCCGCTGTACCAGTGGCTGACCTTGTACAGCACGCCGATGGCCAGCACGGCGAGCAGGCTGAACCAGGCGATATTGCCCTGGCCACGGTTCACGATGACGGCCGCCGCCAGCAGCGGTCCCAGCGCGGAACCCACATTGCCACCCACCTGGAACAGCGATTGGGCAAAGCCGTAGCGCCCGCCCGAGGCCATGCGCGCCACGCGCGATGCTTCCGGGTGGAAAGTCGAGGAACCGACGCCGATCAGGCCCGAAGCGATCAACAGGGTCGGGAAGGTCGAGACGATGGACAGCATCAGCACGCCGGCCAGGGTAAAGCACATGCCGACGGGCAGCAGGAATGGCAGCGGACGGCGGTCCGTGTACAAGCCGATCCAGGGCTGCAGCAACGATGCCGTGCACTGGAACGTCAGGGTGATGAGGCCGACCTGGGTAAAACTGAGTGAAAACTCGGCTTTCAGCATCGGGTAAATCGACGGCAATAATGCCTGGATCAGGTCATTGAGCAAATGCACGAAGGCGACGGCGCCCAGGATGTGCATGGCCAGACCGGATGGTTGTTGGGAACGATGAAGCGAGGGGGCCGCCGGCACGGGCGTGGCCAATGCTGGGGCAGGTGTGGTTGTGTGCATGTGTCATCCGCAATAATCGGGCACGGCGGGCGGCCCGGCAAAGAAGCCAGTATAGTATGGTCGCTGAACTGACAACTTCCAATAATCGTCGCCCAAGTGACAACCAAGAGACTAGCCCACGCCCCACATGTACAGCCCCCCAACCGCCCAGACCCACCCCGATGGCGTGCCGTTCAGCCGCAGCACCAGCTCACACGATTACCAGCACGTGCCGCGCCCCGTGACGGCCATGTCCCGGCAATATGCGCTGGGCGACTATACGGCGCCGCACAGCCATGTGCGGGCGCAACTGCTGTATGCGACGCAAGGCGTGATGCGCGTCTCCACCGGGCACGGCGTGTGGATATTGCCGCCCCGGCGCGCCCTGCTGATCCCCGTGGGCGTCGTGCATGAAGTCCATATCTTGAGCGAACTGAGCATGCGCACCGTGTATATCGATGCGCAGGTAGCGGCCCGGTATGGCGCCGATTGCAAGGTGCTGGAAGTGAGCCGGCTGCTGCGCGAGCTGATCCTGGCCTTGCTGGCCGAACCGATCGAGTATGCGCTGGCGGGGCGCGGCGACTGGCTGGCGCACCTGATCCTGTCGGAACTGGCGGCCGCCGATACCGTGCCGCTGGCCATCCCCTGGCCGCGCGACCGCCGCCTGGTGGCCGTCTGCTCGGCCATCATGAGCGCACCGGGCAGCCGGCGCAGCATCGAAGACTGGGCGCAGGATGCGGGCGCCAGCGCGCGCACCCTGATCCGTCTGTTTCCCAAGGAAACAGGCTTGCACTACCGCCAATGGCTGCAGCAAGTCCACCTGGCCGAGGCATTTTGCCGCCTCGACCGGGGCGAAGGCGTGGCCGCCATCGCGTATGCGCTGGGCTACGCCAGCCCCAGCGCCTTCAGCGCCATGTTCCGCCGCATCCTGGGCCGCACGCCGCAGCACTACCTGAGCGAGTGGCGCGCCGCCGATTAAACGAAAAAGCAGCCCGCAGGCTGCTTTTGTCCAGTCGTTTGCCGGCAATTGTCGGCTTACGCCCTGCGGGCTAAGCCGACCTACCGCACCGGACATGGCGCCAATGATGGACGCCACCGTAGGTCGGCTTAGCGTGGCGCAGCCGCGCGTAAGCCGACAAGCTACGCTGTTGGCATTGTCGGCTTACGCCCTGCGGGCCAAGCCGACCTACTCCTTCTCGCCAGCAATCAAGCGGTAGGCCAGCGCGCCCAGCAAGGCGCCGATGATGGGTGCCAGCCAGAACAGCCACAACTGGCTGGTGGCCCAGTCGCCCACGTACAAGGCCACGCCCGTGCTGCGGGCCGGGTTGACGGAAGTGTTCGTCACGGGAATGCTGATCAGGTGGATCAGGGTCAGCGCCAGGCCGATCGGCAGTGGGGCAAAACCGGCCGGGGCGCGCCTGTCGGTGGCGCCCAGGATGACGATCAGGAAGAACATCGTCAGCACGATTTCAATCACCAGCGCCGACAGCATCGAATAGCCGCCCGGCGAATGGGCGCCATAGCCGTTCGAGGCAAAGCCCTTGCTGACATCGAAACCGGCCTGGCCGCTGGCGATCACATACAGCACGCCGCCGGCCACGATGGCGCCCAGCACTTGCGCGATGATGTACTGCAACAGTTGCTTGGCGGGAAAGCGGCCACCGGCCCACAGGCCGATCGAGACGGCTGGATTCAAATGGCAACCCGAGATGTGGCCGATGGCGTAAGCCATGGTCAGCACCGTCAGGCCAAACGCCAGCGCCACGCCGGCAAAACCGATGCCAAGGCCGGGAAAGGCTGCCGCCAGCACGGCGCTGCCGCAACCGCCCAGCACCAGCCAGAACGTGCCGAGAAACTCGGCGCCATATTGTTTCATGATGGATTCCTTTAAAGTGACGAGAAAACGTGCAGGGACGACCAATCGGACCGCTCACCACCTTTGCCTGCGCTTGGGGGGGGGCGACGACAAAGCACAGCACCAGCAACACCACACGCTGCAGAGCACGAATAATGACATGACGTCATTATCAATGCAACACTATTTCGTATAATAATGCCAATAGTTTTCTTGCCATTTAAAGGTTTTTTTGATAATTATTAAGGCGCGGGGCGGCGCATGTATTTTTGCGGCGCCTCCAGCGGCGCAAAACCAAAGCCCGCATACAGGCCATGCGCGTCGTCGGTCCCCAGCATCCAAACGACACCACGCAAGCGCGCATCGCCGAGCACGGCGGCCACCATCTGCTTGCCATATCCGCGCCCTTGATATCGCGGCAGCACAAAGACATCGCGCAGGTAGGCGAAATCCGTGTAATCGGTGATGACCCTGGCGAACGCCACTTGCTGACCATCGACATAACCGCCGAAACACAGCGCGTTGTCGATCCCCTTGCGCACCGCGTCTATCGCCACGCCGCGCTTCCAGTACGACTGCTCGCTCAGGTAGCGATGGATCATGGGCACATCCAGTTCGTCGCGGTCACTGGAGATGCGCAGCGGCGCGTGCATCAGTTCTTGAGCAGCAGATCGGCTTCGGCGATGCTGGGTTCGCCGAAGTAGACGGTGCGCGAGCCGCCCTTGCCATCGCTGCCGATATACACGCCTGTCATGCTGCGCTCGGCCGGGTCGTACAAAATGCTATAGCGGTGGCCGCAATTGTGCGGTTCGCAGACGCTGCTGAGCAGGCGCGCCTTGCCGTCGATCTCGACAGGCTTGAGCGGACTGGCCACGCCGTTCGGCACCCAGCGCTGCCGCTTCAGGCCCGCCTTTTTCAAGCCCACATTGAAGGCATTGCGAAACGCGTAGTCCGCCTTGTAGACGTCGGGGAAATACGGGCAGGTATGGCCGCCATCGCAGCTTTGCGCCTGCTCGATCAGCGACAGTTTGGGTGTGCGCGCTTGCGCCGGCATGGCGGCCAGCGCCACGGCGGCGACCAGGAACAGAGGGGACAACAAACGTGCGGACATGACTTCTCCTAAAAGCATTCGGTAATGCGGGCAGCATAGCAGAATGCCATGCTGGCACACCCGCATCAGGGAGCGCAGCGGATGCCGACGACCCCGTTGACCTTGCCTTCCGGCCAGCCCGTCTCGCGCCAGCGATACACGCCGGGCGCGACGATAATCAACTGCCATTCCACCAGCTTGCCAGCGGCATTGAGGCGCGTTTCATTGTCATAGCGCAAAGTCAGGCTGCGCTCCGTTTCCGCCACCACGGTTGCGGCAAAGCGGTTGGTTTCACCGAGCTTGCTTTTCCAGGTGCGGTCGTTGAAGATCGCCAGCCGCTGATGATCGTCCGACAGCTGCATGCGCGTAAAGTGCCGCGCTTCTTCGCAAACACTGCTCGTATTCACGCTGTCGGACCAGCTGCCAGACAGTTGCGCGGCATCAAAAGGAGTCGGGGTGGCGGCCACGGCCGCACTGAGCAGCAAGGTTGCGAGCATAGTTTATCGAAAGAAAGCGAAAAGTATCATCATGGTCAACGCAGCGCCTGCGTGATGCTGGACGGTAATGCCGGCGTGCGCCGGTGCAACGTCGCCTGTTCATAGGCATAGGCCATCGCGATGAGCGGCATGTCACCGTGGGCAGGTCCGATGAAGGACAAACCGACGGGCAAGCCCTCCACCACGCCGGCAGGCACCGTAATCTGCGGCATGGCGCACTGCGCCTGCGAGACGCCATGGCACGTGGGTCCCACCAGCGCATCGAGTTCATGCGAACACAGCAACGCCGCGATGCCGCCTGGCCCGGGCGCAGGCGGCGTCTCGATCAGTTCCGCGCCCTGTTCGCGCAGCACCAGCAGTGCCTGCTCGATCACGGCATCGGTCCCGGCACACTGGCCGAACAGGTGGCGCGCCACGCCGATGCGGCGCCCAAGCAAGCCGGCGGCGTCGAGCACCATGCCATCGGCCAGGCGCTCGCCCGTCAGGGCAGCGAGCAGCCAGGCCGCTTCACGCACGCTGGGCGCCATCGGTCCGGCCGTGGCTGGCTCGCCGCCCTGCCCGGCGACTGCCCTGCCCGTGGGTTTGATGGCGACCAGGCCGCAGTTTGAAGCAGGCGCGACAATGGAGCCGTCCGCCGCGCTGTCCACGGCCAGGATGGTCAGGCCGGCCCAGCTGGCACTGGCATGCGGCACGCTGACGGCGGCCCACTGGCGCAAATTGCTTTTGCCGATGATGACGGCGCCGGCCGCGCGCAAGCGCGCCGCGACAAAGGAGTCGCAGCTGGCCTGCGTGGCCAGCGGCGCCTGCGTGCGCGTCTTCATGCGGTCGCCGGTGGCGATATTGTCGCGCAAGACGATGGGGATGCCATGCAAGGGGCCGCGCACCTTGTGCCCCTGCCGCTCGCGGTCCATTTCCAGGGCAATTTTCAGCGCATCGGGATTGATTTCAATGCCGGCATAGGCACGCGCGCCGATGCTGCACAGGGAGCGGATACGCGCCAGGTACTGCGACGTCAGCGCATGCGAACTGAGCTTGCCTGCCTGCATCATCTGCTGTTGCGGCAAGACGCCCGCATCGAGCAGGTGGGCCATGGGGCTGGCGGGCGCCGTGGCACGGGCCAATACGGGACGCGACGCGCCACCGCGTAACATCTGACTGCGCTGCATGGTATCTCCAGGAAACTTCAATGTTTCTGCCGCAATAATGTTCTAGCTATAGCATAGCAGTCCTTGCAACACAATTGTTGTCAAAGGTAATTATTTTTTAAGCAAAAAAAACGCTGCCCGAAGGCAGCGTTTCTTGATGATTTGGCACTGGGGCAAATCAGTTGCGTACGACACGCTTGTATTCGTTGGTACGGGTGTCGATTTCGATGACATCGTCCTGTGCCACGAACAGCGGCACTTGCACGATGTGGCGGTGCGCTTCGATGGCGTTCTCGATCTTGGCTTCTTTCAGGACGTTGCCCGAAGTGTTACCCTTGACCGCAGGCTCCGAGTACACCACTTGACGGGCGATGGTCGTAGGCAGTTCAACGGAGATGGCCTTGCCGTCGTAGAAAATGGCTTCGCATTCCATGCCATCCTTCAGGTAATGCAGTGCATCGCCCAGGTTTTCTTCTTCGATTTCATACTGGTTGTACTCGGTGTCCATGAAGACGAACAGCGGGTCGGCGAAGTACGAATACGTCACTGGCTTTTTATCCAGAACAACAACGTCAAACTTGTCGTCGCCGCGGAACACGTTTTCCATCGGGGTGTTCGTCAGAAGATTTTTCATCTTCCATTTGTAGGTGAAGCCCGTGCGGCTCGAACCGTTGACATCAGAACGCAACACGATCATTGGCTTGCTGTCGACCATGATGATATTGCCAACACGAATTTCTTTTGCGGGTTTCATAGGAATGTACGTAAAAAGTGGGTTGCATGAAGACCATCTGCCGCCTGTGCGCCATCAGCGCCGCAAGCTTGCGTTTGATCGGTTAAAAATACGTTAGAAATAACCGGGCATTTTACCTTAATTTTTGGCAAGCGCCTATCTCGTCGCGCCGGCGAACGCCAGCAAGTTACTTGCCAGATCGCCATTGGACTGCATCTGCCGCTGCCAGGCCTGCGCGCGCGCGCGAATGCGCGGCAGGTCGGCCTGCAAGGCGGGCCACAGCTGCGTCCACGGCAAGGCGTCCGCGCTGGCGCCATTCCAGGCCAGCGCCGCCTGCACCAGGCTGTCGATGACACCATCGGCATCGGCCGCATAGCGCTGCAGGAAGGCGCGCAATTTCACGTGATGCAAGTTTTCATCCTGCAAATAGATATGCCAGAGAAACGGCTGGCCGGCCCATTGCGCGCGCACGAAGGAATCCTCGCCGCGCACGAGATTGACGTCGCAGGCCCACAGCAGGCGGTCGTAATCGTCTTGCGGCACGAAAGGCAGCACGCGCACCGTGAGCGCGCCACGCGTGCGCGCCGCACCAGCCGTCGCCGCATCGTCGCCGATAAACGCCTGAACGGCATCGAACGCGACGCCTTCCGGCACCAGGCATATCATGGGCTCGCTGCCCGCCTGCCACACGTCAAACAACTCGGCGACGGGCGCGGACGGGTAACAGAACAGCGATATTTTCAAGGCAGACATTTCCGCAGGACGCACGCCGAATTGCCCGAGGAATGCCGCCATGGCGCCGGCATCGGCCTGGAATGCCAGCCTTTTTTCATCGAGCGCCGCTTCGCGCAGCAAGCCGCCCGTTTTATTGGTAAAACCGGGGAAGAAGAAATGCTTGATCATGCCGTGGCGCGGCGACGTCAGCGCATGGCAGCCCTCGACCCACTCTTCCGCCGTCAAGCCTTCCAGGTTCAGCCACACCGGCTGCGGCGCGCACTGCGCCATGGCGGCGATGTAGCCGGGTGGAATGTCGCAGGCAAAAAACTCGATGACGATATCGGCGATATCGGCCGGCGCAAACACGCCCTCCTGATCGCACCAGTGGCGTACCGTGACGCCGCCTGCCTGCTGCACTGGCGCCGTCACATCGATTTCGGGACAGATGCGCCGGAAACTGGATAAATCGTCGACCCACAGGGTGACGGCGACGCCGTGTTCGCCGCTCAACTGCCGCGCCAGGCGCCAGCAAATGCCGATATCGCCGTAGTTGTCGACGACTTTGCAGAAGATGGCCAGGGATGGCGCGCGATCGGTAGCTAATGGCATATTCAAAGGGAAAGAAAAGACATGGCATGGCAGCAAACAACAAAAAAGCCGCGCTGTTACCAGGCGGCTTTGTTGTTGGCTGATTCAGCCGGTCTGGCGTCCCCAAGGGGATTCGAACCCCTGTACTCACCGTGAAAGGGTGATGTCCTAGGCCTCTAGACGATGGGGACAGAAAATCTGTCCTGGATGCGCTGCTTTGCATCCCGACCTGTTACTTTACTTGCTTACTGCTTGCGAATCTGGCGTCCCCAAGGGGATTCGAACCCCTGTACTCACCGTGAAAGGGTGATGTCCTAGGCCTCTAGACGATGGGGACAGAAATCTGTCCTGAATGCATTACTTCGCATCCTGACCCGGTACTGCAGCAATATGACAGAAACAAAAAAAGCCTGACTTGTCAGGCCCGTTCAGCACTGCACTCACTTTACAACTAAATCCTGGCGTCCCCAAGGGGATTCGAACCCCTGTACTCACCGTGAAAGGGTGATGTCCTAGGCCTCTAGACGATGGGGACCTGTGCTGGCTTACCTCTCAGCGGACTCTTCGTTGAAGGCTTTGCTTAGCCCCTCAAAAAAGCGTGCGCGAAGTTTAACACGAAGCGATTCACGAAATCAACTGCTGGCCTTCTTATTTTCCATCTTATTTGCAGAGATCTCCCTATGTAACAGAAGATACTCATACGATATGGAAATACTGCGTCATTGCAATTTCAGCAGGCGCAAAAAAAAAGCCGCATCAGCGACCTGACATGACTATGGATGTTGATTTAAGGCGACGGTGTTGTCGGATGACGCTGCGCCTAAACCCTTGTTCCATTTGACATTCCTTCTCTGCATCGAAAAAGTGTCAACTTATTCCAGGATGGGTCAGATTTCTGCGCTGTTGATGGAGGTCAGCGGGAGCTAACCCTGACCCCTTGCATGCCATGCAAGCGCACTCACAGCTTAGCCACATTCCCCCGAGGGGTATGGCGGAAATATTTCAGACATAAAAAAAGCCGCTCAAGGCGACTTTGATTATCATGTGATTTCTGCGCTGTTGGCGGAGGTCAGCGGGAGCCAACCCCGACCTCTTGCATGCCATGCAAGCGCGCTCACAGCTTGGCCATACTCCCCCGAGCGAAGAAACCGCCAGCACAAATAAAAAAAGCCGCTCAAGGCGACTTTGATTATCATGTGATTTCTGCGCTGTTGGTGGAGGTAAGCGGGATCGAACCGCTGACCTCTTGCATGCCATGCAAGCGCTCTCCCAGCTGAGCTATACCCCCCGGGCGCAGAAACACTGCTACTTCTTCACTACCACAACACCAGACCGAACTGGCGTCCCCAAGGGGATTCGAACCCCTGTACTCACCGTGAAAGGGTGATGTCCTAGGCCTCTAGACGATGGGGACCTTGGCACTACATTTTTACTTCTACAGTTTGCTGCCTTACTTCCGCGCTGTTGGTGGAGGTAAGCGGGATCGAACCGCTGACCTCTTGCATGCCATGCAAGCGCTCTCCCAGCTGAGCTATACCCCCCGGGCGCAGAAATAATAAAAGCCGCACTTGGCGACTTTGTTCCACTACTTGCTTTCCATCCAGAACCTGTTTTTTACGGGCCTGAACTTACAACAATCAGTACAAACAACTGCCACTACTATACCACAACTACCTGGCGTCCCCAAGGGGATTCGAACCCCTGTACTCACCGTGAAAGGGTGATGTCCTAGGCCTCTAGACGATGGGGACCGCGGAACTTCCAAACAACATCTGCACCACTTCAACGACTAACAAAACCCGACTGCGATTTTGCTGCTGGTGGAGGTAAGCGGGATCGAACCGCTGACCTCTTGCATGCCATGCAAGCGCTCTCCCAGCTGAGCTATACCCCCGTTGGTGCAGAAACAAGAGTATAGCAAAGAAGTTTCACTCTGCAAATACCCTTTTTCGTCTATGAGCAACTTTTCATAGGGGCGGTTTCCGCACGCTGTTTTTACGCATATTTCTACGCGCAGATTACAGCCACTTTGCCAGGCGCGCCAGCACGGTCTCGCGGCCGAAGATCACCACCACCTGGTCGATGGCCGGCGTCTGCAACTGGCCCGTCAAGATCAGGCGCAAAGGCATGGCCAGCAGCGGCATCTTGATGGTGTTGGCGGCCAGCACTTCCTTGATCATGGCGGCGACGGCTTCCTTGCTCCACTCCACCGTGGCGATGCGCTCGGCAAACTGCGCCAGCACGGGCTTGATGGCATCCGTGATGTGCTGCGTTACCAGTTCCGCTTCCGGCTGCGGTTCGCGGAAGAACAGCATCGAGGCGGCAGCCAGCTCATTGACGGTGTTGGCGCGCTCTTTCATCATGCCCAGCACTTGCGCCAGGTCAGGCGCGCCTTCGAAGACGGCGCCGGCGGCGACCATTTGCGGACGCGCCAGGTCGGCCAGACGCGTGTTGTCGGCCTGCTTGATATAGTGGTTGTTCAGCCAGGCCAGTTTTTCATTGTTGAACTGGGCCGCCGATTTCGACAGGTGGTTCAGGTTGAACCACTCACAGAACTGCTCGGTCGAAAATACTTCATCGTCGCCATGGCTCCAGCCCAGGCGCGCCAGGTAGTTCAGCATCGCTTCCGGCAGGAAGCCCTGCGCCGGGTAATCCATCACGCTGACGGCGCCGTGGCGCTTCGACAGCTTCTCGCCGTCCGCACCCAAAATCATCGGCAGGTGGCCGTACAGCGGCAGCGGAGCGCCGATGGCGCGCAGGATGTTGATCTGGCGCGGGGTGTTGTTGACATGGTCGTCGCCGCGGATCACGTGCGTGATCTGCATGTCCCAGTCATCGACTGCCACGCAGAAGTTGTATGTTGGCGTGCCGTCCGGGCGGGCGATCACCAGATCGTCCAGCTCGCGGTTGGAAATCGTGATCGTGCCCTTGACCACGTCGTCCCACGTCACGTCGCCATCGAGCGGATTCTTGAAGCGCACGACGGGCTTGCGGTCGGCAGGGATGGCCGGCAGGGTCTTGCCCGGTTCCGGACGCCAGGTGCCGTCGTAGCGCGGCTTCTCGCCGGCGGCGCGCATGCGCTCGCGCATCGCTTCGACTTCTTCCGGCGAGGAATAGCAATGGTAAGCCGTACCCTCTGCCAGCATCTGCGCCACCACTTCGCGGTAGCGGTCCATGCGTTGCATCTGGTAGAACGGGCCTTCGTCGTGGTCCAGGCCCAGCCACTTCATGCCTTCGATGATGGCTTGCACGGCTTCCGGCGTGGAGCGCTCCACGTCCGTGTCTTCGATGCGCAGCACGAAAGTGCCGCCGAAGTGGCGGGCATACGCCCAGCTGTATAAAGCGGTGCGGGCGCCGCCCAGGTGCAGATAGCCGGTCGGGCTGGGAGCGAAACGGGTACGGACGGGAGTAGCGGTTGTGGTCATCGAAGTAATCAGGCTTGAATAAGTAAAACGCCATTTTACTCTGTTGACCGCCGCCGCTCCACAAGCACCGTCACAGCTGCAGCAGCCGCCTTTTCACTTCGTCCGCCTGCGCATGCAGCGCCTGCTCGAACAGGGCGACCAGTTGCGACAGGGGCCGGTGCAAAGGTTTCACCAGATTCACCGTGAACGGCAAGGACACGGCGAAGCGGCGGATCTGCAAGCCCTGCCCCGCGTAGTCCAGTGCCGTGAGCGGATTGACGATGGCCAGCCCCACGCCTTCGCGCACCATGGCGCAGACGGAGGCGGCGCTGTGCGTGTCGAGCGCCATGCGCCGCTCCACGCCCGCCTGCGCGAAGATGGCGTCGATCTGCTGGCGGTAAGGGTCGACGGCGGCCAGGCTGATGAAAGGCAGGCCCGCGAAGTCCGCCGGCTGCAGCACCGCCTTGCCGGCAAGCGCATGGCCGTCGGGCAGCACACACACTTCATCGACGGACATCAATGTCGCGAGTGCGGTGCCCGGCGGCGCATTGCCCACTTCCGTCAGGCCGATGTCGTGGCGCTGCGCCGACAGCCACTCTTCCAGCAGCGGCGACTCCTGCGGCGTGATGCTGATGCTCACCTTCGGAAACTCAGCGACGAAGCGCTTGCACGCCTGCGGCAGCAGCGACTGGGAAAACACGGGCAGGCAGGCGATCGACAGCTGCCCCTGGTCGAACTGGCGCAAGGCCGCCGCCGTGCTGACGATGCGCTCCAGGCCGAAGTACGCACGCTGCACTTCCTCGAACAGCTGCAGCGCCTGCGCCGTCGGGCGCAGCCGCCCCCGCTCGCGCTCGAACAGGGTCAAGCCCGTCAAGTGTTCGAGGCGCGCCAGCTCGCGGCTGACGGTGGGCTGCGACGTGAGCAGCATCGTGGCGGCCGCCGTCACGCTGCCCGTCGTCATGATGGCGCGGAAGACCTCGATATGGCGCAATGAGATAGTCATGCCCATATCATAAATGAATAAGGTAGCCCTAAATGGATATTTTATGTTTACAAAGAAAACCCGCATCATGATCGGCACGTAGGTCGGATTAGCGCAAAGCGCATAATCCGACACCACCTCCGACACCACCTCCGACACCACCCCACAACACGACAAAGACAACCACCATGAAACCAGTGCCAGACGCCACCCTCGCCCAACTCGCCCAGGAACACGGCACGCCCCTGTGGGTGTATGACGCGGCCACCATCCGCGCGCGCATCGCCCAGCTGGCACAGTTCGACACGGTGCGCTTCGCGCAAAAGGCCAATTCAAATATCCATCTGCTCACCCTGATGCGCGAAGCGGGCGTGCACGTGGACGCCGTCTCGCTGGGCGAGATCGAGCGCGCGCTGCAGGCAGGCTTCACGCCGGCGCAAACCAACGGCGCCGCCGGCCTGGTGTTCACCTGCGACCTGTTCGACCGCGCCACCCTGGCGCGCGTGGCGGCGGCCAAGATCGAAGTCAATTGCGGCTCCGTCGACATGCTGCGCCAGCTGGGCCCCGTGTCGCCCGGCCACCGCGTCTGGCTGCGCATCAATCCAGGCTATGGCCATGGCCACAGCAACAAGACCAATACGGGCGGCGAAAACAGCAAGCACGGTATCTGGCATGAGGAACTGCCGGAGGCGCTGGCCGTCATCCGCGCGCATGGCCTGCACCTGGTCGGCCTGCACATGCATATCGGCTCCGGCGTCGACTACAGCCACCTGGAAACCGTCTGCGGCACCATGGTTGATCTTGTAAAAAACATGGGCCACGATATCGAGGCGATTTCCACCGGCGGCGGCCTGTCGGTACCGTACCGCGACGGCGAGCAGCCGGTCGACACCGACCACTACTTCCAGCTGTGGGACGCGGCGCGCAAGCAGATCGAAGCTCACCTGGGCCACCCGGTACACCTGGAAATCGAACCGGGCCGTTTTTTAGTCGCCGACGCGGGCCTGCTGGTGGCCGAAGTGCGCGCCACCAAGCAAATGGGCGGCAACCATTTCACCCTGCTCGACACGGGCTTCAATGAACTGATGCGTCCCGCCATGTACGGCAGCTACCATGCAATGTCGGTCATCGCGCACGACGGCCGCGCGCTCGACGCGCAGCGTGCCACCGTGGTCGGCGGCCCCTTGTGCGAATCGGGCGACGTGTTTACCCAGCGCGATGGCGGCGTGGTCGAAACCCGCCTCCTGCCCGCGGCGCAGGTGGGCGACTACGTGGTGTTCGAAGGCGCGGGCGCGTATGGCGCGTCGATGTCGTCGAACTACAACAGCCGCCCGCATGCGGCCGAATACCTGGTCGATGGGGCGGATGAACAACACCCTTCGCGTTTGATCCGCCGCCGCCAGACGGTGGCCGAGCTGATCGCGCTGGAACAACTGTAACACCGCGCCCGCGTGCGGGCATGCGCATCTGCTAACATCGGGGCAACTCGATGAAAGCCCGCCATGCCCGCCCAAGTACCTCTTTTCCGCAGCGCCACCCGGTTGCTGCTGCCCCTGCTGCTGTCCGCCATCCTCGCCGGATGCGCTTCATTGCCCTCGCTGGAAGGCCGCATGCCTTCCAGCGTCATCACGGATACGGCGCAGACCAAATTAGCCACGGCCATCGCGCCCATGGTGGCGCAGCATCCCGGCACCTCCGGCATTTACCCGCTGGTCGACGGGCGCGACGCCTTTGCCGCGCGCGCACTGCTGGCCGCCGCCGCCCAGCGCAGCCTGGACGTGCAGTACTACATCTGGCACAAGGACATCACCGGCACGCTGCTGTTCGACGCCCTGCGCCAGGCGGCCGAACGGGGCGTGCGCGTGCGCCTGCTGCTCGACGATAACAACACGGCGGGCCTGGACCAGACCTTGAGCATGCTGGGCAAGCAGCAGCATCTGGAAATCCGCCTGTTCAATCCCTTCGTGCCCCGCGCGCCGCGCGCGCTGGCCTTTGCCACGGATTTTTCGCGCCTCAACCGGCGCATGCACAATAAATCATTCACGGCCGACAACCAGGCCACCATCGTCGGCGGGCGCAACGTGGGCGATGAATATTTTGGCGCGGCCGGCGACGTGCTGTTTGCCGACCTGGACGTGCTGGCCGTCGGCCCCGTCGTCGACGAGGTTTCGCGGGATTTCGACCGCTATTGGAACAGCTCCTCGGCCTACCCGGCCAGCTTGCTGCTGACCAACCCGGTCGACGGCGACGCGGCCACCATCGCCGCCGAAGCGGACCGCATCGACGACACCAGGGCGGCCGAGGAATACGTGCAGGCGCTGCGCACCTCGCCCTTCGTCAGGCAGATGATGGAACGCACCCTGCCCTTCGAATGGGCGCAGACGCGCATGGTCAGCGACGACCCGGCCAAGGTACTGGACAAGGCCCGGCCCGGCACGGGCGTGGCGGACAACCTGCAAAACCTGCTGGGCGTGCCGGAAAAGGAACTCGACCTGGTGTCGCCGTATTTCGTGCCCGGCAAATCGGGCACGCAAGCCTTTACCGACCTGGCGAAAAAAGGCGTGGGCGTGCGCATCCTGACGAATGCGCTGGAAGCGACCGACGTGGCGGCCGTGCATGCGGGCTATGCGAAGTGGAGAAAGCCGCTGCTGGAAGCGGGCGTGCTGCTGTATGAATCGCGCCGCTCGTGGGAAGCCGGTGATGCGCGCGAACAGCCGGGCCGCTTCGGCAGTTCCGCATCGAGCCTGCACGCGAAGACCTTTGCCGTCGATGACCGGCGCATCTTTGTCGGCTCGTTCAACTTCGACCCGCGCTCGATCGAGTTGAACACGGAAATGGGCCTCGTCATCGACAGCCCCGCGCTGGCCAGCCAGCTGGGCCTGGCCATGCGCACCACCATCCCGCAGCGCGCCTACCAGGTGCTGCTGGGCGACGACGGTGCGCTGTACTGGATCGCCCGCGACGCCAGCGGCGCCACCACGCGCTACGACACGGAACCGGGCACCAGCGTGTGGAAGCGCATCGGGGTGGCGATTCTGTCGGTGCTGCCGATAGATTGGCTGCTGTAAGCTGTTTTGCCAACACTGTTGTCGGATTACGCGGGGCTTTGCCCCGCTAATCCGACCTTGTATTATTCCCTTCATGCCGTTCGCGATATTGCGGACGGTATCGACCGCTGTCAAAATCTTGGTAGGCATATCAAGACCGGGTAACTGGATGCC
>NZ_JAFCWK010000018.1:0-100009 GCF_049897525.1 Janthinobacterium sp. PSRC1-1
GGTGCGCATCTATAACCAGGAACGGCCGCATACGGCCTTGCAATACAAAACGCCCGATGCGGTGCATCGGGCGTTTCTACAGCAGTAAATACTGTCAACCTATTTTAGGACTGGACACCTGCGGCAGCGGCCGCAGGAACTACGCTCTATATTACTTGCGCTTGTTGGCGCCCACTTCTTCCTCGCGGAATTTCACTGCCAATTTATCCAGCACGCCGTTCACATACTTGTGGCCGTCGATACCGCCAAACGACTTGGCCAGCTCGACCGCTTCGTTGATGACGACGCGGTACGGGATTTCCATGTTGTTCTTCAGCTCGAACGCGCCGATCAGCAGGATGCCGTGTTCGATGGGCGACAGTTCCGCGATGTTGCGGTCGATCAAGGGTGCCATGCTGTCGCGCAGCGCCAGCGAATCCTTGATGGCGCCGTACAGCAGCACCGTGAAATGATCGCCATCGGCCTTGTCGAAACCATGCGCGGCGCGAATATTGTTCACGACGGTGGTCGCGTCTTCATTGTTCAGCAGCCACTGGTACAAGCCCTGCAGCGCAAACTCGCGCGCGCGATGACGCGGCGTGCGGTTTTTGCTGGGGTTGGCGAGCAAATTTTTCTCAGTCATGATTGTTACCTGTTCTTAAGTACGTGTTCACTACAAATTCCGGCGAGACAGCACGGCGCGCTTTTCAACGCGCCGCAGCCAACCGCGTGTCAGAACGTTCGAGAAAATGCTCAGAGCAAGGCGCGAGCCCGAAGACAGTACGAATGTACGGCGAGGGCTTGCAACGCAGCTATGGGCGTTTTATCGGACGTTCACTACACGGCTAGTCCTCCTCGGATTCTTGCAACTCTTCTAGCGCTTGCGCCAGATTAGCCATTTCCACTGCCACGCGTGCCGCTTCGGCTCCCTTGACCAGCATGCGCACTTCCGCCTGCTCGTCGTTTTCGGTCGTCAACACTGCGTTGGCGATGGGGATGCCGTAATCGAGACCGATGCGCGTGATGCCTGCGCCCGATTCGTTCGATACCAGCTCGAAGTGGTAGGTTTCACCGCGAATCACGGCGCCCAGTGCGATCAGGGCGTCGAATTGCTCGGTTTCTGCCATTTTTTGCAGAATCAGTGGGATTTCCAGGGCGCCCGGCACGGTCACGTGCAGGATATCTTCATCGGCCACGCCCAGCTTGCTCAACTCTTCCAGGCATGCCGACAGCAAGCCACCACCGACGATTTCATTGAATCGTGCCTGGACGATACCGACGCGCAAACCTTCGCCGGCAAAATTGGTTTCATAGGTTCCTACGCTCATCATATGCCTCTTTATATGTGCTCAGCGGCGGCGCCGTGCGCCGGGCCGCTGAAGGTGATTAATTACTGCTGGCCTGGATGGCACTGAAAACCGGTGACTTCCAGGTCGAAACCGGCCATCGACGGCATCTTGCGGGGGCTGGCCAGCAATTGCATCTTGCTCACGCCCAGGTCGCGCAGGATTTGCGCGCCGATGCCGTAGCTGCGCAAGTCCATGCTGGCGGCGCGGCCTTTCGGCTTGGCTTGCGGCGTGTCCAGAGCGGCGAACTGGGCAAACAGCTCGCTGGAGGTCTCGCCACAGTTCAGCAAGACCATCACGCCCCGTTCGGACTGCTTGATGGCGGCCATCGAGGCCGCTACCGTCCACGAGTGGGTGGTCGCTTCGCTCTCCAGCACGTCCAGCAGGGAAACAGGCTGGTGCACACGCACCAGTGCTTCCAGGCCGGGCGCCAGGTCGCCATGCACGAGGGCCAAATGGGCCGATGCGCTCGGCTTGTCGCGGAACGCGATCAAGCGGAATTCGCCATGCGCCGTGTGCAGGGTGCGCTCGGCAACGCGCTCGACCAGGGACTCCGTCTGGCTGCGGTAATGGATCAGATCGGCAATCGTGCCGATTTTCAGGCCATGCTGCTCGGCAAACACCAGCAAGTCCGGCAGGCGCGCCATGGTGCCGTCGTCCTTCATGATTTCGCAAATCACGGACGCGGGCGTCAGGCCGGCCATGGCCGTCAAGTCGCAGCCGGCTTCGGTATGGCCTGCGCGCATCAGCACGCCGCCTTTTTGCGCTTTCAGCGGGAAGATATGGCCAGGCTGGACGATATCGCTGGGCTGCGTGCCCTTGGCCACAGCCACCTGGATGGTCTTGGCGCGGTCGGCGGCGGAAATGCCCGTCGTCACGCCTTCGGCCGCTTCGATGGAGACAGTAAAGTTGGTGCCGTAGGCGGTGCCGTTGCGCGACGTCATCATCGACAGGTTCAGCTCGTCGCAACGCTCTTCCGTCAGGGTCAGGCAGACCAGGCCACGCGCATGCGTGATCATGAAATTGATGGCTTCAGGCGTCACGAAATCGGCGGCAAGCACCAGATCGCCTTCATTTTCCCGGTCTTCTTCATCGACCAGTATCACCATGCGGCCGGCGCGCAATTCAGCGACGATCTCTTCGGTGCTTGATATAGACATCATTGATCCTCTTAGTGAGACTAAAAACTGAAACATCGCGTGCGAATATTCCGCGAATTTCCGGGAATTTTCTTATAACCTGCTATTTTAAAGGATTTAGCGCTTGCAGACCTGAAATAAGACAGCTTTGCGGCATGCGCGCCGCAGCCTGTCCCGCAAAGCGCCCATTCCCTGATCCGCCGCACACGGAGGCGGCAAGACGCGCGCCGCCGGCCTTGCGAAGAGCATAAGATCAGCCAGTCACCGCCACGGCGCTGACACTCCACTCGCAGCGACACCCTACACAGGAGCGGCAACATGAAAACCAACGGATCGGCCATCTGGTCAGGCGGCATCAAGGACGGCAAAGGAGCCATCAGCACGCGCAGCGGCGCCTTGCAGGAATATCCCTACGGCTTTGCCAGCCGCTTCGAAGGCAAGCCCGGCACCAATCCCGAAGAATTGATCGGCGCCGCCCACGCGGGCTGCTTCACCATGGCCCTGTCGCTGATCCTCGGCGAAGCGGGCCTGACGGCGGAAAAGATGGAAACGACGGCCGAAGTGACTCTCGACAAGGTGGACGACGGCTTTGCCATCACGGCCGTCCACCTGATCCTGAAAGCAAAGATACCGGGCGCCGACCAGGCAACATTCGAGGCATTGACGGGCAAGGCCAAGGCCGGCTGCCCCGTATCGAAGTTACTTAAAGCCAACATTACCCTGGACGCTACCCTGCTGCCCTAGATTTTCGTCACGGGCTTGACCGGCTCCACGGCAGCGACGGGCGCCACCAGCGGCAGGCGCGAGTCGCTGGCCGGCAATGGCCGGTTCATCAAGCCCGGATTCAGCGCTGCATTGTTCAGGTTATACGCGGCGATGGCCGCCGCCACGGACGGATCTTGCGACGAGGGCGGCGGCACAGCCATGCCCGCGTTTTGCGCGGCTAGCGCTTGCGCCTGCGCATTTTGCTGGGCCAGCTGGGCTTGCGCCGTCGCCAGGCCCGCATCGGCTTGCACTTGTGCTTCTCCTGCCAGCGACTGAGCCCGGTCGGACGCCGCCTGTATCGCCCGCGCAGCCTCCTGCTGCTGCGCCTGCTGATCGGTATTCACGCGTTCGCTGTCGATGCGCCGGGCATCCACGCGCTGGCTGTCTGCCCGCTGCGCCTGCAGCAAGTCCTGCTCATCAATGGTAACGGCTGCCGGCGACGGCGGCCGCAATTCCTGCAAGTCCAGGTTCAACTCTTCCGTTTCCAGTTGCTGCTGCAGCTCCAGTTGTCGTTGTGCAATGGCAGCCGTTTGCGGCGGTGCCGCATCAACGGCCTGCGGCTGCGCGGCCTGCACGGCGCTGGATGGCAATGCTGCGCCCGTCAAATCCGCTTCGACCACGGCCGCCAGCGGCGCACCCTGCTGTTGGGCCAGCACGGCGCCCACCTGTGCCAGCACGTCCGTTCCCTGTTGCAAGGCATCCAGGGTGGCCTTACTGTCGACCGCATACGCGGCCTGTAAAGTTGTTGCGTCGACATCTTCATTGCGCAAGTCGATGCCGATGCGCGCCAGACCCGCCTGGGTGAGCAGGCTGCCGTCCTGCGCCAGCGCGGCCGCCGTATCCGTCGTACCGTCGCCCGACAGCAAATCGTAGCGCTGCGCCAGGCTGCCCGGTGTGTCGCCCGCCGTGGCCAGCTGGCTGGCATCGATGCCGCTCGTTTGCAGCTGGGCGAACGATTCCGTCAGCTGCCGCGCCAGCGCCAGCAAGTCGTCATTGACATTCACGGGGGTATTTGCCGTGCCGGCCTGCTCTGCGACGCCCTGCAAGGCCAGCAGTTGCCGGCGCGACAAGGCCACGCCGGACAGGAACTGCCCCAGCGGCGAGAGGTCGACCTGCGTCGATGACAGAGCGGCAAGGGCCGCCGCCGCGCTGGACGACGGCACGGGCAGCGCCGGCGCCAGCGGCGCAGTCTCGCCCACGCGGAACGTGGCCGGGATGGTGTTGGGCACGGTTGCGCGCGAAATCGGGTCCATGGTCAGCCTCCACTGCGGAAAGCTTCATAGTATGCGCGTCGGCAAGAAAAGCAACACACTCCTGGCAAGGACGATGTGTTGCCGTATCCAGTTCTACTTATCTCAGGCGGCGGCCTTGTCCAGCGACAACATCCGCTCGACATAGCGGGCGATCAGATCGATTTCCAGATTGACCTTGCCATCGACCGTCAGGTGCTTCAGGGTCGTCATGGCGATGGTGTGCGGAATCAGGTTGATCGAGAAGCGGCAGCCATTGACGGCGCCCGCGCCCAGGTCTTCCACGCGGTTGACGGTCAGGGACACGCCGTTGACGACAACGGAACCTTTGAAGGCCAGGTATTTCGCCAGTTCATGCGGCGCTTCGATGACCAGTTCCCACGATTCGCCGACAGCTTCGAACTTGCGCACGATACCCAGGCCGTCGACGTGGCCGGACACCAGGTGGCCACCCAGGCGCTCGGCCAGGGTCAGGGCTTTTTCCAGGTTCACTTCCGTGGTCGTATCGAGGCCCACGGTGCAATTGAGGCTTTCACGCGAGACATCGACGGCAAAACCCGTGTCCGACTTTTCCACCACCGTCATGCAGGCGCCATTGATGGCGATCGAATCGCCCAGGGCCACATCGGCCAGCGGCAAGCCGCCCGCATGGATGCTCAGGCGCACGCCGGCATCGAGGCCACCGTCGAGTGCTTGCACGGTTTCAATCTTGCCGATGGCGGCAACAATTCCTGTAAACATGGAGCTAACCTTATAAAAATGATGAAAGTATTAATTGCGCTGGGCGAATCTTGCAAGGATACGCAAATCCTCGCCCACTTGCTGAACCTGGTGAAACCGCAAAGTGCGCTGCTGTTTGAGATCCGTCAAGGCCGGCAAGGCAAACATGCCTTGCGCATCGCCCAGCAAGGTGGGCGCCAGGTAGACCAGCAACTCGTCGACGCAGCCTTCGCGGATCAGCGAGCCGTTCAGTTTGGCGCCTGCCTCGACGTGGACTTCATTGATTTGCCGGCGTCCCAGTTCCAGCATCAGCGCGGCCAGGTCGACCTTGCCGTCCCCGTTCGGCAACAGGATGACTTCCGCGCCCAGGGCGCGCAGCTGCGCCTCTTTCTCGGGGTTGGCCATGGCCGCCACGATCCACGTGCCGCCGCCTTGCAAGATGCGCGCATCGAGGCGGATGTCGAGCCGGCTGTCGACGACGATGCGGCGCGGCTGGCGCGGCGTCTCGACGGCGCGCACGTTCAATTGCGGATCGTCCGCCTTGACCGTGCCGATGCCCGTCAGGATGGCGCAGGCGCGCGCGCGCCAGGCATGGCCGTCGGCACGCGCCTCCGGTCCCGTGATCCACTGGCTTTGCCCATTGTGCAAGGCCGTCATGCCGTCCAGGCTGGCCGCCGTTTTCATGCGCACCCACGGCTTGCCGCGCTGCATGCGCGAAAAGAAACCGATATTCATTTCATATGCCTCGTCGGCCAGCACGCCGGTGCTGACGGCGATGCCGGCCGCTTCCAGCCTGGCCAGCCCCTGCCCCGCCACCAGCGGATTCGGGTCCGTCATGGCGGCCACGACGCGCCCCAGCCCCGCGCGCACGAGCGCATCGGAACAGGGCGGCGTGCGGCCATGGTGGTTGCACGGCTCCAGCGTGACGTACGCCGTGGCGCCGCGCACGTCGTTGCCGCGCGCCGCCGCATTCGCCAAGGCTTGCACCTCGGCATGATCCTGCCCCGCCGCCTGCGTCACGCCGGCGCCGATCACCTGGCCATCCCTGACGATCACGCAGCCGATGCGGGGATTGGGCGAGGTCGTGTACAAGCCGCGCGCCGCCCATTCCAGCGCCAGGCGCATGCCATCGATATCGTTGAGTATTTCCACGGGCTTCTTTGATAGTGAGTAATAGATGAGTCGGGTTACGAACTGTCGGCCACGCCGCTGCAATTGGTCGCCTGCTGCTGCGGATCGCACACGCGCACCCGGCCCAGCATATTGATTTTAATATGGCGCACCTGCTTTCCCAAAGTCAGGGACAAGGTACCCCAGCGCGCCGCCAGACTATTGGTCGCGCTGCAACTGCGTCCTGCGCCATTGTAGGCGATATAAAACGGCGCCGTGGCCGAGGAAAACGCAAACTGGGCCGCAATGCCCGCCGGCAGCGGCCCCTGGCGCAACAGCAATTCGTCGCCGTCATCGAACGCCAGGTTGGCATTGCGGTCGATGAATGCCAGCCAGCCGGTGCCCCAGTCCGTGCCACCAGGCCCGGCCGGCATCAGCAGCACGCGCTGCCCCCGCGCCATCGCCTGCGCCCGCGTCAATTCGATGGCCGAGAACAAGTCCGTGGCCGCCGCGCGCACCTGCTGGCGCGCCAGCAACTGCTGCAAACCTGGCATGGCGGCGGCCGCCAGCAGCGCCGCCATCGCCAGCACGGCCAGCAATTCGAGCAAGGTATGCCCGACGGCGTGCCCGAAAGTGTGCCTGCTCCAGGGTGGCCGCTTGCGCATGGCCACGCCTAGGGCCAGCAATGGCTGGCCGGGCCGCTGCTGCCGCGCTGGCCCGTGCTGCTGAACGACAGGACACCACAATCGGCATCCTGGAATTGCGCATCGACCTTGGACGTGCCCGGCATGGCCCGCAACAGCACGCATTGCCCGATCGTCGAGCCGGGACAGGCCAGCGCCTCGATTTCATACGCGCTGGCAGCCGGCCCTTCGCCGGACCACCACGGAAACGCTTGCACCTGCGGTGCCGGCGAGGCCGAGGAAAAGGCCAGGTAATGATTGTTTTGCGAATAATAACGTTCCTGCTGTTGCATCAGCCGCAGCAAGGTCGCCTGTCCCTGTACCCGCTTGGCGCGCACGACATGGCCGTGATAAGCGGGTACGGCCAGCGCCAGCAGCAGGCTCATGATCGCCAGCACGGACAGCAGTTCGATCAGGCTGAAGCCCAAGGCGGCGGCCGGTGCGCCATCGTCTGCAGCGGACCAGTGCCGCCTTGCCAACGTCCCCATGCAACCGCCCTCCTCTGCTAAAAGCACCAGCCATGCGCTGCGCCGGCCTGTACCGCTGCTTTAACTTTCGGCACGCCAGCCATGCCCACGCCTATTTCTTCTTGGCCGCCTCGTGCAATTCGCGCCAGTTCGCCACTTCGCGCCAGCTCAGGCGCCGCGCCGGCAGCGGCGCGCTGACGACCTTGAGCACCGTCCCGCTGGTCGCACCGGGCAAGCCAGGTTGCAGCACGGCCAATTCCTTGCGCCCCTCGGCCCGCCCTGCCGCCGTCGCGGCGCCCACCGTGCTGTTCAACTCCAGCGCCAGCGGCGGCGCGCGCGCCAGGCCATCGAACAAGCGCCCCGTCTGCGCGCCCGCCTGCACGACGCCGGCGCCATCGGCGGCAAAGCCGCTCAGCACATCGAGCACGTACAGGCGCGTGGCCGGCTTGCTGCAAGGGTCGCGCCCCGGCAAAACGGTATTGAACAGCACCTTGCCGGCGGCCAGCAAGGGACTATTGATGCTGCGTTCGCCCGTCTGCGCCGTATCGAGAAAATCGAGGTACCAGCCGCGCATGGCCTCGCTGCCCGTATAGCGCAGCTCCGCGCCGTCGACGCGCACGCCGCCCACCGCTTCGCCCAGGCTGCGCTGTTCCAGGTCGGTCCGGCTGCGCGTGGGAGACGACTCCCGCAAATCGTCGTGCACGGCATAAAACGACTGGGACAGAAAGGCGGAAGGCCAGGTATCGGCCGCTTCGACCAGCTTGCCCGTGCCGAACAGCAGCACATAGCCGCCACCGGGCGCGTACGCCACGCTCGGTTGCTGCGTCACGGGCTGGCGCCGCCCCTGCGCGTCGCGCGCGACAAAGACCAGCTTGCGCCCCTGACCCTCCTTCCACGGCGGCCCGCCAGCCATGTCGAAGCGCCAGATATTGCCCTGCAAATCGCCGGCATAGATGTACGCCAGTGCGCCGTCACCGCCTGGCACCACGGAGGGCGGGCCCAGCGCATGGGACATGGCGTCGGCGTCCTCATCAGTTTCATGGCCACCGCCACCGCTGGCCACGGGCACCTTGAGCCGGAAGTAATTATTTCCCAACAGCCACGGCGTGCCAGGCGCCTTGTCCAGCGCCAGCAGAAAAATGGCGGCGGCCGCTGCGGGCGCCGTCGTGTCCTTGCCGTCATTCACATGGTTGTTGTAGGCGCTGGCAACGATGGCAACATCGCGGTAGGCCGGCGCGCCCTCCTTGCCGCCCATGTTGATGCGCGCAAAGGATGGCGGCGCGCGCACGTTGCCCATCAGCCTGTCGTCGCGGTCGGTAAACTCCCACAGCGCTCCGTCCTGCGCGAAGCGGGCCGGGTCGGTGATGTCGAGCGCAAACACGCCCTGCGCCCCGCCGCCCATGCCCGCCGCCAGCACCGTCTTCCAGTGTCCCGACGCCAGCACTTCCGCCGTGGCCGCGCCGCCATCGAGCAGCGGACCCGGACTGTAGTGAGTGCTCGCAGCGGCTGCCGCCGCGTGCAGCAGCGCCTGCGGCAAATAGGCAAACACTTCGCTGCCCGTGCGCGCATCGAAGGCGTGCAGCAAGCCATCGTTGGCGCCCAGGTACAACATTTTGCGCCGCTGCAGCAGCGCCTGGCGGTGCAAGCCATAGCCAGCGCCCGGCATGCCCAGCCCCGGCGCGCCCACGTACAGCAGATTGCCGTAGGGTGCCGCACCCAGGCTGCCTGACCGGCGCCGCAGGACGCCGCCCGGCCGGCCCACCTCGTGCGTGCGCTGACCCAGCAGGTACGCCAGGCGCGCCTCCCCTTGCCCATCGCCGCCGTCGAAGGCGCCGCGCTGCTCCGCATCGAGCCGCGTCCAGGCCAGCGGCATCAGGGCGCCCTTCGCGTCGAGCGTGTAGACGGGACGCAAGGACGCGGGCGTTCCATCCGGCACGGGCTTGTCCTGTCCGCCGGCGCGCCACCATGGCTTGCCGGGAAGCAGTGCGCCATCGGCGCCCAACGCAAACGCGGTGCGCGACAAGCTCATGCTGCCATCGGCAAGGCGCAGCTGCGTCTGGAACCAGTATGCCTCTTCCGTGCCACTGGCCAGCGCCATCAGGGCCGGCCCCGCCAGCGTCGTCGGCAAGGTAGCCTTGTCGGCGGCGACAAAGGCTGCGCGCAGTCCCGCGATCAGGGCAGCCGGGTCGCTGCCGGGCAAGTAATGGGCGGGCCAGCGGCCATCCACGCTCCATTCCTCCAGCGCGCTACCCGTTGCACTCTTGAAGGGGTTGGCGTCGCCGTTCGCATCGAGAAAGCCGCCATATTTGGCCACCAGTGACAAGGGGGTGGCGGCGGACGTGGCCGCAGATTCGCCAGCCGGGTCGCCCTGGCGCAAGTCGCCCGCATAGTGCTCGACCCTTGCGACGCCGTCGTGCTTGCCGCCAGGGCGCAGTGGCTGCACATGCGACCAGTAGGCCAGCCCTGCCGCATGGTAGCTGGCGCCGCCCGACCCGTCGGACAGCCATTCCAGCGCCGCCAGGTCGGGCCGTGGCGCGGGATTGCCCTGCACGCCGCCGCTTTCCAGGCTGCCCACCGCGTGCGTCCAGGCCATCGCATCCAACGGCGGCGACGCAAAGCCATCGGCGGCGCGGGCACGGTCGCCGTTGGATGCGGGAGTTAGCGGGACATTGCCGGGCACGTAGCGGTCGCCCGCCATGCCCGCATCGCCGAGGCTGACGATGCCGTGGCGCTGGCAACTGGCGGTTTGCGGGTCGCTCCACGCAATCAACACCGGCAAGCCGTCGTCAATGGCGGGCGGGGCCGTGGCGGGCGGCACCACCGCGCTCGCCTGCCTTCCCTGCAGGTAGCGCAGCGATTCGTACAGCAATTCGGCTGTCGGCGCCGCGCTGGCATACCTGCCGGGATGCCCGGCGCTGCTGCGGCCCAGGCCATTGATGTAAGCGGTCACCCCGCCGCCAGGGCCCGCACCTTGAACCACCGTTGGCGCCACATATACGCCGGTGGCGGGATGCCACTCGACGTCGGCATTGTCTTGCGGCAGATAGTCGGGCGCCGCCCAGCGTTGCCGCCCCACGTGGGCCAGCGGCGCGCGCAGCACGCCGCCATACACGGGTCCGGCGCTGGCGCTCACGCCATTCAAGTGGCCAAACACGCCCACGCGCACCCTGCCGCCATGGCGCTGCACGGCGCCCACCGGCTTGTAGTGCTTGCCATATGCCAGGCACAAGTCGTCGCGCAGCGGTCCTTCTTCAGCGTCGCAGACGCGCACGCGCGCGAGGAACACGCCGTGCGTGGCGGCAATGCCGGGCGCGTCGCAATTGCCGCCCGCAGGCAAGCTGGCGTCGCCGAACAGCAGGCGATTACGGCAGGAAACGATAGCCAGTTGCGCCAGGGCAAACGGCGTCGCCGCCGCCACGCCGGCCTGCAAGACCTTGCGCGGGAAAAAGACGGGGTGGGCAAAGAAGTCGATGGGGCTGTCGGCATCGGGCAGCCAGGCGCGCTGCAGCACCGTCTTGCGCACTTCGTCGATGACGCGGCCGCCGCCCGTCAGCGCGTAGCGGACGATATCGAGCATGCTGGCGCTGGCCCAGTTCAGAAAGTTGCCGCTAAAACTATCGCCGCCGCAGCCGTGCAGCGCATCGGCCGGCTTCAGCACGGAGAAGTAAGCGGTCGCCACGCGCAAATCGGGCTGCATGACGCCATCCTTGCTGCGGTACGGATAGCTGTAGCACATGCGCGCATGGAAGTACCCCAGGTACTCGCGCTGCGGCGCATAGTCGCCGCCATGCGCGGCGGCGGCTGCCGCATGCGTGAGGGACAGGTTGAGCAGCAGATTCGGCGGCACCCTGGCGCCGTGCAAGCCCGCGTCGGCCCGCGCCAGTTCCACGGGAGGAGCGGCGGCAAGGGCGCCGCCGCAAGTGAAGTAAACGATGCAGGCCAGCAGAAGCCAGACGCGGCCGGCATGCCGGCGGGCAGACCACAAAGTGGATCGCAAAGCGGATAGCAAAGCCCTCATGGCACCGCTCCCGCCGCCTCTTTGCGATAGTAGCTTTGCAGCACGACTTGCGTGCTTTCCTGCGCGCCAAAACCGATGGCCGTGATGCGGTACACATAGCTTTCCGTGGCCAGGCCGCCAGTCACTGCCGCCGCCTGCGCGCCGGGCGGGTGGAATGGCAGCAGTTCGATCAGGTAGCGGGGCCGGCGCGACGGCAGGAAACCCTGCCCCGTCTGCATGACGGCGCCCGTGAACTGGCCATATGGCACGGCGCGGCTGCTCCCTTCGGCGCCATCGAGATCCGTACTTAACCAGAGGGCCGGCGCGTCCGGGGCTGCGGGCAGGCACAGGCCCAGTGCGCCTCCCTCGCCACAGCCGTCCACAAACCCGGCCGCGCTGCCTGGTGCGAACAGGCTGCTGCGTCCCGGCGCGCCGGACAAGCCTTCGATATCGTTCTGCGCATCCATCAATGCCTCCTCCGCCGCCTGAAACGCGATCTGCCGGTCGCGCTCACCGCGTGCCGCCTTTTCCCCCTGCAAGGCCATCTGCGCCGCCGATATACCCAGCAGCAAGATGATCACCAGCAGGCACAGCACATACACGAGGGTGGCGCCACCGTGACGTACACGAGCTGCGCACCAAGGTTCGCAACAGCGCCCGCCCGCGCCAGCCATCATGGCGCCCGCCTAGACCGGCCCGTTGCGCAGCATGATGCTTGTCTGCACCAGTTGTCGCAGCCGCGAGCGCGTTGCTATGGGCAAGGCCGTGCGCGCGATGCGCACGCCCGTGTCGCCAGCGCCGTGCGCCTCGGCATACGCCTTGCCGAACAGGTCGAACTGCGCCGGCCCCAGTTCCGCCATCTTGTCCGCCTGGCCCGCTTCGCCATGCAACAGCAGCGCCACGCGCACGCCGGCCACGCGCTTCCAGTGCGTGCGGCTGTGCAAATCGCGCTGGCGCGCGGCCGCATCCACGCCCACCAGCACCAGCGCCGCATCGTAGGCGTCGAGCGCGCTGGCGTTGACATAGCGGTTCGCCACGCCGTCGGGCGGCGTATCCGTATCGAGGCCATACAGCACCTGGAAACCGTCGACGCCGCGGATGATGGCGTCCGCGCCCCAGCCGTTCGCGCCACGGTATTTGCAGCGCAGTTCGCCTTCGCCATCGGCGCCCTGGGCCACATAGAAAATGCTCCAGCCCCGCTGCGCCTGCGTTTGCGCGGCGCCCACGCCGAAGCCGGCGCAGTTGAGCACGGAACCGTCGCCACCCTCTTCCTTGCCGGCACCGTAATAGCGCAGGGCCAGCACGTCGCTGCCATGCAGGGCGCCGGGCAGCGCGCCGCTGATGCCCTCGCTGTTCTTGCCCAGGCTGTGCGCGTCGAGCCCGGCGATATTCGCGCTGTCGTGCGCGGCATGGGCGACGGGCGCGGCGCTGCTGTCCCAGTTGACATAGGCCGTCTGGCGCACGGCGCGGGCGATGGTGTCGAGCGCATAGCGGCCGTTATCATCGAGGCGCGCGCTGGCGGACTGGTCGCCATAACTGCCGCTGGCCGCCAGCAGCACGGTGCTGGCGGCCAGCATCAACAGCGCGCCCAGCGACAGGGCCACCAGTAATTCGACCAGGCTCATGCCGCGATGCCGGCGCAAGACCGTGTTCATGCGCCGCCTCCGCCCAACTGAAACGCCAGCCTGGGCAGCGACCCGCCTGCCGCATTCACGGCGGGCGAGCCGCCGGGCAGGCGGGCGCGCCAGCCCAGCTTGATGACGATGGGCGCGCCCTTGCCGCCGCTGCACGCCCACGGCAAGCCCTGGGCGGCGGCATCCCAGGCGGGCGCATCGCGGCAGATATGCAGGCGCGCGCCGGGCAAGGCCGCATGCAGTTGCTGCTTCCACTCGGCGATGTCAAATTGCGCCAGCTCGGCCGCGCTGCAGGCGGCAGCACCGAGGCAGTCGGGCGCGCCACCGCCTGCTTCCGCGTCGTCCGCCGCCGCGTACGTCACGTTCAGGTAGGGATTGCCCGTATCGGGACCATTCATGAGCACGCTGTTCGCGCGCATGCGCTCGGCCATGCCGGCGGCCAGTTGCACGCCCGCCGACAACAGCGCCGACTCATGGCGCGCGCGCAGCGAGTGCAATTGCAGGATGCTGGCGCCCAACAAGCCCAGCGCCAACAGCAGCAGCGACACCAGCACCTCGACGAGGCTGCTGCCACCCGCAGGAAACATCGTGCGACCGCCATTGCACATGCGCTACTCCCTTCCGCAGACAGAGTCGCAAGAACAGGCGGCCCAGCTACACGATAGGCGCGCGCAAAAAACCGGGTCTGCGCTGGCGCAAACAGCACGGCGATAAGGTGAGAAGAACAGCGTAGGGATTGATCAGACCGCTTGCCAGGCGAACGCTGGCGTGGTGCACACGGGGCGCAGAACCGGCCCCGTTTTCAGGTTTTCAATAGGTGAACGTCAGGGCTTGCTGCGCGCCTGGCCCACTTCGGCGATCGCATCCTGGAACTCGGCCAGGTCTTCGAAATTCTTGTAGACGGAAGCGAAGCGGATATAGGCGATCTTGTCGAGGCGCTTCAGTTCTTGCATGACGAGCTCGCCGATATAGCCGGAATCGACTTCGCGCAAGCCGCTGGTCAGCAGTTTTTCCTGGATGGAGGCGATGGCCGTATCCACGGAGGCGGCCGCGACGGGACGCTTGCGCAAGGCCAGCATCAAACTGCCGCGCAACTTATCCGCAGCGAACTCCGTCCGGCTGCCATTCTTTTTGACGACGGCCGGCATGATAAGTTCAATGCGTTCGTACGTGGTAAAACGCTTGTCGCATTTGCCGCAGCGGCGGCGGCGCCGAATGGCATCCCCTTCCTCCGATACGCGCGTATCGAGAACCTGGGTGTCGCCGTGCTGGCAAAATGGACATTTCATGGGCTGGCTACAACTTTATAGTAATAATTACGGGAAATCGCCGCCCTTGTACAAAGGGCGCCCGAATCACTCCGGGCGCCCTTGGGCACGAAGGAATGTGTCATACAGAATCTTACTCTGTATGACACATTCTGGACAAATAATTATGCGTACACCGGATGCGCGTCGGCCAGCACTTTCACGGCCGCTTTCACGCGCTCGATGGTGGCGGCGTCATGCGGATTGTCCAGCACGTCGGCGATCAGGTTGCCCACTTCTTCCGCTTGCGCTTCCTTGAAACCGCGTGTCGTCATCGCCGGGCTGCCCAGGCGGATGCCCGAGGTGACGAACGGTTTTTGCGGGTCGTTCGGGATGCCGTTCTTGTTGCAGGTGATGTGCGCGGAACCGAGGATGGCTTCGGCTTCCTTGCCCGTCAGGTTCTTGGCGCGCAGGTCGACCAGCATGACGTGCGATTCGGTGCCGCCGGAAACGATGCGCAGGCCGCGCTTGATCAGGGTTTTCGCCAGCACGTCCGCGTTCTTGACCACTTGCTTCTGGTATTCGACGAATTCCGGGCTCAGCGCTTCCTTGAAGGCGACGGCCTTGCCGGCGATCACGTGCATCAGCGGGCCGCCCTGGATGCCGGGGAAGATGGCCGAGTTGATGGCTTTTTCGTGCTCAGCCTTCATCAGGATGATGCCGCCGCGCGGGCCGCGCAACGATTTGTGCGTGGTCGAGGTGACGAAGTCGGCGAACGGCACCGGGTTCGGGTACAGGCCGGCGGCGATCAGGCCGGCGTAGTGGGCCATGTCGACCATGAAGTAGGCGCCCACTTCCTTGGCGATCTTGCCGAAACGCTCGAAGTCGATCTTTTTCGAGAAGGCCGAGGCGCCGGCGATGATCAGCTTTGGCTTGCGTTCGCGGGCCAGACGTTCCATTGCCTCGTAATCGATGTCTTCTTCCGCCGTCAAGCCATATGACACGACGTCAAACCACTTGCCGGACATGTTCAGCGGCATGCCGTGGGTCAGGTGGCCGCCTTCGGCCAGCGACATGCCCATGATCAGGTCGCCTGGTTTCAGCATGGCAAAGAACACGCCCTGGTTCGCCTGCGAGCCGGAGTTCGGCTGCACGTTCGCGCATTCGGCGCCGAACAGCTGTTTCACACGGTCGATGGCCAGTTGCTCGGCCACGTCGACGTATTCGCAGCCACCGTAGTAGCGCTTGCCTGGATAGCCTTCGGCATACTTGTTCGTCAGCTGCGAGCCTTGCGCTTCCATGACGGCTGGCGACGTGTAGTTCTCCGACGCGATCAGTTCGATGTGATCGTGCTGGCGCGTGTTCTCTTTTTGAATGACGGCGAACAATTCAGGGTCGACGTTGGCGAGGGTGTGATCTTTTGCAAACATGTAAAAACTCCAAGTATGAGGGTGCTTGTACTGGCAGGTTGGATCGAATGAGGGGAGCCGGCGTTAAGTGAATAACAACATTGGACAGGCAGCCTCTTCGTGCTTTTCCATAGTGGCTACCCAGGCGAACGGCTGATGAAAAATCTCACGTTTCCCGGTGGGTGCCCACCTTTCGCCGGTTTGCCGATCGCCATCCAGGGAGATCGCCCGACTTTTCGCCAGTCACGTGAGACGTAATGGAAATCAAATTGTAAGTTAAGTGCCCAAATTGAGCAAGGAATGCAACCGTGCAGCTATAATCGCGGCGCGCCATCGCAGCCCGGGCATGACCACAGGCCGCCCCGCAGCGTGACTGCGGCCCTTAAGCTGAACGTAAACCTGGCTGCGGCATGTAAGCGTATGTTACGAAGCTTGCCATTGTGCCCCCCGGATTTACAATGCTGCGGTGCAACTTATATGCAGCTTTTGCATGGCTTTCCAGCAAGCGCCCACAGTCACAAGAAGAAAAATCGCGTAAAATGTTGCTCAATCTCACTACTGGCGCAATAAACATGCCTTCAGTCTTTACCTGGAACGTACGTGTCTACTATGAAGACACCGACGCCGGCGGCATCGTCTATTACGCAAACTACCTGAAATTCTTCGAACGCGCGCGTACCGAATGGCTGCGCGCCATCGACGTGGGCCAGCAGGCATTGCTGGAACAACACGACGCGATGTTCGTTGTCAAAAGCGTCAACGCCGACTATCATGCGCCAGCCAGGCTCGATGACACGGTAAGATTAACCTTAAGCATAGAAAAAATGGGGCGCGCCTCCATCGTTTTCCTGCAACAAGCCTGGTGCGGCGACCTCCTGCTGAACACGGCCCGCGTCAAGATCGGCTGCGTCGACTCGGCATTGCGCCCGCGCGCCGTGCCTGATGCAGTGGCGGCCCGCATGCGCGCCGCCTGAGCCCTACCGCCACCCCCCCGGACAATTCACCCAACAGACTGCCAGCCAATGAACGTTACACAAGATCTTTCTTTCCTCGCGCTCATCTCCAATGCCCATTTGATCGTGCAACTGATCATGGCCCTGCTGCTGCTGATTTCCCTGACCAGCTGGACTTACATTTTCCGCAAGATGTTTGCCGTGCGCCAGGCGCGCAAGCAAACCATCGAATTTGAACGCAGCTTCTGGGCCGGCGGCAACCTGCATGCGCTGCATCAAAGCGCCAGCGGCAACCGTGACCAGAGCGGCGCGCTGGCGCGCATCTTCGACGCCGGCATGGGCGAATTCATCAAGGGCAAGGCTTCCTACGGTTCGCGCGAAGCGCTGGACGTGGGCGCCGTGCTCGACGGCGCACGCCGCGCCATGCGCGCCGCCTTCCAGCGCGAAATGGACGTGCTCGAATCGCACCTGGCCTTCCTCGCTTCCGTCGGCTCCGTTTCGCCGTACATCGGCCTGCTGGGCACCGTCTGGGGCATCATGAACGCCTTCCGCGGCCTGGCCAACGTCCAGCAAGCCACGCTGGCCGCCGTCGCGCCCGGCATTGCCGAAGCGCTCATCGCCACCGCCATCGGCCTGTTCGCGGCGATTCCCGCCGTCGTCGCCTACAACCGCTTTTCGCATGACATTGACCGCCTGGCGATCCGCTTCGAGAGCTTCGTCGAGGAATTCTCCAACATCTTGCAGCGCCAGTCGCGCTAACAGGGAGCAAGGTCCATGGGTTCCTCATTCAATAGCGGCGGCATGCGCGGCGGCCGTGGCCGCAAGTTCAAGTCCGAAATCAACGTCGTGCCGTATATCGACGTGATGCTGGTGCTGCTGATCATTTTCATGGTGATGCCGTCGTCGAACAATCCCAGCGTGGTGAACCTGCCCAACGCGGAAAAGTCGGCCAAACCACCCGATGACTATATTCAGATCGTGCTGAAACCGAATGGTTCGCTGTCAATCGGCGTCATCGGCAAGGAACAGCTGTCGCCGGAAACGGAACCGAACCGCGACGCCCTGCTGCGCAAGCTGCGCGGCTTGCACGAGAGCAATCCCGACTATCCCGTGATGATCGCGGGCGACAAGGAAAGCAAGTACGACGATGTGATCCAGCTCATTTCGGAAGCGAAAAAGATGGGCATTACCAGAGTTGGCCTGGCCACCAAGTAAGCGCATTACCCTGTTTCCAGACTTGACCGTTTTTAGATAGACTAGACTTTGCAGACCAAACAAATCGACCATGTACTCGGCAAGCCTTACAGCGTGCCGCGCGAACGCAGCCGCTGGCCCTCGCTGGGCCTGGCGCTGGCGATGCACCTTGGCCTGCTGTTTTTCCTGTGGGTGGGCGTACACTGGCAAAATACGGAACCTGTCGCCGTCGAAGCGGAAGTGTGGGACCTGAAAGTGCAGACGGCCGCGCCGCCGCCCGAGGTGGCGACCGAACCGGAGCCGACACCGGCACCTCCGCCGCAACCGCAAGTGGAGCAGCCGGCCCCGCCGCCACCGCCGCCGGTGGCCGCGCCCGAGCCGAAGGTTGACCTGCGCGAGGCGGAGATCGCCCTGGAACGCAAGAAGGCCAAGCTGAAGGAAGAAAAAGACAAAGCGGCAGCGGAAGAACGCCGCAAGCAGGAATTGAAGGAACGCGAGGAAGAAAAGCGCGAACTGGAAAAGCAGAAGCAGAAAGAAAAAGACAAGGCTGCCAAGCTGGAAAAAGAAAAAGCCGACAAGCTGGAAAAAGCCAAGGAAGCCAAAGAGAAAGCGGCGGAAGAAAAAGCCGAGAAAGAACTGGCCGATAAAAAAGCGGCAGCGGAAAAAGCCGCCAAGGCCAAGAAAGCGGCGGCAGAAAAAGCCGCTGCCGACAAAATGCGCGCCGATGACATGAAGCGCATGATGGCGCAGGCAGGCAATGGCACCACGGGCACGGCCGCGAAAGCGACCGCGCCACGCAAGGACAGCGGCTATGTCGCTGCCCTGACGAGCAAGATCAAGAGCAATATCGCGTACAGCGGTAGCACGGACGTGCCGGGCAACCCGCGCGCCGTGTTCAAGATCGAGCAACTGCCAACTGGGGAAATTATTTCGGTCCGAAAGATTAAAAGCAGCGGTCTGCCGGCGTATGACAGCTCGGTGGAAAACGCCATTAATAAATCGTCGCCACTGCCGAAGAAAAAAGACGGCACCGTGGAACGCGAGATTGAACTCATATTCGAGATGAAGGATTTGCCTAAATGATGATCATGAAAAAAATGAGCTATGTCGTGCTCTGTGCCGGCCTGATGCTGGGAGCGTCAAGCGCCCAGGCGCAGCTGCGCGTGGAGATTACAGGGATCGGCAGCAACCAGATCCCGGTGGCTGTCGCCAGCTTCGTCAATGAATCGGCGGCGCCGCAATCGCTGTCCGGCATCATCAAGGCCGACCTGGCGCGCAGCGGCGTGTTCAAGCTGATCGACGCCGATGCGCCCGTATCGGAAACGGCGCCCGTCAGCTACGACCAATGGAAGTCGCGCGGCGCCGACGCGCTGGCGGCCGGCAGCGTGCAAAGCATGGCCGATGGCCGCCTGGACGTGCGCTACAAGCTGTTCGACACCATCAAGGGCGCGCAGATTTCCAGCATGAACAATGCGGCCGCGCCGCAGTTCAACCGCCTGCTGGCGCACAAGATCGCCGATGACATCTATGAGAAGCTGACGGGCACGAAAGGCGCGTTCGCCACGCGCATCGCCTACGTCACGCAATCGGGCCGCGAATACCGCCTGGAAATCGCCGACGCCGATGGCGAAGGCATCCAGGTCGCCCTGCGCTCGAACGAGCCGATCATTTCGCCGTCGTGGTCGCCGGATGGCACCAAGGTGGCGTATGTCTCGTTCGAAAAGAAAAAACCCATCGTCTACGTGCAAAACCTGGTGACGCGCCAGCGCACCATCGTGTCGAATGAAAAAGGCAGCAATTCGGCGCCGAGCTGGAGCCCGGACGGCGCACGCCTGGCCGTGGCCCTGTCGCGCGATGGCCATACCCAGGTCTACACCGTCAATGCCGACGGCAGCGGCTTGCGCCGCGTCAGCAACAGCAGCGGCATCGATACGGAACCGCAATTCTCGGCCGATGGCCAAAGCATTTACTTCACCAGCGATCGCAGCGGCGGACCACAGATCTACCGCATGTCGGTTGGCGGTGGCGACGCCAAGCGCGTGACGTTTGGCGGCTCCTACAACATCAGCCCGCGGATTTCCTCCGACGGGAAGACTCTCGCTTATATTTCCCGTCGCGACGGCAATTTCCAGCTCTACGCGCTCGACCTGGCTAGTGGCCAGGAACTGCGCCTGTCGGACACCGCCAACGACGAATCACCGAGCTTTTCGCCCAACGGGAAATATATCATGTACGCGACCGAATCCGGACGACGCAAGTCGCTGGCAGTGGTATCGGTGGATGGCCGCGTCAAACAGCGTTTGACTACGCAAGCTGGCAATATCAAGGAGCCCACCTGGGGTCCTTTCATGAAGTAAATGCTGTACAGTTTCACCTTTAACCATGACCCGGAGAATAAAAATGAGTAACTTTAAAAGTTTGGCTTTCATCGCCGCCACCGCAGCCCTGCTGTCCGCCTGCAGCACCCCAGTCAAAGTCGCAGAAACCCCAGTGGTTGAGCGTGCTCCTGAAAAAGTCGTCGCTCCAGTTGACACCCGTCAAGTTCAGCCAGTAACGACCGCATCGGTCGATCCACTGGACGATCCAAAAGGCGTGCTGGCTAACCGCAGCATCTACTTCGACTTCGACAAATACGTCGTGCGCGAAGCGGACACCCCAGTCGTGCAAAACCACGCTGCCTACCTGGTGAAAACGCCTAGCCGCAAGATCCTGATCCAAGGTAACACCGATGAACGCGGTGGCGCCGAGTACAACCTGGCCCTGGGCCAGAAACGTGCTGAAGCCGTGCGCAAGTCGATGGCCGCCCTGGGCGTGTCAGAAGGCCAAATGGAAGCCGTGTCGCTGGGCAAAGAAAAGCCTAAAGCTCAAGGCAGCAACGAAGCAGCATGGGCAGAAAACCGCCGCGCTGACATCGTTTATTGATGTTCACGGGTGAGCGCGGCAGCATTGACGCTTACCTAACTGGCCAGTCATAGGCATAATAATGGGGCGCAGCGCGGTGATTCACCGCCCAGCGCCCCGTTTGCATGTTTTGCGTAACCTTTGAAAGCCCGACCCATGATGACATTCTCGAAAGCCGGCGTCGCCGCCGCCTTGATGGCCGCGTTTGCCTACCTGCCCCTGCACGCCAACGCCGCCCTGTTCGACGACGACGAAGCGCGCAAGGCCATCCTGGAGCTGCGCGCCAAGGTGGACGCCATGGCACGCGACCTGAACGGCCGCATCGACACCAAGGCGGACAAGACCAGCACCTTGAGCCTGCTCAACCAGCACGATCAGACCATGCAAGAGATCGCCCGCCTGCGCGGCCAGATCGAAGTGCTGGGCAACGACCTGGCGAACACGCAAAAGCGCCAGAAGGATTTCTACACCGACATCGACGCGCGCCTGCGCAAGCTCGAGCCGCGCCAGGTCACCATCGATGGCCAGGAAGCGGCCGTGGGCGTCTCCGAGCAAAGCGCGTACGAGTCGGCATTCGGCCTGTTCAAGTCGGGCGACTACAAGGGCGCCGTCACGGCTCTGGACGCCTTCGTGAAGCGCTATCCGGAATCGGCCTACGCGGCCAACGCGCAATACTGGCTGGGCAACGCCTATTACGCCCAGCGCGACTGCAAGAGCGCCATCACGGCCCAGCAGGCAGTGCTGAAACACTATCCGGACAGCCCGAAGGCGCCCGACGCCATGCTCAACATCGCCAGCTGCTACACGGAGCTGAAAGACAAGCCGAACGCGACCAAGACCCTGAACGCCCTGATCTCGCGCTACCCGGACTCCAGCGCGGCACAAGCGGCCAAGGAACGGGGCGGCAAAAAGTAAAAGCGGGGAAAAAGTTGCCCGTTCGGTTTGACAGAATCCCGGGCACCCCCTATAATCTTCCTTCTTCGGGTCGTTAGCTCAGCTGGTAGAGCAGCGGACTTTTAATCCGTTGGTCGCAGGTTCGAATCCCGCACGGCCTACCACGAATACGCAGTACTGATCTGCTTGCAAGTTGTACCAGCAAGCATTTTTTTACAGCACAGTGTTACCGAAGTTGTTGTAAAAAGTTTTTGGGTCGTTAGCTCAGCTGGTAGAGCAGCGGACTTTTAATCCGTTGGTCGCAGGTTCGAATCCCGCACGGCCTACCAAATACTATGAAGAAGCCAACCGTTCGCGGTTGGCTTTTTTGTTTCTGGTCGCTCTCTGGTGGCACCCTCACTTTTCGCAAACATCGATTTATCACTTGTCAACAAGCCTTCGAATTGCGTCAGTCAGGCTAATTTCCGTAGGCGACACCAATACTGCAAGAGGTATGCTTAATATCCCACAAACCTCGCGAGCATGCGTCTCTTCTTCCGCAGCAAGCGCCCGAATAGAATCTGGCGTCGTATGGACGCCGTCGCGCTGCAGGAGGCGTACCGCGATTCTGTCAGCCTCCTCATGTAGCAAAACAACCCCAGACAATTTCAAGGCGGAGAAGACTCCCGCCTCCAAGCGTATGAAGTCACCATTTGGCGCGCGAAGGACAAAGTGCCCGTCCAGCAATAAAGCCTGCCTTGAATCACGCAACCGTTCGATAGCTTGAATTAGTGCGCGCTGATTATCGTCAACATCTGTGACGAATTTATCCTTTCCCCATGACTCGCGCACCCTCTCCTCACGAATGAGTTGGCTAGCTGTCAGATGTCGCACACTGAGACCAGTAGACACCAGAGCACCTAGATGCCCTTTCCCAACTCCGTGAACTCCTGCAAGAAAGATCACCGTCATGACTTCTTCCTTTTGATTAGCAATTTCTCTAATTTCTTCAATTCATCTGGCGTCAAGTATCGGAATGATTGTGGCGGAGTGAACTTAGAAAAAATAAAGTGGGGCTCAATGGGGCTGTCAAATTGTCTAACTTTTCCCAGCATAATTGCGAAGCCTGTTTTCTTGCCACTGTAATAGCCTCTTAATTCACTGCGAGTAAGACCGCCGCCGTTATCTCTAGCTATTTCCCATAGACGAGATGCACTTGCTTCGATCACCTCGACGATTTCGACCAATGCAACAATGGCCTGAATAGGTGAAGACGAATAGATCGCCATCGCTTTAATAGCCTGAGTCGGTGCTGCACGACGCAACTCCACGTGCTTGCTTCCTGCAAGAATAAGATCGGCATATCGAGGTTTAATCGAAATGAGTATTGAACTACCAGTTGGAGATTGAGAGCAATTTTGAGAAGGAATCATCGGAGATTTTTGTAATAGACTGAGGAGGACCAGAGACAATGCCCTCACTTATTAACGAGCTAAACGCCACTGGTTCGGGGAAGTGCCCAACCAACCGGAAAAGCATAACTTTGGTGGCAGTATGCGCCATTAGTTCGATATCTTTTTGACTGTAGACCGTTCTACGTCGAACGACCTGCATAATCTTTGCCGCATCGTTATGAACCTCATAACATTCAACAACGCCAATTGATGTTGCAGCCATTTCGTCGACAGTCCGGTAAAAAATCACCACATCACCGGGCTTCACTTGGTTGGTGGGTGCTTTGCATAAGTATGCCTGCTTGATAGCATTTCCAGCTGTCGAACAAGAGGAAAATAGTTGGGCCTGCCTCGCTAGATCAGGGAAAAGGATCTGATGGAACTGCGGCTGAATAGGGATCAAAAATTTCTGCACAGAGTCATCACGACGAAAGTGGGGGAAATACAGACGTGCGTAATCGGGCGTCGGCAGTGTGGACTCCGGCGGCTCAACTGGATGCTCCTTAACTAGCATTATATCTGCGCCATACATCCCATTCTTCTGGAATCCGAAGTCCTCAAGCAACGCTAATAAATAGACCTGCCCAGGATTAGTATGGACAAATATATTCTCACATCGATTTTCCGTCGCAAAGCGAAAGGCCGCCTTAAGGAATAACTCACCAATCTTTCTCCCCCGAATTTTCTCGCCGACCTTGAATGTACATAGCTTAAGCGATGAGCCATTGAGTTGCTTATTAGAGTCATTAATAACCTCATCCGTTTGAATCGCGTAAATACAGATTGCCTCAAGTTGCCCATCATCCGTTCGAGCGACCCACGCCTTTCTTCCCATCTGCGCTTTTTCACGAAACCATACATTAAAACTCCGGGAAGGCGTATCGTAACTCTCCCGAAGACTATCAAAGAGCGCAGAGTCTAGTTGATTAGTGAGTTCATACAGGTGAACATCATCAATATTGGGAAGTTGAACCTCGGAGGGCTCGTGGAGCCGCCTAAGCCAGTCCTCGGCAGTTTGAATATTGTAGACACGACTACCCAGCCCTGCTTGCCGTGCTTTATTGTGAATCTCACGGTCCTCAGTAACTAGCGCGTGAACAGCAGAGCATTCAAGCGAATGAAGAATGTCATTATCACAGGCATCGTTGGCTGAGGTCTCGTTCGTGTTGCAAGGGCTTGACGGAACACCATCAAGGCGGGCGTATTGAGCTAACCGTGCAAGCGTTCGATCTCGTCTTTCTTTATCTTTGTCGCGCTTTATATCGATTTCAGAGGCAGGATGATAAAGAAGCTGATGCCCACCTGCATTTGCCAAACGAGCAAAGTTGGCGAGACTAGGCTCAAGCACCACCATCGAATCCTGAAGTGGTATTAAAATATTGGTATCAAGCAAGAAGCGCAAGCGTTGATTCAAAATTTATCTCTCAATGGTTACTGTGCTTCTTAATTGTCGGCGACTATATCCAAGCCGCTTTATAGATAACTTCTCGTAACAATTTAGCCGAATGCATCGCCATCTTATCCAATTCAACCTCATAAACTGCTGGGTTTTCGATAATGCTACGATCATTCAAAGGATCGTCTACATGCACCCAAGAATTTCTATACTTTCTCAATGAATGTAAATCGCTTCTAAGTCTTGATGTCCCGGGGACGCGATCTATCAAATCCACAAGACGCTCCGTCCCGTTTACCGAGTGCTCGGCACGCAAATACGTCTCTATTGCCGCGACAGCAGTAAGGATCGAGGCCAGATGAGCACCGTTTACGAAAGCAATATCGGCCTGCTGGACAATAAATGAGCACCATTCCGGCAAGATAACCCCACCTTTGAGCAGCTCGTCATCCAAAGCTATCAGATAGTCCCAACGTTCGTTCGGTTCCATAGGCAAGTTCAGGTGGCAGCGACTGAGAGGGTAGCTAACAAGGATACCGATAGTGTATCTCAGGCAACCTCCAAAACGACGCTTACAAAAATATTATTTCCGCAAAGTTAATCATCAACAAAAGTCGGCCTGCCGTTTCCAATTTTCAACCAATCCTGAGGGAAGAGCGCTAGGGCCAACGCAGCACCCGCGTCACCACTGTGTCGCCGCCAGCCACTCTTCGGAAGACGTAAACGCTTGCCGTCCGGACCAGAAATGGAGCGGACTTCCCAATCTGGTTTTCTTGGTACAGAAATCCCAGCCTATGAGTAACGTTGGCCAACAACTAATGGCACAGATCCGTACCCATCAAATCCTGATCCACGGATTCGAACTTCCCGTAACCTCTGGATTACGAGCGACTGGAATTGTTCGGACCAGCGGGCGAAATGTTATCCTTTCTTACAAGTGCAGAATGAGCGTTTCAGGCAACCCGCCAAACTTCAGCGTTTGATAACCAAATAAGGAGCCACGATGTCCAGCGAAAGCCCGGCCGCCCCCGTCGAAGTGTCGTCACTTGCGGAATACATGGCATGGAAGAAAGCAAAGATGCCCACTCCGAATGGCGAAGGCTATGCGCTACTCTACCGTGGCCATCCAGATGCGACTTACCTGCTTGAGCCGACGGCATACCGGATCAAGGACGGGAAGTCGTTCAGGGCCGTCGAGCACCAGTTGTACGAAGAACTCATGCGGCTCGATCCCGTTGCGTTTTCCAACGACAAGTCGGTTTTCGAACGGTTGGTACGAATGCAGCATTACGGCCTACCTACCCGCCTCCTAGATCTTACACACAGCCCTTTAATCGCGTTATTTTTCGCATGCAGCAGCCATGAGGAAAGGGACGGCGAAGTGATGTTCTTTCCTTGGAAGACAGAGGAAGTGTTCCAACCTTCCGACGTGCCCGACGCGTCCCTTGCCGGAATCCGTATGCAAGCGGACTTTTCGTTCATAGGCAGGGATATCGTTGGAAAATTAAAACGGTTCTTCGCCGATGAAGCAGCATTCGGCTCCGGTCATGACGGATTTGACGGCGCCAGGCAAGTATTTCTACGCGCGGTAATCAACGAGACTGACAAGCTAGCTGAAGGCGATTTCCTAGTCCAGTCGCTGGCGATCCACATCATCGAAGAAAAATTCGTCAGCGAGCTCATCACTCCGTGGAGAAACAGGCTGGACATTGAAAGGAAGGAGTTAGGACTGACTCGAGAAGCGTTGGCCGTATCGGACAGCCAGGCCTTTCTCGAAAGATTCCATAACCGGTTCTGGGACTTGTGCTTGGCAAGCATCGATTCGGTATGCCGCCAGTTGAGGATCGAGAACAATTCTGAGCGGAGCAGTCTCGGCAGATTCCTGGCGCAGTTCACGCACTTCTATTTCGCTTACGCGCCCGTCAACAGCGAGCGCATCCGCCGCCAACAAGGCGCATTCATCATCTGCGCACCGGCCAAGACTAGTTTCTGGCAAGTGGAGGACCACAAGAAGCCTAGCAGAATACGCATCAAGGGAGCGACTAAGAAAGCGATCCTGGGCGAATTAGCGGATTTGGGCGTCACCAGGAGCTACGTTTTCCCAGAACTCCCGGAACAAGCAGCGGAAGCGCAGCGACGCTACCCCGCCCGGTGACGCTCCTCTACAGCACTTTCCAATATCATCTAGGAGTTGGGCTTGGCTCTTTGTCGCAAGACTTCGCGAAACTCGCAACGGGAGCCGCGCATGTGCAGGCTGTGCAGAAACTTAGTTCGTCCAACGGCTTGAAGCCAAGGCCTGCACTCGCTCATAGTGAAGGTCGCTCCGGTACTCCTCCGGTCGCACTACATAAACTGTGGACCAATACGCCCCCATCACGACTGGTCCCCATTACACAATCATACCCTGCTCATCGGCAATGTAGGCGTCTGGTCGCTCTCTGGGCAAGGCCAGATACAATACCGTCAAGCTGGAGCAATCAGCAGCAAAGACCAGTGTAGCGTTCGTGCGAGAAACGACGTAACGATACGTTTAGCCACACAAAGGAAGTAGCGGAACGAACGCCACCAATGCCGCTGCGCCAGCGTAACCCCACGTCGTCGGCTTCAAGTTCTTTTAATCCGTTGGTCGCAGGTTCGAATCCCGCACGGCCTACCAAATACTATGAAGAAGCCAACCGTTCGCGGTTGGCTATTTTGTTTCTAGACTTGCCTGGATCGCAACCACTCCCTCAGCGCATCATTCATGCGCGTTTGCCACCCATCTCCGGTGGACTTGAAGGCAGTGAGAATTTCAGCGTCGAAGCGTATGGTCGTGCTGACCTTGCCGCCAGTACCGGCGGGCCTGCCGCGGCGGCGCGGCATTTCTTGCTGCGCCTCGGCACGGGAAACGGGCTTGTCGCCCACTTGCCAGACGCCCTGCTCGAAAAAACCGTCCGTCAATTCAGGCGCGTCGTCCGGATCAACCCAGGCTTTGCTTGTATTTGTCGATTTCGCGTTCATTTGCCTTCCTCATGCTGATGATTCTGCGCGCCAAACCACGCGGCGTCCAGACCAGTACGAGCAGGCGCTCGTCGAGCCAGCCCGCAGTGATGAAGCGGAGTTCGCCGTAGTCCTGACGCTGGTCCGGCAGCGTAATGGTGAGCCCGTCAAACACTTCGCGCGCACGCGCAAAGTCGAGACCACGCTCCCTGAGCGTCTTTTCACGCTTGACAGCATCAAAAGTGATTCTCATTATTTATTGTAGTAACAAATAATAGAAACAGCCAGCCCTATTTCCGGGCCAAGGGCAGTACCGGAACAGCTAGATCGCCGATCTTAACGCGATACCAGCGCCGGCCTCCCGGCCAGATGCGCCACCACACCGCCCATCACCCGCCCCAGCGGCACCTCCACCCAGCGGTAAAACGCGGCGCCGGCCACCAGGCTGGCGCCCCAGGCCGTCAGCATGCCCAGCGCCTGCCATGCCGGTTCGAGCGGGGCATACGTGACAAACAAGGCATTGACCAGCAGGCTGACGGGAAAGTGGACGAGGAACACCGCATACGAGATGCGCCCCAGGGCGTTGATGATGTTCCAGGCGCGGCCCTGCGAAGGCGTGCGGGCGCGGCCGAACAGGAACAGGGCGCAGGCGACGATCAGCGCCAGGGCGATGCGGCTGCGGTAATCGACGGCCAGCGCCAGCAGGACGGGCACGGCGGCCATGACCATAAGCGCGGTCATGGCACCGGGCTTGCGCCTGGGGTCGCTGGCCCACCAGGCCATGAGTCCCAGGCCATAGCTGCCGAAGAAATACGGCGCCCAGTTGTCCCAGTCCGCGTCCAGGTTGAAATACAGCAGGGAAAAGGCGATGCCCACGGTGACGGCCAGCGGCATCAGCCAGCCCATGCGCCGCTGGCCCGCCAGGCGGCCGCCCAGCCACAGCAGCGATACCGTCAGCAGGTACAGCTGGAAATCGATGGCCACGTACCAGGCGCCGGCCGACAGCGATTCATAGCCCAGCACGCCGTGCAGCAGCAAGGCATGGGCGCTCAGCTGGCCCAGGGTGACGGCGGCCGACATGGAATCGTGTTGCATCCAGATGCCGGCCACGGGCGTGATGATGGCGGCGAGCAAGGTCGCGGCCAGGAAAGGCGGCGCCAGCTTGGCATAGCGGCGCCAGACGGCTTGCAAGGGGGTGGCAATGCCGGGACGGCCGGCGGGCGAGAGGGATTTGGCGACCAGGAAGCCGCCGATGACGAGAAACACTTGCACGGCGATGCGCGCGCTGCCGCCCAGCCAGTCCAGCAACTCGGGCCACAGGGGGCGCACGTAGTCGGACATCGGTCCGTAAAATGCCAGGTGGTGCAACACGATCAATTGCGCCGCGCCCGCCTTTAAACCATTGATCCAGGCAAACTGCGGACGATTTTCCAGGTCCGCCTGTACTACCACTGCTGCTGCCGTCATTCCCATCCCTTGCCATGCCAGGTAGTGTCGCCAGCCCATCGCGCAACAGGCGCGCGGCCGAGGATTTACCGAAAGGCCGACATGATAGCCGAGCCTGGCAGATGGCGGGGCACGGCAGGCGGCTAAGCCGCCGGCTTTTCCGCCTCCGGCGCCGCGGGCGCCAATGGCTGCTGCGCCAAAATGGCATCGAGCAAACCGGGGAAACGGCTCTCGATATCGGCGCGGCGCAAGGTATTCATGTGCGTCGTGCCCGCGTTTTCCGTGTAGACCAGGCCCGCTTCGCGCAAGACCTTGAAATGGTGGGAAACGGTCGACTTCGGCCGTCCGCCGTCGAGGTCGCCACAGGCGGCCGCGTCGACTCTGGCCAGGTGGCGCACGATGTCGAGGCGAATGGAATCGCTCAAGGCGTAGAGTACGCGTTCGAGGACGAATTCGCCGGCGGGGGGATGTTTGTGTGGACGCATGAGCAGAATCATACAGCATGCGCTATACTAATTCCATTATTCGAATATTTACGAACTACCGAATCAGTATTTCCCTACATTTCCATCAACACACACAAAGGCCACCATGTCCGCCCTCTTCCAACCCTACACACTCAAAGACATCACCCTGCGCAACCGCATCGCCGTGCCGCCCATGTGCCAATACATGGCCGTCGATGGCCAGGCCAACGACTGGCACCTGTCGCATTATGCGGGCATGGCCCGTGGCGGCGCTGGGCTGGTGATCGTCGAAGCGACGGCCGTGGCGCCGGAAGGGCGCATCACGCCAGGCTGCACGGGCATCTGGAATGATGATCTGGCGCAAGCCTTCGTGCCGGTGGTAAAAGCCATCAAGGCGGCCGGCTCCGTGCCCGGCATCCAGATCGCCCACGCAGGCCGCAAGGCCAGCGCCAACCGTCCATGGGAAGGCGACGACCATATCGCTGAAGGCGACGCGCGCGGCTGGCAAACCATCGCGCCGTCGGCCATCGCCTTTGGCGGCGGCCTGCCGAAAGTGCCGCGCGCCATGGACCTCGACGATATCGCCCGTGTGCAACAGAACTTCGTCGACGCGGCCGTGCGTGCGCGCGAAGTCGGCTTCGAATGGCTGGAACTGCATTTCGCCCACGGCTATCTGGCGCAAAGCTTCTTTTCCGCCCACTCGAACCAGCGCGACGATATCTATGGCGGCAGCGTGGAAAACCGCAGCCGCTTCCTGTTGGAAACATTGAAAGCCGTACGTGCCGTATGGCCAGAGCACCTGCCGCTGACCATCCGCTTCGGCGTGCTGGAATTTGACGGCCGCGACGAGCAAACCCTGCTCGAATCCATCGGCCTGGTGCGCCAGTTCAAGGAGGCCGGCATGGATATGCTCAGCGTCAGCATGGGCTTTACCATTCCCGACGTGGCCATTCCGTGGGGCCCGGCCTTCATGGGCCCGATTGCCGAAAGAGTCCGCCGCGAAGCGGGTGTGCCCGTCTCGTCCGCCTGGGGCTTCGGCACACCAGCGATTGCCGAGCGTGTCGTCAAGGAAGAACAGCTCGACGTGGTCATGGTTGGCAAGGCGCACCTGGCCAATCCGCATTGGGCATACTTTGCCGCCAAGGAGCTCGGCGTCGAGCGCGCCTCGTGGGTGATGCCGGCGCCGTACGCGCACTGGCTCGAGCGCTATTGATCGTCCTTGACCGTTGCCGGATGCCCCTCCAGGGGTAGTTCCGGCAGGAACAGCAGGAAGACCAGCCCCACTAACAGCAGCACGGCGCCGGCGCCAAACACGCTGGCGATCGCATGGCGGTAGACTTCCACCGTCTGTACCGCCGCCTGCGTGCCCAGCGCCGAGACGGCTTCCACGCCATGCTGGTGCAGCTGATGCGCCAGGATGGCGCCGGACGCCGTCACGCCCAGCAAGCCGCCCAGCGAGCGGAAGAAGGCCAGCATGGCCGTGCCCACACCCCGGCGCGCCAGGGGCAAGGCATTTTGCACGGCAATCGTCATGTTCGGCATCACCAGTCCCAGCCCCGTGCCGAGGAAGAAGATGGCCGGCTCGATGATCCAGTACCCGCGCGACGTTGCCATGGCCCACGCCAGCACGGCAAACGCCAGCACCGCCACGGCCAATCCCGCCACCTGCACCATCTTGTACTTGCCCGAGCGCGACAGCACGCGGCCGTTGAACATCGACGACGCCACCAGCCCCACCATCATCGCCACCGTCATCACGCCCGACTCCGCCGGGCTGGTGCCCATCACCAGCTGGAAGAACAGGGGAAAGAAGACGCTGGCACCCATCAGGCCCATGAAGGTCATGGCCATCACCAGGCTGGCGATATTGAAGGTGCGGTTTTCGAACAGGTCGGGCGGCAGCACGGGTTCATCCACGCGGCTCACGTGGAAGGCCAGCCAGATAGCCAGCAGCACGGCGACGCCGCCGCATACCTTGATGGCCAAGGCATCCCACGGCCACTCGGTGCCGCCCAGCGCCAGCACCAGCAGGGCCGCCGTGATGGCGCCCGTCAGCAATGCCGACCCCAGGTAGTCGATCTGGTGCGCATGCGTGCGCGCCGGTTTGCGCATGGCGCGCGCGATGATGACAAAGGCGGCCGCGCCGATGGGCAGGTTGACGTAAAAAATCCAGTGCCACGACAAGGCATCCGTGATGACGCCGCCCAGCACGGGCCCCAGCACGCTGGTGACGGCAAACACGATGGGTACCATGCCTTGCCGCTTGCCCCGCTCGGCAGGCGGCACGATGTCGCCGATGATGATTTGCGCCAGCGGCATGAAGCCGCCCGCACCGAGGCCCTGGATGGCGCGGAAGATGATCAGCTCCGTCATGTTCTGCGCCAGCCCGCACAGCACGGAACCGAGCAAAAAGGTCAGCAGGGCCGTGAAGATCATGGAACGGCGGCCGTACTGGTCGGCCAGCTTGCCGTACAGGGGCATGGTGGCCGTCGAGGCCAGCACGTAGGCCGTGACAACCCACGACAGATGCGCCATGCCGCCCAGGTCGTCGACGATGCGCGGCAAGGCCGTGGCGACGATGCTCTGGTCCAGCGCACCGAGACCCAGCACGGCCATCAGGCCCAGATAGATGGCGCGCACTTCGCGTTCGGTGAAGGGTTTGGCCGGGTTTTTTTCTGCGCCTGTGGCGTGATCGGGGCCGCTCATGCCTGGCCAATCTCAAGCAGCGGCTGCATGGCGGCGGCCAGTGCATCGATCTGCTGCGGCGACAAGCGTGCGATGCGCCGCGCCAGCGCATCGCGGCGGCGCGCGCGCAAGGTTTCGAGCATGGCCAAGCCTTGCGCGGACACCTGCAGGCCCGAGCGGCGCCGGTCCTGCGGATCGGGCGCGCTGCGCTCGACCAAGCCCGCTTCTTCGAGCGACTTGACCTGCGCGCTGACGGTGGGCCCGCGCACATTCTGCAGACGCGCCAGCGCGGCCACGCCGATGCCGGGCTGCTCGTGGATCAGGGCCAGCAGCATGTACTGCATCATCGACACACTGCCCTCCAGCTCGCCCCCTTCGCGCTGCATGGAGCGCAGCAGGCGCTTGAACGCCGTACGCAATTCATCGGACAGCGCCAGCGCGCGTTCGGGGATGGGAATATCTTCGGTAGTGGACATAGGCATATATAAGTAGGTAGGCTATCTACCTATATTATGCTCTACCCGGACACCATGCAAGGTTTTTTCCATCCCCGCCCTTCCCAAAACCGCCGTTGGCCGTCATAATAGCCGCCCTTGGGTCGTTAGCTCAGCTGGTAGAGCAGCGGACTTTTAATCCGTTGGTCGCAGGTTCGAATCCCGCACGGCCTACCAAGATTCAGTCGTCATCATGGCAAGCATGTTGATACGGCACAGCGTTATCGCAGTTCAGTAGTCAAAGTTTTTGGGTCGTTAGCTCAGCTGGTAGAGCAGCGGACTTTTAATCCGTTGGTCGCAGGTTCGAATCCCGCACGGCCTACCAAATACTTCAGAGAAGCCAACCGCTCGCGGTTGGCTTTTTGCATTTTCCGCCACTATGTCCATGCTACGCCCCGTATCGCCACAAAATAGTCTCTCCACCCTCATTGAAAAACAAATACACAACGCCACCTTCCACGGGCAAACATCGATAAACCACTCACAGGAATCCATGTATGGATACGGCACGCGATACAAGAACCCTCGATTTGGTCGAATGCGAGGAGCTTTGGACCATGGAAACAGTGGATCGCAACGGCTTTATCTGCCGTGGATGCACCACCCAAGTATTTCCTGCATCGTTCGATAAAGAGCACAACAAAAAGCGCCCGTACTTCACGCTAGGGCCGAGCAACAAGCATCAGGCGGGTTGTGATATTGACGGTGAGGACAAGATAATCAAGCGCGCAAAGAAAGAGCGAGTTGGCACGCCAGAAGGGTTCCCACTACCGTTCCCCAGCAAATTGATACTCACCGACAAACGCCCCGTAGAAGCTAAAGACCTCGTTACGCAAGGATTATCCGGCAGCACAAGAACAAGCAGCACGTCGGATAAAAATGCCGCCACGCCACGCAAGTATCATGGCCATTCAGTAAAAAGCATTCGACCCGCATGCCGTGCATTCATTCAGCTTCCAAACGACCGCGACTTTCTGCCGCTCGAGATTCCTGGTGTTGCAGGCAACACCTATGCCAAAATCTTCACTTACCTGCGTAGCAAAAAGCCAGAACCATTCAAGTTTCCAACCCGGCTTTATTACGCAGCAATCCGCTGGACAGCAAGGCCACTGATAACAGAAGAGTACTGCGAGCTGACGCTTAACGCAGGCGAATGGAGCCAAGAAACGGGGGGATACAAGACGCTTTGCAAAGTGCGCGTGAACTGGGAAAGTTGGAGTAAGGTCCGTCGTAACACATTGCTACGCGAATTCACCACGACTCGGGAAGAAGCCATCGAGCAAGCAAAGCGTAACAAGCAGATCAAAGGATGGATTTTCTTCGTCGGTACACAGGACCCTGCCGACCCAAGTATTTTTCATATAGACAATTACCAACTGATCTGCTGCCTTTCAGCGCAACTGATTTGACCATCAAAGAAGTAGCGTTCCCACAGGACGGCCAATACAAGGCACGACAATATTGAGATCGCGGGATCGGAGTCAAGTCCGGCATTCGTACACGATTTCAGCCTTGACCGTCTCCATCTGCAGCAAGTTACGCTCTATCAAACACCGATATTGCTCGATTAACCGCCACTCCCTTCCCCATACCTCCCCGGCGTCACGCCCATCACCCGCTTGAACATGGCGATGAAGGCGCTGACGTTGTCGTAGCCCAGGTCCAGCGCAATCGTCGTGACGGGCTGGCCGGCGGCCAATAATTCCAGGGCGCGCAGGATGCGGGCGCGCTGGCGCCAGGCGGAGGGGGTAAAGCCCGTCTCGATCATGAAACGGCGCGCCAGGGTGCGCGGCGAGACGCCGGCCCAGGCGGCCAGCGCTTCCACGCCCCGTTCGTCGGCCAGGTCGTCGAGCACGGCGCGCGCCACGCGCAGCAGGCGCGGGTCCGTGGGTAGCGACAAACCGAACGGCTCGTGCGGCGAAGCGGCGATCTCGTCGAGGATCACGCCCGCCACCCGGGCCTGCCGCGCGTCCAGTGCCTCCAGTGCGCCATCGTCCCAGCTGCTGGCACGGCCCACCGCTTCGCGCAGCAAGCCCGAGACGCGCATCACGCAAGGCGCGGCGGGCAAGCCGGCGCAGCTGGCCTCGTCCACATACACGCTCCAGCCCGCAAACGGGCCATGCGAACGCAGCGCATGCACGTGATGGGGCGGCATCCACACGCAGTGGCTGGCCGGCACCACCCACTGTCCGCTGTCGGCGGCAACGGAAAGCAAGCCCCGCATGGCGCCGAACAGCTGGCCGCTGGCATGGCGGTGCGCCGCCGTCACCCGTTCCTGCGGCTGGGCAATGCGCATGGCGCGCAGCGGCGACGGCGGCGGCGACGCTGCAAAAATTGGCGGCTTTGACGTATCGAATGACATAAACAACGCAGGCAAGACAATCCGGCCATCATACAGTGAAGTCTTTCCAACCTTCAGGAGTTCACCATGCGTGCAGAAGACGTATTAGCCGATCAACAAAACCAGGGCCAGTTCAACGGCGTCACCGTGCGCAAGGGCACAGTGGGCGCCTTCCTCGCCAATGCCAGGCTATGGCTGGATGACGCCAGCAGCAGCGCTGAAAAGGCCGTCGCCGAGCGCGACATTGTCGACGCCTTGCCCGCCCTGCACGCGCTGGGACTGTTCGATATCCTGCAAGTGCGCGACCTTGCGCTGCGCGAACTGGTGGCCGTCTCCACCGCTTGAGCGGGCACCGGCTCGTGCCCGGCGCGCATTTCCTCTATGATGCTGCTTTGCCCGCCCTCGCACCCGCCATGCCGTTTACCATCGCCACCCCCGTCTACAGCGAACTGATCATCAAGAAAAGCCGTTTCATCGGTTGCGTGCAGCCGATGACGGACCGCGCCAGCGCGCAGCAGGTGGTCAATGACTTGAAGGCGCAGCATCCGGGCGCCTGCCATGTGTGCTGGGCCTTGCTGGCGGGCGGTCAATCGGCGGCCGTCGATGATGGCGAGCCGAGCGGCACGGCCGGGCGGCCCATGCTCGACGTGCTGCGCCACCAGGACCTGGAAGGCGTGCTGGCGACCGTGGTGCGCTACTTTGGCGGGATCAAGCTGGGCGCGGGCGGCCTGGTGCGCGCCTACACGGACAGCGTGGCGCAAGCGTTGTTGCAGGCGGAAAAGACGGCCATCGTGCGCCAGCGTACCTTGCGCTGCACGGTGCCGTATGCGATGGAAGGCATGCTGCGCCGCGAACTCGATGGCGCCGGTGCCACCTTGCTGAACGTGACACACGGCGACGCCGTGCTGTTCGACTTCAGCCTGCCTGAAACGGCCGCCACCGCCCTGCTGGCCCATCTGCATGAGGCGGGCAATGGCCGCATCGTCTGGCTTGACGTCGAGGACTGAGACTGGCGCAGCTTATTGCACGCGACGCACCTTGGGCGAGTTGTTCGTGCCTTCGATCTTCAGGAAGAAGGTGCCGATGAAATTGCGTTCGAGCGTCACCTTGGGATTGTCCTGCGGCGCCAGCACGGCGGAGCTGCCATCGACGATGCGCCATACCTGGCCATTGCTCAACTTGATCAATTCGTTGCCGTTCCAGCCATAGAACTTGCCGGCGATGCTGCTGCTGATCGACTTGCTTTCTTGCGCCTCCGCGGCCTTCGGCTGCTTGACCGTTTCCATGCCAAAGCTTTGCTCGCGCTGCTGCGCGGTCAGCACCGCAGTAACGGGGGCGATGGGCGCGGCGGCGCCCAGAGGAATGGCGTCATAGCATTTCACGCGGCTGGCGATATCGGCCAGCGAACGGCATTGCAACATGGCAGCATCATCGGCCAGGGCCGCGCCCGATACGAACAGCAGCAAAAAGAGAGCTTTCATCGAAATTCTTTCAAAATAAGAGAAGTTGCGCCAAGCATGCCGTTTGCCATGCATGCGGGAATGATTATATCGATGTCCAGGGGCCGTGGCATGACGATCTTGCCACGGCTTGCTGTGCTTATGCGAAACTCAGGCGCCGCGCGGCCGCTTGATCTGCAGCAAAATGAAATGTATCCACGCCAGCGCCGGCAACACCAGCAACAGCAGCATCATTCCGGCCGGCATATCCGGCACGAAGCGCACGAAGCAGGCGAGAAAAGCGGCGATGGCCAGCCAGAAGCGCCAGTTGAAGGCATAGGCCTTGCGCGCCACTGTCGCCAGCGCAATGCGCCAGAATTCCAGCAAGGCCCACAGGCCGCCCGTCAGCAACAGCGCGGCCAGGGCATGGTCTCCGGGCGCGTCGGCCCAGGTGCGCACCAGGTTATACAGCAACACGGGATAGCCGGCCGTGACGGCCAGCGTGGCCGGGCCGGCGGCGATGACAGCTTCCAACAACTGCCCTTTGGAACGATGATCCACTACCTCCCCCTATACCACGGCGCCCGAATGGGCGGCGGTCACTTGCAGCGCGCCGGCCGCATCCTGCGTCCAGACGCGCGTAAAACGGAAGTCGCCATGCGTTTCCACGTCGTGATAACTGCCCGTCAGTTGCATGCGCACGGAAACCACGGCCACGTGGCCGTTGACGCGCACATGGCGCTCGGAGGCGCGCAAGTCCGTGATGGTCAGCAGGCGCTGCTCGTGCGCCGCCAGGTCCGCATGCTTGCTCAGCAAGTGTCCCAGGTGATTGGTAAACAACAAGTCATCGGCCAGCAACACATTCAGTACAGCCACGTCGGAGGCCATCATGGCCAGGCGCAAGCGCTCTTCCGCATCGAGTACTTGGGCTTCCGTTAAAGCATTCATCTTTTTCCTTAAAAATAGTGCGCCAGATTAGCAAACGAACAAACGTGCAATGCTGGCATGAAATCTTCCTTTTCACAATCATCCGGCAGACCTATTCCTGCGCTTATGCCTGTGAAGCATATTTATATAGCGTAATATTCGCAGCGGTATGGCGCAAAACGCCACCATAGTACTGTACAGTGCTTGCCCTTCCGCCCCGGGCTGGGGCAGCTGTCAGTGGTAGTACAGTTTTATGTGCTGCGTGCAGTCTCGAATAAAACCAAGATAAGGCCCCCTTCATGGCAATTAACATCATTCTGAACCTGCTCGTTGCGTTGCTCGTCTTCGCCTTCATGTTCCACCAGCAACGCAAACACGCGACGTTTACCGTGCGCGTCTTCACGGGCCTGGGCCTGGGCGTGCTGCTCGGTGCGGCCGCGCAAGCCATCTACGGCGCCGGCTCGCCCATCATCGCGGGCACCAATGAATACATCGACATCGTCGGCAGCGGCTACGTCAAACTGCTGCAGATGATCATCATGCCGCTGATCATGGTCTCCATCATTTCCGCCATTTTAAAACTCAAGGATGCGAGTTCCCTGGGCAAGATCAGCGTGCTGACCATCGGCACCCTGCTCATTACCACCACGATCGCCGCCGCGCTGGGCATTTTGATGGCCAAGCTGTTCGGCTTGACGGCCGTCGGCCTGACGTCGAGCGCCGCCGAAGTGGCGCGCGGCGTGCAGCTGCAAGGCTCGCTGGAAACGGCAAAAGCGCTGTCCTTGCCCAAACTGCTGGTCAGCTTCGTGCCGACCAACCCCTTCCTTGACATGACGGGCGCGCGCAAGACGTCGACCATCGCCGTGGTGGTGTTTTCCATCTTCATCGGCATCTCGGCCACGGGCATCGCGGCGAAAAAACCTGAAATCTTCGCTTCCTTCGAAAGCTTCATGAAAGTGGCGCACGCCATCGTCATGCGCATGGTCACGCTGGTGCTGCGCCTGACGCCGTACGGCGTGTTTGCGCTGATGTTTGCAGTGGTGGCCTCGTCGAGCTACACGGACATCTTGAAACTGATCAACTTCGTCGTCGCCTCGTACAGCGCGCTGATATTGATGTTCCTGGTGCACCTGGCCATCATCGCCGGCGTGGGCCTGAACCCGCTGCGCTTCGTGAAAAAAGTCTTCCCCGTGCTGGCCTTCGCGTTTACGTCGCGCACGAGCGCCGGTTCGATCCCGATGAGTGTGCAGACGCAAACCCAGCGCCTGGGCACGCCGGAAGGCATCGCCAACTTCGCCGCCTCGTTCGGCTCGACCATCGGCCAGAACGGCTGCGCCGGCATCTACCCTGCCATGCTGGCCGTGATGATCGCCCCTACCGTCGGCGTCGACCCGTTCACCGTCAGCTTCCTGCTGCCCTTGCTGGCCATCATCACCATCGGTTCCGTCGGCGTGGCCGGCGTAGGCGGCGGCGCCACGTTTGCCGCGCTGATCGTGCTGTCGGCCATGGACTTGCCCGTCGCGCTGGCCGGCTTGCTGATCTCCGTCGAACCGCTGATCGACATGGGCCGCACGGCATTGAACGTCAGCGGCTCGATCACGGCCGGCACCGTCACCAGCCGGGTCATGGGCGAAACCGACCTGGCCGTCTACAACAGCGACGACGCCCCCGATCTGGACGAAGCGGAACACGCCGCCTAGGAAGCCATCCACCGGCGCGCCGTGCCTTGCCGCTTTTCTCTATATTTACTCATAATAAATACAGAGGAAGGCGCAAGGCGATGGAACAAAAATGGCCGCAGCACATCTGGATCGTGCGGCACGGCCAAAGTGCCGGCAACGTGGCGCGCGATGCCGCCGAAGCGAAAAAACAGCTGTTGATCGCCATCGCCGAGCGCGATGTCGACGTCCCGCTCTCCGAGCTGGGCGCGCGCCAGGCGCACGCCCTGGGCGACTGGTTCGCCACCCTCTCTCTTGAACAACAACCGACCGTCGTGCTGTATTCACCGTATGTGCGGGCGCAGCAGACGGCGCACGCCGTGCTGGCGCGGCTAGCCACGGACAGCCTCGCCTCCGTGGTGGCCGACGAACGCCTGCGTGAAAAGGAATTCGGCATTCTCGACCGCCTGACCGTGCACGGCATCGCCAGCAAGTACCCGGAACTGTACGAACAGCGCCAGCACGTCGGTAAATTTTACTTCCGCCCACCGGGCGGCGAAAGCTGGTGCGACGTCATCCTGCGCCTGCGCAGCGTGCTCGACACCATCACCCGCGAATACCGGGGCGAACGCGTACTGATCGTCGGCCACCAGGTCATCGTCAACTGTTTCCGCTACCTGCTGGAACGCTGCGACGAGCATGCCATCCTGGCCATCGACAAGGCGGCCGACGTGCCCAACTGCGGCATCACCTCGTACGCCTTCAATCCCGCCCTGGGCAGGCACGGCAAGCTGCAGCTGGACCTGTGCAACTTCGTCGCGCCGCTGGAAGCGGCCGGCACCCCCGTCACGGCCCAGCCCGACATGCCGGCCGCGCCAAAATCCTGAACGGGGGTAACAACGGCATGGAAACAACAGCCATAAGCATATCCGTAAAGAATCGTTCGCCTTGGCAACAACCTCCCTTAAGCTCATTCCATTGTTTTCAGATGAACAAGCTTAAAGGATACCGCCGTGCACCTGCGCCACTCATACGCCCCCCTTGCCACTCCCGCCACGCCGCTGCGCGCCATCGTGCTGGCCTGCGCCATGCTGGGCACTGCGCCCGCATGGGCCCAGGATGCGCAAGCGACCGCCAGCACAGGCGCCACCGCTGACGCGGCCGGCGCCAGCATCGACCAGGTCACCGTCGTCGGCTCGCGCGCGCGCAATCGCACGGTCTTCGACAGCAGCGTGCCCATCGACCGTTTCGGCGCGCGCGAAGTGAGCAACGCGCTGTCGACGGGCGACGTGGGCGCGGCCCTGCAAAACCTGTCGCCATCGATCAACTTCCCCCGCATCGAGTCGAGCGGCGCGTCGGACTCCGTGCGCGGCATCCAGTTGCGGGGCCTGGCGCCCGACCAGGTGCTGGTGCTGATCAACGGCAAGCGCCGCCACACGAGCGCCGTTCTGGACACGGAAAGCAGCTTCGCCGGCACCGTGCCGGTCGACATCAACGCCATTGCGCCGAACGCCATCGACCACATCGAAATCCTGCGCGACGGCGCCGGTGCCCAGTACGGCAGCGATGCCGTGGCGGGCGTGATCAACATCGTGTTGAAAAAGGCGCGCACGGGCGGCGCCGCCTCCGTCAGCTATGGCGCCAACCACACGCATTTCGACCCGACCGATCAAACCCTGACGGATGGCCAGACCGTCATCGTCAACGCCGACTATGGCGTGCCGCTGGGCGAAGCGGGGTTCTTCCGCTTCGGCGCGGAAACGCGGCGCCGCTCGCCCACGGAACGGGCCGGCCCCAGCGACGCGGGCTGGACTTCCTACAACTTCACGCCGGCCGACCAGGCGCTCGATGGCAAGGTGCTGTTCAAGTCCGGCGACTCGCTCCAGCGCAACCACTACCTGTTCTACAACACCCAGCTCACCCTGGCCAACGGCCTGGACCTGTACTCGTTTGCCACCCTCAACGAGCGAAAATCGGACGGCAGCGCCTACTTCCGCTATCCGGGCGACCCGTCGAATGTGCCGGCCCTGTATCCGAACGGCTACCGCCCCGTCACCAACGGCGACAAGCGCGACCTGAGCATCGTGGCCGGCGTGCGCGGCAGCGCGGGCGAGTGGAACTGGGACGCCAGCGCGCGCCACGGCAGCGACCGCTTCGACTACGGCGTGAGCCACTCCGTCAACGCTTCGCTGGGCGCAGCCAGCCCCACGCGTTTCAAGCTGGCCGGCTTCGACTTCCGCCAGAACGCCTTGAACCTCGATGCCACGCGCAGCATCGACATCGGTTTGCCCGCCCCTTTGAGCCTGGCAGTGGGCGCCGAATGGATGCGCGAAACCTACACCAGCTCGGCCGGCGACCCCGCTTCGTATGCGGCCGGCGGTTTCACCGACGCGCCACCGGGCGCGCAGGCGGGACCGGGCTTGCGCCCATCGGACGCCTACGACGGCAGCCGGCAAATCCGCTCCGTGTATGCGGACGTGGAAAGCGACCTCACGCCGCGCCTGCTGGTAGGCGCCGCCGCCCGCTATTCCCACTACAGCGACTTCGGCAGCGCCAGCACGGGCAAACTGTCCACGCGCTACAAAGTGACGGACAATTTCCTCGTGCGCGGCTCGCTGTCGAACAGCTTCCGCGCACCGGCCCTCGTGCAGACGGGCTTCCGCTTCGCCACATTGAACTTCAACGCCGATGGCACGGCCCTGCAAACATCGGCCCTGCTGCCGGCCAGCGACCCGCTGGCGCGCAGCTTCGGCGCGCAACAGCTGAAACCGGAAAAGTCGACCAACGTCTCGCTGGGCCTGGCCTGGAAACCGGCGGCCGCCACCAGCGTGACGGTGGACGCCTATGTGATCCGCATCCGCGACCGCATCACGCGCTCGAGCGATTTGCAAAGCGACGCCGTCACCGCCTACCTGGCCGCCAATGGCCGCAGCGACATCCAGTCCGTGGCCTATCTGGCCAACCTGCTCGACACCGCTACCCGCGGCCTGGATGTGGTGCTGAATCACGACCTGGCGTTCGCTAAAGGCAAACTGAACCTGAACGCGGCGCTGAACCTGAACAAGACCAACCTCGACAAGGTGCGCCAACGTTCCGCCGCGCTGACCGATATCGATCCGAGTCTGACCCTGCTGACGGAGACGAGTTTGTTCCGCATCAAACATGCGTCCCCCAACAGCAAATTGATCCTTGGCGCCGACTGGCAAGCGGCCGGCTGGGGCGTGCAGGCGCGCGCCACGCGCTTCGGCGAGCTGAAAGATTTTTCGTATGACAGCGAGGCGCCCCTGATCGACGGCATTCCCGCGCAGCGCTTCGGCGCGGTCTGGTCGCTGGACCTGGAAGGCCAGTTAAAACTGAGCAAGCAACTGACGGTGAGCGTGGGCGGCAACAATATCCTCGACCGCTATCCGCAACGCGTGCGCCAGACGAATAACGCCACGTATGGCGGCGCCCTGCCCTACAATTTCATCAACCCCATCGGCGTCAATGGCGCGTACTTCTACGCCAAGCTGGCCTACACGTTTTAACGTCACGGAAAGAGCATATGATCATCAAGAAAATTTCTCACCTCGTCGCCGGCGCCTGCCTGAGCGCCCTCCTGCTGTCGTCCGCCCAGGCTGCCGCACCGCTGGTACTGATGACGGACTTCGGCACGGCCGACGGCGCCGTGTCCGCCATGCATGGCGTGGCCTATGGCGTCGACCCCACACTCACCATCTCGGACCTGACGCACCAGATTCCCGATTACGACATCTGGCTGGGCGCCTACCGCCTGTACCAGACGGCCAACTACTGGCCGCAAGGCACGGTGTTCGTGTCCGTCATCGATCCTGGCGTGGGCACGGCGCGCAAGTCGGTGGTACTGAAAACCAAGGGTGGCCGCTACTTCGTGGGGCCGGACAATGGCCTGTTCACCCTGATCGCCGAGCGCGACGGCGTAGCCGAACTGCGCGAAATCGATGAGAAGGTCAACCGCCTGGCCGGTTCCGCCGAGTCGTACACCTTCCATGGCCGCGACGTGTACGCGTATGTCGGTGCGCGCCTGGCGTCGGGCGCCATCAGCTATGAACAGGTGGGCCCGCCATTGCCGAGCGAATCCGTGGTGAAAATCGCGTATCAAAAACCTGTGCGCGACGGCAACACCATCCGCGGCATCGTGCCCGTGCTGGATGTGAAATATGGCAATGTGTGGACGAATATTCCGAAATCGCTGCTCGACGAATTGCAGGTGAAACTGCATGACCCGCTGCAAGTGCGCATTTTGCACAAGGGCAAGCAAGTGGCCAAGGTCACGGCGCCCTTCGAACACACGTTTGGCGGCGTCGCCAAGGGCAAGCCCCTGGTCTACCTGAACAGCCTGCTCGACGTCGCTATCGCCATCAGCCAGGGCGACTTTGCGGCCCAACACCACGTCGCCTCGGGCGTGGATTGGGAAGTGGAAGTGAGCAAGGCCCCTGCCGCCAAATAAATGTCCTTGCGCGGCCAGGGCATCCTGCCCTGGCCCAACTGGCCATATCCATTGCGGGTTTGCGCCACGTCAAACCCAGCGCTTTGCCCGCCCCCGTCAGCACCACGGCTGTGCAAGTCCGGTGAACCTGTGCCGGCCCACCCGCTCTAAACCTAGCAAGCGATGCCAGCCATGTTTCAGATACGCAATCTGGCGAGGCGTGCGTTTCCACGACAGTCTTCCACTGAAAAGGAACAATCATGACGGCTCCACTCCTGACCACCAACAAGCTCGTCCTCGGTAGCGCCATCGTCTGTGCGCTGCTGGGCGGTTGCAACAAACGCAGCGACACCAGCACCACCGCCACGCCCGCTGCCACTGCGCCGGCAACGCCGCCCGCCACCAGCGGCACGTCCGGCACCACAGGCACGACCAACCCGGACACCACCACCCCTGGCATGACACCGGGCACCACCAATCCCGATGGCACGACCACGCCGCCCGCCACCACCCCGCCTCAAAATGGCACGCCACCGGGAACAGGGACAGGGACAGGCACCACGCCGCCACCGCGCAACAGCTAGCGCACACCGGCCCGCAGCGTCACTGGCAGGCAAAAAAAGAGCCTTCCGCAGAAGGCTCTTGAAATACCACGGCGCAGCGCAAGCCACGCCTTGGCCCGGTACTATTTTTGCAGGCTGACCGACGCCGCTTTCGGCGTACGGCGTCCCATCAGGAACAGCACGGCCTTTTTCAGCATGCGGTAGACGAAGCGCACCAGCAGCAAGGTCAGCACGCATTCGATCAAGGTCAGGATCATGGCCACGGCCACGGGCATGCGCGCGGCGCGGCGGTGGAACTTGGCCACGGCGCCATCACGGGCGATTTCGATGCTGTCATAGAAGGTCGGTACGACCAGCAGAGTCAGAATCGTCGAGGTGATGGTGCCGCCGATGATGGCGATCGCCAATGGACGGTAGAACTCGCCGCCCTCGCCCAGGCCCAGCGCCACGGGGAACATGCCGGCGATCAGCGCAAACGTCGTCATCAGGATGGGGCGCAGACGCATGCGGCCCGCATACATCAGCGCTTCCTCGCGGCCATGGCCCTCTTCCTCGCGCTTGCGCGCCGCGTCCAGCAACAGGATGGCGTTCTTGGCGACCAGACCCATCAGCATGATGATGCCGATAAAGCTCATCAGGTTGAGGGTGTTGTTCGTGATCACCAGCGCCACCACCACGCCAATCAGACTGAGCGGCAAGGACATCATCACGGCCACCGGCGCCGTGAAGGAACCGAACTGCATCACCAGGATCAAATACATCAGGCCGATACCCATCACCAGCGCGATCAGCATTTCCGTGAATAGCTCTTGCTGGTCCTGGCCGGCGCCACCGAGCGCCAGGCCGTAGCCGGGCGGGAAGTCGATGGAGTTGGCCAGTTTCATGGCGTCGCTCGTCACTTCGCCGTTCGAGCGGCCTTGCGCATTGGCCGACACGGTGATCGTGCGCTTGCCATTCTTGTGCTCGATGCCGGACGGGCCCTTGCCCATGGTAATGGTGGCGATCTGGTCGAGCGGCACCATTTGCGAGGTGCCCGTCACGCTGATCGGCAGGCGCTCGATGTTTTCCGATGCCACGCGGTCATCGGGATGCAGGCGCACGGCCACGTCGCGCGTCTCGCCCGTCGGATCGACCCAGTCGCCCACTTCCACGCCGGCAAACGCCACGCGCAACGATTGCGCCGCATCATTGACGGAAATGCCCATCGAGTTGGCCAGGCCACGGTTGAGCTCAATCTGCAGCTCGTTCTTCGGGTCCTGCTCGGACAGGCCCACGTCGACGGCGCCGGGAATGGCGCGCAGCTTGTCCATGTAAGCGTTGGTAATTTCCATGAGTTTACGCGAATCCGGACCCGTGAATTCCACCTGGATCGGTTTTTGCGAACCGTTGCTCAAGTCATCCTGCACCACGTATTCGGCGCCCACCAGACGCGACATCTTCTCGCGCAGTTCGACGGCGATTTCCTTGGCCGAACGCTTGCGGGTGTTGCGCTTGCCGATGTCGACATACACGCGGCCGCCGCCGGCATTGATGGAGCTGTTGGTATCCTTGGTTTCAGGCAAGGTGCGCGCCAGCACGGCCGCCGCTTCCAGTTTCAAACGCGAATACTCGATGCTGCTCGACGATGGCGTGCGCACATTGATCATCAGATTACCCGAATCGGATGCCGGCAGGAAACTCGTGCCGCCATGCGTGGCGTGCAGGGCAATGGCGCCCACCAGGCTGCCGAAGGCGATGACGGCCATCCAGCGGCGGTGGTGCAGGGCCCAGGCGATCACGCGGCCATAGCGGTCCGCCTGGTGGTCGAACCAGTGGTTGAATTTCTCCAGCACGCGGCCGATGCCCTTTTTCGGCGCCGCATGTTCCTCGACCGGGTCGCCCCAGTAGGCCGACAGCATGGGGTCGAGCGTAAACGAGATACCCAGGCTGACCAGCACCGAGCACGTCACCGTCAAGGCAAACGGACGGAACCATTCGCCGGAAATACCGGGCATGAAGGCCACGGGAATGAAGACGGCGATGATGGAGAACGTCGTGGCGGCCACGGCCATGCCGATCTCGGCCGTGCCTTCCAGCGCGGCCGTGCGGCGGTCCTTGCCCATCTGCATGTGGCGCACGATGTTTTCGCGCACCACGATGGCGTCATCGATCAGCACGCCGATGGCCAGCGACAGGCCCAGCAGGGTCATGAAGTTCAGGGTAAAGCCGCACAGCCACACGGCAATGAAGGCGGCAATCACGGACGTCGGCAGGCTCAGCGCCGTGATCAGGGTCGAACGCCACGAGTTCAGGAAGGCGTAGACGACGAAAATCGTCAGCACGGCGCCCAGCACCAGCGATTCGATCACATTGTTCAGGCTATGCTGGGCGTTTTCGCCGCCGTCGCGCGTCACTTGCAGGATCGTGCCTTTCGGCAAGGTCTTGTTGATTTCCGCCACCATGTCGCGGATCTTGTTGGCCACGCTGACGGTGGAGGCGTCGCGCACGCGGGTAATCGACATGCCCACGTTGGGCTTGCCGCTGCGCATGCTCAGGCTGTTGACTTCGGCAAAACCGTCCACGATGGTGGCCACTTGCGCCAGGCGCACGATTTCCTCGCCGCGGCGCTTGATCACCACTTTCTCGAAGTCGGCTGGCGATTCGATGCGGCCCACCAGGCGGATGCTTTTCTCGTCCAGAGTGCCGCGCACCTTGCCCACGGGCGCATTCGTGTTCTGGTTGCGCAAGGCGGTAACGACGTCGCTGACGGACACATTATATTCACGCAATTTTTCCGCGCGCAGCAGCACGGACAGCTCGCGCTTGAGCGAACCGCCCACGTTGACCAGCGCCACGCCATCGACGGTGCGGAAGCGGTCCGACAGCACGTCCTCGGCCAGGCGCGAAATTTCCGCATGACTTTGCGTATTCGACGACAGCGCCAGTTGCATGATCGGTTCGGCAGCCGGGTCGATGCGCTGCAAGATAGGCTCGCGCATTTCCGTCGGCAACTTGTAGCGCACGGCGGCAATCGCATTGCGGATATTGTCGGACGCCTCGATCAAATTGGTATTGAACGAGAACTTCAGGAAGATGGTGGCCGAACCTTCATTCGAATCGCTGTTGACCTCGGTCACGCCGGAAATGCTTTGCAAGGACTTTTCCAGGCGGTTCACCACTTCGCGCTCGACCGTATCGGGCGATGCGCCAGGGTAAGGAATGCTGACGACGATGAAGGGCACTTCGACGTCCGGATTCTGGTTGACGCGCAGTTTCTTGAGCGCCAGCAAGCCGACGCACATCATCGCCAGGATCAGGACGATGGTGGCGGTGGGCCGCTTGATACTGAAATCGGAAAGGAACATGGCTTAGTTTCCTTTACCGGCAACGGCGGTGCTGCTGCTGGCCACGGCGGCGGCGGGTACGGCTTTGCCGGCCGTCAGCTCCACTTTCTGCCCATCCTTGAAGGTCGAACCCGGCGTGCGCAGCACGGTATCGCCGCTGGCCAGACCGCTTTGCACTTCCCACTGGCCCGTGCGCACATCGCGCGCGCCGATGCGCAAGTTGACTTTATGCAAGGCCTTGTCCTTGACCTTCCACGTGTACGTGACGTCGCCCGCCTTCACCAGCGCCGAGTCGGGAATCATCAGCGCGCTGATGCTGTCCGTCTCGATGCGCCCTTCCGCATACAGGCCGGCCACGCGCGGTTGTTCCTTGTCGTTGAAATCGACCAGCACGGCCACCTGGCGCGTGACGGCATTGGCGGCAGGATCGACTCTGCGCACCTTGCCCGTGAAATCCTGGCCCGGATACCCATTGATGCGGAACAGCACGGGCTGGCCCACCTTGACGACGCCGATCTTGTCGGCCGACACCAGGCCTTCCAGACGCATGCTGGTCGGATCGATGACCTTGATCAATTCCTTGCCGATTTGCGCCGTATCGCCATTCGATACCTTGCGCTCGCTCACGATGCCGTCGAACGGCGCGCGCACGAGGGTGCGCTGCAGTTGCTGGCGGGCCTGGGCGGCGCGGCTTTTCGCGGCGGACAGATCGCTTTGCGCATTATTGCGGCGAATTTCCGCGTCTTCCAGCGCCTGCGTCGAGGTCATGCCCGAGGCGCGCAGGGTTTTCATGCGCTGGAACATGCGTTCGGCCTGTTCCAGCACCTGGCCCGAGGCGCGGCTGGCTTCCTCGGCCGAATTGAGGCTGTCGCGAATGGACGTTTCATCCAGGCGCACCAGCACGTCGCCCCGCTTGACGACTTCACCATTTTCCTTCATGACCTGAATCACCACGGCCGACACTTCGGCGCGCAAGTCCGCGTTGCGCTCAGGCTGCACGGAACCGGTGATGACGGGCCCCGAGGCCAGCGCATTGCTCTGGATGGTCAGCAAGTCTTCCGGGGAGACCAGCAGATTGACGGCGGCGCCCGCCTGTTCCTTGGCTCCCTTGCCGCCCTTGCCGGGATCCTTGGACTCTTTGCCGCAGGCGGTCAGGGCGGAAGCGATTGCCAGAACAAACAGGGTTTTGCGCAACATGGGTAATTCTCCGGATAGATAGCACCGCTACCGTCCCCACGGCCCGGATAGGGCTGCAGGCGTTAGCAAGCATTTATTTTTATTAAAACCACAAGCGCCAAAGTATCCATGAGCGTGTCCGGGCATGTCAATCGGCGGTTTCCTGTAATGCTTTAATCAATGGATGAAACGTAGTTTTTACGCCCTGAAACGCAAAACCCCGCCTTGAAGCGGGGTTTTACGTTTCAGGTGAAGCGGACTTAGCGGCTAAAAATGGTGTTGATCAGGAAGCCGATCGCCACGCCCGTGCACAGGCCGCCGGCGATTTCCACCAGCGTATGACCCATGCGCTCGCGCAAGGTCTTGTGCGCGGCGCTGGCCGCTTCCCCGGCCAGGCGATTGATGGCCGCCGCCTGCTTGCCCACGTGCTGGCGCAGGCTGTTGGCGTCGATGATGACGATGAAGGCCAGGGTCACAGCCACGCCGAAGGCGGGGTGGCCGATGCCTTCGCGCAAGGCGATCAACGTTGCCATGCTGGACACGACGGCGCTATGGTTGCTGGGAAAGCCGCCATTGCCGACCAGGCCGAACGCCCATTGCCGCGTGCGGACACTGTTGATCAGGAATTTGATCGGTCCGACCAGGATCCAGGCGATCAGGGGCGTGACGAGGTAAGCGATATCCACGGGTATTCCTTCTTTTATAGGTAGAGAGTGTATCTGGAGAGACGGGCGCGCCGCAATTATCGCAGATCATCCGCGCCAGCAGAACTGTCTGGCGTCAGACTATAAAACGCGGCCCCGGGCCGCAACTAATATAAAATCATGGCATATACAACAATTGACGTATATCAACACTGAGCGCGGCGCGCACAGCGGCGCGGATAATCAAACGTCTTTCATTCTTGCAACGGGGTCCTCATGCGGCATTTCAGAATTTCCTTTTTAGTCACTTTTATCCTGATGGCGGTGTCGGGTTGGTGGGGTTACAGCCATGGCGGCATGCCCGGCCTGATCAATGCCCTGTGGATCACGGGCGTGCTGGGCGTCATGGAAGTGTCGCTGTCGTTCGACAATGCCGTGGTGAATGCCTCGGTCTTGCGCCACTGGAATGAATTCTGGCAAAAACTGTTTTTGACGGTCGGTATCCTCGTGGCCGTCTTCGGCATGCGGCTGCTGTTCCCGCTGGTCATCGTATCCGTCGCCACGGGCCTGGGCCTGGTCGATGTCTGGACCATGGCCACCACCACGCCGGACGTGTATGCCAAGCACCTGACGGACAACCATGCGCAAGTGGCAGCCTTCGGCGGCGCCTTTTTGCTGCTGGTGTTCCTGAACTTCCTGTTTGACGACGAGAAGGAATTGCACTGGCTGGGCTGGGCCGAGGAAAAAGTCAATGCGCTGGGCACCGAAAGCCTGGCCGTGCTGATCACCATGGGCGCCGTGGCGGCCTGCGTGGCGATGGGCCCTGCGGATGAAAAATACAGCGTGCTCGCTGCGGGCATCGTCGGCATCGCCGTCTACATCGGCGTGAACTGGATCAGCGGCTTGCTGGAAGAAGGCGAACCGGACTTGCAGGATGACGCAGAAGAAGGCGCCGCGCCAGCCAAAAACGGCAATGGCGATCTCGTGAAAACGGTGGCGCGCGGCAGCATCGGCGGCTTCCTGTACCTGGAAGTGCTCGATGCCTCGTTCAGCTTTGACGGCGTGATCGGCGCCTTTGCCATCACCAACGACGTCGTCATCATCATGCTGGGCCTGGCCATCGGCGCCATGTTCGTGCGCTCGATGACGGTCTTCCTCGTGCACAAGGGCACGCTGGACGAATTCGTCTACCTGGAGCACGGCGCCCATTATGCGATCGGCATCCTGGCCTTGATCATGCTGGCGTCCGTCAAGTACCATATTCCGGAGTGGTTCACGGGCCTGTCGGGCGTGGCCTTCATCCTGGTCTCGCTGTGGTCATCCCTGCGTTATCGCAAACGGCACGCGGCACAAGCTTGAAATCGGGGGTTGCGCCCCCAATTGAAAAGGTAATGGCACGAGCGCCTGGCGCTCATCCCATGAAGGCATGTTTGAGTTTAATTACTAAAAGGAGCACCACATGGCAATCAGTTTACAAAAAGGCGGCAACGTCAACCTGAGCAAGGAAGCACCGAACCTGAAGAAGATCATCGTCGGCCTCGGCTGGGATCCTCGTTCGACGGACGGCGCCACCTTCGACCTTGACGGTAGTGCTTTCCTCCTGAAAAGCGACGGCAAAGTCCGTGGCGACTCTGACTTCATCTTCTACAACAACCTGAAGTCGACCGACGGTTCCGTCGTCCACACGGGCGACAACACCACGGGCGAAGGCGAAGGCGACGATGAGCGCATCGAAATCGACCTGACCCGCGTGCCAGCCGACATCGACCGCATCAGCATCACCGTCACCATTCACGACGCCGACGCGCGCCGCCAGAACTTCGGCATGGTCTCGAAAGCCTTCATCCGCTGCCTGAACGCGGAAGGCGAAAAAGAAATCGCCCGCTACGACCTGTCCGAAGACAGCTCGACGGAAACGGCGATGATCTTTGGCGAAATCTACCGCTACAACGGCGAATGGAAGTTCAAGGCCATCGGCCAGGGCTTCAACGGTGGCCTGGGCCCGCTCGCTCGCTCGTTCGGCGTCAACGCCTAATTCACACTCGTTAAACCTACTGCGCCGCTCACTTTCGGGCCTGCGTTGCTCGCTGTACCTGCGTACAGCTGCGCGACTTAACCCGAAATCGAGCTTGCTCGCTACGGTTTTCCGAGGTGAATTATCTTAATGTCATATCATTGCTGCCGCCTGCACAGATCAGGCGGCTTTTTTTTGGAGATTTATCATGCCAGTATTTAGTGTCACGGGAGACGTCGATCCCTTCCTCCACGTCAGCATGAAGCAGGGCGAAACCATCTATTGCGAATCGGATGCGATGGTGATGATGGAGACGGCGCTGGACTTGAAAGGCAAGATGACGGGCGGCTTGGGCAGCGCCATCATGCGCCGCTTCGCCAACGGCGAATCGTTCTTCCAGCAGCATATCGAAGCGGTGCGCGGCAGCGGCGATTGCCTGCTCTCGCCGACCCTGCCGGGCGCCATCGAAGTGGTCGACGTGGGCGCGCGCCAGTACCTGCTCAACGACGGCGCCTTTGTCGCCGCCACCTCGGGCACGGAAATGAAGGTGCGCACGCAAAGCATCGGCAACGCGCTGTTCGCCCAGTCTGGCGGCTTCTTCGTCATGGAGACGGCCGGCACCGGGCAAGTGGTGGTGTCGGGCTTCGGCTCCATGTTCCAGCTCGACGTCGAGCCGGGCAAGGACGTCGTGATCGACAATTCCCACGTGGTGTGCTGGGACAATAGCCTGAAATACGAGATTTCCGTGACCACGGGCGGCGGTGCCAGCGGCGGCGGCATCGGCGGCTTCCTCGGCAATATCGTCAACAGCGTGACCAGCGGGGAAGGCATCGTGCTGCGCTTTTCCGGCTCGGGCAAGGTCTTCATCTGCTCGCGCAACCGCGACGCATTCCTGAAATGGACGGCATCCGGCAAGGCCGGCTGATCCCCTCCCTCTAAGGCCAGGTTAAGTCTGGCCGTTTAGAATTCACGCGCGCGCACCTGCGCGCGGCTTCCCCTATTTCCACCCGGTCCCCGTACATGCAAAGAGTCTGGTTCAACAAAACATTTTCCTCGGTCGGCACGGCCATGCGCCTGATCCGCGAAGCCGATATGGCCGCCACTGGCGGTGCGCCCCGCTATCACATCGTGTGCAGCAATACGAACGCGCACGCGGCCGCCTTCTTGTCGGCCCACGAATACGCGGTCGAACCGTCGGGACTGACGGGCCACAACTATGTCGAGTGGTGCCTGGAATTTTGCCGCGACCGCAACATCACGATTTTCTGGCCCGGCAAGGAAGCGGGCCTGATCGGCAGCGCCAGCGCGCGCTTCGCCGCCCTCGGCACGCGCGTGCTCAGCGTGGCCACCGAAGAGGTACTGGACCTGATGCACGACAAGGCACGCTTCTGCGACGGCCTCGATCTGCCCATGGCGCGCCCGGCCGACTACCGCGCCGTAACCACCATCGAAGAATACGACGCCGCCTGGGCCGAACTGCGCCCGCTGCATCGCAAGCTGTGCATCAAGCCGTCCGAATCCGTGTATGCGCTGGGCTTTGCCATACTCGATGAAGAGCGCAGCAGCGCCCAGCTGCTGCTGGCCGGCGCCGCCTACCAGATCAATGCGCAAGAGCTGCGCAGCGGCCTGGCGCAGATGGAAACGTTCAAGACCCTGCTGCTGATGGAATACCTCGACGGCCACGAATACAGCGCCGACTGCGTCGCCGACCAGGGCAAGCTGATTTGCGCCGTGCCGCGCAAGAAGCTGCATGGGGGCGGCAGCGGCCAGCTGATCGAGCTGCGCGCCGACTTGCTGGCCGCCTGCGACAAACTGGCGCGCGACTATCGCCTCAATGGCGTGTTCAACATCCAGTTCCGCGAGGGTGCGAATGGCCTGGCGCTGCTGGAGATCAACCCGCGCATGTCGGGCGGCATCGGCATGGCGTGCGCGGCAGGCCCCAACCTGCCCTACCTGGCGCTGGCCGGTTTCGACCAGGGCTTTGACAAGCTCAGCGTGCCCGCCATCCACGAAGGCATGCGCGTGGGCGAAGCCGCCTACGCCGTGGAGCTGCCATGAACGCCGTCAAGCAGCAGATGCCCACGGGCGAGCTGACCCTGAAAGTGGACGAGGCGCGCTTTCCGCTGGACTGGCTGATCGGCTTTGCCGCGCGCGCCAACGCCAAGCGCGGCTTCCTGTTCCTGTCAAAAGTGCTGGGCAAGCACTGGCCCGTCACGCCGCGCGCCATGCAAGCCATCCACGACGACCTGGCCGCGCAGATACCCCCCAGCCTGCCCGGCCCCGTGGTCTTCATCGCCATGGCGGAAACGGCCGTCGGCCTGGGCCAGGGCGTGTTCGAAGCCTGGCTGCGCGCCAATCCGAATGGAAAAGCGCTATTTTTGCACAGCTCGCGCTATCGCGTTGGCAGTGTGCCCTTCTTCGAATTCGAGGAATCGCACAGCCACGCGCCGCGCCAGTTCCTGCATTTATCGGACGCGGCCAGCGCGCTGTTTTCCACCGCGCGCAGCCTGGTGCTGATCGACGATGAAGCGTCGACCGGCAACACCTTCGCCAACCTGGTGCAAGTGTGCCGCGCGCGCTATCCGCAGCTGGAAAAACTGCACCTGGGCGTGATCACCAATTTCATGGGCCAGGCCGCCAACGCGGGCTTGAGTGAGCGTTTCGGCCTGCCCACGACCATCGGCGCGGCGCTGTCCGGCCACTACGCCTTCCAGGCCGGCGATGCGCCGGCGCCGGTAGCGGCCAGCGCGCAGCGCTTCGAAGCGAATGCGGAACGCGGCGCCAGCCCCGCCTTCGGGCGCATCGGCGTGGGACGCGCACTCACGCCGCCGCAAGGCCTGGCGGTGCAACTGGCGCAGGAAATCGGCGCCGGCGACTCCGTGCTGGTGCTGGGCACGGGCGAATTCATGCACCCGTCGTTCCTGCTGGCGCGCGAACTGGAAAGCCTGGGCAAGAACGTGGTGGTGCAATCGACCACGCGCTCGCCCATCCTGTCGTGGGGCTCCGTCGGCCATATCGTCAACTGCGACGACAATTACGGCGAAGGCATCGCCAATTACCTGTACAACGTGGCGCCTGGCCAGTACCAGCACGTTTTCATCTGCCATGAAACTCCGGCCAGCCCGGCCCTCATGCAACTCGCCGGCCAATTGAATGGCCGCCTGTTCCACTTTCAGTCAGAGACCAAAATTGAAGAAATTCCTGTTTGTTGATCTGGACGACACACTGTTCCAGACCCCGAAAAAATGCCCGGGCGAGAGCGATTTGCAGCCGGCCGCCTATTTGAAAAATGGCGACGCCTGTTCGTTTACGACGGCGCGCCAGCGCGCCTTCTTTGAGTTCGCGCAAAGCGGCATGACCCTGATCCCCGCCACGGCGAGAAATGGCGACGCGTTTCGCCGCGTCGACCTGCCGTTTACCAGCTACAGCGTGCTCGATTACGGCGGCATCGTGCTGCAGCCTGGCGGCGCGCTCGACGCGGGCTGGCTGGCCCTGATGCAAAGCGACATGCAGACGGCGCTGCCCGGCCTGCAGGACGCCATGCGCATCATCGACGATTTCCAGATCAAGACGGGCATGCCCTCGCGCGCGCGCCTGATCGAGGATTACAACACACCGTTCTACATCGTCGTCAAGGACCATGAAGCGCGCGGCGAACGCCTGGCCGACATCGAAGAGCAAGTGCTGCAGCAGTGGATCGCCAGCGAAGGTTCGGACTACTTCATCCACCGCAATGGCAACAACCTGGCCGTGCTGCCGAAGACCCTGAACAAGGCGCGCGCCGTGGCTTACCTGCGCGCGGAGCTGGAAGCCGAACACGGCCCCATCGTCAGCTTCGGCATGGGCGACAGCCGCTCGGACGCGCGCTTCATGGCCGCCTGCGATTACGCCATCATCCCCAACGGCACCCAGCTGGCGGCACTCACGGTGGCGGCGCTATGACCGACGGTACGCAGCATTTCAGCGGCAGCTATCGCCAGGAAGACGTGGAGTTTCTGCTCACGCCGATGGCGCTCGAACCCATCCTCGATCTGGCCGAAAAAGAGCGCTTGATCCAGTCCGGCCAGCGCCACTACAGCGAGATGCTGTCGCCAGAGTCCCTGCCCTCACCCGCCTACCTGGCCCTGTTCCAGAGCGCGTTCGCGGCCAACCGCCTGCAAATGGCGCGGGACTGTCTGCGCCTGGCGGCCCTGATCGCGGCGCGCCGCACTGGCGCCATCACGCTGGTGTCGCTGGCGCGCGCGGGCACGCCCGTGGGCGTCATCCTGGGGCACTTGCTGCGCCAGGTATTCCAGCGCGAGTGCAGCCATTATTCCGTCTCCATCATCCGCGACCGCGGCATCGATGCGAATGCCTTGAAACACATCCTGGCGCAGGGCCACAGCGACGCTTCCCTCGTCTTCGTCGACGGCTGGACGGGCAAGGGCGTGATTTCGCGCGAACTGCGCCAGACCGTCAATGATTTCAACGCGGCCAATGGCACGGCCATCGACGGCGGCCTGTTCGTGCTGGCCGACCTGGCCGGCACGGCCGCCTGCGCCGCCTCGGCCAGCGACTACCTGATCCCGTCGAGCATTTTGAACGCCACCGTCTCGGGCCTGGTCAGCCGCTCCGTGCTCAATGATGCCATCGGCCCCGACGACTTCCACGGCTGCGTGTACTACGCGCAGTTCGAGCAGCACGACCAGTCGCGCGATTTCGCCGACGGCCTGGTGGCCGACGCCATGGCGATCGCCGCCAGCAGCGGCGTCCCGCTGGCCGAAGCGAGCGATGCGCCAGCCATGGCGGCACGCTCGCAAGCCTACATGGCCGCTGCGCAGCAGGAGTACGGCATCAGCGACATCAACCTGATCAAGCCAGGCATCGGCGAAGCGACGCGCGTGCTGCTGCGCCGCGTGCCCGAGCGCCTGATCGTGCGCGACACGAATGCGCCGGACGTGGCACATTTGCTGCTTCTGGCGCAGGAAAAAGCCATACCCGTCATAGTAGAACCGGCGCTGCCTTACCAGGCGGTCGCCCTTATCAGGAGCGCAGTCGATGGATAACAACTCCCTACACCCACAAAGTGAACACAAGGCGGCGCTGGGCGCCTCCATGTATGTGCCGACCACGCACAAGGACTTGCTGGCGATCGCCAATGGCGACAAATTCAGCCATTTGCGCTCGGTCATTCTTTGCACCGAAGACGCCATCGCCGAACGCGACCTCAGTTACGCGCTGTTCAATTTGTCGCTGGCGCTGCAAAACATGTGCGACGAATCGGATACCTTGCGCTTCGTGCGCGTGCGCAATCTCGACGTGCTGGCGCGCGTGCTGGCCATGCCCGGCGCCGACAAATTGAGCGGCTTCGTGCTGCCGAAATCCACGCGCCACAATTTCGCCGCGTATTTCGATCTCGTGCGCCACACGCATCATTTGCTGATGCCGACCCTGGAAACGGCGGAAGTGTTCGACGACGAAGAGATGAAGCAGTTCCGCATCGTTTTATCGGCACCGGAAGTGCGGCGCCGCATCCTGGCCCTGCGCATCGGCGGCAACGACTTATTGGCCCTGCTGGGATTGCGCCGCCCCACCAGCGGCACGATTTATTCAACGCCACTGGGCCAGGTCATCGGCCGCCTGGTCACCATCTTCAAGCCGCACGGTTTCCAGCTGACGGCGCCCGTCTTCGAGCACCTGTCGCAGGGCAGCTGGCTCGATGCCGAAGTGGCGCAGGACATGGCGCACGGCATGATCGCCAAGACGGCCATCCACCCGGACCAGGTGCCGCAGATCGAACGCCACTACCAGGTGGCGCAGTCGGACATCGAACTGGCGCTGCGCATCATCGACCCGGATAGCCCGGCCGTGTTCCGCATGCAGGAATCGATGTGCGAAGTGGCCACGCACAGCAGCTGGGCGCAGCGCATCATCGAACAGGCGCGCCTGTTCGGCATCCGCCATGCGGCCGACGGCGCCGCGGCGCCCGCCCCCCATTTGCATCACTCCTTGAATACTCAACTCTCCAGCGACGAAGGGATTGCACGACCATGACCAATTTCACACGCGGACAAAAAGGCAAACTGGCGGACCTGGGCTTGAATGGCCCGTTTGCCGTCACGCTCGATATCGCATCGGGCTCGATGGAAGTGGACGTCAGCTGCTTCGGCGTCGATGCGGCCGGCAAGCTGTCGGACGACCGCTACATGGTGTTCTTCAACCAGAAAAGCGCGCCGAACAACGCCATCACGGTGGACTTGAACGGCCCCCGCTCCACCTTCCAGGTCGACCTTTCCCGTCTGCCAGCCTCGATCGACAAGCTGGTGTTCACGGCGGCGACGGAGCAAGGCAGCATGCGCGCGCTGGGCAACTCCAGCATGGCGCTGGGCCAGGCAGCCACGTTCGCCTTCACGGGCAATGACTTCCAGGACGAAAAAGCCGTCATCATCGGCGAGCTGTATCGCCGCGACGGCAGCTGGCGCTTCGGCGCCGTGGGCCAGGGCTTCGCCGGCGGCCTGGCGGCGCTGCTGAAGCACTTTGGCGGCAGCGAGGCGGCTTCCTCGTCCCCTGCTCCCGTGTCCACGCCAGCAGCGCCACCGCCACCACCGGCAAATAAAATCTCGCTGTCGAAAATCCGCCTGGAAAAACGCGGCGACAAGATTTCGCTCGACAAGCGCGACAGCGGCGGCTATGGCCGCATCAAGGTCAACCTGAACTGGAACCAGAACGCCGCGCAAGGCCAGGCGCCCGCCTCCAAGCTCGACACGGGCTTCCTCGGCAAACTGTTCAACAAACCGGCCAGCCGTTCGGGCGGCATCGACCTCGATATCGGCTGCCTGTTCGAAATGAGCAATGGCAGCAAGAGCGCCGTGCAAGCGCTGGGCAACAGCTGGGGCGCCTATGACAGGCCGCCGTACATTCACCTGGAAGGCGACGACCGCACGGGCAGCATCAGCAGCGGCGAAAACATCTTCATCAACGGCACCCATTTCGACCAGATCAAGCGCGTGCTCGTGTACGCCTTCATCTACGAGGGTGTGCCGAACTGGGCCGCCACGGATGGCGTCGTGACGATCGAAATTCCCGGCCAACCGACGGTGGAAGTGCGCCTCGACAGCGACAGCCAGCACGCCATGTGCGCCATCGCCATGCTGGAAAACCACGGCGGCAACCTGCAGGTGACAAAACTGGTGGAATACTTCGGCGGCCAAGGTAAAATCACGGCGCACCAGGCCATGGATGAAAGATATAACTTTGGCTTGAACTGGAAAGCCGGACGGAAAGACTAACTCTTTCTCCAACTAAACAATTCACCCCTTAACATGACCCCTACGACCAAAAAAGTCACCTTCGCCTTCGTCATCTTCCTCGTGGCCGGCTTCCTGCTGCTGGCCGCCTATACGTGGATGGCCCTCAGCTTCTCGTACTCGGAAGGCGAACGGGCGGGCTACCTGCAAAAGTTCTCCAAACGGGGCTGGATTTGCAAGACATGGGAGGGTGAATTGCTGCTGACGGCGCTGCCGGGCACCATCCCGGAAAAATTCCAGTTCAGCGTGCGCGATGAAGAAGTGGCGAAGCAACTGACGGCCGCCGCCGGCAAGCGCATCCTCGTCACCTACAGCCAGCACAAGGGCGTGCCGACGCAATGCTTCGGCGAGACGGAGTATTTTGCCGATAAAGTCGTCTTGAGCCAGTAATAGAGACAGTAATACGACCGTAAGTCCAGCAGCATCGCGCCGGCCAGCCCTTCCAGGCCGGCGCCTCCCCTCCCGCCGCATCCTTGGCGCGCCTCACACATTCTCACTTTCTTATACACTAGGGCAATTAGTTCTGACTGAGACATTTTACGAATGTAGTAAATGTGCGTGGTGATTGCGCCGTCGCATGATGCCCAGCCAGCCAACCTTCAGCCTGTATCATCACCGGAAATGTCATGCGCATCTGCCACCCTGTCCTGGCCTTGCTGGCCGTCTCGCTTCCCCTCTCCGTCCAGGCACAGGATATCTCCGGCATGGCCGGCGCCCTGAAAGTGCACTCGACCAATGAGCGCACCTTTGTCGCCGCCGTCAGCTACACGCAGCCGGTGGGACACTACAACGCCGTCAGCCTGTCGTATATCAACGAAGGCCACCCGGAAGACCATCACCGCGACGGCATGGCGGGCCAGTTCTGGCTGCGCACGAAAAAAGTGGAGCAGGGCCTGATGCTGGGCGCCGGCGTGGGCCGCTACTTCTTCTTCGACACGGCCAGAACCGACGACGGCCTGCACAACTTCGACAATGACCATGGCTGGGGCTCCATCGTCAGCCTGCAGGCGCGCTGGCAATTCGATAATCGCTGGTATGCGCAAGCGCAGCTCAACCGCATCAAGCCCGATGGCAAGGACAACACCACGCACCTGCTGATCGGCGCCGGCTACCGCTATGACGGCGTGCCGGGCGCCAAGCTGCACTTGCAGAACTGGGCGCACGACGACACCTTGACACTCTCGACGGGCCACACCATCGTCAACAGCTTGCGCTCGGAAAGTGCGCGCCCGTTCACGCTGGAATACCGGCGCGCGGCGGGAAAATACGTGGACTGGACAGTCACCGCCCTCGATGAAGGCGATGCCGACCTGGCGCACCGGCGCGGCGTGGCCGCCCAGCTGTGGCTGATCCGTTCACTCAATGAAAAGGTGGAATTCGGCATGGGTGGCGGCCCCTACCTGGCGTGGGACGGGCGCGATACCCAGGGCCACAGCACGCGCCTGACAGGCTTGCTATCGGCCACAGCCCGCTACCACCTCGACCGCCGCTGGGTGGCGCAAGTGGCGTGGAACCGGGTCGTCACCGATTATCACCGCGATGCCGATGTGCTACTGGTGGGGGTGGGACGGAAGTTTTGAGGGCGAAACCAGTCCCGGTGGGACTGGTTCCGAATCCTGTTAACGTGAACGCCAGACGGCGCCAGCGTCGTTAGGCTGCGTCAAGCGTTCGATCACCTCGCGCGTCAAACTGGCCGAGCTGACTTGTCCGGCTTTTGCGCGGGCGGCGCTCAAGGAACTGGAAAAGACCGTTTGCGGCTGCTCCAGGCTGGCGCGCAGGGCGGCCAGCTCGCGCTCTTGCTGCTGCGCGCGCGCCGTGTCCTGTTCCAGCAACTGCTGCCTGGCGGCGGCCATCGCGCGCGTGGTCGCGGCGGCCTTGCGCTGCAGGGCCGCATGCGCCTGGGCGCTGGCCAGCAAGGCTTGCTGCGCCGCGAGTTTCTCGCTGGCGGCCTGCTGCGCGACCCGTTCCAGCTGCTCGCGCTGGCGCATGGCGTCGAGCGCCTGCTGTTCCATGGCGGCGCGCGTTTCGGCCGCCGCTGTCGCCTGCTTTTCCGCTTCCAGGCGGCCGGCGATGGCTTGCGAGGCGCGCTCTTCGGCGCTGCTGGTCTGGCGCTGCTGCACCAGTTTTTGCGCGATCAGGGACAGCGACTCGCGTTCGGCCGCGACGAAATCGCGCTCGGACGCCAGCAGCGCGTCGGCCGCTTGCGCCTTGTCTTCTTCCACGCGGGCGCGCTCGCTATGCACTTGTCCCAGTTCCACGGCCAGGCGCGCCTGCGCCTGCACGGCTTGCGCGGCAGCCGCTTTCTGCTCGCCTTCAACCAGCGCCTGGTCCATCAGGATGCGAATGGCGTCGGCTTCCTTGTCCGCCGCTTCCCGCAAGGCCTGTTCGGCCGCGTACTGGCCGCGCAGCAGTTCGGCTTGCGCGTCTTCTGCGGCGATGCGTTCCTGCGCCGCGTTGCACGCCAGCGCTTCGGCTTCGAGTTTCTCTTTCAAGGCGGCCAGGGCGGCTTGTTCGGCGGCCAGGCGCGCCTGTTCGGCCTGCAGCAGTTGCTCCGCCTGCCGGGCTTTTTCCTGCGCCAGTTGCGATACCTGCGCCTGCGCAGCCAATGTCGCCTTGCCGGCATCGACCTCGGCCTGCTCGGCTGCGTTCTGGCTGGCGGCCAGTTCCGACGCCTGGCGCGCCAGTTCGGCGCGTTCCTGCGCCAGGCTGGCGGCGCGCTGCTGCTCTTCCAGTTCACGCGCCGCTGCCACGGCGGCTGCCTGCTCGGCCGCTTCGCGCGCCTTGGTCTGTTCCAGTGCGGCCGTTTCCGCTTCCAGCTTGGCGTGGCCGGCGATTTCCGCATCCTGTTCGGCCGCTACGCGGGCCAGCGCCACGGCGCGCAGCTGGCGGTCCACCTCGATGCGCGCCTCGGTGGCGGCCAGGATGCGCACGTCGGCATCGCGGCGCGCCTGCGCGCTGGCCACGGCGACCATTTCCAGGCGCTCGCGGTGGATGGCCGCGTCGCGCAATTCCTTTTCCGTCTGCAGGCGCAAACGCAGGGACTGCGCCGCATGGCGTTCCGATTCCGCCTGCGCCAGCGCGATGGCTTCGCGTTCCTGCTCCAGGTGCGCCAGCGCGCGCGCTTCTTCCAGGGCGCGCACTTCGGCGGCGGCGCGGTTGAAGGCCGATTCCAGCGCGATCTGGTCGGCGCGCTCGCGCTGCACCGTCAAGTCCAGCGCTTCGCTTTCCGCTTCGGCCAGCATCTGCGCCGTCTGGCGCGCACCGTGTGCATGGCGCTCGCGTTCACGCGCCAGCACGGCGACTCGTGCGTCGGCCGAGGCGATGCCCACCATTTCTTCCTTGGCCGCCTGCACGGCGGCGACGCGCTCGACGGCTTGCAGGCGCGCCTGCTCCGTCTGCACCTGCAATTCTTCGGCGGCGCGGGCGGCCTGATCGGCCAGTTCCGACTGCACCGCCACTTGCTCGCAGGCGCGCAAGCGGCTTTCCTGTTCCGCGCGCGAACGCTGTTCGGCGGCCAGGCGGATGGCATTGTCGGACTCCACGCGCGCGCGCAGTTCGGCCGTCTCCTGCTTGACCGCTTCCAGGCGGGCCACGCTGGCTTGCGCGGCGGCGCGCATGGTATCGAGACGTTCGCGATTGGCGGCAATCGCTTCTTCGGCTGCCTGCGCATTTTGCTGTGCGGCGGCGGCGGCGGCCGCGTCGATGGCGGCGCGGTCCTCGGCCAGCGAGCGCACGCGCGCCTCGGCCAGCGCGCGGCTCTCGGCGGCGCAGGTGGCCTTCGCTTCCGCTTCCACGCGGGCAATCGCCTCGTGGATGGCTTTCAATTCCATTTTCTGGCGTTCGGCAGTGGGCGCCTTGGCGTCGGTTTCGGCTGTCGGCTCGGCTTGCGACTCGGACATGGGGGTGGCCGGAGCGGCAGGGACAGGCGCAGGTACGTCAGCCTTGCGCTCCAGGTCCTTGAAATCATGCAGCGAGACCATGCTGTCCTGGTCGAACTCGTCGTCGGCCGAATAGGCGACGGTGAGGGAGGCGGCCTGGCGCTGATTTTGCTGTGCTTGCATGATTTCTCGCTTATTCGGGTGAATTCCATTGCTTATGGGAATTTATTACCACCATTATCGAACAGGCATGCACAAATCAGCGCCGCAAGAAGAGCGACTTTTACCACGCTTTTCGTGCGTTTAGGTCAAATAGACCACAATGGCGCTTCATCCATCAGCGCCACCTGCTCCCTGAGTTCCAGGATGCGGTCCTGCCAATAGCGCTGCGTGTTAAACCACGGGAAGGCGACGGGGAAGGCGGGGTCGTCCCAGCGGCGCGCCAGCCAGGCCGAATAATGGATCAGGCGCAGGGTGCGCAGCGCTTCGACCAAGTACAGCTGGCGCGGGTCAAAATCGCAAAAATCTTCATAGCCGGCCAGGATGTCGCTCATCTGGCGCACCTGGTCGCCGCGCTCGCCCGACAGCATCATCCACAGGTCCTGGATGGCCGGGCCCATGCGGCTATCGTCGAAATCGACGAAATGGGGGCCGGCGTCCGTCCACAGCACGTTGCCGCCATGGCAATCGCCATGCGTGCGCAGCACGGCCACGTCACCCGCGCGGTCATAGCAGCGCTTGACGCCATCGAGCGCCTGCTGCGCCACGCTGGAATACGCGGCCAGCAGTTCGGGCGGCAGGAAATTGCCCTCCAGCAAGAACTCGCGCGGCTCGACGCCGAACGTCTGGTGATCGAGCGCCGGCCGTTCCTGGTAGGTGGACAGCCCACCGACGGCGTGGATGCGGCCGATGAAACGCCCTATCCATTCCAGGGTGGCCGGGTCATCCAGCTCGGGCGCGCGGCCGCCGTGGCGGGGGAAGACGGCGAAGCGGAAGCCCTGGTACTGGTGCAGGGTGCTGCCGTTGATTTCCAGCGCCGGCACCACCTGGATTTCGCGCTCGACCAGCTCGGACACGAACGCATGCTCTTCCAGGATGGCCGTATCGCTCCAGCGCGCGGGGCGGTAAAACTTGGCCACCAGCGGCGCGCTGTCTTCGATGCCTACCTGGTAGACGCGGTTTTCGTAGCTGTTCAGGGCCAGCAGGCGGCCATCGCCGCGCAAGCCCACGCTGTCGAGCGCGTCGAGCACGCAATCGGGGCTCAGGGCGGAAAAGGGATGGACGGGCCGGTCGTCCTCGTGCGGCTGGTTTTCATTGTGCATAAGCGACATTGTAAGGCGCGCGCGGGCCGCCGGTGCAAACACTTCGGTGATGAAACGCCGCAAGGCGTATACTGGCGGCTTACATTCAATACAAAGAGCAAGCCATGCAACTCGAACAGCCATTATCAGAAAAAGAATTCGACGAACTAGACCAATTCCTGTTGTCGGAGCGCTGCTCCGAAGACGCGATGACCATGGATATGCTGCACGGCTATCTGACGGCCGTCGCCATCGGCCCGGAACCGATCATGCCAGCCGAGTGGTTGCCGCGCGTGTGGGGCGAAGATGCCGAAGATGCACCGAAGTTCAAGAACAGCAAGGAAGAAGAACGCATCGTCAACCTGATCATGCGCTTCATGAACGAAGTGCTGGTGACGTTTGAAGTGGCGCCGAAGGAATTCGAAGCCCTGTTCGTCGAGCACGACTACGAAGGCCAGACCCTGATCGACGCCGAAGCCTGGTGCTGGGGCTTCTGGGACGGCATGGAGCTGCGTCCTGGCTCGTGGAACGAGATCTGGACCTCCGAAGTGGCCGAGCTGATGCAGCCGATCTACCTGCTGGGCGCCGACGAAATCAAGGAAGAAGAACTGAAACTGGTGGAAGACCCGGTCAAGGCGCACAAGCTGGCGCAGGAACTGGAAGCGAACCTGCCGGCCATCCACCGTTTCTGGGTACCGCGCCGCAAGGCACCGGTGCAAACCATGAAACGCGAAGAGCCGAAAGTGGGCCGCAACGACGACTGCCCTTGCGGCAGCGGCAAGAAGTTCAAGAAATGCTGCGGCGCCGAGACGGCAGCCGAGTAATCCCGCAGTAGCATCCCTGTTGCGCCGGCGTCCTGCCGGCGCAGCGCTGGCGCTGGCCCCCGGGCTATAATCGCCGCATGAAACTCCCCGACCTGAACCTGCTCGTCGCCCTCGACATCCTGCTCGAGGAAGGCAGCGCCGTGGCCGCCGCGCGGCGCATGCATCTGAGCGCACCGGCCATGAGCCGCACCCTGGCGCGCATCCGCGACGCCATCGGCGACCCCGTCTTCGTGCGCTCCGGGCGCGGCCTGGCGCCTACTCCGCGCGCGCTGGAATTGCGCGAGCAGGTGCGCGGCGTGGTGGAGCAGGCGCACGCCATCTTCACGTCCGGCCGCGAAGTCGACCTGCGCACGCTGGAGCGCACCTTCAGCCTGTGCGCCAACGACGTGTTCGTCGGCGCGTATGGGGGCAAGCTGCGCGACCTGCTGGCCAGCCATGCGCCGCACACGGTGCTGCGCTTCGTGCCCGAAGGCGATGGCGCCACGGAAAACGACGCCCTGCACGCGGGCCGCATCGACCTGTACATCAGCGCGCGGCGCGCCTTTGCGCCCGACATCAAGCTGCAGCAGCTGTTTACCAGTTCCTTTGTCGGCATCGCCCGCAGCGACCACCCGCTCTTCGACGGCCCCATCACCCTCGACAGCTTTACCGAGTACGAACATATCAGCGTCTCGCGGCGCGGCCTGGCGCGCGGCCCGTTCGACACCATCCTGGCCGAGCGGGGCTACACGCGCCGCGTCTCGCTGATCAGCCCCAACTTCCAGTCCGCCATTTTCGCCGTGGCCGATTCGCGCCTGCTGCTGCCGCTGATGCCCACGCCCCTGTTGCCCATCGTCGAGCGCCTGGGCTTGAAGCTGCGCACGTTCGAACTGCCGATTCCCGTCGACAGCGTGGAAGTATTCCAGGCCTGGCACCCGCGCCTCGACCACGACCATGCGCACCGCTGGTTGCGCCGCATGATCAAGGAGCTGTGCGGCAGCACGCCGCGAGATGAATGAATCATTGCGTCTGACGCAATTCAGACTTCATCAATGATCAATTTTCATCATATTTAGCGCTACCTATACTGCGTGGACTGATCCTCATCCACGGAGTTCCCTGTGTCCGCTGTACCGTTTCCCGGCGCCGCCCCCGCGGCCGCGCCACCCGCAGCTCCCATTTTCGGCCTACGCCTGGCCACGGGCCTGGCCGGCGTGCTGCTGGCCGTGCTGGTGTCCGGCCTGAATGAAAACATCACCAAGGTCGCGCTGGCCGACATCCGCGGCGCCATGGGCATCGCGCGCGACGACGCCAGCTGGCTCGTGGCCCTGTATGCGGCCGCCTCGGTGTCGGCAATGGCGTTCGCGCCGTGGTGCTCCGTCACCTTCTCGCTGCGCCGCCTGACGGCCAGCGCCATCATCGTCTGCATGGCCGCCGGCGTGCTCTGTCCATTCGCGCCGAACCTCTCCGTGCTGATCGTCCTGCGCGTGGTGCAGGGCGCGGCCGGTGGCGCACTGCCGCCCATGCTGATGACGGTGGCGCTGCGCTTCCTGCCGCCGAATATCAAGCTGTATGGTCTGGGCGGCTATGCGCTGAGCGCCACCTTCGGTCCCAGCCTGGGCACGCCGCTGGCCGCCTTCTGGACCGAGTACCTGGGCTGGCAATGGGCCTTCTGGCAAATCGTCCCGGGCAGCATCTTCGCCCTGCTGATGGTGTCCTGGGGCTTGCCGCAAGACCCGCTGCGCCTGGAGCGCTTGCGCCAGTTCGACTGGCGCGGCCTGCTGCTTGGCCTGCCCGCCATCAGCATGCTGGTGGTGGGATTGCTGCAGGGCGAGCGCCTGGCGTGGTTCGCCTCGCCGCTGATCTGCGTGCTGCTGGGCGGCGGCGTGCTGCTGCTGGTGCTGTTCTTCATCAACGAATGGTCGCATCCGCTGCCGTTTTTCAAGCTGCAGCTGCTGTCGCGGCGTAACCTCAGCCACGCCCTGCTGACCCTGGGCGGCGTGCTGTTCGTGCTGCTGGCCGTGATCCTGATTCCCTCGTCCTACCTGGCGCAGGTGCACGCCTACCGCCCGCTGCAGACGGCGCCCGTGATGCTGATGGTGGCGCTGCCGCAGCTGATCGCCCTGCCGCTGGTGGCCGCCCTGTGCAATCTGCGCGCCGTCGACTGCCGCTGGGTACTGGCCATCGGCCTGGCCCTGCTGGCCCTGTCCTGCGTGCTCGGGGCGCGCATGTCGCCGGACTGGATCCGCACGCATTTCTACCTGCTGCAGGCGCTGCAGATCTTCGCCCAGCCGATGGCCGTGATTCCCCTGCTGCTGCTGGCCACCACGGGCCTGGCGCCGCAGGATGGCCCGTTCGCCTCGGCCTGGTTCAACACCATCAAGGGCATGTCGGCCGTCGTCGCCACCGGCGTGCTCGATGCGCTGATCACGCGCCGCAACCATTTTCATTCGACGGTGCTCAGCGAACGCCTGGGCAACCTGCCCGGCGCCGTGGACGTGGCAGGTTTGGATCCGGGCCTGGCGCAGCGCATGCATGCGCAAGTCGTCACCCTGACCTCGTCCGACCTGTACCTGATCGTGGCCGCCATCGCGCTGGCCATGATTGTGATCATTCCCATCCTGCCGACGCGCGTCTATCCGCCGCGCGCCGCCTGACTTTTACTTCAAGAAAGAGCATCACCATGCAAACACCCATACTGCGCTCACGCGCCTTTCTTCTCGGCCTGGCCCTGCTGGCCTGCGCCCTCGCCTTTTGTGCCTGGCAACTGCTGTTCGCCCGTGGCGACGAACAACGCACCGACGACGCCTTTGTCAGCGCCGACTACACCGTGCTCTCCCCCAAGGTGGGTGGCATCGTGCGGGACGTGCTGGTGGAAGACAACCAGACTGTCAAGGCCGGTGATCTGCTGGCGCGCATCGATGACCGCGATTACCAGGCCGCCGCCGCCTCGGCCCGCGCCGAGGTCGCTGGCGCCGAAGCGCAGCTGGCGAATGCCCGCGCCACGGTGCAGCGCCAGCAATCGGTGATCGAGCAGGCCAGCACCCTGGTCGACGCCAACCAGGCGGAAGACAAACTGGCGCAGCAGGAGCTGGCCCGTTCGCAGCACCTGGCCGGCCAGGGCGCGGGCAGCGTGCAGAACGCGCAGCAGGCGCAATCGCGCTTCGACGTGAGTCGCGCGCGCCTGGCGCAAAACCGCGCCGCCCTCGTCGCCACCCGCAAGCAGACGGACATTTTGCAAGCGCAGCAAGGCGCGGCCAAAGCGGCCCTGCTGCGCGCCCGCGCCAGCCTGCAACGCGCCGAACTGGATTTGTCGCATACGCAGCTGCGCGCCCCCATCGACGGCATCGTCGGACGCCGCGCCGTGCGCGTCGGCGCCCTGGTGGCGCCTGGCGCCAACCTGATGGCCGTGGTGCCCTTGAACCGCAGCTTCATCGTCGCCAACCTGCAGGAAACCCAGTTGACCCACGTGCGCCAGGGCCAGCGCGCCAGCATCGCCGTCGACGCCTATCCGGACGTGCTCCTGCGCGGCACGGTGCACAGCATCGCCCCCGCCACGGGCGTGACGTTCGCCGCCATCGCGCCGGAAAACGCCACCGGCAACTTCACCAAGGTGGTGCAGCGCATCCCAGTCAGGATCGCGCTCGATCCGGGCCAGGATGGCGAACATCGCCTGCGCGTGGGCATGTCGGCCGAAGTGCGCATCGATACGGCCATGCGTCGCCAACAGCTGCAACAGGTGAGCGCGCGATGAAAGCACTGATTTTCATGACGGCCGTGGGCCTGGCCGGCTGCGCCAGCGTCGGCAGCGACTTCCAGCGCCCGCACAACGATCTGGGACAGCAATGGCGCCAGGCGCAGGACGCCCGTTTCGCCGCGCAGCAGGATGGCGCCATCGAACAGCGCTGGTGGGACAGCTTTGGCGACGCGACTTTATCCGCCCTGCTGCAGCGCGCCGCCGGCGCCAACCTCGACCTGCTGGCGGCCAGCAGCCGGCTGGAACAGAGCCGCGCCGCGCGCGGTGTGGCCGGCGCCGCGCAAGGCCCGTCCCTGGGCGCGAATGGCAGCTATGGCCGCGCGCGCAACAGCGAACAAGGCTTGAGCGACCCGTCGCGCCACAACGGCCAGGCCGCCTACAGCCTGTGGCAAGGCAATCTCGACGCGGTCTGGGAACTGGACCTGTGGGGCCGCGTGCGGCGCGAAGTGGAAGCGGCTGACGCGCGCGTCGAGGTGGCCGTGGAAACGCAGCGCGGCGTGCTGCTGGCAGTGCTGGCCGAGACGGCGCGCGACTACATCGAATTGCGCGGCGCGCAGCAGACCCTGTCCATCACGCAGCAACTGCTCGATATCGCCCGCCATACCTTGAACCTGACGCGCATCCGGCTGCAGGAAGGCGCGGCGACGCAGCTCGACGAGGCCGAAGCGGCGGCCCACGTGGCCACCATCGAGGCGCGCCTGCCGCCGCTGCAGCAGCGCGAAGAGCGCCTGGGCAATGCCCTCGCCCTCCTGCTGGCGCTGCCGCCGCAGTCCCTGCGGGCGGAACTGGCAGTGAAACAGGACATTCCGGCCGTGGCCATGCAGGTGCAGCTGGGCGTGCCGAGCAGCCTGGCCGAACGGCGTCCCGACATCCGCCGCGCCGAAGCGCAGCTGCACGCGGCCACGGCCGCCATCGGCGTGGCGCAAGGCGATTTTTATCCGCGCATCACGCTCTCGGGCAGCGTCGGCCTGCAGGCGATGCAGCTGTCCGACATCGGCTGGGACGCCAAACGCTTCGCCTTCGGCCCCGGCTTCAGCGTGCCCCTGTTCGATGGCGGCCGCCTGCGCGGCAACTTGCAATTGCGCGAGGCGCAGCAGCAGGAAGCGGCCATCGCCTACCGCCAGACGGTACTGGCCGCCTGGCACGAGGTGGAAGATGCGCTGTCTGGCTACCAGGCCAACGCCCGCCGCCAGGCCAGCCTCGATGCAGCCGTCAAGCAGGGACGCCGGGCGCTGGGCAGCGCGGAACTGCAGTACCGCCAGGGCGGCACGGACTTGATCAACGTGCTGCATGTGCAAAACACCTTATTGAACAACGAAGCGGCGCTGGTCGACAGCCGCGCCACCGCTGCGCTGTCGCTGGTCCAGGTCTACAAGGCGCTGGGCGGCGGCTGGCAAGCATTTACAAGCACCTCGCAAGGAAGCACGCCATGAAACCGCATCCCGCACATTTCTCCATCCACGACGTCAGCGACTTTCCCATTGTGCGCTTTCGCCCTGAAACGGCCATCACCGGCTATGCCCCGCTATGGGAAAACGACATGGACGCCCTGCTGCGCCATGGTGCACCGTTCGTCCTGCTGTTCGAAGAGGAACGCAGCGACGAAGCGCACATCGACCGCAAACGCCGCGGCCTGTGGCTCAAGCATAACAAGGTGGCGCTGGCCGCCCTTTGCCGGGGCCTGGTATCGGTCGAGGCGGACGCGGAGCAGCGCGCGCGCCTGCAGGCGATGGCGGCCGGCGCCATGAAGGCCTTCGGCATCCTGCAGGAAGTCGCCGCCACGCGCGAACAGGCCGAGGCCCTGATGGTGTGGCTGCTCGGTAGCGGCCAGATGGCGCGGCCGCGCGCGGCGGACGTCTGGTGAATCAGGCGGCCCTGCGCACCGCGCTTCTGGCGGGGATGACGCAGACGTCGCCATCGCTGCTGGTCGCCGTCGTCAGGGCGATGCCGTACAGCGCGGCCAGGGCGGGAACCGCCTCGGCATCGCTGGCGATATCGGCGACCAGCTGGCCCGAACGCACCAGCAGCAGCCGCTCGAAGCCCAGCAAGGCATGATTGATGTCGTGCAGGATGGCGACGACGGCGTGGCCGCGCGCGGCGCAAAACTGCTGCAGGCTATCGAGCAGATCGAACTGCAGGCCGGGATCGAGCGCCGCCAGCGGTTCGTCGACGAGTATCAAGCCATTTTGTACGTCCCACATCTGCGCGAAGAGGCGCGCTAGCTGCACCCTGGCCTGCTCGCCGCCGGACAGGGTGTCCAGGCGGCGACCCAGCAAATGCGCGGCGTGCGCCAGCGCGGCCGCCTCCTGCACGATCCGCTCCAGCTGCGGGTCGACCAGGCGCGCCACCCGCCCCAGGCCGATCACCAGCGCGCACCGCAATCCAAAAGCCACGTTCGAGCCTTGCGGCAGGACGGCGCGGCGCCGCGCCAGGTCGGCCAGCGGCCACTGCGCCAGCGGCCGGCCCGCGAATATCACCTGTCCCGCCTGCGGCTGCAGTTCGCGCGCCATCAGTTTCAACAGGGTCGATTTGCCCGCGCCGCTGGGACCGAGGATGGCGATGCGCTCGCCGGGCGCCACCCGCACATTGAAGGGGCCGAAATACTGCTGGCCAAGTTGGGTGGTGGCGAAGGAGAGTTCCAGCAGCGACGTCATGTTCACCTCTAGGCGCTGGCGTGGCGGAAGCGCCGCAACAGCATCAGGAAAAATGGCCCGCCCAGCAAGGCCGTGAAAATACCGACGGGGACTTCCGCGGGAATGGCGACCGTGCGCGCCAGGGTGTCGGCCAACAGCAGCAGCAAGCCGCCCATCAGCATCGCCAGCGGCAGCACGCGGCGCTGGTCGGCGCCCAGCCAGGTGCGCACCAGGTGCGGCGCGATCAGGCCAATAAAACCGATGCCGCCGCACCAGGCGACGGCAAAACCCGTCAGCACGGCCACCAGCACGATCACCTGCGTGCGCAGCCTGCCCACGTCGATACCCACATGCAGCGCCTGCGCCTCACCCAGCGCCAGCGCATTCAATGAACGCATCAGGAAGCGCGTGGCCCACAGCGCGCCGGCCAGCACCAGCAGCAACGCCGCCACCTGGCGCCAGCTGCCGGCCGACAGCGAGCCGAGGGTCCAGAAAGTCAGGGTGCGCAGCTGGTCGTCGCTGGCCAGGTAGATGCACAGGCCCATGACGGCCACCGTAATGGCATTGAGCGCCACGCCCGTCAGCAGCAGGCCGACGATGGAGCCTGGCGTGGCCCAGCGGGCAACGCGGTCGAGCAGCACGCAAATGAGCATGGCGCCGGCAAACGCGGCGGCGGGCAGCAGCCACACGCGCAGCTCGGGCGCCACGTGCAGACTGGCGGCGAAGACGATGGTGGCCGCGCCCGCGCAGGCGGCGCCGCTGCTCACGCCCAGCAGCCCCGGGTCGGCCAGCGGATTGCGGAACAACCCTTGCGTCAGGCCGCCGGCCAGCGCCAGCGCGGCGCCGATCAGGATGGCAAACAGGGCGCGCGGCAAGCGGATATGCCACAGCACGTAGGCGCCACCGGACAGCGCCGCGTCGCCCGCTTGAAACGGCGCCAGCCAGTCGGCCAGGGTCACGGGTACGGCACCCGCCTGCACGGCGATGAGCAAGCCGCAAGCCAATGCGCCCGCCAGCAGAGCGCCAGCACCCCAGCGTGACCAGGACACTGCCGGCGTCATCGCGCGCACGTTCATGCGGCCATGGCTTTGGCAAAGGCGGCGTCGAGTTCAGCCAGCGCCTGCGGCATGCGCGGACCAAAGCCCAGCAGCAGCATGGCTTCCAGCGAGACGATGCGGTGCTTGCGCCCGGCCGGCGTCTGCGCCAGGCCGGGCAGTTTCAAGATGCCGTCCACGCCGCCCGAGGCTTTCAAGCCCTGATCCGTGACGAGCACGATATCGGGCCGCGCGGCGATCACCGCTTCCGGCGTAAGGGGCTTGTAGCCGGCGAATCCGCCCTGCCCGCCCATCACGTTGACGGCGCCCGCATACGCGAGCATGGCGTCGGCGCCCGTCTCGCGCCCGCCCACCATCACCTGGTTGGGCGCATGGGCGAGGATGAACAGCACGCGCACGGGTGCATGCTGGCGCTGGCGCACCTTGCCCAGGGCGCCGTCCCACTGCTGCTGCAAGGCTTGCGCCAGGCGCGCGGCGGGGTCGGCACGGCCCGTGATCTGGCCCACCTGTTTCACGCGCTCGAGCAAGCCTTCGAACTGGTTATTCGCGTTCAGCACCGCCACCGGCACGCCCGCGTCGCGCACCTGTCGCAGCACCGCTTGCGGCCCCGCCTCCTCGGTGGCGATCAGCTGCGTGGGCGCCAGCGACAGCACGCCCTCGGCCGACAGGGTGCGCGCATAGCCCACCTGCGGCAGCTGTTGCGCCACGGCCGGATACAGCGACGTCGTATCGACGCCCACCAGCTCGCCCTGCGCCCCGAGCGCGTAGACGATTTCCGTCAGGGCGCCGCCGACGCTGACGATGCGCCGCGCTTTGACCACAGGTTTGCCCGCGTCGGACACGGCGGCCAGCACCTGCATCGGCGCGGCCAGGGCCAGCGCTCCCGCCCCCATTTTTTTCAGCGCGATGCGGCGCGCCACGCTGGCGGCGATCATGCGGCGCATAGTTCGCCCTCCTGCGCCACTCTGTCGACGATATGGCGCCATTCGCACAATTCATGCACGCCCGGCTTGCGTTCGCCGAAGAACATGACGATGGTGTCGCCCTTCGCGTCGAACAGTTCCACCGACGTCACCAGGCCATCGACGGTGGGCTTTCTGACCACCCAGGCGCTGGCGATATGGTCTTCGCGCAAATGCAGGTTGAAGCGCGTGTCGAGGACATTGATCCACGGCCCCATCACGGCGATCTTGTGCACAGGCCCCGAATGGATCTGGATCATGCCGGCATTGCCGACGAAGGCCATGATGGACACCTTTTCGAGGGCGGCGCTATTGAGCAGGTCGAGCACGCAGGATTTGTCGATCTGTTGCACGAAGCGCGCCTCGGCCAGGCGCAGGCCTTGCAGGCGCGAGACCGCATACTTTTTCAGCACGGTGAAAAATTCATGCGTGTCGCGCAAATCGGCCCAGGCGGCGCGAAAGCCGGCCACGTCGATCTGCGCGTCGGGCAATTCCGCTGGCGGGGCCACCGGCGCCGTCACGGCAATGCCGGCCGCCTGGTTTGCGTCGGCAAAATGCGCCACCAGCGCGTCGTAGGCGGCCAGGTCGCTGTGCGGCTTGAGGAAAATCTTGTGCACGGCATGGCCGGCCGCATCGAAAAATTGCAGGCTGCGCTGCACCGCGTTTTCGCCCTCGTTCACCTCCCGAACGGCAAAGCCATGTGCCCAGTGACGGTAAAACACGCGCAAGTCGATGTCGCCACCGAGCACCAGGCCCACATGATTATTATGGCTGGCTTTTCGATAGACGCCCGTCTTTTCATGCACGCACGAGGCGTTGCGCGTCAGCGCCATGACTTCGCCCAGCGGTTCCAGCGCGGCGACGATGGCGGGCCAGTCGGCCTGCAGGCGTACGGCGCCCAGCAAGGCGCCATCGGCCAGCGACAGGCCCGCATGCGCGGCGATCAGCTCGCCTTCGGCCATGCCCAGTTCCTCGGCGATGTCGCGGTGGCGGGCTTTCTTTTCGCGGCGCAGGCGGGCAAATTCGCTGGCGACCAGTTCGGTATTGCAAATGGGGAACGTGCTCGACACGGTGTCTCCTTTCAAGGCGAACACTGGCTGGCATGCGGAAGGCTGGCTGGTGGTGGGGGAATCTTGAAATCAATTATAAATGAGAATCATTCGCAATCAAGACTTTATGTGCAAAAAAAAAACGCCGCGACAGGAAACCCGTCGCGGCGCAAAGGAGACCGATCGATACAGCCGATCAGTTCAGGAAAACAGGATCAGGCGCTGGCCTGCACGCCCGGCATGGCCGGCGCCTTGGGCGCGGGACGCTGCGCCAGCAAGACCACGGCGGCCAGCACCATGGCGCCGCCCAGCAATTGCGTGCCGCTGACCGATTCTTTCAGCATGGTCACGCCGAACGCCATCGTGATCACAGGTTCAAACGTGGAAATGATGGAAGCCTTGGCCGCGCCGATCTGCGCCACGCCGGCAAAGAAGGCGGCAATCGCGATGGCCGTCGAGAACAGGGCGATGGCGCTGACGGCCAGCCAGCCCGTCGCCGTGCCCGGCAAGGCCACGCCTTGCCACAGGGCAATCGCAGTATTCGACAGGCCAGCCGTGCCCAGGATCACCACACAGGCGGCCAATGGGTGAATATTCTCGCGGCTTTTCGACAGGCTGTTGCCAAACAGGATGTACACGGCGTACACGCCGGCGGCCATCAATGCCAGCGCGATGCCGATGGGCTGGCCCTGCAGCTTGCCGCCCAGGGTGATGGCCATGCCGGCAATGGCCAGCGCCATCAGCACCAGCATGCGCCGGTCCAGCTTTTCCCAGCCCAGCGCCAGCGCCAGGATCGTCACCAGCACGGGATACACATACAGCAGCATGCCGCACAGGCCGCTGCTGGCATACATGAGGGCATTGAAATAGCCTTGCGACTGGGCCGTGTACATCAGGCCCATCAGCATGTAGCCGGCCAGCAGGCGGCCGCGCGGCAAGCGCCAGCCACCGAGCCACACGAGCGGCAGCAACAGCATGGCGGCGATGACGAAACGCAAGGCCAGCATGGTCGACGGGTTGACCCCGGACGCATAGGCCGCCTTGGCAAACACTGCGGAACTGCCGAAACCGGCGGCCGACAACAACACCAGCGCAACGGCGCGGCGATCAGACATGACTAAACCTCTTTGAGTACACCTGGGCAAACCTGCTGCGTATCGCGACGGTTTTCCCAGGCGTTGTAAATATAAATGCCAAGCAAGGCTGGCGATAATTCATGCGTGAATCCTATTGCGGGTCACTTCACGCAGTGACGGCATCATATTCGCTTGCGCAAAATGAAACAAACCAATATTCTTCACGGATAGGCCCAATATTACTGAGGCTCAATTCTCTTGAAGAGTGCCATGTCACGTCCCTTGCCCCCGCTCGCCGCCCTGCACGCCTTCGAGGCGGCCGCCCGCCATGAAGGCTTCCAGCGCGCGGGCGAAGAATTGCACGTCTCGGCCGGCGCCATCGGCCACCACGTGAAACAGCTCGAAGCGTGGCTGGGCGTCGTGCTGTTCCAGCGCCTGCCGCGCGGCGTGGTGCTCACCAGCGCCGGCCAGCGCTATGCGGCCTCGCTGGGGCCGATACTCAACCAGCTGGCCGACGTCTCCGAACAGGCGCGGCGCCAGGGCGATGACAAGGTGGTGACGGTCACGGCCACCAGCTCGCTCGTCTCGCGCTGGCTGATGCCGCGCCTGGGCCGCCTGCGCGACCGCTATCCGCAGATCGAACTGCGCGTGCTGGCCTCGATGCACCCGGTCGACCTGGCGCGCGATGGCGTCGACGTGGCCATCCGCCTGGGACCGGGCCGCTATCCGGGCCTCAAAGTCGATTTATTGATGGAAGAATGGTTTTCCGCCGTCTGCAGCCCCGGCTTTCGCGCCAACGCGGCCAGCCTGCGCCAGCCCGCCGACCTGCTGCGCTATCCGCTGCTGCACGACGAGCCGGAAGTGCACCTGCCCGGCGAAATCGACTGGACGCGCTGGCTGCACAGCTGCGGCGTGCATTACAGCGGCAATAGCGGCAACAGCGGCGCACGCTTTTCGCACACGTATTTATGCCTGGACGCGGCAGCCAGCGGCCAGGGCGTGGCCATCGCGGCCAGCCCCCTGATCGGCGACGACCTGCGCTCGGGCCGCCTGGTGCGCGTCTTCGAACACGCGGTGCGCGGCCCCCACTGCTATTATCTGCTGCGCTCGCCCCAGGCGGAAACGCGGCCCCTCGTGCATGCGTTCTGCGAATGGCTGATCGCCGAGGCGCGCGCCGACCAGGAAACCGTCTGGCCCACCGTGGAGAGCGCATGACGAACAGGGAACTGGCGCGCAGCGCCCAATACATCGTCCAGCATGAATACGAACAGGCCACGGTGACGGCGGCCGATGGGTGGCAAGCCAGCCTGGGCGAGTTCTATGGCGATCCGGCCGTGGCCTTGATTGATGCTGATGAACAATGGTGCGCCGTGGCGGGCGAGGGATTGGTGCTGTGCCGGCTGGGTCAGCCGTTCGGGCAGTGCACGGCATATTTCCGCCAGCCCGGCGAAGTGCGCTGGGTCACGGCTTTACGGCAAACGGGGCCGTTTGCGCTGGAGTGGCAGGGCGAGGATGGGGATTGGCACAGCCTTGCCTTTGAGGTGGCTGTGTCGGGTTACGCGCCAAGGCGCTAACCCGACCTACGCCGACCTGCGCCAACGGTTGCAATGACCCGTAGGTCGGGTTAGCGCATAGCGCGTAACCCGACAACACCATTACAGTTTAATAAAATGCTCACGGTAGTATTTCAGCTCTTCGATCGACTCCAGGATATCGGCCAATGCCGTGTGCTTCTGGTGTTTCTTGAAGCCGGTGGCGATTTCCGGCTTCCAGCGCTTGCACAGCTCTTTCAATGTCGATACGTCAACATTACGATAGTGGAAGAACGCTTCCAGCTTCGGCATGCCGCGCACCATGAAGCGGCGGTCCTGGCCGATGGTGTTGCCGCACATGGGCGACTTGCCTGCCGGTACGTATTTCTTCAGGAACGCGATCAGTTCCGCTTCCGCCTGCGCTTCCGTCACGGTCGACGCTTTCACCTTGTCGATCAGGCCCGAGCGGCCATGCGTGCCCTTGTTCCAGGCATCCATCTTGTTCAGCGTTTCATCCGACTGGTGGATCACGAACACGGGGCCTTCGGCCAGCAGGTTCAAATGCATGTCCGTCACCACCACCGCCACTTCGATGATGCGGTCGGTATCGGGCTCCAGGCCCGTCATTTCCATGTCGACCCAGACCAGGTTCATCTCGTTTGGACGTGCCGGCACGGCGGGTGCGGGGGTGGATGCAGAGGTGGGTGCAGATAAGTCGGTCGCTTGTGACATAATTCTCTCTTGGCCTAATCAAACTAAATAATCAGCCATTTTCTCACAGGCACAGAATGTATTCACTCGCGTTTTCGATTTTGTTTGTATCCGTCCTCGTTTTGACCCTGGCAGTGCGCTTCTGGCTCGCTTCGCGGCAGATTCGCCACGTGCTGGCCCACCGCGCCGCGGTGCCGCCCGAATTCGCGGAAAAGATCCCGCTGGCTGCGCACCAGAAGGCGGCCGACTATACGGTGGCGAAGACCAAGTTCGGCTTGCTGACCTTGCTGGTCAACTACGCCGTGCTGATCGGTTTCACCTTGCTGGGCGGCCTGCAATGGCTGGCGCTGTCCCTGAATGACTGGATGGGAGCGGGTTCGCCCATGCTGTACCAGATCGCCCTGATCGCCGCCTTCGCCATCATTTCCGGCCTGATCGACCTGCCCTTCGATTACTACCGCCAATTCGTGCTGGAACAACGTTTCGGCTTCAACACCATGGCACGCAAGCTGTTTTTTACCGACATGCTCAAGGGCGTGGGCCTGGGCGCGGCCATCGGCCTGCCGCTGATCTGGGTCGTGCTGACCCTGATGGCCAGGTCGGGCGACCTGTGGTGGCTGTACGCGTGGTTCGTCTGGAGCGGCTTCCAGTTGCTGATGATGGTGCTGTTTCCCACCGTCATCGCTCCCCTGTTCAACAAATTCACGCCGCTGGCCGACGAATCCTTGAAAAGCCGCATCGAAGGCTTGATGCAGCGCGTCGGTTTCGCCTCGAAAGGCTTGTTCGTGATGGACGGCTCGAAGCGCAGCGCCCACGGCAATGCGTATTTCTCGGGTTTTGGTGCCAACAAGCGCATCGTTTTCTTCGACACCCTGCTGTCGCGCCTGGCGCCGCAGGAAATCGAAGCCGTGCTGGCGCATGAACTGGGCCATTTCAAGCTCAAGCACATCGTCAAGCGCATCGCCATGATGTTCGTCATCTCGCTGGGCTTTCTGGCGCTGCTGGGCTTCCTGAAGACGCAGCCATGGTTTTATGCGGGCCTGGGTGTCGATCCCGTCACCCTGGCACTGACGGGCCAGCCGACGGACGCGCTGGCCCTGCTGCTGTTCATGCTGGCCTTGCCCGTCTTCACTTTCCTGCTGGGACCGTTGACCTCGCTCAGCTCGCGCAAGCACGAATTCGAGGCCGACGCCTTTGCCGCCACGCACACGCAGGCGGACGACCTGGTCTCGGCGCTCGTCAAAATGTATGAAGACAATGCGTCGACCCTGACGCCCGACCCGCTGCACTCGGCCTTCTACGACTCGCATCCGCCGGCCAGCGTGCGCATCCGCCACCTGAAAGGGGCTACGACATGAATACGCCATCGACTTCGCAAGACCTGGCCCAACTGAGTTGCTCGCCGCGCCAGCAGGCGCTGGGCGACACGGACATCGCCACCCTGCACGCCCTGCTGCCCCAGTGGACGCTGCAAAATGGCAAGCTGTGCCGCGACTTCGGCTTCAAGAATTACTACCAGACCCTGGCGTTCGTGAACGCCCTGGCCTATATGACCCATACGCAAGACCACCATCCGGAGCTCATCATCACTTACAAAACCTGCGCCGTGCGCTACGATACGCACTCGGTCAACCAGGGCGCCGGCGGCCTGTCCGAAAACGACTTCATCTGCGCCGCCAAGGCCGACCTCATCTACCAGAGCAGCCAGGTGGCCCCATGAGCGAAGGCAAGTTGACGGGTATCATCATCGCCGCCCACGGCCGCCATTATCTGGCCGACGTGGATGGCGCCAAGCTGCAATGCGTAACGCGCGGCAAGAAGACCAATGTGGCCGTGGGCGACATCGTGCACCTGACGCGCACCTCCAACGACCAGGCCGTCATCGACCGCATCGAGGAACGCAAGACCCTGCTGTACCGCTCGGACCAGTACAAGTCCAAGCTGCTGGCAGCCAACCTGACGCAGCTGTTCATCGTCGTGGCGACGGAACCGGGCTTTGCCGACGACCTGATCTCGCGCTCGCTGGTGGCGGCCGACGCGGCCGGCATCGCGGCGCGCATCATCCTGAATAAAACGGACGTGACGGCCTCGCTGGAGCGCGCCCGCGAACGCCTGCTGCCGTATTCCTCGATGGGCTATCCCGTCGATGAGGTATCGGCGCGCGCCGAACCGGAGCACGCCGTGGCCACCCTGGCGCCGCTGCTGGCGGGCCAGTCGTCGATCCTGATCGGCCAGTCGGGCATGGGCAAATCGTCGCTGATCAACCTGCTGGTGCCGGACGCGGACATCGCCGTGCGCGAAATCTCGGCCGCGCTCGACACGGGCAAGCATACGACGACCTTTACGCGCCTGTACAAACTGGACGAACTGGGCGCCAACAGCTCCATCATCGATTCGCCCGGCTTCCAGGAATTCGGCCTATACCACTTGTCCGAAGGCATGCTGGAACGCGCCTTCCGCGAATTCCAGCCCTACCTGGGCGGCTGCAAGTTCTACAACTGCCGTCATCTGATCGAGCCGCAGTGCGCCATCCTGCAAGCCTTGTCTGAAGGAAAAATTGCCAAGATGCGCCATACCCTGTATGGCCAGCTGCTGCACGAATCGGCGCAGACCCTCTACTAAGCACACGCCACAGAACAAAGATAGCGATAGAAAAAGCTCGGCTGGCGAAATTTAATTTTGCAGCCGAGCCCGCCATCCGACTTTAATCCCAAAACCGTTCATCCGCCGTTTTCGGCATTTCAGCGCGTCAAACCTGCCTTCCATCGCCTGCCGCTGGCGATGGTGAGGCGCGTTTGCTAACTTGACACCAGTCCCTGCCGGAAACCCGCCAGCGACCACACGATCTAACCCTAACCAATCCTGTCATCCTGATCGAAGGTGAATGTCATGCATACCAAACGCTTACTCCCCCTCCTCGCCGCTCTCTTCGCCCTTGCTGGCGGCACCGCCCAGGCGCAAACCACCACCGCACCGCAAACCGCTGACAGCGTGCGCGTGACCTCGGGCGCCTACTATCACGTCACGGCCCAGGAAGCCTTCGACATCGAACAGCAATACCGCCTGTCGAATGGACAACGGCTGGAAGTGCGCCAGCAGGACAAGCATTTTTTTGGCCGCCTGATCGATGACCGCGAATGGCAGGAAAAGGCCAGCGTGGAAATCTACCCTACCGGCCCTGGCCAATTCGTCACCAAAAAGGGAGCCACCTTCGTCTTCAGCAATGAAGGCGAGCATGTGGTGATCGACGATGCCCAGTTCCTGCCCGGCTTGCGCATGCCCGCCGACATGCGCAGCGCCAGCACCGTGACGGGCAGCGCCAGCATCCGCCTCGTATCGCGCTAAGCGCCGGGCTCGGCATCGGACGCCGGGGGCAAATCGCCCCCGCCGGTGGCGCCATGTCGGATACATCATTCTGACCAGCGCACTGAACAATTCCCCTGAATGCAGCTTACAATGCGATGACACATGGCCTGTGCGGTCGCAGGCTGGTGCTACTGTTTGCGGGGAGAATGCTTGAATGGAAATGTTCGCGCTCGAACATGACGTGGCGCAGTGGGAAAGCGCATTGCTGCCGTTGCGCGGCGCCGGGCGCGTACCGCTGCTGCTGTTGCTGTCCTGGCATTTGCGCCAGCGTGATTGCACCAGAGCAATTGCGCTGAGCGAGGAAGCGCACCTGCTGCTGCCGCTGGGCGGCCAGGAAGCGGCAGCACGGGAACAGGCGCGCGCGCGCCTGCAACTGGTGCAGGCGGAAGTAGCGTGGCTGCAAGGCGCGCTCGACTCTGCGGAAAGCCTGGCCATGGCGGCACGCGCAACCTGCGACGCGCACGGCGACGCCGTCGGTTGCGCCGACGCCCACTGGCTGCTGTCCTCGATCGCCGTCGACCGGGGCGACCATGCCCGTTGCGATGCCGAACTGCTGGCCGCGGCGCAGCAAGCGCGCGGCGCCGGCGATGCGATGCGCGCCAGCCTGGCCGACGCGGCCTCGGCGCGCTGGGCCGTGTTGCGCGATGCGCCTGCCGCGCAGGCGCGCTGGAGCGGGCACTTCCAGGCCGACGCCGGCGTCAAGCTGGCCGCGCCGCTGGCCGCCTGGGTGCATGACTTCCGCGGCTTGCTGGCGCACACCTCGCGCGACCTGGGCGCGGCCGCCGGCTACTACATGCAAAGCTACGAGGCGGCGCTGGACAGCGGCCAGCTGCGCGGCGCCATCACGGCCGCCATCAATATCGGTGACTGTTTCTCCAGCCTCAACGACAACGAATCGGCCCTCGAATGGATGCAGTGCGCGCTGGATCTGGCCCGGCCCACGGGCTGGCCGCGCAGCATCGGCGCCTGCCAGACGCATACGGCCGAAACCATGCGCAAGCTGGGACGCCTGACCGCCGCCGAAGACTTGTTGCGCGAAGCGCTGCAGATCCTGGCGCCCATGTCGGGTGCGCGCACGTATGCCAACGCGCTGTTCCACCTGGGCGAACTGAGCCTGGACAAGGGCGACTACGACACGGCGCTCGACGCCTTCAGCCGCCTGGCGCAGCGCGCCGAAGCGCTGGGCCAGGCCGATTTCCGCAGCATGGCGCAGCGCGGCAGCGCCCACGCGCTGTCCTACCTGGACCGGCCGGACGAGGCGCTGCAGGCGGCCGAGCGGGCGCGGCAGCTGGCCACGGCGCAGGGCGACGCCATGCACCAGGTGGCGGCGCTGCGCGTGCTGGCCATGCTGCATGCGCGCCACGAGCTGCCGCCGCCGGCAGGCATGCAGGAACGCAATCCGGCCCTGCATTTCCTGCACCAGGCGCTGCAGGTAGCCTCGTCCATCGAAGGCTATGTGCCGCCCGGCGAACTGCTCGATGCGCTGGCACGCGAATACGCGCATGCGGGCGACTATGCGCGCGCCTATGATATCGCCCTCGATGCGGGCGTGGCGCGCGAAAAAAGCCACACCCAGCAGGCCAGCAACCGCGCCACCGCCATGCAGGTCTACCACCAGACGGCACATGCGCGCTCGGAAGGCTATCACCACCGCGAACTGGCCGCCTCCGAAGCGCGCCGTGCCGAAGTGCTGCAACAGACCAGCGACACGCTGGAACGGCTGTCGGCCATCGGCCAGGAAATCACCACCCACCTCGACGCCAGCGCCGTGTTCCAGGTGCTGGACCGCCACGTGCATGCCTTGCTGCCAGTCAACACCTTCGCCGTCTACATGCTCGATGCGGCGGGCACGGCCCTGCGCCGCGCGCACGGCATGGAAGCGGGCCGGCCGCTGTCCGACAACGCCATTCCCCTCAGCAATCCACGCGCCTACTCCGTGCGCTGCCTGCTGGGCCGGCGCGAAGTGTATATCGACCAGGTGCCGCCCAAGCGCCACGCCTACACGGTGCCCGGCACCCTGCATAACCAGAGCGTGCTGTACGTGCCCTTGACGGTGGGCGAGCGCGTGCTGGGCGTGATGACGGTGCAGGCTTGCCATGCCCACGCCTACGGCGAACGCGAACGGCTGATCTTCCGCACCCTGTGCGCGTATGGCGCCATCGCGCTCGACAATGCCAGCGCCTACCGGCAGCTGCAAGATGCCCAGGCGCAACTGGTGTCGCAGGAAAAACTCGCCGCCCTCGGTTCCCTGATGGCCGGCGTGGCGCATGAACTCAATACCCCGATCGGCAACAGTCTGTTGATCGCCAGCACCATGCAGCAAAAGACGGAAGACGTGGAACGCCTGATGAACGGTCCCGGCCTGCGCCGCTCCGACCTGGCCGCCTACATCGAGGATGCGGGCAAGGCGTCGGCGCTGGTGATGCGCGGCCTGCACAGTGCGGCCGAGCTGGTCAACAGCTTCAAGCAGGTGGCCGTCGACCGCACCACGGAACAGCGGCGCCAGTTTGACCTGCAACAGGTGAGCAATGAAATCATCGCCACCGTCATGAACCGCATCCGCAGTTCGGGCCACCGCATCGAGACGGACATCGCCTTCGGCATCGCCATGGACAGCTATCCGGGCCCGTTCGGCCAGGTGATCACCAACCTGATCAACAACGCCCTGCTGCACGCGTTCGCTCCCGCGCCCAACGATGGCGGCGCCGGCGCGGGCTGCATGCGCCTGTCCGCCACGCTCGATGGCGCGCGCGTACAGATCGTCTTTGCCGACAATGGCGGCGGCATTGCCGAACAGCATCTGTCGCGCATCTTCGACCCCTTCTTTACTACCAAGCTGGGCCAGGGCGGCAGCGGCCTCGGTTTGTCGATCAGCTACAACATCGTCACGGCCTTGCTGGGTGGCACCATCCAGGTGACCAGCAGCGCCTCCGGTACGCGTTTCACACTCGATCTGCCGCTGCTGGCGCCACAGATCGATGCGGCCACGCCGGCCAACATCTATTGAGCCGGCAAGCGCCTGGCTGAACGCGGCCACTTGTCTACACAAGTACCCGTCCGGCCGGTCTTTCCAATCTAAAAGCAAAACCCTTATAATTGAATGGCTGAAGTCCCTGCCATTGCATGATTTACAACTTGGCAAACCGCATCGACCCGCGCGACAAACAGGCACGGGCACCGATCAACACAGCAGCGCGCCGGGCGAGGCAGTCATCAGACGAGATGTTGTACGCTGATGCAACCCGGCGGGAAAGGCACGCCGCCGGCGGCCTGCGCATCTTCAAGTGGTCATTATGTCGACAAAAAAACCGATCAAGCATTACCTCCAGTTCTCCGATTTCACGTTGGAAGAGTACGAATATGTGATCGAACGCGCCCATCTGATCAAGCGCAAGTTCAAGAATTACGAAATCTACCATCCACTGATCGACCGCACCCTGGTGATGGTCTTTGAAAAGAACTCCACCCGCACGCGATTGTCGTTCGAAGCGGGCATGCACCAGCTGGGCGGCGCCGCCATCTACCTGAACACGCGCGATTCCCAATTGGGCCGCGGCGAGCCGGTGGAAGACGCGGGCCAGGTCATGTCGCGCATGTGCGACATCATCATGGTGCGCACGTTTGGCCAGGAAATCATCGAGCGTTTCGCCGCCAATTCGCGCGTGCCGGTGATCAATGGACTGACCAATGAACACCACCCGTGCCAGGTATTTGCCGACATCTTCACCTATATCGAACACCGCGGCTCGATCGCCGGCAAGGTCGTCGCCTGGATCGGCGATGCCAACAACATGCTGTACTCGTGGCTGCAGGCGGCCGAAGTGTTCGGTTTCCACGTCAACGTGTCGACGCCGCAGGGCTATGACATCGATTTGGCGCAAGTCAAGACCGAGCGCTACACGTTCTTCGCCAATCCATCGGACGCCTGCGAGGGCGCGCACCTGGTCAACACGGACGTGTGGACCAGCATGGGCTACGAAGCGGAAAACGCGGCCCGCATCGCCGCCTTCGACGGCTGGATCGTCGATGGCGCGAAGATGGCCCGCGCCGCGCCCGACGCCCTGTTCATGCACTGCCTGCCCGCCCACCGTGGCGAGGAAGTGGCCGCCGAGGTGATCGACGGCCCGCAATCGGTGGTGTGGGACGAGGCGGAAAACCGCCTGCACGTGCAAAAAGCGCTGATCGAATACCTGTTACTCGGTAAAATCACTTAATTCGCCAGGCACTGCAACCATTCTGGCAGCATCGCAATACATACATCGACAACGACAACTGGAAGCAATATGAGCGACATTAAAAAAGTAGTCCTGGCCTATTCCGGCGGACTCGACACCTCCGTCATCCTGAAATGGCTGCAAGATAACTACCAGTGCGAAATCGTCACCTTCACGGCCGACCTGGGCCAGGGTGAAGAACTGGAACCGGCGCGCGCCAAGGCCATCAAATTCGGCATCAAGCCGGAAAACATCCATATCGAAGACGTACGCGAAGAATTCGTGCGCGATTTCGTCTTCCCGATGTTCCGCGCCAACACCGTGTACGAAGGCGAATACCTGCTGGGCACCTCGATCGCCCGTCCGCTGATCGCCAAGCGCCTGATCGAAATCGCCAACGCCACCGGCGCCGACGCCATCTCGCACGGCGCGACCGGCAAGGGCAACGACCAAGTGCGTTTCGAACTGGGCGCCTACGCGCTCAAACCTGGCGTGAAAATCATCGCCCCATGGCGCGAGTGGGATCTGCTGTCGCGCGAAAAACTGCTGAAGTACGCGGAAGACGCCGGCATCGACATCGACATGAAGCACAAGAACGGCGGCGCGCCGTACTCGATGGACGCCAACTTGCTGCACATCAGCTTTGAAGGCCGTCACCTGGAAAACCCGAGCGCCGAAGCGGAAGAGACCATGTGGCGCTGGACGGTCAGCCCTGAAAAGGCGCCGGACGAAGCCGAGTACCTGGACATCGAATACGAAAAAGGCGACATCGTCGCCATCAACGGCGTGCGCATGTCGCCCGCCACCGTGCTGGCCGAACTGAACAAAGTGGGCGGCAAGCATGGCGTGGGACGCCTGGACCTGGTGGAAAACCGCTACGTCGGCATGAAATCGCGCGGCTGCTATGAAACCCCGGGCGGCACCATCATGCTCAAAGCCCACCGCGCCATCGAATCGATCACCCTGGACCGCGAAGTGGCCCACCTGAAAGATGACCTGATGCCGCGCTACGCATCGATGATCTACAACGGCTACTGGTGGGCGCCCGAGCGCGTTGCCCTGCAAACCCTGATCGACCACACGCAGGAAACCGTGAACGGCTGGGTACGCATCAAGCTGTACAAGGGCAATGTCATCGTCGTCTCGCGCGATTCGAAGACCGATTCGCTGTTCGACATGAACATCGCCACCTTCGACGAAGACGGCGGCGCCTACAACCAGGCCGATGCCGGCGGCTTCATCAAGCTGAACGCCTTGCGCATGCGCATCGCCGCCATCGCCCGCGAAAAGCGCGGCCAGAAGTAATCAGTTGTCGGGAGGCGCCGCCTCCCGTACCAGCCGAAAGCCGCCCACGGGCGGCTTTTTTACGTCTGGAACGCACTGGTCCGCGATTTTACCCCCCTGCAGCTCCCGTATCCGCCCCCGTTTTGCTGTCCCCGTGGCAAAATGCTACAGTGCAATTTAGAGCACCTAACATAACCTACTGCGCGTCGCGATTTGCGGCCTCCGATGCTCACTGTGCATTAGCACAGCTGCGCTTCTCAGCCGCAACTCACTGCCGCTCGCTACGGTTCTGTTAGGCGCTCTTAGTCGAAAAATTCCCGCTTCCGGAGCCACCATGTTCAAAGACCTGAGTATCAAGAATAAACTGTACCTGGGCTTCGGCTCCATCGTGGCCATCATCCTGATCCTGCTGGGCGTGGCCTACAACAGTTTTACGCGCCTGTCGGAAGCCAATGCCTGGGACCGGCACACGATGGAAGTACTGATCGAGATGGACAAGATCCACAATTCCATCCTGCAAATCCAGGTGGAAGCGCGCGGTTTCATCCTCACCGGCAACGAAGCCTCGCTGAACCCTGAAACGGACGAGATGGCGGTGTTGGCGCAGCACATGCAAAAAGCCATCGCCATGACGGTCGACAACAAGGTGCAGTCGGAACGTTTCCGCAAGATCGACCAGTTGACCAGCACCTGGGTCAAGGAGTGGATCGATCCGCTGATCGAGAAGCGCCGCGCGCTGGGCAATGGCCCGGGCGCCACAGAAGCGGTGGCGCGCACCATGCCACCAGGCGGCTACCCGGCCGTCAAGCAAGCGAACAAGCTGCTCGACGAAGCTGCGGCCGAAGAATCGCGCTTGCTGGCCGAACGCACGACCGCCACGGCAAAATTACAGGAAACCATGATGCTGACCCTGGCCCTGGGGGGCTTGCTGTGCGTCGTGCTGGCGCTGGGCATTTCCTACCTGCTGGGCCGTTCCATCCTCGCTCCGCTGAACAACCTGACGGATGCCGTCGGGCGCATCGCCGGCGGCGAGCAGAACGCGCGCGCCGCCATCCTCTCGCGCGACGAACTGGGCAAGGTGACGGAAGAATTCAACCGCATGGCGCAAACCATCCAGGACAACCAGGCCAATGAACTGGCGGCCACGAATAGCTTGCGCGCCAAGGTCGACTCCTTGCTGGAAGTGGTGTCGAAAGCAGCCTCGGGCGACCTGACGGGCAAGGTCGGCATCACGGGCAGCGACGCCATCGGCCAGCTGGGCAACGGCCTGGCGAAGATGTTCGAAAACCTGCGCAGCCTGCTCAACAATGTGCAAAAGGCCGGCATCCAGGTGACGACGTCGGCCACGGAAATCGCCGCCTCGGCACGCCAGCAGGAAGCGACCGGCATCGAGCAAGCGCAAACCAGCGTGGAAATCCTCAGCACCACCAAGGAAATCTCGGCCAATACGAGCCAGTTGCTCAAAACCATGGAAGACGCCACGGCCGTGGCCGACTACACGACGAATGCCACGGCCGAGGCGCAAAACAACCTCAAGCGCATGGATTCGACCATGCAGCACATGGTCTCGGCCACCGACTCCATCAATGCCAAGCTGGCCGCCCTGTCGGAAAAGGCCAGCAATATCAATAGCGTCCTGATCACCATCACCAAGGTGGCCGACCAGACCAACATCCTCTCGCTGAACGCCGCCATCGAGGCGGAAAAGGCGGGCGAGGCGGGCCGCGGCTTTTCCGTGGTGGCGACGGAAATCCGCCGCCTGGCCGACCAGACCTCTGTTTCCACCTGGGATATCGAGCAAATGCTCAAGGAAATGCAGTCGGCCGTGTCGGCCAGCGTGATGGGCATGGATAAATTTTCCGAGGAAATTCGCCGCAGCGTGGGCGAAGTGCGGCAAGTGGCCGAGCAGCTGTCATCCGTGATGGACCAGGTGCAAAAGCTCACGCCGCAATTTGATGCCGTGCTGCAAGGCATGCAGTCGCAAGCGATAGGCGCGTCGCAGATTTCCGACACCATGATGCAGCTTAACGACGCCACCCAGCAAACGGTGGAGTCCCTGAAAGCCACCAGCGAGGCGGTGCACCAGCTGCAGTATGCGGCGGGCGACCTGCAGTCGAGCGTCTCGACCTTTGCCGTGACCATCTGATCCCATGAAAGTACTGGTCTTTCACATCGGACGCGACCGCTACGGCCTGCCCCTGGCCGGCATCGTGCGCGTGCTGCCGCTGCTGGAACTGAAGCAGCTGCCGCTCACGCCCGACTATGTGGCCGGCCTGATGGACTTGCACGGCACGCCCGTGCCCGTGATCGATCTGTCGCGCCTGGCCGGGCTGCCGGCCGCCGCCGCGCAGTTCGACACGCGCATCGTCGTCGTCGACTACCGCGCAGCTGGCGGCGCCACGCATGCGCTGGGCTTGATGGCCTCGCAGGTGCGCGGCATCGCCGACATCGACCCGCAACAGCTTGAAGACAGCGGCGTGGCGACGGCACCGTTCCTGGGCCAGGTGGCCAGCGACGCCGACGGCATCGTGCAGCTGGTCGAACTGGCGCATCTGCTGCCGCCGGACGTGCGTGCGATGCTGTTTCAAGACGCGGGCGCGGCATGACGGCCCAAGCCCTGCTGCGCCGCGCGACCGGCCTGTCCGTCTCCAAAGCCGTGGCCGAGCGGGCCGTGGGCCAGCGCATGGAGCAGACGGGCTTTAGCGATAGTGCCGCCTACCTGCAGGCGCTCACGCCGGCCGAAATGACGCAATTGATCGAGCTGGTGGTGGTGCCCGAATCGTGGCTGTTCCGCGACCCGCAGGCGTTCTACGCCACCGTCGAACTGGTGCAGGAACGCTGGGCGCGCGGGCGCGCCACGCGCATCCTGTCGATCCCCTGCGCGGGCGGCGAGGAACCGTATTCGATGGCCATGGCGCTGCGCGACGGCGCTGTGCCGAAACAGGCGTTCAGCATCGACGCGTATGACCTCAGTCCCGGCTGCATCGAACGGGCGCAGGCCGGCGTGTATGGCCGCAACGCCTTCCGCGCCCAGGACGTGGCCTTCCGCGAACGCTATTTCACGCACGTGGCCGACGACGCCTACCGCATCATCGACTCCTTGCGCGAGCAAGTCACCTTCAGGCAGGGCAACCTGCTGCAGTTCGACACCGCCACCTGCAGCCGCCATTACGACGTCATCTTCTGCCGCAACCTGCTGATTTATTTCGACAAGCCGACCACGCGCGCCGCCATCTCCAACCTGTCCGCCCTGCTGGCCGACGACGGCATGCTGCTGGCCGGCTATGCGGAAGTGCCGTCGTTCTGCCAGAACGGCTTTGCGCCGCTGCAGTTCCGCCAGGCCTTCGCGCTGAAAAAGGAAGCCACGCCACCGGCCGCCGTGATCCAGGTGGCCGCCTTGCCGCCGACGCGCGCGCTGCGCAGCGTGCCGCCCGCGCCACGGCCCGCACCGGCCCGCGCAGCCCCTGCGCCGGCGGCGCGTCCGCGCCCCGTGCCGGTGCAGGCGCCGCAGCCACCGGCGGATCTGCTGGCCGAAGCGCGCCGGCTGGCCGACCGTGGCCAGTTGCGCGAGGCGGGCGAAAAATGCCATGCCCACCTGGCGCGCGTACCCGAGGCGGCCGAAGCGTATTTCATGCTGGGCATGATCAATGAACTGGCCGGCAAGATGGACCTGGCCGACGACTACTGGCGCCGCTGCATCTATTTGCAGCCCGATCATTACGAGGCGCTGTGCCACCTGTCCCTGCTGGCCGAACGCAATGGCAACCACACCGCCGCCGCCACCATGAAGGCGCGCGCGGCGCGCATCTACCAGCGCCGCCAGGCGTCCAACTAAGGGGCAAGCATGACCAACCTCATCGCCACCGAGTCCTCCGCCAGCATCGACGACTGCTGGAACCATATCGGTGTGGTCGGCGACCAGAGTTGCCCCAGGCTGCCAGCCAATGTACATTGCCGCAACTGCGACGTGTACGCGGGCGCCGCCCAGCGCAACCTGCAACGGCCCGTGGACGCACATTACCAGCGCGACTGGGCCAGCCACTTTCGCCAGACCGATGCGGGCGGCGAAGTGCGCGACAGCTCGGCGCTGGTGTTTCGCATCGGCCGCGAATGGCTGGCGCTGCCCACGCGCGTGTTCGACTCCGTCGCGCCGCAAGCCAAGCCGCACGTGCTGCCGCACCGCAGCGGGCGGGGCCTGTCTGGCATCGTCAATATCGGCGGCAAGCTGTATCCGTGCATGTCGCTGGCCAGTTTGCTGGGCATCGACGAACAGGGTGCGCCTGCGGCCCGCGGCCGCCACACCTTTGCGCGCCTGCTGCTGATGCGCTGGGAAGAACAGGCCTATGCGCTGCCCGTGGCCGACCTGCACGGCATCGTGCGCTACGCTTCAAGCGCCGTGCAGGCGCCTGCGGCCACCATCAACAAGGGCCTGTCGCGCTATCTGTCGGGTGTCATCACCGAGGGCGACATGCGCATCGGCTGCCTCGACACGGCGCTGATCGGCTTTCAACTTGCGAGACTATTACGATGAGCCAGGACCAGCACGGCGACCTGAGTGCCTTTTCCATGCTGGACCTGTTCCGCATGGAGGCGGACAGCCAGACCCAGATTCTCACCGATGGCTTGCTGGCCATGGAGCGCCATGCGGGCGACGCGGCCGCCGTCGAATCGATGATGCGCGCGGCGCACTCGATCAAGGGCGCGGCCGCCATCGTCGGCCTGCAAGTGGTGGTGCAACTGGCGCACGGCATGGAAGACAGCTTTGTCGCCGCCCAGCATGGCCGCTTGAAACTCACGCCGGAGCGGGTCGATGTGCTGCTGTCGGGCGTCGACCTGATCGTGCAGCTGTCACGCCTGGACGATGCGGGCGCCGAAGCGTGGCTGGCCGCCAACGCGACGCAGATCGACCAGACCCTGAACGCCATCGCCGGCATCGCCGAGCTACCGGAATTGCCGGCCCTGCCCTCGGCCCCCGCGCCTGCTACCTTGCCGCCGGAAGCGGCCGAACCACAGGCCGCCGTGGCCAGCGGCCTGGCGGGAGAGGAAGCGGAAACGGCCGCCCCGGCGCCGCGTACGGCGACCGGCGCAGCAGCACCAGCCAAGGCCCAGGGGCAGAATTTCGACAAATTGCTGTCGCTGGCCAGCGAATCGCGCATCAATGCGCACCAGATGCACCCGTTCGTCGGCGCCCTGCAGCGCTTCAAGCGCAACCAGAGCAGCCTGTTTTCGGCCATCGAACAGCTGCACGTCGCCATTGCCCGCTCGGGCGATCCGGATCTGATGGAAAAGTCCCTGCTGGCGCTGCACAAGACGCAGCCGCTGAAGCAGTTCATGCTCGAGCACATCGCCGACATCGAAACCTATGAGCGGCGCCTGCTGGCCGTCTCGCAGGGCATGGTCGACGAAGTGCTGGCCCTGCGCATGCGCCCTTTCCGCGACGGCATCCACGCGTTCCCGCGCATGGTGCGCGACCTGGCGCGCAGCCTGGGCAAGGAGGTGCAGCTGGAGATCGACGGCGAAGACACGCTGGTTGACCGCGACATCCTGGCGAAGATCGAAAGCCCGCTGAACCACATGCTCAGGAATGCCATCGACCATGGCATGGAAGGCCCGTACGAGCGCATCGACGCGGGCAAGACAGCAATGGGCACGATACGCATGGAAGCGCGCCACCGCGCCGGCATGCTGAGCATCGAGATCAGCGACGACGGGCGCGGCGTCGACCTGGAAAAAATCCGCCAGTCCGTCATCGAGCGCAAGATGGCCAGCCCCGCCATGGCCGCCGCGCTGTCGCCGGGCGAGCTGCTGGAATTTTTGTTCCTGCCCGCCTTCAGCCTGAAAGCGACGGCCAATCAATTGTCCGGACGCGGCGTGGGCCTCGATATCGTGCACGAGACGATACGCCAGCAAAACGGCACGGTGCGCCTGGAATCGGAGCCGGGACGGGGTTTTCGCGCCCTGATTACCCTGCCGCTGACGCAGTCGATCGTACGCGCGCTGGTGATCGACATCCAGGGCGAGGCCTACGCCATCCCCATCGTCAAGGTGGAAAGCGTGGTGCGCGTGCCGCAAGCGGCCATCCATACCTTGGAAAACAAGCAGTTCTTTGAACTCAAAGGCGAGCATCTGGGCCTGGTGTCGGCGGCGCAGGTGCTGGAGCTGGGCGAAACGCCCGGCAGCGCCGACGATTTGCCGGTGGTGGTGATCGGGCGCGGCAAGCAGAGCTATGCGCTGGTGGTCGACGCCATCCGCGGCGAACAAAGCCTGGCGGTGCAGGCCATCGATCCGATCTTTGGCAAGATGCGCGACATTTCCGCCGCCGCCCTGCTCGACGACGGCGAGCCGGTGCTGATCCTCGACGTGCCCGATTTGCTGCTGTCGATCGACAAACTGCTGCACGAGGGCGGCCTGCACCAGCTGGCGCAGGCCGGCCACGCGCAGCAGCGCCGCGCCAAGCGCATCCTCGTCGTCGACGATTCGCTGACGGTGCGCGAAATGGAGCGCAAGCTGCTGCTGGCGCGCGGCTTCGAGGTCGACGTGGCCATCGACGGCATCGACGGCTGGAACGTGGTGCGCAGCGGCGAGTACGACCTGGTGATCACCGACGTGGACATGCCGCGCATGGATGGCATCGAGCTGGTCTCGCTGATCAAGAAAGACCTGCACCTGCACAAGCTGCCGGTGATGATCGTTTCATACAAGGACCGCCCTGAAGATCGAGCGCGCGGCCTGTCCGCCGGCGCCGATTATTATCTGACCAAAGGCAGCTTCCACGACGAGACCTTGCTCGACGCGGTGGCCGACCTGATAGGAGATGCCAGCTTATGAGTCGTACTTCATGAAAATTGCCATTGTCAACGATGTCGCCATGGCCGCCGAGGCCCTGCGCCGGGTGGTGGCCAGCACGCAGGAGCACCAGGTGCTGTGGATCGCCCGCACGGGACTGGAGGCCGTGCGCATGTGCGAGGGCAACCGTCCCGACCTGATCCTGATGGACCTGAACATGCCGGAGATGGATGGCGTGGAAGCGACGCGCCTGATCATGGAGCAAAGCCCGTGCGCCATCCTGGTGGTCACGGGACGCCCGCAGGACAATGTCAACCAGGTGTTCCGCGCGCTGGGCGCCGGCGCGCTCGACGTCACGGCCACGCCCGTGCTGCAGGGAGAAGTGGGCGGCGACAGCGAACTGCTGGCCAAGATCAAGACCATCGGCAAGCTGATACGCCACAGCGCCGAAGCGCCGCCGCCACGCCAGGTGCAAGCGAACGGCGAGCGCGGCGATGGCCAGGTCACCACCCTGGTGGCCATCGGCGCCTCGACGGGCGGGCCGTCAGCGGTGGCCAAGGTGCTGTCGGGCTGGACGGCGCCGCCCGGCTGCGCCATCGTGGTGGTGCAACATATCGATGAAACTTTCGCCTCGCACTTCGCCAAATGGCTGGACGATCAATTGGACATGCCGGTGCGCGTGATCGCCGAGGGCGACGAACTGGTGGCAGGCAGCGTGCTGGTCGCCAAGACCAATGATCACTTGCTGCTAGATCAAAATTATCGTTTGGGTTACGATGCGGCACCACGCGACTATGTTTACCGTCCTTCCGTCGATGTCTTCTTCCATTGCGTGGCACAGCACTGGCGCGGCGATGCCATCGGCGTGTTGCTCACAGGCATGGGCCGCGATGGCGGCGACGGCTTGCTGGCCATGCGCCGCGCGGGCAAGACGACGATAGCGCAAGACCAGGCCAGCAGTGCCGTGTATGGCATGCCGCGCGCGGCAGCCGAACTCGATGCAGCGCAGCAAATCCTGCCATTGGATAGAATAGGCGCCAGCTTGCGCAACCGCCTGGGCGCAAAACTCAACAATGGGTGGGAGTCCTCCCCTAACCTCTGAAAAGAATGCAATGCCAGAATTTTCCTCCAGTTTCACCCTGCAAGAGCCCGCATTGACCGAATTCAAGGTCAGCGTGCTGCTGGTGGACGACCAGTTGATCATTGCTGAGGCAATCCGGCGCATGCTGAGCGACCAGCAGGATATCGAGTTTCATTACGTGACCGACGCCACGCAGGCGCTGGACACGGCGCTGCGCCTGCAACCGACCGTCATCCTGCAAGACCTGGTGCTGCCGGGCATCGACGGCTTCGCGCTGATCCAGCTGTACCGCGAACACGCGGCGCTCGCGCATGTGCCGGTGATCGTGCTGTCGGCCAAGGATGACCCGAAACTGAAGGCCCACAGCTTTGCCGTCGGCGCCAATGATTACGTGGTGAAACTGCCGGACCGCCTGGAATTGCTGGCGCGCATACGCTACCATTCCAATGCGCACATCAGCCGGCTGCAGCGCGACCAGGCATTTCGTTTCCTGCGCGAAAGCCAAAAAAACCTGGCCGATGCGAATATTGAATTGCAGAAGCTCGCCGCCCTCGATGGCTTGACGGGCATCGCCAATCGCCGCCGCTTCGATGAAACCTTGCAATTCGAATGGCAGCGGGGCCAGCGCGACAAGACGCCGCTGAGCCTGCTGTTCTGCGATATCGACCATTTTAAAAGCTATAACGATCACTTTGGCCACCTGGCGGGCGATCTGGGCCTGAAAAAAGTCGCCGCCGTGCTGACGGAACATCTGAAACGCCCGGCCGACCTGGCAGCGCGCTATGGCGGCGAGGAATTCGCCCTGATCCTGCCTGAAACGCAGGCCGCAGGGGCCTTGCTGATCGCCGAAGCATGCCGGCGTCACCTGGAGGGCTTGCAGATCGAGAACCCGGCGGCAAGCACGGGCATCGTCACCATCTCGATCGGCGTGGCCACCATCGTGCCGTCCCCGGACTCGACGGTCGAGCAACTGATCAACCGCGCCGACCAGGCCCTGTACGCGGCCAAGCGCGGCGGACGCAACAGCGTGTTGAGCGCCGCTGACGTCGAAGACTGATTTTTAACAGCAAGGAAAGTGAAGCATGAGCACACAACTGGACAATGTCAGCGTCGTCAAGAAGTCGAATATCTACTTTGACGGCAAGTGTATTTCACACAACGTCATCCTGGCCGATGGCACGAAGAAAAGCGTGGGCGTGATTTTTCCGTCATCGCTGCGCTTCAACACGGGCGCGCCGGAAACGATGGAAATCGTCGGCGGCCTGTGCAAGGTACGCCTGGCCGACGCGACGGAGTGGAACAGCTATGGCGCGGGCACGGAATTCAAAATCCCGGGCAATAGCCATTTTGATATTGAAACCGTCGAAACTGTCGACTACGTCTGCCACTTCGGATAATCAGACAAACACAGGCTCGGGCGACAGGCGCACGCCATATTTCGCCTCTACATCATCCTGTATCGCTGCCGCCAGCCGGGTAATGTCCGCGCCACGAGCGCCGCCATTATTCACCAGAACCAGCGCCTGCTTGGGATACACTCCCGCGGGCCCCAGGTTTTTTCCCTTCCAGCCGCACTGATCGATCAGCCAGCCGGCTGCCAGCTTTTCCGTACCATCGGCTTGCGCATGGTGCACCAAGGTGGGGAATCGTTCCAACAAGGCAAGACATTGCTCGCGTGACACCACGGGATTCTTGAAGAAGCTACCCGCATTGCCGATCACGGCCGGGTCCGGCAATTTACGCCGGCGTATCGCCATCACCGTCTCGGCCACCTGTTGCGGTGTCGGTTCGGCAAGATGGCGCTCGGCCACGGCCTGTGCCAGTTCCGCATAGCGCAAGTTCGGCTGCCACTCGGCCGGCAACGCAAACGTCACTTCCAGCACGATCAGTTCGCGCCCGTCCGCCTGCTTGAAGATGCTGTCGCGATAAGCGAAACGGCAAGCGTCGCGGTCCATGTCGAAGACGATGCCGCTGGCGCTATGCATGACGCTCACGCTATGCAGATAATCCTTGATTTCAACGCCATACGCGCCAATATTCTGGATAGGGGCAGCGCCCACGGTACCGGGGATCAGCGACAGGTTTTCCAGCCCGCCGACGCCTTGCGCCAGGGTCCACTGCACGAAGTCGTGCCAGTTTTCACCGGCGGCGGCCGTGACGAGGATGGTCTCGAAGTCCGCCTGCGCCAGGCGCATGCCGCGCGTGGCCATGTGCAGCACGGCGCCCGGAAAGTCGCCCGTCAGGACGATGTTGCTGCCGCCGCCCAGTATCAGGCGTGGCATGGCCGACAAGGCGGGATCTTGCAGCGCGGCCTGCAATTGGGCGTGCGAAGTGATGCATACGTAGGCGGCCGCATTGGCCGTGATGCCGAAGGTATTCAGGCGCTGGAGGGAGTAATTGTGTTCGATGGTGAGCTCTGGATGCATGGGATAGGGGAATTTTGCTCGATTATAGAGCGAAAGCGACAAAAAACCACCGCAGGACAAGGGCGACTTGCCCGTTGTCCGTTAAAATGTCGCATCTTTAACAGGGCCGTCCCATGGCGCAGAATCAGCCGCCAAGGCCCAGTGCGCCGAGCGCGCGCTCGCTTTAACAAGAAAAGGAACAGACCATGCCATCATTTGATGTAGTCTCCGAAGCCGATATGATCGAAGTCAAGAATGCCGTCGAGCAATCCAACAAGGAAATCACGACCCGCTTCGACTTCAAGGGCAGCGACGCCCGCGTCGAACACAAGGAAAACGAATTGACCGCGTTTGCGGACTCGGAATTCCAGCTCAGCCAGGTACGCGACGTGCTGACGAACAAATTGACCAAACGCAAGGTCGATGTGCGCTTCCTCGACGAAGGCGACATCAAGAAGATCGGCGGCGACAAGGTCAAGCAGATCATCAAGATCAAGAATGGCATCGAATCGGATGATGCCAAGAAAATCGTGCGCGTCATCAAGGACAGCAAGATGAAGGTACAAGCGAGCATCCAGGGTGAAGCCGTGCGCGTCACGGGCGCCAAGCGCGACGACCTGCAGGCGGCCATGACCATGCTGCGCAAGGACGTGCCCGACATGCCGCTGGAATTTAACAATTTCCGCGATTAATTCCGCTGCGGCGCACGCTGCGGCCTGCGCTTGCACCGGCATGATGGCAAGCCGCCACGGAGCGCCTGCCCGCTTGGAGTAGAATTGAAGCTGCGCACAGCTACATGCGCCCGCGCGCCCGACCGGTAGCGGGCTTGACCGTACATCTGGCTCAGTGATAACCACGGTAGTCTAAGGATAGCAATGAAACGTGTTGATGATTTCCGCCTGCGATTTGGCAAAAAAGAATATGTGCCCATCATGATAGGCGGAATGGGTGTGGATATTTCCACGTCGGAGCTGGCCCTGGAAGCGGCCCGGCTGAACGGTATCGGGCATATCTCCGATGCCATGGTGGAAGATGTGTCGGATCGCCGTTTCGACACCACTTTCGTCAAAGACAAGACGAAACTGTACAAGTTCAACATCAATAACAGCGACAAGGCCGTGGTGCAGTTCGACCTGGGCCGCCTGGCCGAAGCGCAGCGCCTGCATATCGGCCGCACCATGGAAGCGAAAAAAGGCGATGGCTTGATCTTCGTCAATTGCATGGAAAAGCTGACCATGAATGGCCCCCGCGAAACCTTGCGCGTGCGCCTGAATGCGGCGCTGGACGCGGGCATCGACGGCATCACCCTGTCGGCCGGCCTGCACTTCGGCTCGTTTGCGCTGATGGCCGACCATCCACGTTTCCGTGACGCCAAACTGGGCATCATCGTCTCGTCCGTGCGCGCCCTGCAGATTTTCCTGCGCAAGAACGCCAAGCTGGACCGCCTGCCCGACTTCATCATCGTCGAGGGACCATTGGCCGGCGGCCACCTGGGGTTCGGCATGGACTGGGCCAATTACGACCTGCACACGATCACCGCGGAACTGCTGGCCTATCTGAAAACGGAACAGCTGGACATCCCGCTGATCGCCGCCGGCGGCATCTTCACGGGCAGCGATGCCGTCTCCTTCCTGGAAGCGGGCGCAGCTGGCGTACAAGTGGCGACGCGCTTCACCGTCACCGAGGAATGCGGCTTGCCAAACAAGGTCAAGCAGGAATACTACAAGGCCTCGGAAGAAGACATCATCGTCAACGGCGTCTCGCCGACGGGCTACCCGATGCGCATGCTGAAAAACACGCCCGCCATCGGCGCCGGCATCCGTCCAGGCTGCGAATCGTATGGTTATCTGCTCGACGCGACGGGCAACTGCGCCTACATCAACTCGTACAACCGCGAAGTGGCAGCCCATCCGGAACAAAAAACCGTCGTCGTGATGGACAAGACCTGCCTGTGCACGCACATGCGCAACTTCAACTGCTGGACCTGCGGCCATTACACGTATCGCCTGAAGGACACCACGCACAAGCTCGACAACGGCGAATACCAGATCCTGACGGCCGAACATGTCTTCAAGGATTACCAGTTCAGCGTCGACAACCAGATCGCCCTGCCGGAAAAAGCAGTCCAAGGCTGAATATGCTCAGCCTGAAGTAAAAATGGCGCAGCCTGCGAAGGCTGCGCCATTTTTTATGCGGGAAGCATGTCCCGCAATGCCCGCTCGATCACCTCGAACTGTGGCCGCCGCAGCACGTCTTCCTGCAGGCAGGCATCCATCATGGCTTGCAGGCCGGGCAAGGGTGTCGCGCAATGCGCGATCAACTCGCCCAGCAGCACGCCAAAGGCGCGCGCCTCTATACCCTGCAGCAAGTCCCCTTGCGGCGAACCGGGCGCAAACATGGACGCCGCGCCAAAGTCGCCCAGCAGGCAGGCACCGGCGTGCGCATGCAGGATATTGTGGCCATACAAATCACCATGCACGATGCCGCGCGCATGCAGTTGGCATACGGCCGAGGCGATGCCATGGGCAATGGCCAGCGCTTGCGGCGCATCCAAGCGCACGCCATCGGCATACACATCGCGCGTGCATGACGCCAGGCTGGGCGGACCGGCCAGGTTGCGGAAGGCAGCATCGATGAGCGGCATGACCAGGCCCATCGCCTGTTGCGGATGCCCATCGAGCGTCCCAAGGATGGGAATCAGGCCCGCGTGCGTACCGGCGCCGACACAGGCGGCCATTTCGCTGCGTGGCAAGCCGTCGCTGGTCATCTCCCCCTTGAATACTTTGACGGCGACATCATCACGCCCATCGAGGCGGGCACGGTATATCACGCCCGATGCGCCCTCGCCCAGCTGCTGCGCCAATGCCAGGCGGGACCAGGCCACACCCGCCGTGCCGGCATCGGTCAGGACTGCCAGTTCGCGCGCTTGCGTGAACGGGTTGCCCGCATACGCGAGCCAGCTCAGGCGTGGCAAGGACAACAGGCAATCGGGCAGCGCCGTGAAACGGTTGGCGGCAATGCGCACCAGTTCCAATTGGCGGCAATTGGCCAGGGAGGCGGGCAAGCTGGCCAGACAATTTCCCGCCAGCATGAGTTTCTGCAATGCACCGCACTTGCCCAGCGCATCCGGCAAGACGTCGATGGCATTGTCGGTCAGGGTCAGCCAGCGCAGCCTGGGCGGCAAGGCTGCGGCTGGCACATGGTCGATTCGGTTCGCCTTGAAACCGATCATTTCCAGCGCAGGACAGGAACCGAGCACGGCCGGCAAGGTGGTGAACAGATTATCCGAGCAAAAAATGATGCGCAGCTTGTGCAGGCGCGGCAAATCGTCAGGCAGGGAGGACAGCGCATTGCCCGACAAATCAAGGATTTCCAGGCTGTCGGCCAGGTCGAATATCTCACGGGGGAAGTCGCTCAAGCCACAGGACAGCGTCAGGCGGCGCACGCCGGCCAGTTGGCCAGTGTGTAATTGTTCCAGTGTATGCACAGCAGACAAGATATCCCTTTCAAAAACCCGGCAAGCGCTGGTATAGCTCAATCCAGCGGACGAAAAAAAACCCCACCGGAAACCGGTGGGGTTTTTCTCTACTGCGAATAACAAGCCTGACGATAACCTACTTTCACACTGGTTGCAGCACTATCATCGGCGCAAAGTTGTTTCACGGTCCTGTTCGGGATGGGAAGGGGTGGGACCAACTTGCTATGGTCAT
>NZ_JAFCWK010000019.1:0-98585 GCF_049897525.1 Janthinobacterium sp. PSRC1-1
CGAAAAAAACAGCGAAAAAAGGCTATGTGGCCGGTGCTGTTGCCCGACGCCACGTATCAACGGCACGGGTACTAAAAGACGGGGCTGTCAATGTACACCTTTAAAGGGGTGGCTCTTAGAAATTCAGCGCCGATTCCACGCCGGCGCTGTGCGCCTGTTCATCCGCATGGTACGAGCTGCGCACCATGGCGCCCACGGCGGCGTGGGTGAAGCCCATTTTATAGGCTTCTTCTTCAAACATTTTGAACACGTCCGGGTGCACGTAGCGGCGCACGGGCAGGTGGCTGTTCGATGGCGCCAGGTATTGGCCGATGGTCAGCATGTCGATGTCGTGCTCGCGCATGTCGCGCATCACTTGCAGGATTTCCTCGTCCGTCTCACCCAGGCCGACCATGATGCCGGACTTGGTCTTCACGTCCGGGTACATGGCTTTAAAGTCTTTCAGCAGCTTCAGCGAGTGCATGTAGTCGGAGCCGGGACGCGCTTCCTTGTACAGGCGCGGCGCCGTTTCCAGGTTGTGGTTCATGACGTCAGGCAAGCCATCCTTGAACAGGTCCAGGGCTTTTTCCAGGCGGCCGCGGAAGTCGGGCACCAGCACTTCGATGCGGGTATTCGGCGACAGGGCGCGCGTTTGCTGGATGCACTCGACGAAATGGCCGGCGCCGCCGTCGCGCAAGTCATCGCGGTCGACGGAGGTGATGACGACGTAGTTCAGACGCAGCTTGGCGATGGTTTTCGACAGGTTGGCCGGTTCTTCCTTGTCCAGCGGGTCCGGGCGGCCGTGGCCGACGTCGCAGAACGGGCAGCGGCGCGTGCACTTGTCGCCCATGATCATGAAGGTGGCCGTACCCTTGCCGAAGCATTCGCCGATGTTCGGGCAGCTCGCTTCCTCGCACACCGTCACGAGCTTGTTTTCGCGCAGGATATCCTTGATTTCATAGAAACGGGTCGATGCCGAGGCGGCCTTGACGCGGATCCAGTCCGGCTTTTTCAGGCGCTCGACTTGCTCGATCGGAATGATCTTGATCGGGATGCGCGACGTCTTGCTGGCGCCTTTTTGCTTTTCGCTCGGGTTGTAGGCGGGAGCGGCGGGGGCGGTGCTGGAAATGGTCTCAGAAGTCATGGCTGCAAGCCCTTGAGGGGCAAAGTTTGGTTTGTTTGCTCAGGCATCCGTTGCCTGAGGCGCGCCTGCGGCGCTGTTTACTTCGCTTACATCGAGTAATACGGTCAATTCATGGGCCAGGGCACGCTGCACCTCGGCCAGCGGCGCCACCACGCCCATGCTGCGCATGTCCACCGTCTTCAGGCCGGAATAGCCGCAGGGGTTAATCCAGGAAAACGGCGCCAGGTCCATCGCCACGTTAAGCGATACGCCATGGTAGGTGCAGCCGTTGCCGCGCACTTTCAATCCCAGCGCGGCGATCTTCGCACCCTTGCTTGGTCCGCCGGCGATATAGATGCCAGGCGCGCCATCGATGCGTTCGCCAGCGAGATTATACGCCGCCAGCACGTTGATGATGGCTTGCTCGATTTTATGCACGAACTGGCGCGCATACAGCTTGCCGCCCGGCTTGTTGCGGCGCAAGTCCATCAACAGGTAAATCACCACCTGGCCGGGGCCATGGAAGGTCACTTCGCCGCCGCGGTCCGTCTGCACCACGGGCACATTCTCGGCGCCGGCCAGCAAGTGGCCGCGGTCGGCCGCCAGGCCCAAAGTAAATACGGGCGGATGCTCGACGATCCACAGTTCGTCGCGCGTGTCCGTCGTGCGCGCGTCGGTAAAGGCGCGCATGGCGGCAAAGGTTGGCTCGTAATCGACGCGGCCCAGCTCGCGGATCAGCGCCGTTTCGGTGCGGGTGGTGGTCATGACAGATTCTGTAATCAGCTGCCGGCGCCCTGCGGACGCTGCGGCGAAGCCGTGATTATAAGCCAGGCCGCCGTTTCATTCAGCCCCGGGCGCGGGCAACAGCAGCAATCTGCCCAATTTTTGTGCAGCGTGGCGCACCTGGGCCAGACTCAGCGCCGTGTAACCGAGCAGCACGGCCGGCGCCAGCCTGGCGCTATGGCAAAAGTCGCCGAGCGGCTGCAGTGCCAGCCCCTCCTGCGCGGCGCGCGCGCAAAACGCCCGTTCGTCGGCATCCGGCGCCAGCCACAGCACGCAATGAAAGCCCGCCTGCTGGCCTGACATCGTGTAGCGGCCAGGGGCGACCTGCTCCAGGCAAGCGAGCAGCAGGTCGCGCCGCTCCTTGTAGGCCAGGCGCGCCAGGCGCAAATGGCGCACGAAAGCGCCGTCCTCCATCCAGGCGGCCAGCGCCAGCTGCTGCGTCACCCCCACGGAACGGCCCGTCAACTGCACGATGCGCAGCAGTGGCGGTCGCAAGGCGGGCGGCAGCACCATGAAGCCCACGCGCAGGCCGGCAAACAGGGTCTTGTTGAAACTGCCACAGTAGATCACGCGCTGATACTGGTCGAGCGCCTTCAGGGCCGCCAGCGGGGCGCTGTGGTAATTGAATTCGCTGTCGTAATCGTCTTCCACCACCCAGGCGCCGCTGTCGTTCGCCCATTCCAATAACGCCAGGCGGCGCGTGACGGACATGGTCACGCCCAGCGGCGACTGGTGCGCCGGCGTCACATACGCGAGGCAGGCGTCGGTGTGCGCGGCCAGGGCGGCGCAATCGATGCCCTCGGCGTCGACGGCAATGTCCACCGGCACGGCGCCGGCCAGGGCGAACAGGGCGCGCGCGGCCGGGTACCCCGGTTCTTCCAGGCAAACCTTGTCGCCATCGCGCACGATGCCGCGCGCCAGCAAGTCGATCGCGTGGCGGATGCCGGTGGTGACAACGATGTCGTGCGGGTCGCAGCGGATGCCGCGGTACTTGGCGAGGAAGTCGGCGATCTGCTGGCGCAGCTGGGGCAAGCCGGCCGGATCGGCGCTGCACAGCTGCTCCGGCGTGGCGGCCGCCAGCGCCCGCGTGGCGCACTTGGACCAGGCGGCCATGGGAAACAGGCTGGCGTCGGCGCGCCGCGCCACAAACGGCAAACCGTCGCGCACGCCCGTATCGGACACAGGTATCGGCTCGGAAAATGGCCCGACTGGGGCGGTATCGGCAAATCCTGCCATCAAGAAGCGCTCCGGCACCACGGCGCACACGCGCGTGCCGGAGCCGGGCACGCGCGTCACATACGCTTCCGCATGCAGGCGGTCGAACACGGTTTCGATGGTGCCGCGCGACAACTCCCACCGTTCGGCCAGGGTGCGGCTGGACGGCAGCCGGCTGCCCGCCGGCAGCATCTTCGTCAGGATGGCCGAGCGCAGCGCTTCATACGCGCCATCCTGCTTGTTGACGCCCGCCTTGTCGAGCCAACTGGTGGGACGCGGCAAGTCCAGGGCGTGCGGTGATTTTCCTCGCGGCATGATGATCGTCCAAGTGGTCCAATGAATTTTCTGATGACTGGCACTTCGCATTACACCACAACCATCCTACTCTCACCGTTCCGGTGCGCCAACGGGGCGCACGTTTGCAAGGATCGTGTAAAACAATGGAGAAACAACTCGCTGTATGGGCCTGGGGCGGCATCGTGCTGCTGCTGGTCTGCCTGTCGCGCATCAGCATCGACATCTATTTGCCTTCGCTGCCGGCCATGGCCGACGCCCTGCATGCCAGCGATGCCCAGTTGCAGCTGACCCTGAGCCTGTTCATGGCCGGCTCGGCCGCCTCGATGCTCGCCTGCGGGCCGCTGGCCGACCGTTACGGCCGCCGCCCCGTGCTGCTGGCCGGCACGGGCATTTTTGTGCTCGCCAGCATCGTCTGCACCGTCACCAGCGACGTGCACGTGCTGATCGCCGCGCGCGTGCTGCAGGCGTTCGGCGGCTGCAGCGGTACCATCATCGGCAGGGTGATGGTGCGCGACCGCTTCGACCCCGCCACGCAGGCGCGCATGCTGGGGAAAATCTCGATGGTGATGGGCCTGTCGCCGATCCTGGCGCCGCTGGCCGGCAGCGTGCTCGACGCGGCCTTTGGCTGGCGCGCCGTGTTTGGCGTGCTGTGCCTGCTGGGCGCGCTGTCGCTGGGGCTGATCGCCGCGTATGTGCCGGAAACCAGGCCGGCCGACGCCGTCCCCCAAGGCAATACCCTGGCCCTGTACCGCCGCCTGCTGGGCGACGCGTATTTCCTGCGCTATGCGCTGGCCATCGGCTGTGTGTATTGCACGTATTTCCCCTTCATCGCGGAATCGTCCGTGCTGTTGCAAAGGGGCATGCATCTGTCGCCGCACGCGTATGCGCTGGTGTTCGCGCTGACGGTCAGCGGCTATATCGCGGGATCGAGCCTGTTCCGCGCCCTGGGGCCGCGCCTGGGCGCCGATTACCTGCTGGGCGTGGCGGTGCTGATCAATGTGGCGGGGGCGGCCAGCCTGTTGCTGGCGGGAAGTTTGGCGCCGCGGCACGTGGCCTCGCTGGTGGCGCCGATGCTGCTGGTGATGGTGTCGGTGGGCATGGCGATTCCCGCCTGCCAGCTGGCCGTGCTGCAGCCATATGGCGCCCAGGCGGGCAGCGCCTCGGGCCTGTTCTTCTTCGTGCAGATGGCCATCACGGCCGCCTGCGGCGCCGTCATCGCCGCCATCACGGATGGCAGCGAAAAGCCCCTGCTGTGGGTGACGGCGGCTGCCAGTAGCGCCTTTGCCGCCGTCTGGCTGCTCACGAAGAGCCGGGCCAGCGTGGCGGCAGCCAGCCTTACATGACGATCTTGACCATCGGGTGGCCCGACAGCGCCATGTACAGGGCGTCGAGCTGCTCGCGGCTGATGGCGCGCACGGTGACGGTCAGGCCCGTGTAATTGCCCTTGCCCGACGGACGCTCTTCCATGCGGCCCACGTGGAAGGTCGGATCGTGGCTGATGACCAGTTCCAGCATGGTCGGCGCGAAGTCGACATGCGTCGGACCCATGATCTTGATGGGAAAGTCGCTCGGGTATTCGATCAGCGATTCGCTGGGAGGAATCGTCACTTCGGTGGGTGGGGTCGTTTGCATGGGAAATCCTATCAGTGCCGGTCAGAACAGGCGCCGCCGCGCACAGCGCGCCGCGGCTGCATAAAGACGTATTGTAGCCAACTTTGGGGTCGCCTGCGCCGTTGCCATGGCACCAGAGGCACGGAAAAAAAAAGCCAGCTTTATCAGCTGGCGGAAAACTATTTTGTTTAGACAAAATAGCCGGAAAAGTCGTGCTGTCACTTGGAGGATAAGCAGTGGTCGTACTGTAAGCAAACGACGCCGGCTTTACCTCCGGTATGTGACGAACTGCGCCTTTTGCGGCCTGAACGTCGATACGGCGCGACAGGCGGTGCGGCCGTCAGCGCTCCGCTTCCTGCATCCGGCCATTGCGGCCGGGATTGCCGCGCTCATTGCCTCTGTCATTGCTGCGTTCACGTGGCGGCCCGCTGCGTTCGCTGACGGGACGCGGCTGCGGCCGCTCGGCGCGCGGCCGTTCCTCGCCACGCCACCCGGGGCGACCCACCGGGTCTTGTACTGGCGGCAAGGCCGGCACCGCCGGCATCAAGGGCTGGGCCGGTATCGGCGGTATTGGCGGCTGCTGCGGCTGGGCCGGCACGGGCGGCCGGTTCGGCTGCATGGGACGTGGCGCCAGGTGCGTCTGGCCATCGTCCGTCTGCAGGCGGCCGGGACGGTTGACCCAGTCGCGCCGGAAACCATCTTGCTGGCGCGGCGCATCGACGGGACGCTGCCAGTTGCCCGCCGGCGCAGGCACCGTGCTCAAGGGCAAGCTTTGCATGACGGGCGGTGGCATGGTGGTGCGGTGGCGGCGCGGCACGTCGACCGTGCGCGAGCCGCCAAAACGCTCGCCCGGCAGCATCGTCATGCCTTCCCGGCGTTCGCGTTCGCCCGCCACGAATCGGCGCCCCTCGGCCATGCGGTTGATGCGGCGTTCATACTCGGCGCTGGCGCGGTAGCCGGGCACGTAGCGCTCATGCGGCGACAGGGGAAACCAGCCGACGCCGGGGCGCTGCTCATGGTGTGTCCCGGGAGGGCCGCCGACCCAGCCCACCAGGGCCGGCGCCCAGGGTACGCGGCCGCGCTCGCGCCCCGGCGCCCAGCCCCAGCGCTGACCCAGCAGCACCCAGCGGCCGTAATGCGAGGGCGCGTAGCCCCACGGTGCATTGTCGACCCAGGTCCAGCCCCATGGCGCGATCCACGTCCAGCGCCCGTCGCTGTACGGCGCCCAGCCGGCCGGCACCGCGCTGGGCAGCCACAGCGGACCATATTGCGCATCGTCCTGCCAGGCGCCGTAGCGGTCCAGCTCCTCATAGCCGGTGGTATCGTCCGTGACATAGCGCAAGGCCGGCGCGGCGGCGGACAAGGCTTCGGGCCAGTTGTCGAAAGCGATCCGCTGCAAGGCACCCGTGCGCAACTCCTCGTCCGTCAATTCCGCGCGCTTGCTGGCACGCAAGGTCACGCTGCCCGTCGCGCCATCCACGTCGGCCGCCCCGTCGAGCACGCTGACGACGCTGGTGCCGGGCTGGCGCCCCGCCTCGATGCGCACCCAGCCCGGCTGGGTCAGGATCACGCGGGCCTGGGCGGTGGTCAGCTCGAAGCCGCGCAGCGCATCGGGATTGCGCACGCGCACGCTGACCGTGCCATAGCCGAGGTGCAGCTTGAAACTGTCGTCATCGAGCTCGCTCACTTCCAGTTCGGAATCGCCGTCGAGGCGCACGGCGGCCGCGCCCACGCGAAATTCCGCCAGCGCGCCGCGCATGGTGCTCAGGCGGTTATCCGTCGTGACGGGCCAGTTCAACAGGGCGTTTTGCGCCTCGCCATCGCCGGCGCGCACCAGCACTTGCCCTTCGACGGTGGAAATGCGGCCCACGCGGGCAGGCGGGTCCTGCGCCAGGGCGAAGGCGCACGCCGACGACAGCAGCATGGCGCACATGGTGTTCAAGAGGGGGAGAGACAGGATAGGACGCATGGCAGCGCTCCAGGCAAGACGTACAAGGATGATTGCTATCGATTACATCCGCATCGTGCGGGCATCGCAAGCGGGCTTACAAATGTTTGCATCTTGATCTGGCTCAGGAGGCCGCCTGGCCACCGCGCTTGACGAAGAACAATGCCGTGCCGACGGCCATCAGCAAGCCGCCAAAGAAACGATTCTGCTTTTTCACAGCCTTGGCATCGCGGAAAAAGCGCTGCATCGACGATGCCAGGAAAGCGTAGCCGTGCATGACGATCTGATCGATCGTGCACATGGTGACGGCCAGGATCAGCAGTTGCGGCAGCAGCGGCGCCGTGGGGCTGATGAATTGCGGCAGCACCGCCACCATGAAGATGATGCCCTTCGGATTCGTCACATTGGTCAGAAAACCCGTCAGCACGCGCCGGCGCATGGACGGCACCACGGCGTCGGCATGCAGGTCGCCCGTCACCGCCACCCTGGCGCGCCATTGCGACAGGCCCAGGTAGATCAGGTACAAGGCGCCCACCGTCTTGACGATATTGAACGCCACTTCAGAGGCCAGCAGCAAAGAGCCCACGCCGGCGCCGGCGATGCCCAGCACCACCAGCAGCCCCAGCTGCAGGCCGAGGATGGTGGCGCTGGCCTTTTTCACCCCGTAGGACAGGCCGTGCGACATCGACAGCACGGCGCCTGAACCGGGCGAAACGGCGATGATGGAGGCGGCGATGACAAAGGTGATCCAGGTGGCAAAGGGCATGCGGTATCCAAAAATGGGGACGAGGAGCAATTTTAACCCGGCCCGTGCGGCCCTGCCGGCCCTGCCTGAGGTAAGATCGCAGGCATGCCTTACCCACGTCACCCCTTGCCGTACAACCAAGAATAACATCATGAAAAACAACACTTTCCTCGCTCCAATATTGCCTGCCACCACCGTGGGAGCGCGCTGAGATGGCCGGCTCCAGCCTGCTGGCCCTGCTCGACGACATCGCCAGCATCCTCGATGACGTTTCCCTGATGACCAAGGTGGCCGCCAAAAAGACGGCCGGCGTGCTCGGCGACGACCTGGCCCTGAACGCGCAGCAAGTGGCCGGCGTGCGCGCCGAACGCGAATTGCCCGTCGTGTGGGCCGTCGCCGTCGGCTCGCTGAAGAACAAGGCCATCCTCGTGCCCGCCGCGCTGGCCATCAGCGCGTTTGCGCCGTGGGCCATCACGCCGCTCTTGATGGTGGGCGGCGCCTACCTGTGCTTCGAGGGCTTCGAAAAGATCGCGCATAAATACCTGCACCCGGACGACAGCCACAAGGCCGAGCTGGCACAGGCGCTGCGCGATCCGCAGGTCGACCTCGTGGCGCTGGAAAAGGACAAGATCAAGGGCGCCATCCGCACCGATTTCATTTTGTCAGCCGAAATCATCGTCATCGCCCTCGGTACGGTGGCCGCGGCCACCTTCGCCGAGCAGGTAGCCGTCGTCGTCGGCATCGCCATCATCATGACGGTGGGCGTGTATGGCCTGGTGGCCGGCATCGTCAAGCTCGATGACGCGGGCTTTTATCTGGCCGCGCGCAAGGGCGCGGGCGCGCTGATGAACGGCGTGCGCGCGTTTGGCCGCATGCTCGTGTCGGCGGCGCCGAAACTGATGAAATTTCTGTCCGTGGTGGGTACGCTGGCCATGTTCATGGTCGGCGGCGGCATTTTGACGCACGGCTGGCCGTGGGCCAGCGCCATGCTGCACCACGCGGAAGAAGCCGTCGGCGGCATGGCTCTCGTCGGTCCCGTGCTGGCGGCCGTCACGCCCAGCCTGATCAATGCGGTGGCCGGCGTCATCGCCGGTGGCCTGGTGCTGGCCGGCGTCACGGCCGTGTCGGCTTTGTTGCGCATGGTCAAATCACGCAAATAAGCTTTCTGGTCTGATGGGGCGGCAGGCGCATCCGTGCCTGCCGCCCCGGCCATGCCGGCGGCGCCCGCTGCCCATGGAGACCCTATGCAGACTTCCCCCGCCCCACGCCCCAGCAGCGCCTTCATCGGCGCCTCCTGGGCGGCATTGCTGATCGGCATCCTTACCTACCTGTCCGGCCTGTGGAACGCCACCATGGCGCTCAACGAAAAGGGCTATTACTTCACCATCCTCATGTATGGCCTGTTCGCCGCCATCTCGCTGCAGAAGTCCGTGCGCGACCGCAGCGAGGGCCTCGCCGTGACGGGGATTTACTTTGGCCTGTGCTGGATCTCCGTGCTGCTGGCCTTGCTGCTGCTGACGGTCGGCCTGTGGAATGCCACCCTGCAAAACAGCGAGAAAGGGTTTTATGCCATGGCGTTTTTACTCAGCCTGTTCGCCGCCGTGGCCGTGCAAAAGAACGTGCGCGACGTGGCGCGCGCCACGGCCGCCACGCCTGCCGAGGCGCCGGGAACCTAACCGCTGGGCGCGTGTCTATCCGAGTATGCGTGCGGGGGAACGGTGATGAGCGATCTGCAGAGACGGTTACAGATGGCGCTGGAAGCGGCGCACATGGCGATCTGGGATTCGCGCATCGTCGATGGCCAGGTCATCGACGGCAGCGTCAGCTGGTCGGCCAGGGGCGCCGCCCTGCTGGGCCTGGAAGAACGCGCCCTGACGCAGCCGTTTCGCAGTTTTCTCGACTATGTGCATGCCGATGACCGCGACAAGGTGGTGGCCGTGCTGCAGGAAGGCATGCGGCACGGCGACGGCTATGCGCTGCAATACCGCGTCGTCTGGCCCGACGGCAGCGAGCACTGGCTGTCGGCCAAGGCGCAGGTCTTCACGGATGCGGCCGGTCGCCCCGAGCGGACCCTGGGCGTGATCTGGGATATCACCGAGCACATGGCGCGCGAGCTGATGATCGCCGAGCGCAAGGAGCTGGCCGAAGTGACGCTCAGCTCCATCGCCGACGGCGTCATCACCACCGATCCGCACGGCAAGACCCGCTACCTGAACCGGGTGGCCGAGCAATTGACGGGCTGGAGCAACGACATGGCGCAAGGCCTGGACATCGGCCTGACCATGCCGCTGGCCGATGAACGCACGGGCGCAGCGCTCGAGCACGTGGCCATGCGCTGCCTGCAACAGCGCCAGGCCATCGGCATTTCCCCCCACGCGCAGCTGATCACGCGCGAAGGGCGGCGCATCGCCATCGAGGAATCGGCCGCGCCCATCTGGTCGTGCGACGGCGATATCCTCGGCGCCGTCGTCGTGTTCCGCGACGTCAGCCACGAACGCAAGCTGAGCCAGGAACTGTCGTGGCAAGCCTCGCACGACACCTTGACGCAGCTGATCAACCGGCGCGAATTCGAACACCTGGTCGCGGGCGCCCTGCGCACGGCCAAGCAGGAAGGCCACGCGCATGCGCTGCTGTACCTCGACCTGGACCAGTTCAAGGTCATCAACGACACCTGCGGCCACGCCGCCGGCGACGTGCTGCTGCAACTGCTGGCCAAGATGCTGCAGGGGAAGATGCGCGACAGCGACATCCTGGCGCGCCTGGGCGGCGATGAACTGGGCGTGCTGCTGCCGCACTGTCCGCTCGACCATGCGCGCCTGATCGGCGAACAGCTGCGTCAGTCCATCCACGAATTCCGCTTCACCTGGGACGAACGCAGCTTCGAACTGGGCGTGAGCATCGGCATCGTGGAAATCAACCAGGACAGCAAGTCCATGAGCGAGCTGCTGAGCGCCGCCGACCAGGCGTGCTACCTGGCCAAGGAGCAGGGCCGCAACCGCATTCATATCTATCAGGAGTCGGACGTCATGCTGGCGCAGCGGCATGGCGAAATGCTGTGGATCTCGCGCCTGAACGAAGCGTTCACGCACGACTACTTCCGCCTGTACGCCATGCCCATCGTGCACCTGCACGACAGCCCGGAACACCACGACGAAGTGCTGATCCGCATCCGCAATGGCAAGGGCGACCTGATCTTGCCCGGCGCCTTCATCCCGGCCGCCGAACGCTACGACATGATGCTGTCCATCGACCGCTGGGTCATCCGGGCCGTCTGCGCACATATCGAGAGCGTGCGCGACAGCCTGCCGCCGCTCGAAGCGCTGGCGGAAAGCCGGCGCCGCGCACCGGCCCTGTATTCCGTCAACCTGTCGGGCATGTCGCTGGCCGCCCCCGGCCTGCAAGACTACATCACGGCGCAGTTCGTGCAGTATGCGATTGCGCCCGAACAAATCTGCTTTGAAATCACGGAAACGGCCGTCATCGCCAACTTACCAAAAGCGCAAGTATTCATGCGCCAGCTCAAGGCCATGGGTTGCCGCTTCTCGCTCGACGACTTCGGCAGCGGCTTTTCCTCGTTCGGCTACCTGCGGGCCCTGCCCGTCGACTATTTAAAGATCGACGGCATCTTCGTGCGCGGCATCGCCACCAATGCCATCAACCGCGCCATGGTCAAGGCCATCAATGAAGTAGGCCACGTGATGGGCCTGCAAACGGTGGCCGAATACGTGGAAAACGCGGAAACCCTGGCCATCATCCGCGAACTGGGCGTCGACTACGCGCAAGGCTACGCCGTGGGCGGCTTGCGGCCCCTGACGGCGGGCGTGGATTAGCCTCCACCGGCAACCAGTAGCTTTAAAACAATGCCGCATTGCTATCGCTAAATGCGTTCCGGCACGACCAATCTGGAGGATTTTGATCTACATCAATAAATTTGCGCAGGCGACTCCTTACACTGATCTCCATTCTTGCAATCGTGCAAGTCTTACTCACCAATTAGCTCTTTAACTGATCAGGAAGCCGCGACCATGCGCCAAAATTTGCCAGTGACTAACCGTGAAGTTCTCGTCTTGGACGATCAGGCCATCGTGTCGAAAACGGATATGAACGGCAATATCGTGTATGTGAACCCCTACTTCAGCCAGGTCAGCGGCTTCAGCGAGGCAGAGCTGATCGGTTCGCCGCAAAATATCGTGCGCCACCCGGACATGCCGGCCGAAGCGTTTGCCGACATGTGGACCTCGATCCAGGCCGGCACGCCGTGGACGGGCCTGGTCAAGAACCGCTGCAAGAACGGCGATTTTTACTGGGTGCGCGCCAACGTCACGCCGATCCGCGAAGCGGGCAAGACCATCGGCTACATGTCGGTGCGCGTGAAGGCCGACAAGGATCAGGTCAAGGCGACCGAGGAAGCCTACGCGGCCATCCGCAACAAGGAAGGCGGCAACATCGTCATCAAGAACGGACAAATCGTGCGCCCGGGCCTGGCGCACCTGCTGCACAACCTGACGCACATGTCGCTCAACCTGCGTATCTGGGCCGCCACCTCCATCGTCAACTGTCTGCAACTGCTGGTGTGCGTCATCAGCCTGTTCGCCAGCGGCGGCAAGATCACCAATTACGCCATCTTCGGCGCCACCCTGTTCGGCTTCCTGATCAACGTTTTCCTCTGGTATACCTTGCGCATGTCCGTGCTCAAGCCGCTGGGCAAGGCCCTGAACGGCGCGCGGGCGATTGCCGCCGGCGACCTGTCGGGCAGTTTCGAAACGGACAGCACGGATGAAATGGGGCAATTGCTGCGCGCGCTGCAACAGATGAACAGCAACCTGATCGCCACCATCCGCGACGTGCGTATCAACGTGGAAACCATGGCCGTGGCCACCAAGCAAATCGCCGCCGGCAATATGGACCTCTCGGGCCGCACGGAATCGCAGGCGGCCAGCCTGGAAGAGACGGCCTCGAGCATCGAGGAATTCTCGTCGACGGTGAAACAGAACGCGGACAACTCTGTGCAGGCGAACGAGCTGGCCGTGGCCGCCTCGAAAGTGGCGGTGCAGGGTGGCGAGATCGTTTCCGAAGTGATCACCACCATGGACGACATCAACACCTCGTCGAAGAAAATCGTCGACATCATCGGCCTGATCGAAGGCATCGCCTTCCAGACGAATATCCTGGCCCTGAACGCGGCCGTGGAAGCGGCGCGCGCCGGCGAACAGGGCCGGGGCTTCGCCGTGGTGGCGGGCGAAGTGCGCAACCTGGCGCAGCGCTCGTCCGTGGCGGCCAAGGACATCAAGCAACTCATTGAGATTTCCGTCGGCAAGGTGGGCGCCGGCATGCTGCAGGTAAACCGCGCCGGCGCCACCATGGAACAGGTGGTCAGTTCCGTCAAGCAAGTCACGGCCATCATGCAGGAAATTTCCATCGCCTCGCGCGAACAGAGCATCGGCGTCGACCAGGTCAACCAGGCCATCGCCCACATGGACCAGGTGACGCAGCAGAACGCGGCCCTGGTGGAAGAAGCCGCCGCGGCCGCCACGCGCCTGGCGGAAGAAGCGGCCAGCCTGTCGCAAGCCGTGAGCCTGTTCAATTTCGGCAAGATGCCGCCACCGCGCCGCGTCGCCATGCCTGGCGGCAAGGGAGGCGCCGCGAACACGGGCAAACCCGCCGCTCTGAAACGCCTGGCCGCTTAACACCTTTCAAGACCTTACACACATCATGCCTACACTACTCAGCAGTGCTTCCGCCGACCTGGACGCCGTCGTCGAATTCGACCCGGTCATCATCGGCAAGATGAGCCAGTCCGGCCCGCGCTACACCTCGTATCCGACCGCCGACCGTTTCAGTGCCGACTTCGGCTACGGCAACTTCCTCGAAGCGCTGGCCGCGCTGCGCATGCGCGGCGGCCGCCGTCCGCTGTCGCTGTACGTGCACGTGCCGTTCTGCGACACCCTGTGCTACTACTGCGCCTGCAACAAGATCATCACCAAAGACCGCAGCAAGGCCGCCACCTATCTCAGCTATCTGAAACAGGAAATCGCCATGCAGGGCAAGCTGTTTGCCGGCATGAACCAGATCGAGCAGCTGCATTTCGGCGGCGGCACGCCGACCTACCTGAGCGAAAAGCAGATGGATGAGCTGATGCTGCATTTGCGTCAGCATTTCGAGTTCGCTTCCGATGAAGACGGCGAATATTCGATCGAAATCGACCCGCGCACCGTGTCGCGCGAACGCGTGTTTTCGCTGCGCGCCCAAGGCTTTAACCGCATCAGCCTGGGCGTGCAGGATTTCGACGCCGACGTGCAAAAAGCCGTCAACCGCATCCAGCCGGAAGCGGAAACGGTGGCCATCATGCAGGCCGCGCGCGACGCCGGTTTCCGCTCGGTCAGCATCGACCTGATCTACGGTTTGCCCAAGCAAAACCTGGAGACCATGACGGAAACCTTGCGCAAGGTGATCAACGCCAGCCCCGACCGCATCGCCCTGTACCACTACGCGCACATGCCGCACCTGTTCAAGCCGCAGCGCCGCATCCTCGACGCCGACATGCCCGACAGCGCCACCAAGCTGGCCATGCTGGGCCTGTGCATCGCGCGCCTGACGGCCGCCGGCTATGTGTACATCGGCATGGACCATTTCGCCAAGCCGACGGACGATCTGGCCGTGGCGCAGCGCCAGGGCCGTTTGCACCGCAACTTCCAGGGCTATTCGACGCGCGCGGAAGCCGATCTGATCGCCTGCGGCGTGTCGGCCATCAGTTCCGTCGGCGCCGTCTACAGCCAGAATGAGAAAACGCTGGACGCCTACTACGAAAAGCTCGACGAAGGCGTGCTGCCGATCGCGCGCGGCATCAAGCTCGATACCGATGATTTGTTGCGCCGTATCATCATCCAGATGCTGATGTGCAATTTCGAATTGTCGATCGCCACCATCGAGCAAGCCCACCCCGTCAAATTCCGCAGCTATTTCGCCGCCGAGCTGGAAAAGCTGCGCGAACTGGCGCGTGACGGCTTGCTCGTCATCGAGGAAGACTGGCTGACGGTGACGCCGAAAGGGCGCTTGCTGATCCGCAATATCTGCATGGTCTTCGACCGCTACCTGACGCAGGCCCGCGCCAACGCGGCGCCCGATGCTGTGCAGCCGCTGCGCTACTCGAAAACGGTGTAACGCCGCCCGATGAACGCCCTCAGCCTCGTGCCCATGTTCATGGTCGGCCTGGCCGGCAGCGTACACTGCATCGGCATGTGCGGCGGCATCGTGGGCGCCCTGTCGATCAGCGGTGGTGCACCGGCGGCGCCTGCCCGCCCGGTCATCGCCATCGCCGTGGCGCGCCCCGCATTGCAAACCACCTTGCCATCGAACGTGCTGCGCGTGCTGGCCTACAACGGCGGGCGCATCGGCAGCTACATGCTGGCCGGCGCCCTGGCCGGCAGCCTGGCGGGCGCGGGCATGCTGCACATGGCGTCCCTGCAAGTGGCAGGCTACTGGCTGGCCAACCTGATGCTCGTCGCCCTGGGCCTGTACCTGATGGATGCCTGGCGCGGCCTGGCGCATCTGGAAGCGGCCGGCAACGTCGTCTGGCGCCGCGTGCGGCCCCTGTTGAAACCCCTGATGCCGATGGATACCGCATTCAAGGCGCTGGCCGTGGGCGGCCTGTGGGGCTGGGTGCCGTGCGGCATGGTCTACAGCGCCCTGCTGACAGCCATGCTGCAAGGTTCGGCCCTCGACGGCGCGGCGGCCATGGCCGCCTTCGGCCTGGGCACGCTGCCCATGCTGCTGGGCATGGGCTTGCTGGGCACGCGCCTGCGCGCGCAGATGCAGCGCCGTCCCGTGCGCATCGCCAGCGGCTTGCTGGTGCTGGGCTTTGGCTTGCTGGGCCTGCTGCGTGCCGCCAATGGCGTGTCGCTGGGCTGGCTCGACGCCCTGTGCGTCACTGGCCATCCATGAAAAGATGCATGAAAAAAAACCTATGAATGCTGTGTTACAACCGTCCGCCTGCTTCCATTGCGGCTTGCCCGTGCCTAGCGGCTCGAACTGGCACGTCACCATCGACGAAGTGCCGCGCGCCATGTGCTGCCCCGGCTGCGAAGCGGTGGCGCAAACCATCGTCGACATCGGCCAGAGCGCGTATTACCGCGACCGCGACGAATACGCCGTCAACGCATTTGATGCCACCCTGATGCCGCCCGAATTGCGTTTGTACAGCAATGACGACGCGCAATTCGCGCGCGACGCCAGCAGCTGTGAAGCGACCCTGTCCGTCGAAGGCATCCGCTGCGCCGCCTGCGTCTGGCTGATCGAACGCCAGCTGACGCGCCTGCCCGGCGTGCAGGCCGCCAGCCTGAACGTCGCCACCGAGCGCCTGTACGTGCGCTGGAGCCGCGCCGAATGTGAACCGGGCGACATCCTGCAAGCCGTGCGGCAAGTCGGCTACACGGCGTATCCATATGACGCCGTGCGCCATGGCGAGCGCCTGCAAAAGGCCAGCAAGACCCTGGGCCGCCAGCTGTTCGTGGCGGGCCTGTCGATGATGCAGGTGATGATGTACGTGGCGCCCGCCTACCTGGCCGCCGAGGACGGCACACTGGACGACAGCATGGCCAGCCTGATGCGCTGGGCCAGCCTGCTGCTCACCTTGCCGGCCATCTGCTATTCGGCCATGCCGTTTTTCCAGGGCGCCTGGGCCAGCCTGCGCGCACGCACGCTGGGCATGGACGTGCCGGTGGCGCTGGGCATCCTGGCGGCCTTCTTCGGCAGCGTGGTGGCGACCTTCACGGGCCGCGGCGAGGTGTATTACGACTCGGCCACGATGTTCATCTTCCTGCTGCTGTGCAGCCGCTATTACGAGCTGCAGGCGCGCCGCAAGGCAGCCTCGGCGCTGGAGCGCTTGCAGCACGCCTTGCCCGCCTCGGCCTCGCTGATGGCGGGCTTTCCCGACCACCGCGCCACCATCCTGGTGCCGGCCGGCAGCCTGGCCGTCGGTGACGTGATTCTCGTCAAACCGGGCGAGGCGATCGCCGCCGACAGCGTCATCATCGAGGGCACGAGCGCGCTCGATCTATCGCTGCTGACGGGTGAGAGCGCGGCGCAGCGGCGCAAGACGGGCGAGCAGGTGCCGGGCGGGGCCATCAACGCCAGCGCCGTCCTGACATTGCGCGTACTGAAACCGGCGCGTGAAAGCACCTTGTCGGACCTGTTAAAACTCATCGAGCGGGCCGGCAGCGGCAAGCCGCAGATCGCGCAGTGGGCCGATAAAGTGGCCGCCTGGTTCGTGCTGGGCCTGCTGCTGTTTGCCGTCGCCGTGTTCGCCTTCTGGAGCTGGCACGATGCATCGCGGGCCTGGCCCGTGGCCATCGCCGTGCTGGTCGTGTCGTGCCCGTGTGCGCTGTCTCTCGCCACGCCGACGGCGCTGGCGGCCGCCACCGACAGCCTGCTGCGGCGCGGCGTGCTGATCGTCCAGCCGCATGTGCTGGAAACCCTGCACCGCGCCACCCACATCGTCTTCGACAAGACGGGCACCCTGACCCTGGGCCGGCCCGTGCTGCAACAGATCGAGGGACTCGGCAGCATGACGGAGGATGCCTGCCTGCAAGTGGCCGCCGCGCTGGAAGCGGGCAGCGCCCATCCGCTGGCACAGGCGATCCTGGCAGCCGCCGAAGGGTTGCCAGGACAGCAGCCGCGCGCGCATGCGGAACAATTGCAGGAAGTGCAGGGCCAGGGACTCGAAGGCGTGATCAATGGCGTGCGCTACCGCCTGGGCAATGCGGCCTTTGTCGCCGCCATCGCCGGGCCGCCGCTGGGCGACACGGCCGTCGGCATGCAGGGCATGACACCGCTGTACCTGGGCACGCAGGGGCGCTGGCTCACGCGCTTCTTGCTCAGTGATGCGCTGCGCCCGGAAGCGCGTGAAGTGGTCGCGTATTTCCAGCGGTGCGGCAAGCAAGTCGTGCTGCTCAGTGGCGACCAGGAAGCGCTGACGCAAAGCGTGGCGACGCAGCTGGGCATCAACACGGCGTGCGGCGAATGCCTGCCCGATGAAAAGCTCGATTTCGTGCAGCAATTGCAAGCGACGGGCGCCGTGGTGGCGATGGTCGGCGACGGCATCAACGACGCCGCCGTGCTGAGCGGCGCCGACGTCTCGTTCGCCATGGGGTCCGGCGCCGCGCTGGCGCAGGCGCATGCGGACACGGTGCTGCTGTCGAGCCAATTGGTGTCCGTGCTCGACACGGCGAAAACGGCGGCGCGCAGCATGCGCATCATCCGCGAAAACCTGGGCTGGGCCACCCTGTACAATCTGACGGCCATCCCGGCCGCCGCGCTGGGTTTTTTAAACCCCTGGCTGTCCGGCGTCGGCATGGCTGCCAGCTCGGCGGTCGTCATCGCCAACGCCCTGCGCCTGCGGAAAGCCTGAACATGGAAGCACTGTACCTCCTCATCCCCTTAAGCGTCGTGGTCGTCTTCATCGCGCTGTGGGTGTATTTCACGGCCTCGGACAGCGGCCAGTTCGACGACCTCGTCGGACCGGGCCTGCGCGTGCTGCAGGACGACGATACGCCGCCGCCCGAAACGGCAGCCCCTTCGGCCACTCAACGCGAATAGCCTTGCGACCCCGGCCACGCATCGAAGCGCCGGCCCCACCACGGTAAAAACACGGTATTGCCGCCGCGCGCGCGGAACCACGGCTGCTCGTGGTCGACGGGCCGCACCACGGCCGGCGGCGCCACCACCACGGCAGTCACGCTCTCGCTGTCGCTGCTGCCCGCCACCAGCACGGGCCGGCCCACGTGGTTGGCATAAGCGATGGCCAGCGCCACGTTCGTCAGCGCCGTGCCGGCGCCCGTCTCGCCCAGCAGCGCCGGCATATTGAACGTCTGCCGGTTGAAGTCGAAGTCGGGCAATTGCTGCGTCAGGCTTTGCGCCAAGGGGCCGAGCCGTTCTGACGAGACCGGATAGGTGCTACCCGCATCGTGGATGACGTAGCCGATGGCGTCGTCGTTCAATTGCGCATTGCGGGCGGCAGCGTCGATGGCAGCGCTCCAGGCCTGCACGGTGCGCGGGGACTGTCCCTTGCCGGCGGTAAAATCGGCGACCTGGCGCGTGGCGGGAAAACCCAGCCAGGCCAGCGGCGCACGGTCCGTCTTGTAGCCGGGGCCGGCCAGCACCAGCAAGACCATGTTTTCATTGATCTGCTCATCGTTGGGCGGATAACTAGGCGCATCCCAGTTCATCACCCACACGGTCTTGTCGGGGTTGGCCTGCAGATAAGCCAGCCCCGCCGCCAGTGACGTAAAGCCCGCATTGGCGCCGCCCATGGTGACGCGCACGTCGGGCGGCGTGGCCGTGGTCCAGGAATCGGGGAAAGAGGGGTTGCCGATGCTGAAGGCGCGCCTGATTGTATCCTGCACATATTTTCCGGCTTCTATGGGATCGAGACGTCCCGCAGGCAGTGCGTACTCAACATGGATGCCAGCCAGTTCGCGCCGCGTGGATTTGTCGGTCAGCGAATGGGCATTGTAAAAATACTCTTTGCTGGAAAAATAAATGTCACGAAAGCGATAAATTAACTCGGCAACGTATTGCTGATGGTAGCCTTCCAAGGTTTCGCTACCATTATTACCATAGGCAATCATGCCGATCGATTGCACCTTGCCAAAACGCACAGGGTTCTCTTTCACTTTGCTATCGTCCTTGTTTGGCTTGGCCAGCCCCAGTGTCCACAGCAGTTGCCACTCGGTAGGATAGTCGCGCCGTTGCAGGGGATTAAGCCACTGCACGCCCACAACCTGTGCCATGTACGGCTGCGCGGGCACAGCGGGTACGACGGCGGTAACCGGTGCCGCGACCGGCGCCTTGTTGGCGCAGGCCGATAGCAGCATGGTCAGCATCGTTAGCATCAAAAAACGCTTCATCGCAGCTCCTGTCGAGATTAACGCGAGTACCCCTGCGACCCCTGCCGCGCATCGAAACGCCGGCCCCACCACGGTAAAAACACGGTATTGCCGCCGCGCGCGCGGAACCACGGCTGCTCGTGGTCGATGGGCCGCACCACGGCCGGCGGCGCCACCACCACGGCAGTCACACTTTCGCTGTCGCTGCTGCCCGCCACCAGCACGGGCCGGCCCACGTGGTTCGCATAAGCGATGGCCAGCGCCACGTTCGTCAGCGCCGTGCCGGCGCCCGTCTCGCCCAGCAGCGCCGGCATATTGAACGTCTGCCGGTTGAAATCAAAGTCGGGAAATTGCTGCGTCAGGCTTTGCGCCAGCGGGCCGAGCCGTTCTGACGAGACCGGATAGGTGCTGCCCGCATCGTGGATGACATAGCCGATGGCGTCGTCGTTCAATTGCGCATTCCTGGCGGCAGCGTCGATGGCGCCGCTCCAGGCCTGCACGGCGGGCGGGGAAGCGCCCTTGCCGGCGCTGAAATCGGCGACCTGGCGCGTGGCGGGAAAACCCAGCCAGGCCAACGGCGCACGCTCCGTCTTGTAGCTCGGGCCGGCCAGCACCAGCAAGACCATGTTTTCATTGATCTGCTCATCCTTGGGCGGATAACTGGGCGCATCCCAGTTCATCACCCACACGGTCTTGTCGGGGTTGGCCTGCAGATAAGCCAGCCCCGCCGCCAGGGACGTGAAGCCCGCATTGGCGCCGCCCATGGTGACGCGCACGTCGGGCGGCGTGGCCGTGCTCCAGGAATCGGGGAAAGAGGGGTTGCCGATGCTGAAGGCGCGCCTGATTGTATCCTGCACATATTTTCTGGCTTCTATGGGATCGAGACGTCCCGCAGGCAGTGCGTACTCAACGTGGATGCCAGCCAGTTCGCGCCGCGTGGATTTGTCGGTCAGCGAATGGGCATTGTAAAAATACTCTTTGCTGGAAAAATAAATGTCACGAAAGCGATAAATTAACTCGGCAACGTATTGCTGATGGTAGCCTTCCAAGGTTTCGCTACCATTATTACCATAGGCAATCATGCCGATCGATTGCACCTTGCCAAAACGCACAGGGTTCTCTTTCACTTTGCTATCGTCCTTGTTCGGCTTGGCCAGGCCCAGTGTCCACAGCAATTGCCATTCGGTCGGGTAGTCGCGCCGCTGCAGGGGATTGAGCCACTGCACGCCCACGACTTGCGCCATGTAGGGTTGCTGTGGCGCGGCGGACTCGACGGCTGCAATCGGTATCGCGACCGGCGCCTTGCTGGCGCAGGCTGATAGCAGCATGGTCAGCATCGTTAGCATCAAAAAACGCTTCATCGCAGCTCCTGTCGAGATTAACGCGAGTACCCCTGCGACCCCTGCCGCGCATCGAAACGCCGGCCCCACCACGGTAAAAACACGGTATTGCCGCCGCGCGCGCGGAACCACGGCTGCTCGTGGTCGATGGGCCGCACCACGGCCGGCGGCGCCACCACCACGGCAGTCACGCTCTCGCTGTCGCTGCTGCCCGCCACCAGCACGGGCCGGCCCACGTGGTTGGCATAAGCGATGGCCAGTGCCACGTTCGTCAGCGCCGTGCCGGCACCCGTCTCGCCCAAGAGCGCCGGCATGTTGAAGGTCTGCCGGTTGAAGTCGAAGTCGGGCAATTGCTGCGTCAGGCTTTGCGCCAAGGGGCCGAGCCGTTCTGACGAGACCGGATAGGTGCTGCCCGCATCGTGGATGACGTAGCCGATGGCGTCGTCGTTCAATTGCGCGTTCCTGGCGGCGGCCTCGATGGCAGCGCTCCAGGCCTGCACGGTGCGCGGGGACTGTCCCTTGCCGGCGGTAAAATCGGCGACCTGGCGCGTGGCGGGAAAGCCCAGCCAGGCCAGCGGTGCACGCTCCGTCTTGTAGCTCGGGCCGGCCAGCACCAGCAAGACCATGTTTTCATTGATCTGCTCATCCTTGGGCGGATAGCTGGGCGCATCCCAGTTCATCACCCACACGGTCTTGTCGGGGTTGGCCTGCAGATAAGCCAGCCCCGCCGCCAGTGACGTAAAGCCCGCATTGGCGCCGCCCATGGTGACGCGCACGTCGGGCGGCGTGGCCGTGGTCCAGGAATCGGGGAAAGAGGGGTTGCCGATGCTGAAGGCATCGGTAATCGTTTCAACGATATATTTTCCCGCCTCGTCTGGATCAAGGCGTCCAGCCGGCAAGGCATATTCCACATGAATACCAGCCAGTTCACGGCGCGTGGATTTGTCAGTTAGTGAGTGCGCGTTGTAAAAATATTCTTTGCTGGAAAAATATATGTCATGAAAGTGATAAATCAATTCGGTAATATATTTGTGATGGTAGCCTTTAAAGGTTTCGCTACCCTTATTACCGTAGGCAATCATGCCGATCGATTGCACCTTGCCAAAACGCACAGGATTTTCCTTTACCTTGCTATCGTCCTTGTTTGGCTTGGCCAAGCCCAGTGTCCACAACAGTTGCCATTCAGTCGGATAGTCGCGCCGCTGCAGGGGATTGAGCCACTGCACGCCCACGACCTGCGCCATGTACGGCTGTGCGGGCGCAGCAGGGGCGACAGCGGCAACCGGTGCCGCGACAGGCGTCTTGCTGGCGCAGGCCGACGTTAAAAAAAGCACGGCAAGCGCCAGCAATGCCGGCATCAACAATAGTCGTTTCATCAGCAATCCTTCTTCAAGAGGAACATCGACTTGCACGGTTTGTAAGACTGACCAGAGTGCGATCTCAAAGCCGAGCGCAAATACCAGCATGCTCCAGCCCAGCCTGCGCGGTAAGGTAGCAATCAAGTTGCGCATCAGGATGTCTCCGGGCGCTTGTACATCCGTTCATCCTCTATTTCTGTAGGCATTGCTCCCTTACTGCCATCGCTGCGTACCCAATCCAACAACGAGAGTTTTTTGAATTTTCCCCAAAGAAAATATTCATCAAACATTTTTTGGCTATCACTATCATCCAAGCCTTTCAGCAAACGCCAATCTGCCGCGATGCGCAGTTGTAGCATCGCCTTCTCGCTGATATGACACACCCCAATCGCCACGTCATACGCCAGCGCCTTTTCAGCGTGCCAGGGATTGGTCAGGATGGTGGAATGGTCGGTCGCATGCGTGTCGCAGGTGGCCGCCAGTTGCCCCTGGATTTCCTGCTTGCGCCATTCCAAATATTCCGGCGTGGCGGTGGACAGGTCGTCTTCCATCATCGCCTTGCCGTCATTGCCGTCCAGCTTCCCGCGGCGGGCCTTCATGCGCAGGCGGGCATGGTCTTCGTAGCGCAGTGCCGCCTCGGTATCGCGGTCGCCCTGCGGCGTACCGCCCACGCTTGTATCGGCATACGGCTCGCCTTTCTGACGTGCCTTGCCCGCATGGCGGTGCGTGCCGGGCGGATCGATATCCTGGTCGAACTTGGGGCTGGGTACACCGAAGCGCACGGCCTGCGGTGTAAATACCTCCGGCAAGGCGGGCGCCGTCACGGGGATGCGCCAGTCGTCGGGCGGCACGGCATTGATGGGCGTCTTCAGCATCTTCATGAGGGCCGACATGGCGGAGGCCGTGCGCACGCTCGCCGCCTTGCCCGCCTCGCTGCTGCTGGCGCGCACGCCCTTGTTGGGATCGTATCTGGAGATCGGCGAATGCGGATGCCAGAAATCGGCGCTGCCCCGCGCGGGCTGGCGATAGTGATTGCTCCAATAATCATAATCGCCGTGCTGGCCAACGGGAAAGCCCTGCGCGAAGACGCGCTGAGTAAACACGCCGTCGCCGCGCGTAGCCTTGATCTGTTCGGCGCTGAGACCCAACCAGCCGATGCCCTGGATGGGCGTGGCGGAAATCACCTGGTCGTGCGGATTGCAATACAGGGTGACGCGGCCGCGCGTCGTCGGCTGCGGGCCGCAGGCATAGGCGGCCCGGTCCTTGTCCAGCGTGAAATCATGGCGCACGTTGGCGGCCATGCACGCCAAGGCGGCAGACAGGGGCGGCTCCTTGGCCTGGCCGCGCACGATGTCGAAAAATGCCGCCAGGGTCTGGCGGCGCGCCTCGCCACTTTGCCGGCCCACATTGCCATCGACATCCCTGACTTGCCCCTGCAGCCAGCCTTCGGTGTCGTTTCTGCGCAACAGGCTGTACGGAGGATTGCATAAAACATAAGTATCGGCCACGCAGCGCCCGCTTTTGCCTGCCGCATCTTTCACGTCAGCCATCTTGTTGCCCAGAAACGCGGCCGCCATGCCCACCATATTGCCCTGGCTGTGGCAGACGAGGGTAATCGGCACGTCGGCCTGCTGCCGGCGGATGGCCGCCACCAGGTGCGCCAGGCGTAGCGCGGCCAGCACGAAGTAGGGGCGCGGCGGGCAGGCATACACGATGCGGTCGTTGACGGGATTGAGATGCTCGATATGGATGAACAGGAAGAGGGCGTCCGACAAGCCCTCGCCCCACAGGTCCGGCAGCGAGGAGCAGCCATTGGCGAACGGGCCGCCGCCCCAGTAAGCGTGTTCGTTCAGGTAGACCGAATCGCCATACGCCTGCAACTCCTTGTCGCTGGCCTTGTAGCCCCAGCGGAACTGGATCACGGGCGAGAAATGCGCTTGCGGCACGATGAAGGTGCTGGCCGTATAGTCGGGATCGACATAGCCGTCATCGCTCAGTTCGCTTCGATAACCCACCGGCGTCAGTTGCCCGCCCTGCGCCGTGGCATGCGCCATGTGCTCGTCGCAGCGCTTCATGCGCGTGTTCAGGCCGGCGCACAGGCCGGCTTCGGCGGCGCGGTACCACTCGCCCTCGGAATTGACGCCATGCACGAAGATGACGATGCCCGGCGACGGCGCCTGCACCAGGCAAGCGAGCTTGCCGTGATCGAACAGGGTCGTGCCCTCGGCCTTGCCGACGACCAGGTCCACCTGGGTATCGAACGGATCGCGGCTTTCGGGGTCTTCCATGGCGGGCCTTGGACGTGTCTGGACTAGCCACTCTAAGTCATTGCCTCCACGCACGTTTTACGCCATGTCAAGCCAGCTGTTGCAGGGATCTTGCATGGCTTTTTTTACCCAAATCACAATTTATTTCGATGTCAGTTAGCTACGCATATTTCATCCGGGGAATTTTGATCCACATCAAAGTTTTTTCGCAGTCAAACACTTACTCTCTGGCCACCATCATAAATAGTAATTCCAGGGAGAGTCTTTGTGGATCAATCGCTGAACTATAACTACAAGATCGTGAAGCAATTCGCGATCGCTACTGTGGTATGGGGCATCATCGGCATGCTGGTTGGCGTTATCATCGCCGCTCAGCTGGCCTGGCCTGCCCTGAACCTCGACATACCATGGCTGACATACGGACGCTTGCGTCCGCTGCACACGAATGCGGTAATTTTCGCCTTCGGCATCTGCGGCCTGTTCGCCACCTCGTACTACGTTGTCCAACGCACCTGCCAGGTGCGCCTGTTTTCCGACAAACTGGCCGCCTTCACCTTCTGGGGCTGGCAAGCGGTGATCCTGTGCGCCGTCGTCACCCTGCCCATGGGCCTGACCCGCGGCAAGGAATACGCCGAACTGGAATGGCCTATCGCCATCCTCATCGCCGTCGTCTGGATCGCCTACGCCATCGTGTTCTTCGGCACACTGATCAAGCGCAAGGTCAAGCACATCTACGTGGCCAACTGGTTCTTCGGCGCCTACATCCTGGCCGTGACGATTTTGCACGTGGTCAATGGCGCCGTCATGCCAGCCTCGTTCACCAAGTCGTATTCCGCCTATGCGGGCGTGCAGGACGCCATGATCCAGTGGTGGTACGGCCATAACGCGGTGGGTTTCATCCTGACCGCCGGCTACCTGGGCATGGTCTACTACTTCATCCCGAAACAGGCCGAGCGCCCCGTGTACTCGTACCGCCTGTCCATCGTCCACTTCTGGGCGCTGATCTTCACCTACATGTGGGCGGGTCCGCATCACCTGCACTACACGGCATTGCCTGACTGGACGCAATCGATCGGCATGGTCTTCTCGCTGGTCCTCTTGGCACCAAGCTGGGGCGGCATGATCAACGGCATCATGACCCTGTCGGGCGCCTGGCACAAGCTGCGCACCGATCCGATCCTGAAATTCATGATCGTCTCGCTGTCGTTCTACGGTATCGCCACCTTCGAAGGTCCGATGATGTCGATCAAGACCATCAACTCGCTGTCGCACTACACCGACTGGACCGTTGCCCACGTGCATGCGGGCGCTCTGGGCTGGGTGGGCTTCATCACCATGGGTTCGATCTACTATCTGCTGCCACGCCTGGCGGGCCGCACGCAGATGCACAGCACGCGCCTGGTCGACGTGCACTTCTGGGTGGCCACCATCGGCATCGTGCTGTACATCGCCGCAATGTGGATCGCCGGCGTGATGCAGGGCCTGATGTGGCGTGCGGTCAATCCGGACGGCACCCTGACCTACACCTTTGTCGAGAGCGTGAAAGCAACGTATCCGTACTACGTGGTGCGCGTGGCCGGTGGCCTGCTGTACCTGTCGGGTATGTGCATCATGGGCTACAACACCTGGATGACCTTGCGCGGCAGCAAACTCCCCGTCGCCCGCATTCCGGAACTGAACGCGGCGCACGCCTGATAGGAGCAAAAGCAAATGAAATTTTCACATGCATGGATTGAGAGAAACCCCTGGCTGCTGATCGCCCTGGTCACGGTAGTGATCAGCATCGGCGGCGCCGTCGAGATCATCCCCCTGTTCTTCCAGAAGAGCACGACGGAACCGGTCGCCGGCCTGAAGCCGTATTCGCCGCTGCGCCTGGCGGGCCGCGATATTTACGTGCGCGAAGGCTGCTACAACTGCCACTCGCAGATGGTGCGTCCGCTGCGCGCGGAAACGGAACGCTATGGCCACTATTCGGTCGCTGGCGAGTTCGTCTACGACCGTCCGTTCCAGTGGGGTTCCAAGCGCACGGGGCCGGATCTGGCCCGCGTGGGCGCCCGCTACAGCGATGAATGGCACCGCACGCACTTGAACAACCCGCGCGACGTGGTGCCCGAGTCGAACATGCCGGCCTACCCATGGCTGGCGAAGACCAAGCTGGTGCCTGACGACATCATGCCGAAGATGCGCGCCCTGCAACGCCTGGGCCAGCCGTACAGCGATGCGGAAATCACCGCCGGCCCGGCGCAGCTGCAGGACAAGACGGAAGAAGACGCCCTGGTCGCCTATCTGCAAGGCCTCGGTACATTAATCAAAACAAGGAATTAGCATGGCAATCGAGAACCTGTTTGACAGCGCCAGCAGCGTCATGACGGTGGTTTCCTTTACGACGTTCGTAGGCATCCTGTGGTGGACGTTCAGCCGCAGCAATAGCGACTTCGACGCGGCGGCGCGCCTGCCGTTCGACGACGAAGCGCTCGACTACGCGGCCGATGCCGCACCGGCACAAGGGGAGCGCAACCATGGCTGACTTTACCAATGGCTTCTGGAATATCTACATCGTCGTGCTGTCCCTGCTGGGCATCATCGGCTGCGGCGTGCTGCTGTACTCGCAGTCGAAAATCAAAGTGGTCGAAGGCGCCCCTGCCGACGGCACCACGGGCCACGTCTGGGACGAGGACTTGAAGGAACTCAATACGCCGATGCCGCGCTGGTGGATGTGGTTGTTCTACATCACCATCGTCTTCGCCCTGGCGTATCTGTTCCTGTACCCGGGCCTGGGCAACTATGCCGGCAGTCTGGGCTGGAAATCGACGGACCAGTACGAGGAAGAGCTGAAGAAGGCGGAAGCCGACTACGGTCCCCTGTTCAACAAGTACCTGAGCCAGGACTTGAAGACGGTGGCCGCCGATCCGCAAGCGCATGCCATCGGCCAGCGTTTGTTCCTGACCTACTGCGCGCAATGCCACGGTTCGGATGCACGCGGCAACAAGGGCTTCCCCAACCTGACCGACAAGGACTGGCTGTATGGCGGTGAACCCGACATCATCAAGACCACCATCATGCATGGCCGCAATGGGCAGATGCCACCGATGGGCGCCGCCCTGGGCTCCGAAAAGGATGTCGAGAACGTGGCCCATTATGTGCTGAGCCTGTCCGGTTCCACCTCGGACCCCGTCAAATCCGTGCTGGGCAAAGCCAAGTTCGGCGCCTGCATGGCCTGTCACGGTGCCGATGCGAAAGGCAATCAGATGCTCGGTTCACCTAACCTGACGGACAAGATCTGGCTGTACGGCGGCAGTGCTGATACCATCATGGAAACCGTACGCAAGGGACGCAGCAACACCATGCCGGCCTTCAGCGATTTCCTCGGCGAGTCCAAGGTCCACGTGCTGTCGGCGTATGTCTGGAGCCTGTCGAATCCCCAGACGCCCGTGAAATGATGTAATGGAACCTCAAGTCATCAAGATGTATGCGGCCCGCGAGCAGATCTACCCTCGCGAGGCCAAAGGACGCTACGCTACCTGGCGATGGGTATGCGTATGGCTTACCCAGCTGGCGTTCTACGGCTTGCCGTGGTTGACCTGGAATGGCAGGCAAGCCCTGCTGTTCGATTTGACCACGCGCAAGTTCTACATTTTCGGCGTCGTGCTGTGGCCCCAGGATTTCATCTATCTGGCGGCCCTGCTGATCATCTGTGCGTATTTGTTGTTTCTCGTCACGGCCATCGCCGGGCGGGTGTGGTGCGGGTTCTCTTGCCCGCAAACGGTATACACGGAAATCTTCCTGTGGGTCGAACGCCGCATCGAGGGCACGCGCAGCGCGCGCATGGCCCTCGACAAGCAGGGACCGTCCGTGCGCAAGGCCGTCAAGAAAACGGCCAAGCACCTGGCATGGGGCGCCATCGCCCTGTGGACGGGCTTTACCTTTGTCGGCTACTTCACGCCGATCAAGGAACTGGCGCAGTCGGTGACCACCCTGAACTTCGGTCCCTGGGAATGGTTCTGGGTCTTGTTCTACAGCCTGGCAACCTACGGCAACGCGGGCTGGCTGCGCGAACAGGTGTGCAAATACATGTGCCCCTACGCGCGCTTCCAGAGCGCCATGTTCGACCAGGACACCCTGATCATCACCTACGATGCCAAGCGCGGCGAACCGCGTGGCGCCATCAGCAAGAAGGCCGGCAACAACGACAAGCTGGGCGACTGCATCGACTGCACTCTGTGCGTGCAGGTGTGTCCGACCGGCATCGATATCCGCAACGGCCTGCAGTATGAATGCATCGGCTGCGCCGCCTGCGTCGATGCCTGCAATACCGTGATGGACAAGGTCGACCGGCCGCGGGGACTGGTACGCTACAGTACCGACCATGCGATGGAAAACAACTTCAATTCGAAGCAGATCCGCCAGCGCGCCATGCGCCCGCGCGTGCTGATCTACACTTCCATCCTGGCCCTGATCATCATCGCCGTGTGTACGTCGCTGGCGCTGCGCACGCCCCTGAAAATGGACGTGATCCGCGACCGCGGTTCGATGGGACGCGAAGTGGAAGACGGCATGATCGAAAACGTGTACCGCTTGCAGATCATGAACACCTCGGAGCAAACCCAGCATTTTAAAATCAGCGCTTCCGGCTTGCCGGGCCTGACCTTGCTGACACGCGAAGAGGTGACCTTGCAGCCGACGGAAACGCTGGGCTGGCCGATCCGCCTGCGCGTACCGCACGGCGTGGGAGAAAAGGGGTCGAACAAGATTGCGATCGAATTGCACTCGCTGGACGACCCGTCGCTGCATGTGCGTGAAAGCGCGGTCTTCATCGTGCCACGTTAACAAGGAAAGGCGGACGGGGACCGGGTGCCCTCGCCGCCGCCACGAAGTTGCAGGAAGGCCGGTCCCCATGCGGGGACTGGCTGATTAAACAGGAGAAATATCATGTCCGACAGTCTCAAGCTGCAAGCCCCCGTTGCACCGTGGTACAAGCATCGCTGGCCTTGGCTGCTGATGATCGGTCCCGGCCTGTCGGTTGTCGTCGGCAGCTTCATGGGCTATATCGCGTTTACGCAGCCCGATGCGCTGGTGGTGGGCGACTATTACAAGCAGGGCAAGGCGATCAACCAGGATTTGAAGCGCGACACGATCGCCAGCGACCTGGCGATGGATACCAGCCTGTCCTATGATGTGGCGTCAGCGCGCCTGAGTGGCTCCGTGCACAGCTTCGGCAAGGCCTACCAGGGTCCGTTGCAGCTGCATCTGGCGCATGCGACCCTGCCGGAAAAGGATATCAAGCTGCTGGTGCAGCCCGATGCGGCCGGCAATTTTTCCGTCGCGCTGCCGATGCTCGAGCGCAGCCGCTGGCAAGTACTGGTGGAAAACGACAAACGCGAGTGGCGCCTGTCCGGCATCTGGACTTGGCCGCTGCAGCGCAGTATCGCGCTGCACGCCGATGAGGAACTGTAAGACTTACTTGCAGACGTCCGTGCCGGCCGTGATGGCTTTCAACTTGGCGGGCTGCAAGATCTCGATCTCGCGGTTGGACACGCGCAGCCAGCCTTCCTTCTTGAATTTCGACAATAAACGGCTGACGCTCTCGATGGTCAGTCCCAGGTAATTGCCGATTTCCTCGCGCGACATGCGCAGCTGAAATTTGCTGGCCGAATAGCCACGCGCTTCATAGCGCGAGGCCAGGTTGACGATAAAGGCGGCAAAACGCTGGGTCGCCTGCATATTGCCCAGCAACAGCATGACGCTTTGCTCGCGCGTGATTTCCTGGCTCATCATGCGGTGGAAATGGCGCAGCAGGGTCGGCATATTGCCCAGCAATTGTTCCAGGCTGGAAAAAGGAATTTCACACACTTCGCTGTCTTCCAGCGCCACCGCATTACAGTGGTGGCGATCGGCGCTGATGGCGTCCATGCCCAGCAGTTCGCCAGCCATCTGGAAACCCGTCACCTGCTCTTCACCGCCCGGATTGATCTGGTACGTCTTGAAGTGCCCCAGGCGGATCGCGTACAGGTTCTGGAACGAGTCGCCGATACGGAACAGCGAGGCGCCGCGCACGATCTTGCGACGGCGGCCGATGATCTGGTCCAGCCTGTCCATGTCGCCCACATCGAGGCCCATCGGCAGGCACAATTGATGCATGCTGCAGGTCGAGCATCGCGCACGCAACGCTTCCACGGTCACTGTGGGCATGGTGGGAGTGAGTAGCGCTTCAGTCATGTCGGTACCTTTTAGAAAATGCAATAACAAGTTTACTGCATACAGGGTTGCCGTGTGCCAATTTCACCGCATTTCGGCCGAATAAACGACGTTCTGACTTTGATTATATGGCAACATCGTCAAAAGCCCATGCGGGGCGGGCCATTTGCGCGGCACCGCTTGCAAAGTTAATGTATTGATAGGAAAATTCCTGACAGCATTATCTGCCGCCTGTGCCGCACGGTACTGAAAAGGAAATCATGAAGCCTCTCGGCATCAAAGCAAAAGTCGCGCTGGTCACCAGCCTGACCTCGATCGCCATGATCGCGCTGGTCACCATGATACAGGTGCAGCACATGCGCGCCGACTTCACCCGAGTACTGCTGAGCCAGCAGTCTGCCCTGATCACCCGCACCGCTGCCGAACTCGACGACAAGCTGGGCATGCTGCTGCAGATCGTCACCCTGACGGCCAGGCAGCAGCCGCCGGAATTGATCGCCCGGCCCGCCCAGCTGCGCGAATACTATGCGCGCCGCTCGATGCTGGTACTGTTCGACGACGTGCTGGTGCTCGACGCGCAGGGCGTCATCGTGGCCGACATGCCGGAAGTGGCGGGGCGCGCCGGCATCAACGTCGCCGAGCGCGAGTATTTCCAGACCGTGCTGCGCACGCGCCAGCCCATGATCACCGAACCGATGCTGGGCAAGTCGAGCGGCATGCCCATCGTGCAGATGGCCGCGCCCGTGCTCACCGCCGATGGCCAGGTGGCCGGCGTCGTGATCGGGGTGCTGCGCCTGTACAAGGACAACCTGCTGGGGCGCCTGCGCTCGGAAAAGATCGGCAAGAGCGGCTATTACTTCATCCTCACGCGCGGCGCCGTGCCGCGCTACGTGCTGCACCCCGATACCGACCGGCTGCTGCAGCCGCGCCTGCCGAACGCCAACCTGACCACCACCGAGTTGCTGAAGCAAGATGGCGAAGGCAGCATGGTCAGCACCAACAGCCGCGGCATCACGGCCGTCAACAGCTTCAAACGCCTGAAATCGGTAAACTGGCTGCTGGCCGCCTCGCTGCCCCTCGACGATGCCTTCGAACCGTTCGATGGCGTGCTGTACCGGCTGGTGCTATGGAGCATCCTCGCTTCGCTGCTGGCCGCGTTTATTCTGGGCTGGGTCACCGTGCGCCTGCTGTCGCCGCTGGTGCGCCTGCGCGACACGCTGCAAGCCATGCGCACCAGCGGCAGCCGTTTCACGCCCGTGCCGGTGCGGCAGCGCGACGAGATCGGCGAACTGACGGAAACGTTCAACGGCCTGATGAGCGAACGCGACCGCCTGCAGCAGGAACTCGAAGCGCGCGCGGCGGAGCTGGAACAGGAGCGCGACCGGGCCGAGGCGGCCAACCGCGCGAAGAGCGATTTCGTGGCCAACATGAGCCATGAAATCCGCACGCCCCTCAATGCCGTGCTGGGCATGGTGTACTTATTGGGCAATACCAGGCTCGATACGGAACAGCGCAAGTATCTGACCATGGTGCGCGTGGCGGGCCAGTCGCTGCTGGGCATCCTCAACGACGTGCTCGACTATTCGAAGATCGAAGCGCGCCGCATGGAATTGTCGCCCGTCGAATTCGACCTCGACGAGGTCATGAACACGCTGGCCACGACGATGACCATGAATGCGGGTGAAAAGGAGCTGGAACTGGCCATCGCCGTCGAGCCCGACGTGCCGCGGCGCCTGGTGGGCGACGCGCAGCGCCTGCAGCAAATCCTCGTCAACCTGGCCGGCAACGCCATCAAATTTACCGAGAGCGGCGAAGTGGTGGTGGCCGTCAGCCTGGCCGAAAGCCAACAAGACCGCGCCTGGCTACGCTTCGAAGTGCGCGACACGGGCATCGGCATGACGGAACTGCAGCAACAGCAGCTGTTCGCCGCCTTTTCCCAGGGCGACCAGAGCATTACACGGCGCTTCGGCGGCACGGGCCTGGGCCTGGCCATCAGCAAGCAGCTGATCCACATGATGGGCGGCGATATCGCCGTGGCCAGCAGCGAAGGCAAGGGCAGCCGCTTCTGGTTCAGCGTGCCGTTCGAGATGCTGGCGCAACCGCCCGAAACACGGCGCACGCCGGCCCTGGGGCAGCTGCGCCTGCTGGTGGCCGACGACAACCGCACCACGCGCGAACTGATCGTCAAGCTGATCGAGGCCTGGGGCTGGCTGGCCGACGAAGTGGACTCCGGCTTTGCCGCCATCGAACTGTACCGCGAACGCCTGGCGCAGCAGCAACCGTACGACGTGGTGCTGGCCGACTGGCACATGCCCGTCATGGACGGCCTGGCCACGGCCAAGGCCATCCGCCAGGCAGCTGCCGGCCAGCGCCAGCCCATCGTCGTGATGGTCAACGCCTTCGCGCGCAACCACCTGGAGGAAATTTCCAGCGCGGCCGAGGCCGATGTCGTGCTGATGAAGCCGATCACAGGTTCGAGCCTGTTCGATGCCCTGCACCAGGCGCTGATCGCCAAGAACGACGGCGGCGAGCAGCGCATGCTGCACCAGCCGCTGGGCACGGAACTGGCCGGCGTGCATTTCCTGCTGGTGGAAGACAATCATTTGAACCAGGCCGTGGCGCGCGGTATCCTCGAACACATGGGCGCCACCCTGGACGTGGTGGGCGACGGTTTGCAAGCGGTGGAGCGGCTGCGCACGGAAGCGCTGCGCTACGACATCGTGCTGATGGACATGCAAATGCCCGTCATGGACGGCTTCAGCGCCACCCATGTCATCCGCACGGAACTGCGCTTGAACTTGCCCGTGATCGCCATGACGGCCGGGGTGCTGGCGTCCGAACGCGAGCGCTGCATGACGGCCGGCATCAGCGATTTCATCGCCAAGCCCGTGGTGGTGGAAGAGATGATGGCAGTCATCCTGCGCCACCTGCCGAAGCGCCCGCCAGTGCAGACGGCCGAGCCGGTGACGGTTGCCGATGAGGAAGTGTTTTCCATGGCGCCGCTGATGCGCGTGATGGGCCGCGATGCGAAAGGCCGCGGCGTGCTGCGGCGCATGGTCGAAGACGCGCTGAACAAGGGCATGACGCCCGTGCGCGACGCCGAAACGGCGTTGCAGGCGGGCCACCACAGCGACGTGGCGCGCATCCTGCACGGCGTGCGCGGCTCCGTCGGCACCCTGGGCACGAAACGCCTGATCCGCGCCGCCTTCGCCACCGAGGAAGCCATCGACGCGGGCCGCCTGGACGAGGTACCAAGCCTGCTGGCGCGCACGGCGCAGGAGCTCGAGCAGGCGCTGGCGGCGGCGGCGAATTGGTTGTCGAGGCTGAAAGATTAAAAGAGTAGGTCGGATTAGCGCTTGCGCGTAATCCGACATGATACGCCAACAATATTGTCGGATTACGCGGCGTGCCGCCGCTAATCCGACCTACGCAATTTACGCCGGCACACCGAGAATCACGCTGGACGCCTTGAAAATCGCCGTCACCTGGCTGCCGATGGCAATGCCCAGCTCGGTGCTGCTCTGATTCGTGATGATGGCGGCAATCGTGCCGCCGCGCGGCAAGTCCAGCACCACTTCCGTGTTGACGGCGCCCGTCTGCACGCGCGTCACGCTGCCGGTCAACTGATTGCGCGCGGAAAAGCGCGCCCCTGCGCTATCCGCCACGAGGATGATCGACGAGGCCTTGATCAGCGCGAACGCTTCCGCGCCCGGTACCAGGCCCAGGCTGGCGCTGCTGCCCTGCGTGACGATGGCCACGATGTGCTGGCCGCCGGGCAATTCCAGCGTGACTTCGTCGTTGACGGCGCCCTGTTTCAGTTCGGCCACCTTGCCCAGGAATTGATTGCGTGCCGTGGTTTTCATGGCCATTCTCCGTATGAGTAACAAATCGTCGGCGATGCCTTCGGCCTGGCTGCCCAGCTGGCGCAGGTAGCGCGCATGCTCACGCTCGATGATGCGGAAATTGTCGACCAGCTGGCGCCCCCGTGGCGTCAGGCGCGTGCCGCCGCCACCCTTGCCGCCCGTCAAGCGCTCGACCAGCGGCTCGCCGGCCAGGTTGTTCATCGCGTCGATGGCGTCCCAGGCCGCCTTGTAGCTCATCTTCACAAGCTTGGCCGCCTGCGTGATGGAACCGCATTCGGCGATGGCGCCCAGCAATTCCACCCTGCCGGCGCCGCCCAGGTTTTCTCCGCCCACCGTCATCCATACCGAGCCTTGCAGGCCGATTTCCGCTGCCGCTGATTTATCCAATGCGTTCACCCAATGCCTTATGTTCTTCCATGCTGTCAATTTGTCCGTCGCGCAAGTACAGCACATGCTCGCCCAGGATGCGCGCATCTTCCGGATCATGGGTGATCAGGATCATGGGCACGTCCAGGCGCTGCTGCCACTGGCTCAGCTCCAGGCGCATTTTGACACGCAGGGCCGGATCGAGGGCGGCAAACGGCTCGTCGAGCAGCAGCGCGGCTGGCTCGGCCACGAGCGCCCTCGCCAGCGCCACCCTTTGGCGCTGGCCACCGGACAACTCGTCGGGAAACTGGTGCGCCAGTTCCTGCAAGTGGAAAGCATCGAGCCAATGCTCGACCTTCTGCAACTTTTCGCGCGCGCGCGGGTTGAACCAGCCGCGGCTCAGGCCAAAGCCCACGTTCTGGCGCACCGTCAGGTGCGGGAACAGCGCGTAATCCTGGAACAGGTAGGCCACGTTGCGCTGCTGCGGCGGCAGGTTGATGCCGGCGGCCGAATCGAACAGGGTACGGCCATTCAGGCGGATATGGCCCGCGTCCGGTGTAAACAGTCCGGCAATGGCTTTCAGGGTCATGCTCTTGCCGGCGCCGGACGGGCCATACATGGCGATGCGCTGACTGCCAGAGGTGCATTGCACGTGCAGGTCGAAACGGCGTTTGCCGGAGCGCAAGGTGGCGCGAATGTCGAGGTCGAGTTGCATGGGCGTCATCATAGACCTCATTTGTGCGCGACGCGCCCGGGCGCCAGGCGGCCCGCCGACAGCAGCACCACGATGCAGACAAGGGAGATAATCACGACCAGCGTATTGGCCACGTCGTCCTGGCCCGCCTGCACGGCTTCATACACGGCCACCGACAGGGTCTGCGTCTTGCCGGGGATGCTGCCGGCCACCATCAGCGTGGCGCCGAACTCGCCCAGCGCGCGCACAAAACCCAGCAGCACGCCGGCGAGGATGCCGCGCCAGGCCAGCGGCAAGGTGACGCGGAAAAAGATTGCCAGCTCCGAGATGCCCAGCACGCGGGCCGCCTGCTCCAGTTGCCCGTCGACGGCCTCGAAGGCGGCGCGCGCGGGCTTGAAGACGAGGGGAAAGGCGACCACGGTGGAGGCGATCACGGCGCCCTGCCACGTGAAGATGAGGTTGATGCCGAAGTTGTCCTGCAGCCAGATGCCCAGGGTGCCGCGCCGGCCCAGCAGCACCAGCAGGTAATAGCCGAGCACGGTGGGCGGCATCACCATCGGCAGGGTCAAGAGGGCGTCGAGCAGCTCGCGCCCGGGAAAGCGCGTGCGCGCCAGCAGATAGCCCGTACCGATGCCGAGCAACAAATTGAGCGCCGTGGCCCAGGCCGCTACTTTGAGCGACAGGGCCAGCGCGGTCCAGGCGATATCCATGCGGGCGCGTGCTTGACTTAGGGTTTCTTGAAGCCGTACTTGGCCAGAATCGCTTGCGCCGGCGCCGTCTGCAGGTAGCTGACGAAGCGCTTCGCTTCGGCCGCGTTGCCGCTGCCCTTGATGGTGGCGATCGGGTACAGCACGGGCGAGGCCAAAGGCACCTCCAGCACCACGTTGACCTTGTCTTTCATGATGGCCGCGTCGGTGGCGTAGACGAAGCCCGCATCGACTTCGCCGCGCGCCACGTAGTCGAGCGACTGGCGCACGTTCTGCGTGCCGATGGCTTTCGGCTGCACGGCGTCCCACAGCTTCGCCTTCTTCAGCGCACCTTCGGAGTAACGGCCGACGGGCACGCTGGCCGGGTTGGCGATCGCCACGCGGGTCACGCCCTTGTGCGTCAGGTCGCTCAGGCTCTTGATGCCCAGCTTGCTATCGTGCGGCACGATCAGCACCAGGCTGTTGCCGACGAAGTCCTGGCGGTCGGCCGGCAGGACCAGGTCCTGCTTTTGCGCCGCATCCATGGTTTCCTGGTCGGCCGAGGCAAACACGTCCACGGGTGCGCCCTTGACGATCTGCTGCAGCAGCACGCCCGAGGCGGCGAAGTTCAGGGACACCTTGCTGCCCGGATATTGCGCCTCGTAGCCTTGCGCCGCCTCCTTGAACGCATTCGTCAGGCTGGCCGCGGCCGACACCACCACTTCGCCGGCAACGGCGGAGGTGGCGGCGGTGGCCAGCAGAGCGGTGCCAAGCAGGCGGGCGAGGGAGGTCAGGCGCATGGTCGTATCCTTGTCAAGTGAACGGTGAACAAGGAGCGTAATATACACTGATATATAGCGTTCTGCCATCGCGCAAGTCAAGACGGCGCAAGACACATTCCCTGATATACTGTATAAAAACACAGTATATCGAGGTGAGCCATGGAATTGACGGACAAGCTGGAAATCCTGGCCGACGCGGCCAAGTACGACGCGTCCTGCGCCAGCAGCGGCGCGCCCAAACGCGACTCCATCGGCAAGGACGGCTTTGGCGCCACCTCGGGCATGGGCATCTGCCACAGCTACACGCCGGACGGGCGCTGCGTCTCGCTGCTCAAGATCCTGCTGACGAATTACTGCCTGTACGATTGCCAGTACTGCGTCAACCGGCGCAGCTCGAACGTGCCGCGCGCGCGGTTTACCGTGGCCGAAGTGGTCAAGCTGACGGCCGACTTTTATCTGCGCAATTACATCGACGGCCTGTTCCTCAGTTCCGGCATCATCCGCTCGGCCGACTACACGATGGAGCAGCTGGTGCAGGTGGCGCGCGAGTTGCGCGAAGTACACCAGTTCCGCGGCTACATCCACCTGAAAACCATCCCCGACGCCGACCCGGCCCTGATCGCGCAGGCGGGCCGTTACGCCGACCGGCTCAGCGTGAATATCGAACTGCCGACGCAGGACAGCGTGCAGAAGCTGGCGCCGGAAAAGAGCGTGCACACCATTAAACTGGCGATGGGCGCCATCCGCCGCAAGCTCGATGAGAAAGCGGAAGAGCCGCGCTCGCCGCGTTTCGCGCCGGCCGGGCAAAGCACGCAGATGATCGTCGGCGCCGACGCCAGCGACGACCAGCAGATCCTCTCCACGGCCGAGACCCTGTACGGCAGCTACAAGCTCAAGCGCGTGTACTACTCGGCCTTCAGCCCCATCCCCGACAGCCCGAAAAGCGTGCCGCTGGCGCCGCCGCCGATGCTGCGCGAACACCGGCTGTACCAGGCCGATTTCCTGCTGCGCAGCTATGGTTTCCAGGCCAGCGAATTGCTGCCTGCCAGCGGCGGCAACCTGGCGCTCGATATCGATCCCAAGCTGGCCTGGGCGCTGGCGCACCGCGAACATTTTCCGCTGGACTTGAACCGCGCGGCGCAACACATGATCGCGCGCGTGCCCGGCATCGGCCTGCGCAACGCGCAGCGCATCGTCGACCTGCGCCGGCTGCGGCAGGTGCGCTACGCCGACCTGTCGCGCCTGCGCTGCAGCATGAAGAAAATCGCCCCCTTCATCATCACGGCCGATTACTTTCCCGCGCGCGACACCACCGCCTCGGAACACTTGCGCCGCGCCATGGCCGATGCGCCGCAGCAGATGCATCTGTGGCCGGAACTGCAGGCAGCATGAAAGAAGTCAATGAGCGCGTGGTGCGGCTGGCGCAATCGTTCGACGCGTGGCGCGCGGCGGCGCGCGACCTGATCGCGCGTGGCGTGCCACCTGCCGATGTCGCCTGGCAGTCGCAAGCGGGCGATGGCGACCTGTTTTCTTCCACGCCGGATGCCACGGATACCAGCGCGCCGCCGCTGCGCCTGCCCCGTCCCCTGGTGGAATTGCTGGAAGCAGCCGCCTGTTTCAACGTGCATGACCGCTGGGCCTTCTTGTACCAGGTGCTCTGGCGCTGGCAACAGGGCCAGCACGACGTGCTCTCGCCGGCCGATGCGGACGGTGCGCGCCTGCACGCCATGGCCAAGGCCGTACATCGCGAGGAGCACGACATGCATGCGTATGTGCGCTTTCGCGAACGCAGCGAGGCCGAGGGCGCACCCCGCTTCGTCGCCTGGTTCGAACCCGTGCACGAGGTGCTGCCGCAAGTGGCGCGCCACTTCGCGCGCCGCATGGGCTCCATCAGCTGGATGATCGCCACGCCGGCGGCCAGCATGCTGTGGGACGGTCAGACCTTGCACGCGGGGCCGGCCCTGCTGCGCGGCGCGGCCGAGATCGACGATGCGGGCGAAGCGCTGTGGCTGACCTACTACCGCAGCATCTTCAACCCCGCGCGCGTGAATGCCGACTTGCTGCACAGCCACATCCCCTCGCGCTTCTGGAAAAACCTGCCCGAAGGCGCCATCGTGCCCGCCATGCTCAGCGGCGCCGCGAATGGCGAACGGCGCACGGGCCAGACGGCCAGCGTGGGCCAGCGCAGCGGCGCGGCCATGATTCCGATTTCGGCCGAACGCGCCCAGCCCGCGCGCGACGCGCCCACGACGCTGGACCGGTGCCGCCGCTGCGAACTGTGGCAGCATGCCACGCAAGCCGTGTCCGGCGTGGGACCGCACACCGCCCGCATCATGCTCGTCGGCGAACAACCGGGCGACCAGGAAGACCTGGCGGGCCTGCCGTTTGTCGGCCCGGCCGGCGCGCTGCTGGAGCAGGCACTGCGGGAAGCGGGCGTGGCGCGCGACAGCGTGTATGTAACGAATGCCGTCAAGCATTTCAAGTGGGAACCACGCGGCAAGCGCCGCCTGCACAAGACACCCGCGCAGCGTGAAATCCTCGCCTGCCATGGCTGGCTGGAAGAAGAGATCGAGCGGGTCCAACCACAGGTGATCGTCGCGCTGGGCAGCACGGCATTGAAATCGATATTGCAAGATGGCGCGGCGAGCATGACGCCGCTGCTCGGCACGCCGGTGCAACACGATGGACGCTGGGTGGTCAGCGTGTATCACCCGGCGTATGTGCTGCGCGCGCTAGACGAGGCGAGCCGGCGGCAGGCGTATCGCGTGATCGTCGAGGGCTTGCGGCAGGCGTCGGCGCTATTGCAGGACGAGCATTATCGCGTCGTCGCCGGCACTTCCTGCCCCTCGTCACGCCGCGCATAGCGCTGCGCAATCACGGCGCAGATCATCAGCTGAATCTGGTGGAACAGCATCAGTGGCAAGATCACCATGCCCAGCGAGTGGGTGGCAAACAGCACCTTGGCCATGGGCACGCCGCTGGCCAGGCTTTTCTTCGAACCGCAAAAGACGATGGCGATCTCGTCTTCCTTGTTAAAACCCAGGCGGCGGCTGATGAATGTCATCAGGCCCAGGACCAGCGCCAGCAGCAAGATGCTGAACAGGCTCAGGGCGACCAGCGTTTCCACCGAGATCGTGTGCCACAGGCCTTCGCTGACGGCTTCGCTGAAGGCCGTGTAGACCACCAGCAAAATCGAGCCCTGGTCGACGTATTTCAGCATGGCCTTGTGGCGGTCGACCCAGCGGCCGATCCAGCGGCGCAGGAACTGGCCGGCCAGGAAGGGCAGCAGCAGCTGCATGACGATGGACAGCACGGCATCGACCGACGACTTGCTTGCCCCGCCTTTCGCCACCAGCAAGCCGACCAGGATGGGAGCAAGAAAAATGCCGATGAAATTCGAGGCCGAGGCGCTGCAGATGGCGGCCGGTACATTGCCGCGCGCCATGGCTGTCAGGGCGATCGACGATTGCACGGTCGATGGCAAGGCGCACAGGAACAGGATGCCCACGTACAGCTCGGGCGTGAGAAAAGTCAGCGCCAGCGGCCGCAGGGCCAGGCCCAGCAGGGGAAACAAGATGAACGTGCTGGCCAGCACCAGCAAATGCAAGCGCCAGTGCATGACGCCGGCCACCACGGCTTCGCGCGACAACTTGGCGCCATGCAGGAAGAACAGGGCGCCGATGGCGACGGTGGTGACGTGACCGAAGACCACGGCCGTCTGGCCCGTGCAAGGCAGGAAACTGGCCAGCGCCACGGTGACGAGCAGGGCGATGGTGAAGTTGTCGGGTTTCAGATTGCGCAGCAGGGCGGCGGGAGAGAAAGAAGACATGCGGTAGCCTGGTAGCGGCCCAGCCTTGCAACACTGCGCCATGGATGACAAAAAGTGCCGGAAACGGCGCCAGTGCTGGCTATTCTACCCTCATTGCCGAGCTCCTTGCCTGAAGGCATGGCCTGGCTTTCCCGTCCCCATCCTGCGGGCAAAAAAAATGCCCTGTCCGCAGACAGGGCAACCCGGAGTAAAGTACAGCGCGAGGGCGATTAACCGGCGGCTTTGACTTTCAGCTCGTTCTTGATTTCTTTCACGCCGCTCACGGAAGCGACGATCTGCACGACGCGGTCACCCGCTTCGGCGCTCGGTACATCGCCCGACAGGACGACCACACCTTGCTGGGTTGCTACCTTGACTGGCAGGGTAGCGGCTTGCGCATCGGCGCTCAGGGCGGCCTTGGCCGAGGAAGTGATGGTTTCATCCGGGACGGCAGCGGCGGCGTTGGCGGCCACGACAGTGTCAGCAGGAGCTTGTGCTTTTGGTGCGGAGTCAGCGGCATGCGAAGCGGTGATCGAGGCGCCCGACAGTACGATAGCGGCGACGAGGGTATTGAACAGTTTCGATGTTTGCATGGTAGTTCCTCTCAATGAAGTTAAAAGCTTCTTACTTAGATAAAGCAACACGTTGAAGCGTCACATCTACCCATAAAGCAAGCACCGTGCCAGCTTTTAAAATGCATTCAAAATCAACGACTTACAGCCAAACTCGATTTTTCCAGCGCGTTTCCGCCGGATCTGGCCCGAAAATCGGGGCTTTTTGTCGCCAGACAGCGACAGCTTGTGGCAAGACAATCAATATTTCACGGTAAGTCGTTGATTATCCACCCTTTCTTTTTGTCGCTATTCAGCGACAGGGTCGCCGTCGGCGCGGAACAGGGCCGGCGTCAGCTCGTATTTCTGCAATAAACGGTAGAACTCCGTGCGGTTGCGGTCGGCCAGGCGGGCCGCGTCGGCCACGTTGCCATCCGTCAGGCGCAGCAATTGAATCAGGTAGTCGCGCTCGAAACGCTGCTTGGCTTCGTTGTAGCTGAGCGCTTCCAGCGATGGCACGCGCAAGGCCCGCTGCACCAGACTCAGGGGCACCAGCGGCGCCGTGGCCAGCGCGCACACTTGCTCGACCACATTAACCAGCTGGCGCACGTTGCCGGGCCATGGCGCCGCCACCAGGGCCGTCAAGGCATCGGGAGCGAAGCCGTTCAGCGGTTTCTGATACTTGGCCGCCAGCTTCTGCAGGAAATGGTTCGCCAGCAGGGAGATGTCTTCGCGGCGCTCGGCCAGCGGCGGCAGGGTCAAGGTCACGACATTGAGGCGGTAATACAGGTCTTCGCGAAATTGCCCTTCCGCCATGGCCACGTCGAGGTCGCGGTGCGTGGCAGACAGCAGGCGCACGTCCACCGGACGCGTCTGGTCGGCGCCCACGGGGCGCACGGCCCGCTCCTGCAGCACGCGCAGCAATTTCACCTGCAGCGGCAGCGGCATGTCGCCGATCTCATCCAAAAACAGGGTGCCGCCATCGGCCGCCTGAAATAACCCTTCGCGGTTGCCGACGGCGCCCGTAAACGCGCCTTTGACGTGGCCGAACAGTTCCGATTCCAGCAGTTGCTCAGGAATGGCGCCGCAGTTGACGGCGATGAACGGCGCCTTGGCGCGGCGGCTGGCGTTGTGCAGCGCGCGCGCCAGCAATTCCTTGCCCGTGCCGCTGGGGCCACGGATCAGGATGCTGGCGTCGGAACCCGCCACCAGCTTGGCTTCGGCCAGCAACTCGGCCATCTGCGCGCTGCGGCTGATCAGCTCGGCACGCCAGCTCTCGTCGCCGGACGCGGGCGCCGGCATGACGGTGGACAAGTTGATGGCATACGCCACTTTTTCCATCAGCAGCTTGCCGTCGAACGGTTTCGTCAGGTAGGCAAACGCGCCGCGCGCCGTCGCCTCGACGGCATCGGGAATGGTGCCGTGGGCGGTCAGCAAAATGACGGGCAGGGCCGCGTGCTGGCGGCGGATTTCATCGAACAGGGCCAGGCCGTCGCGGCCAGGCAATTGCACGTCGGTAATGACCAGGGCCGGCAATTCCACGGCCAGGCGCGCCAGCGCCGCTTCCGCGCTGCCCACGGCCGTGACCCGATAATTACCCGCCTTCAAGCGGATGGTCAGCAGGCGCAGCAGGTCAGGGTCGTCGTCGACCAACAAGATGTGGGCCAGTTCGCTCATTTCGGCGCTCCCGCGGCAGGGCGCACGGACAGGCTGCGCTCGATGTTTTTCAGCGCCTCGAGTTTTTCATTGAGCTGCTCGATGCGGCGCTGGGCGTCGCGCAGCTGGCCATTGAGCTTGTCGATGCTCTCGTCCTGGCGGCGCAGTTCCGCATACTGGCTGCTGAGCAATTGCACCAGCGGCGCCAGCAGTTGCGCGTCCTTGCCCGTGGCCGCCAGCAAGGGTTCCAGCAAGGCTTGCGCGCGGGCCAGGTCGCCGGCACCGCGCAAGGTCGCTTGCAGCATGGCGCGGCGGATGGTGTTGGACGGCGCGTGATCGGCCTTCGCCAGGTCCAGCTGTGCTTTCACCAGTTCCGACGGCGTCATCAGGCGCAAGGCGCTCTGATACGCGAACAATTCGGTCAGCTGGGGGTCCATCACCACCACCACGCGCGGCGGCGTTTGCACCAGCACGGGCGTCTGGATAGTGGGCTTGGCGGCGCAGGCGCCCAACAGCAGCGCGCAGGCGGCCATGCCGGCCAGGGAAGTTCTCGTCATCATAAGGGCAGTTCTATCCGAAAATGCGCGCCGGCGGGGCGCGGTAAAAGAGTGACGCTGCCATCGTGGGCGGCGATATATTCGCGCACGATGGACAGGCCGATGCCATTGCCGTTGCGCGCGCCGGCCGCCTGGCGCACTCCCTGGTAAAACGGTTCAAAAATACGCGCGGCATCCTCTGGCGCCACGCCGGCACCCTCGTCGATGCAGTCGATGCGCACGCGGCGGCCTTCACAGGACAAGGCAAAGCGCACGGTGCCGCCTTCCGGGCTGAAACGCACGGCATTCGACAGCAGGTTCGCCAGCACTGTTGCCAGCTTGTCGCGATCAGCTTGCACGATCAGCGACTCGCCCTGCACTTCGACCGTCAAGCGGCGCGCCAGCCATTGCAGGCGCTGTCCGGCCACCACATCTTGCAGCAAGACCAGCAAGTCGACCTTGCTGCGCGCCAGATGCTGGGCGTCAAAGGCGGCGGTATTGTAGCGCAGCAAGTCCTCAATCTGGTTTTGCAGGGAGGCCGTGTTTTGCTGCAGGATGCCGGCGATTTCGCGCTGGCCATCGCTGAGCTTGCCGGCCACTTCGTCCTCCAGCAAGGCCACGCCTTCGCGCAGGGCCGCCAGCGGGGTTTTCAGTTCATGCGAGATATGGCGCAGGAAGCGCTCCTTGTCGGCATCGAGGTCCGCCAGACGCTGGCGCAGCCAGTCGAGCTGCTGGCCCAGGCGGCGCGTGTCGGCCGGTCCGCCGACGACGATGGGCTGGTCGTAGCGCTTCTCGCCCAGGCGCCCGATGGCCGTCTCGATGCGGCGCAACGGGCGCGACAATAGAAAACCGAAGCAGGTGGCCAGCACGGCCGCCAGCAGCACGGCGCCACCGACCAGCACGCCCAGCACGCGGCGTTGGCGCTCCAGCTCGGCCAGCAGGGCATCGTTGCGGCTGCCGATTTCCGTCTTGCTTTCGCGCGCCAGACTGTCGTTGATTTGCGCCATGCGGGCAAACGCGCGGTACACGACGGCGTGGCCATCGCGCTTGCGGCGCTTACCTGCTTGCAAGACTTCCCACGCCGACTGCGCCTGCGCCGTCCACTCGTCGGCCAGCTGCGAGGCAAACTCGGGCGTGGCCCGGTTCAGCACTTGCAGCGCCGCCGTCGCTTCGTCGCGGGCCGCCGCATAGCGCTCGCGGAAGACGGGATCATCGAGCACGAGGAACTGGCGCGCGCTGCGCTCCATGGCCAGGGTGCGCTCGGACAAACGCTGCGACTGTTCCGTCAGGGCAATCGCCTGCGCCGCCGTCTCGCGCCCCAGCCGCGCCAGGTGCTCCAGCGTCAGCAGGGCTTGCACGGAGGTGGCCGTCAAAATACCCGTCGTCAAAATGAAGGCGGCGAACAACAGTTGGCGAAAGGAAAGTCGGGACAAGGTAAGCGCCTTCGGTTCGGTCAGCAAGGGGGAAAAGGCGCATGGTACGCTAAGCGTTCATTCGCCGACGCCACCCATCCAGAAATGATGAATTTGGCAATACTGTGGCTTTTCCGGCCGCCAGCAAGGCCTTGGCGGCGGCGCACGAATACTCCTAGTACAATAGGGAAAAACTTCACGCAGGCATCAAAGTGGCCCTCGGCCCTGGCATTGCGCCGCTTTGCCCCCACATGTGATGCAGCTCCACCGACACTCCGTTTCACCTACTGAAAAGATCCCATACCGCATGAGCACATTTGAAAAAGTCAGCAGCAACTTCATTCCAGTCTTGCAGGCAACCATCGAGCAATATGTCGAGCCAGCAACGGGCATGCGCCACATCCACATGCATACCGAGCAGGCTGAGATGGTGTTCCTGGTGGCCTTTCCCACTGTGCCCGAAGTGAGCGACGGGCGCGCCCACATCCTCGAACACCTGGCGCTGTGCGGCTCGTCGCGCTACCCGGTACGCGACCCGTTCTTCTCGATGCTGCGCCGCTCGACGGCCACCTTCATGAATGCGATGACCTATCCGGACCGCACCGTGTACCCGTTCGCCAGCACCGACCGCAAGGACTTCTTCAACCTGCTCGACGTGTACCTGGACGCGGCCTTCTTCCCGAACCTCGATTACCTGAACTTCCGCCAGGAAGGCTGGCGCCATGCGTTCGAAGGCGACAAGCTGGTGTACCAGGGCATCGTCTTCAATGAAATGAAGGGCGCCTTCAACAGTCCCATGCGCGCACTCGACAGCGGCATCGCCAGCACCTTGCTCAAGGGCACGACGTATGAAGTGGAATCGGGCGGCGATCCGCTGGTGATCCCGGAACTCACGCATGCCATGCTGAAAGAATTCCACGCCAGCCATTACCACCCGTCACAAGCCGTGATCATGACCGCCGGCAATATCGAAGCATCGGCCGTGCAGGAACAAGTGGCCGAACGCGTGCTGTCCAAACTCAGCGGTTTCTCCGAACGCCGTTTGCCGCAGCTGGCGCCCGCCTGGAGCGCGCCGCAGGAAAACGTGGTGAAAATTCCGTCGCAGGAAGCGCGCGACGATGAATTCGGCCTGCAATTCGCCTGGCTGATGGGCGAGTCGAGCGACCCGATCGCCTACTACCACGCGCACCTGCTGTCGCACGGCTTGCTGGGCGAATCGTCGGCGCCCGTCATGCGCGCCATGGAATCGGCCGGCTATGGCCGCCCATCGGACATGAATGGCCGCGACGCGGGCATCCGCCAGATGGTGTTCCACATCGGCATGGAAGGTTTAACCCAAGAACAGATCGCCGATGCGCACCAGCGCATCTGGACGGCGCTGGAAGAAACGGCGCGAGAAGGCATACCCGCCGCCGTGCTGCACGCGGCCTTGCGCGACATCAAGTACAGCCAGCGCGAAATCAGCAGCGGCCGCATGCCGTACGGCCTGGGCCGCCTGCTGCACGCGCTGCCGCTGGCCATGTACGACGGCAACGTGATGGACGCGTTCGACAATGCGGCCATCCTGGAAACCCTGGAACAGCAGATCGAAGATCCGGAATTCTTCAAGCAGCTGGTGCGCGAGCTGATCGCCAATCCGACCCGTTTGACGACGCACGTGGTGCCCGACAGCGCCTACTTCACGGACCGCGCCGCGCAGGAAGACGCGAAGCTGGCGGCCCTGCAAGCGCAGCTGACGGATGCCGAACGCGAGCACATCATCGCCGAGTCCGCCGCCTTGGAAGCGCATCAGCAATTGCCGTCGAATTCGGAAGTGCTGCCGCGCATCCGCCCTGGCGACGTCAGCGCCGCGCCGCGCCCGGCCTTGCCGATTCCCGCCGCCGTCGACGGCGCCGTGGCCTTCAGTATCGCCTCGAACGGCATCAGCTATGCCAACGTGCTGTATGACGTGTCGGGCTTGCCGGAAGCGTCGTGGCCATGGCTGCGTCTGTACACGGACCTGGCGCCGGAACTGGGCGTGGGCGACATGTCGTTCGACGACGCCAGCGCCTGGCGCCAGAGCATGGTGCCGTCGTTCCACATCGGCCTGGAAGCCATTCCCCGCCCGCAACAAGCGATGCGCGTGGAACTGTCGTTCTCGGCCAGCGGCTTGCGCGAAGAACACGCGGCGATCGCCGCCGTGCTGTCGGCCTGGATCGCCAAGCCCCGCTTCGATGAAGAAGAGCGTCTGGCTTTCCTGATCGAAAGCCTGGTGCAGGACAAATTGAGCAGCCTGGCCGAATCGGGCAACCGCTACGCCATGCTCGCCTCGGCGGCGCCCCTGTCGCCCACGCGCCGCTTCGACGACATCGTCGGCGGTCCGGCCGCCTTGCCGTTCTACCGCCGCCTGCAGCAGCTGAGCAAGACGTCCGAGGGCTTGCAGGAAATCGCGCGCGAGCTCGACACCCTGCACGCGCACATCATCGCCCAGCCGCCGACCGTGCTGTGTGCGGGCCTCGAGCACGATGGCATCGCCCTGGCCCGCTTGCTGGAGTTGCCGGCAGCCGGCACGGACGTGGCCACGCCAAGCGACACGCCAGCACCCGCCGCCTTGCCGCTGGCTAACACTGCCCTGCATGCGACGAGCCAGATCAACCATTGCTTCGTTTCCTGGGCCGTGCCCGGCGTGCACAGTCCGGACGCTTCCGCCCTGGCCGTGGCCGCAGAACTGATGACGAATCAGGTGCTGCATACGGCGCTGCGCGAAAAAGGCGGTGCGTATGGCGGCAGCGCCAGCTACGCGGCCGGCGCCGGCACGTTTACCCTGAGTTCCTACCGCGATCCGCGCCTGGCCGGCACGTTCGCCGATTTTGGCACGACGCTCGATCAGATCCTCGACGGCGATTTCTCGCAAGAGCAGGTGGAAGAAGCCATCATCTGCGTCATCAAGGGCCTCGACAAGCCGCACTCGCCGTACGCGGAAGCGCTGACGGCGTGGAACATGCAGCAGCGCGGTACGACGGAAGCCGTGCGCCAGCAGTTCCGCACCGGCGTCCTGACCTGCACCCTGGCGCAGATCAAGGATGTCACGCGCACCTGGCTGAAAAACGGCCAACAGAGCCGCGCCGCGTTTGCGGGTAATACGACGCAAGACCTGGCAGGGCTGGACGTGGTCGATTTATTGGCGCTGGCTTCTTAAGCTGAGCAGACGGATCGTGTCGGATTACGCGGCGTGCCGCCGCTAATCCGACCTACGCTACGGATCGGGTAGGTCGGATTAGCGCAGCGTAATCCGACAACATTATTGGCCTGTATTGCCGGATTGCGCTGCTATTGCGGTACGGCGCCTGGCTCCATGTACATCAACTCCCACTGATGTCCATCCAGATCCTGGAAACTGTGGCCATACATGAAGCCGAAATCCATCGGCTCCTTGTAGAGGCTGCCGCCCGCCTGGACGGCTTTTGCCACCAGGTCATCGACTTCGCCGCGGCTCTCGGCCGACAAACACACGAGCACTTCCGTCGCCACCTGGGTGTCGCACAGCTGCTTGGGCGTGAACTGCTTGAATTTATCGTGCGTCAACAGCATCACGAAGATATCGTCGGCAACGATCATGCACGTCGCCGTTTCATCCGTGAAATGGGCATTGAAACTGAAGCCCAGCGCCGTGAAAAACGCCACCGAGCGTTCCAGCGACTGGACGGGCAGATTGACAAAGATTTTGCGGGCCATCATGTCTCCTTGTAGGTCGAATGCGTACATCGTGCCCGCCGATTCTACACCGGCTTTTTACGCGCCCGCGCGTCCCACGGTCTTTGGCGCGTAGCCGAAATAACGGCTGAACGCGGCGCTGAAATTGGCCGGATGGCGATAACCGGTTTGCCAGCCCGCCTGCGCCACCTGACACCCATTTTCCAGCAGTAACTTTGCCCGCTGCATGCGCAGCGCCAGCAGGGTGCGCTGCGGGCACAGGTAGTCGAGCGTGAGTTCCTGCGCCATCTGTTCCTGCATCAGCACGTAGGCGCGCTCCAGTCTGGCGATATCGGCGTCGGACCAGCGCGGCGCGGGCGCGGGCGCGGGCCGCAGTGCCCGCAGTTGTTGCGCCAGCGCCTCTTCGCCGACCAGCAACCTCAATTGCGCCGCCCGTTGATGCGCCTCGAAACGGCGCTCGCCGCTGACGTGGCGAAACGCCGTCACCGTCGTATGCCCTCCCCGGAAATGCAATTGCCAGCCATCGCGCGTGGTGTCGCCGGACGCGCCTTCCAGGCCGATGGTAATGACCAGGCCGCCCGCATCGTCATGCTGCGACTGCTCGACGAGCGCCAGGCGCGAACGATAATCGGAATGCACGAGCAGCAAGCCCTGGTCGACCTGACGCTGGTCGGCGCGGCACTCTTTCAACCCCGGGTCCAGCTGGCCGGGCTTGCACGGCTGCGTTTTCGACTGGCCGGAAACGGTGGCCGTGGCCGCCGCGAACATCGCCCATGCGCAATTATCCAATCGCCTGGAAACCTTGGGCGGTGATTACGACCTCATCTAGTGCTCCTCCGTGCTGCATTTCGTGCCCGATATGACGGCGGCCTTGCGCAAGATCCATGCGGCGTTGACACCCGGTGGCGTGTTCGTCTGCGTGCAGGCGGAAATCGCCCCGACTCCCTTTGATGCGGCGCGCGTGCTGCCGTATTACTTGCCGATGCGTATGTTGGGCCGCACGGTAACCCAGCAGGGAGAATTGGCGCAATTGCTGCGCGACACGGGCTGGCGGCAAGTGGAGCAATACAGCGCCAGCGATTTTCCCATGGCGCCCGTGCAGGTGCTGATTGCGCGCACGTGAATTGCAGGCGTTTTACGTCGCCCCATTCTGCAGCGATTCGATGATCAAGCCAGCCAGCCGCTCGACGGGCGGCCTGGGCACGCTGGAGGCACGCAGCAGTTCCAGCGACAACGGGGGCAGGGCGGGCAGGCCCGCCGCCACGTGATCGAGCGCGCGCACGGACGAGGGCAGGCCGTACGCCGTGCGCACCGTCACGCCCAGCCCGGCGGCCGCCGCCGCCCACAGGCCGGCCAGGCTGGGACTGGTAAACGCCGTGCGCCAGGCGATCCCTGCCCCATCGAGCGCCTGCGTGGCGCAGCGCTGGAACAGGCAGTCGCGGTCAAACGTAATCAAGGGCAAAGGCTCGCCCGATTCGGGCCGCCAGGCCAGGCTGGACGAGGCGATCCAGCGCATGGCCGGTTCGGCAATCTGCTGGCGCTGCGGCAGCGGATACTGCGCCACGTCGGCGATGCAGGCGCCGCCCCACAGCAGGGCCAGATCCAGCTGGCCCATGGCCAGGCCTTGCATCAAGGCCGTGTTGCGCGCCACGTGCGCCTCGATGCGCACTTTCGGATGCGCGCGCGCAAAGCGCCCCAGCACCTCGGGCAGCAAGGCTTCGCCAAAATCCTCCTGCAAGCCCAGCCTGATCCAGCCTTCCAGTTCCGCGCCGCGCAGGGCGACGGCCGCCTCGTCATTCAGTTCCAGCAAGCGGCGCGCATAGCCGAGCAGCACTTCGCCGGACGGCGTCAGCGCCAGTCCCCGGCCATCCTTGCGGAACAGGGGCATGCCCGCCTGCTCCTCGAGTTTTTTCAGCTGCGCGCTGACGGCCGAAGTGGAACGGCCCACCTTGTCGGCCGCGCGGGCAAAGCTGCCCAGTTCGATGCCAGCCACATAGCTGCGCAGGAAGGCGATGTCGAAATTCAGCAGGCTCATGGGGCAAATGCAATCGTCCTGTTTTATGGGATGGTTTATATTAAATTATCTGATATTCAGAACGATCGTACTGCGCAACACTGTCAGGGTCAACCACTTTTCCCTCCCTGCCATGCGCACCAGCTGCCCTGCCGTTTCCCTTCCCGTCACCGTGCCCGCGCCGGGCGCTGCCCACCGCTGGAAAGTACTGGCCGTCGGCGTGGCGGCCAATGCCAGCTTTTCCGCCGCCGCCAACGGCATGCCCACCACGGCCATCTGGCTGCGCAGCGGCTATCACCTGAGCAATACGCAACTGGGGGTGGCGCTGGGCGCCATGGGCCTGGGCGTGGCCCTGACCGAATTGCCATGGGGCATGGCCACCGACCGCTGGGGCGACCGCCCCGTGCTGCTGACGGGCTTGCTGGGCACCATGCTGGCGCTGTTGACCTTGCTGCTGTGGATCACGCCCGCTGACGGCGCCGTGCCGCCGTTATGGGCGCTGGCGGCCGGCCTGGCGCTGGTGGGCGTGCTGGGCGGCAGCGTGAATGGTGCCAGCGGCCGCGCCGTGATGCGTTGGTTCGGCACGGGCGAACGGGGTTTCGCCATGAGCATCCGCCAGACGGCCGTGCCGCTCGGCGGCGGCCTCGGCGCCCTGATCTTGCCCAGCCTGGCATCGTCCTATGGCTTCATGCCCGTGTTTGGCGCCCTGGCCCTCGTATGCGGCCTGTCGGCGTTTTTTACGTGGCGCTGGATGCATGAGCCCGATTTCTCAGCCGAGGCCGCCAAGGGGCCGCACAACGCGTCCACGGGCGCCTCTGAGGTGATGCCACCGCCACCGTTACGCAATCGTAGAGTCTGGCGCATGGTGGCCGCCATCGGCTTGCTATGCGTGCCCCAATTTGCCGTGCTCAGTTACGCCACCGTGTTCCTGCACGACCATGGCCACCTGGGCCTGGCCGCCATCACGGCCGTGATGGTGGCGCTGCAGGCGGGCGCGATGGTGATGCGCATCTGGAGCGGACGCCACACGGACCGCCACGCGAACCGGCCCGCCTACTTGCGCGGCTCTGCCCTGGTGGCGCTGGCGTCGTTCATTTTGCTGGGATGCATCGCCTGGCTGGACGCGCCGGGCTGGCTGCTGATGGCCGCCGTGGTGGCCGCCGGAATCGCCGTGTCCGCCTGGCATGGCGTGGCCTACACGGAACTGGCGACGGAAGCGGGCGGCGCCAACGCGGGCACGGCGCTGGGCATGGCGAATACGGCCGTCTACGTGGGGCTGTTCCTCACGCCGATGGCCATCCCGCACCTGCTGGCGGCCAGCAGCTGGCCCGTCGTGTGGTGGCTGGCGGGACTGGTGGCGCTGCTGACCTGGCCGCTGTTTCCGACAGACTAGGGCAGCACCCTTATCCGATACACGCAGCGCATCGCGTTCGCCAGCACATGCTGCTCGCGCACGATGCTGGCGTTCGGTCCCACCACTTCCTGGAACAGCTGCAGTTCCGAGCGGCAAAAGCCCTGGCAAGTGCGCGCGGCGGCGCAGATGGGGCAATGGTCTTCGATCAGCAGCCAGTCATCGCCGTCCGCTTCCACGCGGGCCATATAACCCTCCTCATCGCGCACGGCGGCCAGTTGCTGCAGCCGCGTGGGCAAGTCCGGCGCCGAGCACGCCAAGGCATACGCGCCGCGGCTTTCCTCTTCCCGCTGGGTAATGAGTTTATCCAGCCCCGCCTCGCCGAACAGCTGGCGCACCGAGCCGATCAGCTTGATCGTCAGCTGCGCATGCGTGTCGGGAAAGCGCGCATTGCCCGCTTCCGTCAAGACCCAGTTCTGGCGCGGCCGGCCCGCGCCCGCCTGCGCTTCCTGGCGCCCCTCGATCAGGCCCGCCGCCACCAGCTTTTGCACTTGCTGGCGCGCCGCCTCGCCCGTCATGTCCAGGGTCTTGGCCAGGGTGGCCGTGGAGACGGGTCCCTTGGTCTTGATGAAATACAGGATGCGCTCCGTCGTTTGCGGGGCCTCGCTATTATCCAAACGTTTACTTGTGTAATTCATTTCACTCAACTATCATGGGGCCAGTTAACCAACCAATTGCTTGCATAATAGGCCGGTAGCTCCCCGCTGTCGAGGAGTTTCCACGTCCGCTTGCCGGCAAGACACTCTTTGGACTGGAATCCCATGCAGCTGCAACACTCGATCTGGCTGTTTCACGCCATCCTCGCCACCGGCCTGGCCCTCTGGCTCAGCCTGGCCGCCATCAACAACCTGCACGCCTTCCACGGCGCCGTCTGGGCCATCGGCAACACCATGCGCATGGACCCGCTGCGCCAGGACCCGACCATCGTGACGCCGCTGCTGCGCCGCGCGCTCACCTCCTTGACCTTGCACCGGCTGGCGCTGGGCGTGGTGCTGGCGCTGCAGCTTGCCGCCGCCATCGCTGCCTGGACGGGCCTGGCGCTGTTCCTTGGCGGCGGCATGGCCACTGGCTTGCCCTGGCTGAACCTGGCCTTGTGCGCCATGGCCGCCTTCTTGCTGCTGATGCACCTGGGCGGCCTGTGGTTCGGCTACTGGATCGCGCAGGAAGGCTTGCAGACGACGCACCTGGTGCTGCTGCTGTGGACCCTGGGTTTGTTCTTCCTCTTCAACGCGCAGCGGACCTGATCAGCCTCCGCTGCGCCCCTTCTTCCCCGCTGTAAAGGACTGCATCATGCATACGAAACTCGTCGGCGCCTCCGCGCTGGCCCTCACCCTGGCCGTCGCCGGCGCCGCGCTGTATCCTCGCGCCAACTCCCATGCGGCCGATGCCGCCGCCACTCCGGCCACCAAGGTGGCGCTGGTGCCCGTCGTGCTGGGCACGCAGGAACGCTACTTCACTGGCGTGGGCGAGCTGGAAGCGGCGCGCCAGGTGCTGGTGGCGGCCGAAACGGGCGGACGCATCACGCAGATCCGCTTCGCATCGGGCCAGCAGGTGGCGGCTGGCGCCGTGCTCGTGCAACTCAATGACGCCCAGGAACAGGCAATGCTGCTGCGCCAGCGCGCGCAGTTAAAAAACGCGGAAAGCAGCCATGCCCGCACGGTGCAGATGGTGAAGGAAAAGGCGGCCACGCAGGAGCAGCTCGATAGCGCCCTGGCCGCGCGCGACGCGGCCCTGGGCGACGTGCGCCAGACGCAAGCGCTGATCGCGCAAAAGACCATCCGCGCGCCGTTCGCGGGGCAGCTGGGCATCCGCAAGGTGCACGCGGGCCAGTACCTGAACGCGGCCGATACGGTGGCCAGCCTGATCGACACGACATCCTTGCTGGTGAACTTCGCCCTCGATGAACAGAGCAGCGCGAAGCTGGCGCCGGGACAGGCCGTGCAAGTGCTGGTGGACGCCTATCCCGATGAAATCTTCACGGCGAAGATCAACGCCATCGATCCGCTGATCGCCCGCTCGCGCATGGTGCAGGTGCAGGCGGCGCTGACCCATCCCCGCGGCGCGCTCAAGGCGGGCATGTACGCGAATGTGCGCGTGGCGCGTGAAGCGGGCCAGCAGCTGACGGTGCCGGAAACGGCGGTGACCTACAGCGCGTATGGCGACACGGTCTTCGTCGCGCAGCAGGAGGGAAAACAGCCGCTCACCGTCAAGCGCGTGGGCGTGAAACTGGGCGAGCGGGCAGGGGGCCGCGTGGCCATTATCGACGGCTTGCGCGAAGGGCAGCGCGTGGTCGCTTCGGGCCAGCTGAAACTGGCCGACGGCATGGCCGTGCAAGCCGTGGCCAACACCCTGGACGAGGCGAAACGCGCCGCGCCCAGGGCCGGTTCTTAAGGGAGTGCCGCCGCCATGAAATTGACCGATTTATTCGTACGCCGCCCCGTGCTGGCGCTGGTGATCAGCACCTTGATCCTGATGCTGGGCGTGATCGCCATTCTGCAGCTGCCGATCCGCCAGTATCCGATGCTCGAATCGTCCACCATCACGGTCACCACCACGTATCCGGGCGCCTCGGCGGAACTGATGCAGGGCTTTGTCACGCAGCCGATTGCGCAAGCCGTGTCGTCGGTGGAAGGCATCGACTACCTGACATCTTCGTCCGTGCAGGGCAGCAGCACGGTCACCGTGCGCATGGAACTGAACCGCGATTCCACGCAGGCGCTGACGGAAGTCATGGCCAAGGTCAACCAGGTGCGCTACAAGCTGCCCGAAGGCGCTTTTGACCCCGTCATCGAGCGTTCGGCCGGCGACTCGTCGGCCGTCGCCTATGTCGGCTTTGCCAGCGAGAGCGTCTCGGCGCCGGCGCTGACCGATTACCTGGCGCGCGTGGTGCAGCCGATGTTCGCCACCATCGACGGCGTGGCCAAAGTCGACGTGTATGGCGGCCAGCAGCTTGCCATGCGGCTGTGGATCGACCCGGCGAAACTGGCCGCGCGGGGACTCACGGCGGCCGACGTGGCCGATAGCGTGCGGCGCAATAACTACCAGGCGGCGCCCGGCAAAGTGAAGGGACAATTCGTCGTCGCCAACATCAGCGTCAACACGGACCTGACCAGCGTGGCGCAGTTTCGCGACATGGTAATCGCCAAGGGCGGCGATGCAAAGGACAGCGCATCCCTCGTGCGCCTGAAGGACGTGGGCACGGTGGAACTGGGCGCGGCCGCGACGGAAACAAGCGGCATCATGGATGGCGTGCCGGCCGTGTATCTGGGCCTGTCGCCCACACCGGGCGGCAACCCGCTGGTAATCGTCGACGGCATCAAGAAACTGCTGCCCGAGATCCAGAAAACCCTGCCGCTCGGCGTGAAGGTCGAGCTGGCGTTCGAGACGGCGCGCTTCATCCAGTCGTCCATCGATGAGGTGGTGCATACCCTGCTCGAAGCGCTGCTGATCGTCGTCATCGTCATCTATCTGTGCATGGGTTCCTTGCGCTCGGTGCTCATTCCCGTCGTGACGATTCCGCTGTCGATGCTGGGTGCTGCCGCGCTGATGCTGGCCTTCGGCTTCAGCATCAATTTACTCACCTTGCTGGCGATGGTGCTGGCCGTGGGCCTGGTGGTCGACGACGCCATCGTCGTGGTGGAAAACGTGCACCGGCATATCGAGGAAGGCAAGACGCCGGTGGCCGCCGCGCTGGTGGGCGCGCGCGAAGTGGCCGGCCCCGTGATCGCCATGACCATCACGCTGGCGGCCGTGTACGCGCCGATCGGCATGATGGGGGGACTCACGGGCGCGCTGTTCAAGGAATTCGCGCTGACCCTGGCCGGCGCCGTGGTGGTGTCGGGCGTGGTGGCGCTGACCCTGTCTCCCGTGATGAGCTCCTTGCTGCTGCAGCCGAAACAATCGGAAGGGCGCATGGCGCGCGCCGCCGAGCATTTCTTTGAAGGCTTGACCTCGCGCTATGCGCGCCTGCTGGACCGCTCGCTGCACCACCGCTGGCTGAGCGCCGGTTTCGCCGCGCTGGTGATGGTGAGCCTGCCGTTTTTGTACCTGCTGCCGCAACGCGAACTGGCGCCGGCGGAAGACCAGGCCAGCGTGCTGACAGCGATCAAGGCGCCGCAGCATGCCAACCTCGATTACGTCGAACGTTTTTCCTACAAGCTCGATGCCATCTACAAGCATATCCCCGAAACGGCGTCGCGCTGGATCATCAATGGCGGCGAAGGCCCGGCATCGAGCATCGGCGGCATCAACCTCACGCCCTGGGCCGAACGCTCGCGCAACGCGGCCGTCATCCAGGCCGAATTGCAGCACGCCGTGGGCGACGTGGAAGGCACCAGCATCTTCGCCTTCCAGCTGGCGCCCCTGCCCGGATCGAGCGGCGGCTTGCCCGTGCAGATGGTGCTGCGCAGCGCGCAGGATTACGCCACGCTGTTTCGCACCATGGAAGACGTCAAGCAGCGCGCGCGCGCCAGCGGCCTGTTCGCCGTCGTCGACAGCGACCTCGATTACAACAACCCGGTGGTGAAAGTACGCGTGGACCGTTCAAAAGCCAATAGCCTGGGCATCCGCATGCAGGACATCGGCGAGTCGCTGGCCGTGCTGGTGGGCGAAAATTACCTGAACCGCTTCGGCATGGATGGCCGCGCGTATGACGTCATCGCGCAAAGCCCGCGCGAACAGCGGCTCACGGCGCAAGCCCTGACGCAGCAGTACGTGCGCGCCGACGATGGCAGCCTGCTGCCCCTGTCGGCCGTCGTCTCGGTGACGGAACAGATCGAACCGAACATGCTGACGCAGTTCAACCAGCAAAATGCGGCCACCTTCCAGGGCGTGCCGGCGCCCGGCGTGACCCTGGGCGACGCCGTCGCCTTCCTCGATGGCGTGGCCAAAACGCTGCCACCGGGCTTCAGCTACGACTGGCAATCGGATGCGCGCCAGTTCGCCACGGAAGGCAATGCGCTGCTGCTGGCCTTTCTCGCGGCCGTCGTCGTCATTTATCTGGTGCTGGCGGCCCAGTACGAAAGCCTGACGGACCCTTTGATCATCCTGATCACGGTGCCGCTGTCGATCTGCGGCGCGCTGATTCCGCTGGCGCTCGGCTACGCCACCGTCAACATCTACACGCAGATCGGCCTGGTGACCCTGATCGGCTTGATCAGCAAGCACGGCATTTTGATGGTGGAATTTGCCAATGAATTGCAGATGCATGAACGGCTCGACCGCATGAGCGCCATCCGCAAGGCGGCGCAGATCCGTTTGCGCCCCATTTTGATGACCACGGCCGCCATGGTGGTGGGCCTGGTGCCGCTGCTGTTCGCTTCCGGCGCCGGCGCCAACAGCCGTTTCGGCCTGGGCGTGGTGATCGTCTCGGGCATGTTGATCGGCACCTTCTTCACGCTGTTCGTGCTGCCCACCGTGTACACCTTTCTGGCCCGCCGCCACACGGCCGACCATGCCACGCCGCGCGCGCGCGATTTGTCGCAGGCGCTGAAGGAATCCCCATGAAAAATTACCGTTATCTTGTCTCTCTTTTCCCCGTGCTGGCCGGCTGCGCCATCAGTCCCGCCTATGTCACGCCGGGCACGCCCGACGTCCACCTGGCCAGCCCGCAGCAAGCGCAATTCGCGCCCGCTGCGAGCGCCGTCAGCCAGGCCCCCTGGTGGACGTTTTTCGACGATGCGCGCCTGTCGCAACTGATCGCCAGCGCGCTCGAACACAATCTCGATATCGCCCAGGCGCAGGCCAGCCTGCTGGCCGCGCGCGCCGTCTTCGACGAGCGCCGCCTCGATGAACTGCCCGCCGTCACGGGCCAGGCGGGATGGCAGCGCAGCGTCCAGCAAGACACGCCGGACAGCCGCGCCGCCACCGCGAATACGCGCGTGGGCTTCGACGCGCAATGGGAGATCGACCTGTTCGGCCGCCTCGCGCATTTCACCCGCTCGGCGCAGGCGCGCGCCGACGCGGCGCAGGCGGACTTGCGGCAAGTACAGCTGACGATCGCCGCCGAGGTGGCGCGCAATTACTACGAGGCGCTCGGCTACCAGCAAAACCTGGCGCTGACGCAGGCGCAGGTGCACAGCTGGCGCGATACGGTGGCATTGACCGACGCGCGTATCCGCGCCGGCAGCGGCTTGCCGGAAGAGCGCCACAACGCACTGGCCAACCTGGCGCGCAGCGAGGCGGCCTTGCCGCCCCTGCAGGCGGGGTTACGGCAGGCGCAATACCGGCTCGATGTCTTGAGCGGACAAGCGCCTGGCGCCACCGCGCTGGCGACGACGCCGCGGCAGCAGGCGCCGCTGACGGGCCAGTTGCCGCTCGGCGACGTGAATCAACTGATCAAGCAGCGGCCCGACGTGGTGCGCGCCGAACGCCTGCTGGCCGCCTCCAGCGAAGATGTGGGCGCCGCCACGGCGGACCTGTATCCGCGCCTGAGCCTCGGCGGCTTTTTAGGCTTCTTTGCGCTGCGCGGCAGCGGCGTGTTCGACGGCGGCGCGCGCGCCTTCGAGGTGGTACCCTCAATCAGCTATCCAGCCTTCCGACTGGGCAACGTGCGCGCACGTTTGCGCGGTACGCAAGCCGAGGCGCATGGCGCGCTGGCGCGCTATGCCCAGGCGCTGTTGATCGCGCAGGAAGACGTGGAAAACGCTGTCACGCAGCTGGCGGAAAACCAGACGCGATTGGCCTCCTTGTTGCAGTCGGCGCGCCACGGCAATGCGGCCCTCGGCATCGCCAGCACGCGCTATGCGGGCGGCGCCGGCAGCTATCAGGCGGTGCTGGAAAACCAGCGCGCCTTGTACGATATCCGGCGCGCAGCGCTGCTGGCGGAAACGGCGTCCTACATCGATGCGATCGCCCTGTACAAGGCGCTGGGATGGGGGCACACTATGTGATCTTTTTTAGCTCGGAAAGGCGCGCGATGTTCACACAAGGCAGCTGGCTCAATCCACCGGAAAACTGGTCCGCCGACGGCGCGCAATTGCGCGTGACGACGGATGCGCAGACGGATTTCTGGCGCAAGACCGCGTATGGTTTTATCCGCGACAGCGGCCACTTTTTCGGCACGGAAATCAACGGCGATTTCACGGCGCAGCTGCACGTGGCGGCGCAGTATTCTGCGCTGTATGACCAGGCCGGCATGATGGTGCGCATCGACGCACAAAACTGGATCAAATGCGGTGTGGAATTCTCCGACGGCCAGCTGCTATTGAGCAGCGTGCTGACGGTGGATAAATCGGATTGGGCCGTCAGCATCGCCCCCGCCATGCCGGACGGTTTCTGGCTGCGCGTGACGGTGGCGCAAGGCGTGATACGGGTGCAGTATTCGACCGATGGCCAGCGCTGGCCGCTGCTGCGCCTGGCGCCGTTTCCCACGGCATCGCGCTACCTGGTCGGCCCCATGTGCTGCACGCCGGAACGCGCTGGACTTGAGGTCGTTTTTTCGCGGTTTTCCATCGCTCCGGCGCAGCAAAAAGACTTGCATGATTTGAGTTGAATTAAACCACCCACGTTTCGTGCAGATGGCGCCACAGCAGGGCGCCAGCCGGTGTTTTGTCATACACGACGGTCGACAGGCGCTCGGTGTTTTCGCCACCTGGCAGCGACTGGCATTCGCGGTAGTACACGGTGGCGCCGGCCGCGCTGTCCTGGATTAAAACGAGGTCGGAAAGGCGCATCTGCAAACCCGGACGGCTGCCGCCGGCGGCGCGGAAAAAGGTTGTTAAGCCGGCGTGATCGAGCTGCTTGCCACCGGGCGCCACCATCGTGAAAGCGGGTGCAAAACGCGCCAGCAATTGGGCGCAATATTCTGGTGCCGCCGCCTCGCCGGAAAGCCAGTCGCGGATCAGCGCGTGCGTGGATACAACGTCGTCAAAAAAGGGGTTGGTTGCATTCATTTTTTCGCTACTCCATGGTGATGTAAAAGGTCGAGAACGGCGCGGTTATCGATGCGCGCGCACAGCACCAAAGGCAGTACGCACGAGGCGGCGGCGAGGGCAAAACACCAGTGAAAAACCTGCACCGTGCGCGCGTGCTGGGCGGGGTCGTCCAGCGACGACATTCCGTGCGCCGCCAGCAAGCCATTCAGCAGTACGCTGAGCAGCGCCACGCCCAGGCAAAAGCCCAGCTGGCGGTTGATATTCCACACGGCGCTGGCCTGGCTCAATTGCCCGTCCGGCGTGCGCAAGAACGCCGTGCTTTGTGCCGTGCTGCTGCACAAGCCGCCGCCAAAACCCATCACGGCATACGCGCCGCCCAGCCAGAATAATTGGCCTGCGGAGTCCACGCGCAGCAGCATCAGCATGCCCGCCGCCTGCAGCAGGGCGCCTGCGATAAACAGCGGCTGCGGACCCACGCGGCGATAGCTTTTACCGGTCAGCGAAATGGCGCCAAATGAGGCCAGCGCCCACGGCAGCATCAGCGCGCCCGCCGTCGATGCCGGCATGCCCAGCACGCCCTGCAGGTACAGCATGGCCAGCAGGCTCACGCCCATGAAGACGCCCGGCACCAGCAGATACATGAGCATGGAGACGCGCAGCAGCGGTTCGGCGGCCAGGCGCAGGTTCAGCAGCGGCGTGGCTTTGCGCAAGGCGCCGCGCACATAGCCCCACGCACAGGCGGCGCCCAGCGCCAGCACGCCGGCGCCAGCGGCCAGTTCGCCCGGTGTGCCCAGCATCGTCAAGCCCAGCAACAGCAAAAGGATGGCTGTGCTGCCCGCCACAAGGCCGCCCGTGTCGAGCCGGGGCACTTGCGCGCGCGGTGGGTCGGGGCGCAGCCAGCAGGCGGCCAGCAGCAGCGCCAGCGCGGCGAACGGCACGTTCAGGTAAAAAATCCAGCGCCAGGAAAGACTATCGACGATGACGCCGCCCAGCGCGGGCGACAGCGCGGGCGCCAGCAAGCCCACCAGCATGATGACGGAGGACAGGCCGGGGCGCTCGGCAGGCTGGTACAGCTGGTAAGTCATGCTTTGCCCCAACGGAATGAGCAAGCCGCCACCGAGGCCCTGCACGCAGCGCCAGACGATCAGCGCCTCGATCGAGGGCGCCAGGCCGGCGCCGATGCTGGCGCATAAAAAAGTTAGCAACGATGCCATAAACACGGTTTTGCTGCCATAATAGGCAGCAAGCCAGGCGCTGGCGGGGATGACGATGGTCAGGCCGAGAATGTAGCCGGTGCTGATCCAGGCCAGTTGCGCCACCGAGGCGTGCAGGGCATGGCCGATGTCGGGGTAGGCGACGCTGGTGATGAACATGTTGATCAGATCAACGAAAAACCCCAGCAGATAGATGGCCGCGACCTTTTTGCGATAGTCCATGGTGCTCCGAATGGCAAACGGCCAGCTTAAGCGCCACAGGCCATTTGCGTAACGGGCCAGCCCCGATTACACTGTCAAATAATTTTTGACAAACCTCGATAACCCGCATGCCTCCTCATTCTTATTTATGATCAGTCTTGACCGCTTGGGTATTTTCATCGCCATCGTCGACGCCGGCTCGCTGACGGCGGCCGCCGCCGTGCTGGGCCAGAGCAAGGCCGTCGTCAGTTTTAATTTGAAACAGCTGGAGGCGGAGCTGGGCGTGTCGCTGCTCACGCGCAGCACGCGCAGCCTGGCGCTGACCGACGTGGGACGGCGTTTTTACGAAGATTGCCAGCGCGTGCTGAGCGAAGCGCACGGCGCCATCGAAACGGCGCGCCAGGGCCAGCAGGGCTTGCGCGGCACCCTGCGCCTGACCACCACCGTCGAATACGGCGGCCGCACCGTGATCCCCGCGCTGATCGCCTTTGCCGCCGCCCATCCGCAGCTGCAGATCCAGCATTCCTCGTCGTCCTCGCATGAAGACCTGATCTCGGGTCGCTACGACCTGGCCATCCGCATGGGTTCACTCAACGATTCGAGCTACCGCGCCGCGCTGATCGAGCCGTATGCGATCTGGCCAGTCGCCTCGCCCGCCTACCTGGCCAGCCTGCCCGCCAGGGACATCGCCAGCCTGCCCGACTTGCAGCGCGCGCGCTGGCTGGCGCATAGCCGGCTCAGCACCCCGCTGCGCTGGGAGGTGCACACGCCCGACGGCGCCGCCGCCTTCGCCGCGCAGGACGACGCCGCCATCCATTCCGACTCCGCCTCGGCCCTGCTGGGCTTTGCCCTGGGCGGCTGCGGCGTGGCCCTGCTGCCGCAGTGGCTGGTGGAGGCGGACGTGCGCGCGGGGCGTTTGCGCCGCCTGCTGCCCGACGTCGCCTTCCCGCAGCAGGGCGTGTATGCCGTGTATCCGAACACCCAGCATATTGCGGAAAAGGTGCGCGCCTTTATCGACTTTTTGCGCGCGTTCGTGGGCACGCCCGCCTGAGGTTTCACGTGGTCAACACTTGTTGAACACAACGATTTCCAAGGGGCAAACGAGCGCCCCTTTCGCTGGACACGGCCTACACTGGAAGGACGTTGTTCACCGATTGGAGACCATCATGGCACATACATTGGCAGCAGTTTTCGCCCTGCGCGACATGGCCGAGCGCGCCCGACACGACCTGATCACGGCTGGCTTCCCCGGCGCCAGCATCCGCCTGCACGATGCGGGCAGTGAGGACATGTCCACCACGGAAGACACCCGCCGCGACGACAGCGACAGCCTGCTCGACAGCGTCAAGCATTTCTTTACGGACCTGTTCGGCAGCCACGCCGACCGCCACATCTATGCGGAAGCCGTGCGGCGCGGGCATGTCGTGCTGACACTGGAAGGGGCGAGCGACGCCGATATCCAGCGCGCCACCGACCTCGTCGAGCGCTACGCGCCGCTCGACATCGATGCGCACGCCGAGCACTGGCGTGCCGGCGGCTGGCAAGGCGCGCCGCACAACGACAGTGCGATGCGCCAGGGCGCCAGCATGCAGTCGGGCGCGCCATCGCCGCAAGGCACATCCGCCGGTAACCTGAACGACACGTCGGCATCGCAGCAATTTGCGGGCGGCATGGCATCGCCGCCACCGTCCGGCACGGGCGCCAACGTGCGCCGCTACCCCAGCGCCGACAACCTGCCCGGCACCACCGACGACGACGAGCAGTATTACCGCAACCACTGGAGCGCCACCTATGTCGCCAGCGGCGCGCGCTTCGACGACTACGATCCCGCCTACCGCTATGGCCATTCGATGGCGGGCAGCGACAGCTACCGGGGGCAAAGCTGGGAGCAGGTCGAGGCCGAACTGCGCAGCAACTGGGAACACATGTATCCGCAGTCGGCGTGGGACGACTTCAAGGCGGCCGTCAAGCATGGCTGGGAGCGCATGACGTCCTGACGCGCGGGGAGGGGGATGCCGCCCCCTCAGCGCCCCTCGTGCGTGAGCTTGAGGAAGTGGTTCAGGATATGAAAGTGGTCTTCGAAGAATTGCTCTTCCATGGCCGGCAGCGAGGCCACGGGTACCCACTGCGCCAGCGCCGCATCATCGGCCGCCGTCACTTCCGGCAACTGGCGCGTTTTCAAGTCAAAATAATGCGCATGCGTGATGGTGCGCCCGCGCTGGCTGCGGTCCGGGTGGTCGAACACGGCCACGCCGACCAGCGCCTCGACGAGGGTGGGCGCCAGCACGCCCAGCTGGGTTTCTTCCGCCAGTTCGCGCAGGGCGCCCTGCAGCAGGCGTTCGCGCGGCTCCAGGAAGCCGCCGGGCAAGGCCCACAAGCCCTTGCCCGGATAGCCGCCACGGCGCACCAGTAAAACGTGACCGCCCGTCTGCACCAGCGCGTCCACGGTGGTGAAGATGGGTGGATACGGCGCCGCGCGCCAGCGCGCCTTGTAGGCCTCGATGGCGTGGTGTTCCTGCACCAGCGGCGCGTACCACGGCAGCAAGGTCCACGCTTTGACATACTGGCCGATGGCCGCCGGCAGCAGCTGCGCCACGGCGCTCAGCGACACGTCCACGTCTTCGGCCTCGAACAGCACGTTGCGGATCGCCGTCGCGCCGATGGGCGCGCCCGCATCGATCTCCAGGTTCAGCAGCTGCCAGTGCGGGAAGTGGTGCAGGTAATAACTGGTGGCGTCCTTGAAGCAAGCCACCAGGGTCACGCGTTGCGCCGCGGGCACGGCGAGCGCCACGGCGCGCCGCACGGCGTCGGCCCACAGGCCATCGTCGTAGTAATCACGCACGGCCACGTAATGCACGTGCGCGCGCTGCGCCTCGGGTAACGTCGCGGCGATCATGGCCGCCCGTTCCTGCCACGTAAACGGGTTCTTCGGGCTGCGCGCATGGAAGGCGGAACCAAGCACCACCACCACCTGGGCAGCGGTCGTCAACGCCGTTTGCAGCAAGCCGGCATGGCCATTGTGAAAAGGCTGGAAGCGGCCGATCAGGATGGCCGCGTCGGCGGGATAGGATAAGGTCATGCGTCGTCTCCGGTAGGGTAGTGGGCGGCGATCGGCAATTGGCGCCCGCTGCCAAAGGCGCGCGAACGCACGCGGATGATGGGCGCCGCCTGGCGCCGTTTATATTCGTTGCGCGCGACCATGCCGAGGATGCGCGTCACGAGCGCGCGCCCCTCGTCCGTCTCGCGCAGCTGGTCGACCAGGGTCAGCGCTTGCGCGCTTTCGGCCGCTGGCAAGCGCCGCCCCTCGATATGCCATTTGAGGATTTCATCGAGCACGGGGTAGGGCGGCAAGCTGTCCGTGTCGCGCTGGCCCGGCGCCAGTTCCGCCGACGGCGGTTTATCGAGCACGGCGGCGGGGATCAGTGCGCGCCCGGCGCTGGCGTTGAGGTGGCGCGACAGGGCGAACACCTCGGTTTTATACAGGTCGCCGATCAGGCCCAGCCCCCCATTCGTGTCGCCGTACAGGGTGCAGTAGCCCACCGAGATTTCGCTCTTGTTGCCGGTGGTGAGCAGCAGGGCGCCAAACGCGTTCGAGTACTCCATCAGGATCGTGCCGCGCACCCGCGCCTGCAGGTTTTCCAGCGGCAGTCCCTGCAACTTGCCGTCAAACGCGGCCGCGTAGCCAGCCTCGTACTGCGCCACGATGTCGCGGATCGGATGCGTGTAGAGGGCGATGCCCAGGTTGGCGCACAGGGCGACGGAGTCGGTGACGGAGCCGGCGCTGGAAAACACGGATGGCATGGTGATGGCCGCCACGTTGTCGGCCCCGAGCGCCTCGACGGCCAGCGCCAGAGTCAGCGCTGAATCGATGCCGCCCGAGCAGCCGACGACGACTTTCGTAAAGCGGCAGCGGCGCGCGTAGTCGCGCAAACCGAGCACGATCTGGCGCCGCGCAAACTCCACGGCGGAAATGCCTTCCGGGTCCGGTACGGGAAACGCCGCGCCATCGGGTCGCGTAAAACGGCCAGCGGCAAAGCGCAGCAAGGGAAAATCTTCGACGAAGCGGGCGGCCTCGAATTGCACGCCCAGGGTAGGTGACATGGCGAACGAGGCGCCGTCGAACACGAGCTGGTCCTGGCCGCCCACCTGATTGACGAAGAGCAAAGGCAAGTTGACGCGTGCGCAGGCGGCGCCAAACACGGCATGGCGCTGCGCGCGCTTGCCGATGTCGGACGGGCTGGCGTTGATGCTGACGACCAGGTCGGGCCGCGCCGCGTGCAAGGCCTCGAACGGGTTGACGGCGTAGGCGCGGCCATCGTCGTTCCAGCCATCCTCGCAAATCATGAAGCCGACCTTGCAGCCGGCGATAGCGAGGGTGCAGGCGCCGGGCGGGCCCGGCTCGAAATGGCGGCCCTCGTCGAAGATGCCGTAGGTCGGCAGCAGCTGCTTGTAGTATTCTGCCACGATCTGTCCGTCACGGATGGCCAGCAGCGCGTTATACAGGGGCTTGCCGACGCCGGGATTAGGCCGCGCCGCGCCGATGACGGTGACCAGCGCCGGCCAGCGCGCGGACGCTTCCAGCAGCTTGTTCAGCGCCTGCTGCATGGCACGCAGGAAGGCGGCGTCCTCGAACAGGTCGCCCGGATAATACGCGCACAGCGACAGTTCGGGACACACCAGCAGGTCGGCGCCATCGCTGCTGGCGCGGGCCATGCGCGCGGTGATGGCGGCGACATTGGCGTCAAAGTCGCCCACGGTGGGATTCATCTGGGCGAGGGCGATGGTCAGCATGGCGATCCTTCAGATAGTTACGCGTGAAACCACTATCCTGCCTGAAAAATTTTCTGAGCGTACTGATGCAATCGTGCAAGCCCGGCGATCAAGCAGCTACAAGGTCTTCAGCCAGGCCCGCAAGCGCGTGCGCGCATTCGCATACGGCGACGCCGTATTGAACTGGATCATGCGCCCCATCGTGTAATGCGTGTACCAGGGCTGGCCATACAATTGCGCGTCGTCATGCGCGTCGATCAGCGCCAGCAACTGGTCTTTCGCCTGCTCCAGGCGCTGCTGCAAGTCGTCCATGCCGAGTTCAGCATAGTCCGCATAGAAGCGCTGCGCCAGGGCGCCCAGAGCGTTCCACGTGAAACCTTCGGCGGGAAAGGCGATGTCCTCGATGCGTTTGCCGTCGCGCAGCTGCGCGTGCCAGTGCAAGACCAGCTCGTTCCAGCCCACCAGATACGCGAGCAGATCGCACACGCTCATGCGCGTGCCCTTCACTTGTCCTTCCAGCACGGGATCGCGCGCCAAGGCCGGCGGCACGCGCGCCAGCTCCTGCATCAACTTCGCATACGTGGTGTTGATGGCGTCGACGAGTTCCTGCTTGCTGTTCGGGATCGCCATCACGCCGCCCTCACGACAGGCAAGCCGGCCGCCTGCCAGTCGTCGTAACCGCTGCCGAGACGGCGCGCATGCAAGCCGTGCTGGCGCAAGGCCGCCACGGCCTGCACGGACAGCACGCAATACGGGCCGCGGCAGTAGGCGGCGATTTCTGCGTTCGCGGGCAATTCGCCGAGGCGGCGCTGCAAGTCATCAAAGGGAATATTGATCGCGCCGGGCAAGTGGCCGGCGGCAAATTCCTGCGCGGGCCGCACGTCGAGCACGGTGATGCTGGCTTCCTGCAAGCGCGCCAGCAACTCGTCGCCCGTGATCGCTTCCACGTGGTCGCCCCGGCTCAGCGCCTGCAACTCGCTGCGCTGATGCTGCGCATACAGCGCCAGCGCATCGAGCAACTGCATGACAGGGCCGCTACCGAGCCGGTACAGCACGCGCTTGCCGTCGCGCCGCGCCTGCACGAAGCCGGCGCGCCGCAACTGCTGCAAATGCTGCGAGGTATTCGCCACGGACAGGCCCGTCAACGCCACCAGCTGCTCCACCGCAAATTCGCCCTGCGCGATCTGCTCGAGCAAGTGCAGACGCGGCGCGCTGCCTAAAATATGGGCAAATCCGGCGGAACCGGTGAGCAATTCGATATCGGCATTTTTCATTGACACGATGCTAGCACCCTTATAACATTCAAGCAATCTATTGAATGTTATAAGGTGACAGCGATGCAAATACTCTGGCTCGATGCGCTGGCGATCGGCGTGGGCGCGACGGCGCTGATGGATGTGTGGGCGGTCGCGTTAAAGCGCTTCTGGTGCATCCCCTCGCTGAACCTGGCGATGGTGGGACGCTGGCTGGGCCATCTGCCGCGCGGCACCTTCACCCACGTCAACATCGCCCAGGCGTCGCCCGTGCGCGATGAAGCCATCCTGGGCTGGACCGCCCACTACCTCATCGGCGTGCTGTTTGCGGCCGTGCTGCTGGCGCTGGCGGGACAGGAGTGGGTGCGCCAGCCAACGTTCGCGCCGGCCCTGCTGGCGGGCCTGGTGAGCGTGGCCGCGCCGTTTTGCATCTTGCAGCCAGGCATGGGCGCCGGCCTGGCCGCCAGCAAGACGCCGCATCCGGGCGCCGCCCGCCTGCGCAGCCTGATGGCCCACACGGCGTTCGGCATCGGCCTGTACCTGGCGGCGCTGCTGTGGTCAACCGTGCGCTGACTAACTCGTCAGCGGCGGCACGGGTGCGGGCGCCGGCGCAACGGCTAGGATGGCCGGCGTCTCCGGCTGCGCCGGCACGCTGCTCAGCACCATCGTGCTGGGCTTGGCGATCGCGATATGCGCCTCGTCCAGGCGCTTGAGCAGCTCGAACAGCAGGGCGCTGCGGATGCCCGACGTCAGGCGCGGCGACGAGGCATAGCCGGTGGCGTTGAACAGCAACAGGCCATTGTCGATACCGTCGAGCTGCACGCTGGGCGCCGGCGTGTCGAGCACGTCGGGATTGTCGACAAAGGTGGACAGGATCAGCGCGCGCGCCGCTTGCGCATCCGTACCCAGCGGCAACGGCAGCTTGACCTGCACCAGGCCCAGGGGATTGGCCAGGGTGACGTTGCGCACCGTCTTGGTGATGAATTCCGAGTTCGGCACGATCACCGTGGAACGGTCGCCCAGCTGAATTTCCGTGGCGCGCACATTGATGCGGCGAATGTCGCCCTCCACGCCACCGAGCGAGACCCAGTCGCCCACTTTCACAGGACGCTCGGCCAATAAAATCAGGCCGGACACAAAGTTCTGCACCACCGCCTGCAAGCCGAAACCGATACCCACCGACAAGGCCGACGCCACCCACGCGATGCGTTCCAGGCCGATGCCGGCCGCCGACAGGGCCAGCGCCACGGCCAGCACCCCGCCGATATAGCCAAACAGCGTGATGAACGACACTTGCATGCCCGTATCGAGATTGGTGGTCGGCAAATAACTGTTTTGCAGCCAGCGCTTGAACAGGCCCAGCGCCACAAAGCCCACCACCAGCACCAGCAGGGCCTGGATCAGCGCGGCAGGGCGGATCGCCACCTCGCCGATGGCCAGGCCATCCTGCAGCTTGCCCACGCGCTGGAACAGCTCGCCCGGACCTTCACCGAACGGCGCCAGCAGCAGCATCAGGGCCAGCAGCACGACGATGGCGCGGCCGATGCCCGACAGCAGCACGGCCGCCTGGTCGCGCGCCTTCGGCGTGGCCAGCACGGGATTGACGACATCCGGCGGCGGCGGCGTGGAGGCCAGCAGCATGCAGATATCATCGACCAGCACCGTCAGCAGATAGGTGCTGCCCACCACCACGATGACCCAGGCGATTTGCTTGGCAATAAAACTGCCGAAGGCCACATAGCCGACCAGCAAACTGATGACGCTCGACGCCAGCGCCAGCCACAGCAGCACCGTGACGCAACGCAGCCACAGCGGCGTGACCAGGGTGGCGGGATCGGCCTGGCGCAACAAGCGCCAGCTGCGCTCGGCACGCATCAAGCCATAGGCGATGGTCGTGCTCATCACCAGGGCGACGATGCAATTGACGGCCACGGCCGTCGACAGGCCCGCATTGATGACGATGGTGACCCGTTCCGTGGCCCATACGAGCACCACGATGAAGGCAAACGTCGATGGAAAATGGCGCAAGCGATGCGCCAGCGCGTCGGGCAGGGGCAGCAGGCGCCACGACACGCGCCAGGGCGACAGCAGTGCGTGGCCCAGGCCCGCCGTAAAACCGGCAAAACAGATGATGCCGATCAAGCTGCTGAGGAAAGTCGAGGTTTTGTCAGACAGGCCGCCTTCCCAGCGCAGCCCCATGGCCAGCAATTCGGCCACCAGGCCCGGCGTGGCCGCCGCCAGCACCAGCACGGCCAGCGCATGCAGCGAACGGCGCAAGCGGCCATGCGGCACGCGCGTGGCCGTGATCACCAGCAGATAACGCGACACCCAGACGCTGGCGCCGATCACGGCCACGATACCGGCCAGCAAGCCGCCCCAGGCCGACCACGGCGTGGCGCGTGCGGCGTTGGCCAACTCCAGCTCCAGCGCCCGCAGGCGTTGCAGATTCTGCGGCAATTCGGCATGCAGCTGTTTCCAGAAGGAACCGGCCAGGATCGATGCCGTGCGCTCGCCCAGGCGCGCCTGCAGCTGCGCGCGGCGCGCCGTCGACACCTGCTCGGACGCCTGCGTCGCTTCCACGGCCAGCAAGCGCGCCAGCTTCACCTGCGCATCGAGCGCGCTGCTGGTGCGGTCCAGCTGGCTGCGCTGCGCCGCCACGTCAGGGGCCTCTTTCGTGCCCGCCGCCGGCTTGCCCAGCTCGTCCAGCCGCGCCTGCACGCTGGCGAGCGTGGGCGCGAGCGCATCGGCCACCTTGTCCGCCTCGGCGCTGGCCGCCAGCGCATCGGCGCGCATCTGCGACAAGGTCGCGTCATCGAGATCGGCATCGCCATCGAGCGCCTTCTGAATACTCGTGATTTGCTTGCGCAAGCCATCGAGGCGCTGGTCGGCCGTGGCGGCATCGTCGACGGGCTGCGACCAGGCCGGTGGCGCGGCCAGCGAGCACGCCAGCAGCAACGCCAGCAGGAAGGGGAAAAAACGGAGACGAAAAGAAGTCATGCGGACCTATGGCTGAAAAGGAGAAAAACGGCCGGATTGGCGGCGGCGCCGGTCATGGCGTGCAGTCCGGCGGGTGCCTGCCAATATAGCTGAAAACACCGGCAAGCCGCAGGATAAGCGGAACTGGCGTGCACTCCAGGGAGCGACTAGGCATATTGCCCTATGGAAATATCCTTCGAAAAGGTCTAGGATCGTCGTCCGCTTGGCGGCGCGGCAGCCCTCTGCACGCCGCCGACCTTTTCACCATTTCCTCCGTATCGAGACAGCCATGAAGTTTTTATCCAATCTGAGCATCGGCACACGCCTCGCCACCGGCTTTGGCGCCATCGGCGCCATGCTGCTCATCATCTCTTGCCTGGGCATTGCCATGCTGGGCAAGATCAACCAGGGCACCGGCCATATCGTGCATGACAGCATGCCCAAGATTGAGCTCGCCAACAGCGTGTCGGCCAACATCAACGACATCGCCATTGCCCTGCGCAACATGATGCTCAGCGCCGATCCCGCCGACCAGCGCAAGCAGACCGACGCCATCCTGGCCGCGCGCCAGGCGGCGGCAGGCAATCTCGGCAAGCTCGCCAGCATGCTCGATTCCGAGCGCGAACGCGCCTTGCTGGCCAAGATGAACGACGCCAACACGCGCTACGCGCAGGGGCAGGAGGTGCTGCTGGAGCTGATCAAAAGCGGTACGCCGGACGACAGCAGCGCCTATCTGTACGGCCAGCTGCGCCCCGTCTTGCTCGTCTATAAGCAGTTGATTGCTGAACAAATCAGTTTACAAAACACCCTGGCCAACACGGCAGGCGACAACGCCAACACCACCTACGCCAACACGCGCACCTTGCTGATCGGCATGTCGCTGGCGGCGCTGGCCATCGCGGCGGCCTTGGCGTACGGTATCACGCGCTCGATCACCGGTCCCGTCGCCACGGCGCTGCAGGTGGCCAACACGGTGGCCGCAGGCGATTTGCGCAGCCAGATTACCGTGCAGTCGCGCGATGAAATGGGGCAACTATTGCAGGCGCTCAAGCGCATGAACGACAACCTGGCGCACACGATGGGCACGGTGCGCGCCGGCACGGAAACGATCGCTTCGGCCTCGTCCGAAGTGGCGGCGGGCAGCCTGGACCTGTCTGCGCGCACGGAGCAGCAAGCCAGTTCGCTGGAAGAGACAGCCTCCTCCATGGAAGAGCTGACCTCGACCGTCAAGCAAAATGCCGATAATGCGCGTCAGGCGCATGTGCTGGCCGACACGGCCTCCGGCGTGGCGCAGCGCGGCGGCGCCGTCATCGCGCAAGTGGTGGCGACCATGCGGCAAATCGACGCGTCCTCGAACAAGATCGCCGACATCATCGGCGTCATCGATGGCATCGCCTTCCAGACCAACATTCTTGCCTTGAACGCGGCCGTGGAAGCGGCGCGCGCGGGCGAGCAGGGCCGTGGCTTTGCCGTCGTGGCCACGGAAGTGCGCAGCCTGGCGCACCGCTCGGCCGCGGCGGCCAAGGAAATCAAGACCCTGATCGACGACTCGACCCATAGCGTGGCGGCCGGCAGCGAGCTCGTACACCAGGCCGGCAACACCATGCACGACCTGGTCGACAGCGTGCGCCGCGTGACCGACATCATGCAAGAAATCACCTCGGCCAGCGCGGAACAGACGGCAGGCATCGAGCAAATCAACCAGGCCATCAGCGAGATGGACAACGTCACCCAGCAAAACGCGGCCCTGGTGGAAGAATCGGCGGCCGCCGCCGCTGCCATGCAGGAGCAGGCGGCGACCCTGGCGCAGGTGGTGAGCGCCTTCAAACTGGACGGCGCGGCTGCGGCAACCTTGCCAGCCCCTGCGCCGCGGCCAGCGACCGGCACGGCAATGCGCGTGAGCGTGACAGCGGCGCCGCAACGCGCCTGCGCACCGGCGCAGTGGGAGGAATTTTAGAATAACGCGACGTCGTACACGATGAACATAAAATTGAATTTAGCATCATTAAATTCAATTTTATGTATACCTTGAAGATCAACTGCTGCGTACATCTTCTTTCAATTAAGGACTACAATATAAAAAATATGTTCACTTCCTTATCATGACAAAACGTGCCCGCCCGGAAGACGCCATGCCGACGCTCGTCAACGAGCGGCTCAGGATATGGGGCCAGTGCGTGCGCAAGCAGCGGGTGCGGCAAAACATCACGGCACGCGACCTGTGCGCCCGCCTCGACATTTCGCATCCCACCCTGCAGCGCATGGAACGGGGCGAAGCGTCGGTCAACGTGGGCTTGTTCCTGGCCGCCTTCCACGTACTCGGCATCCTTGCCATCACGGCGCCGGAACCCGACGCGGCGCTGTGGCAAATGGACAGCGCCAACATCCGCAGCCGCCCCACCTTGAACGGGGGCGACGATGGCTACTTCTAGCCGTCCCTTGTTTGTCTATCTGCAGCGGCCCGACAACGGCGCGTGGGTAGTGGTGGGCCGCTATGTGCTCGATGCGCAGAGCGGCATCGGCAGCTTTCTGTACGCGCCCAGCTATGCCGATGCAGGCTTGTCCTGGAGCATCGATCCCGTCAATCTGCCTTTCATTCCCGGCATGGAACACCTGGCGCGCCGCTATGGCGGCCTGCATGATGTGCTGCGCGACGCGAGTCCGGATTCCTGGGGGCAGATGCTGATACGCCGCGAACACCAGCTGGGCGAAAAAGCCACGGCGATCCAGTTCTTGCGCCTGTCCGGCAACGGCGACCGCTGGGGTGCGCTGGCCGTGGGCGATACGCCCAAACCGAACATTGCCAAGCTGGCCAGCCCCAGGCTACATCAGCTTGACGCACTGGTGCAGGAACTGTTGGCCATCGCGGACAGCCGGCCGCCACTCAATGCGCCCTTGCGCAAGCGCCTGTTCGCCACCCCGAGCATGGGCGGCGCACGGCCGAAGGCCACGGTGCAGGACGGTGAAGATTACTGGCTGGTGAAACCGGGACTGATGACCGATACGGTCGACCTGGCACTACTGGAACATGCAGCGATGCAATGGGGCAAGGCGGCCGGCCTGCGTTTCGCCGACACGCGCCACCATGCGTTGATGGCCGAACGCAGCGTGGTGCGCATCCTGCGTTACGACCGGCGCGGCGCGCAACGCGTCATGACGGTCAGTGCCGCTTCGCTGCTGCAAGTGCAATATCCGCCGGTGAACGCGGCCGACAGCGATGGCGCCAGCTATCCCCGCCTGGCCGAGGAGCTCCGGCGCATCGGCGCGCCACCGGAAGACGCCATCGAGCTGTTCGGCCGCATGGTCTTCAACGGTGTCGTCGGCAACAACGACGACCATCCGCGCAACCACGCCGTGCTGTTCGACCTGGATGAACAGCGCTGGCGCCTCTCGCCCGCCTTCGATGTCGTGCCGGATACGGAAGACGACCCGCAAACGCTGGTCATGCAAGTGAGCGCCGGGCGCCGCGACATCACGCGCGACGCCATGCTGCGCGATCACACCCGTTTCGGCTTCGCCACGCGCCAGCAGACGGAGGAATATCTCGATGCCTTGCTGGTGCGCATCGCGGACGCTTTTGCGCAAGTGGCGCCGCTGCTGAACGCAGCCTTGCGGGCACGCATGGCGGAGCGCTTGCGGGGGATGCTGGTGCGGCTGGCTTAGGCAAAAGGCGGTTTATGCCGTCATCAGTGTTCATGACGGATGTCAAATTACCGGCTTTCAGCATCCAGTAAGCTGCGGATATGGACATGCTCAGCGAACTCATATGCTACAGACAAGCTCCCACCTTGCTCGAACGAGTGAGTGCATCCATGGAAAAAAGCACCAGTGATAGAGAAGTGTGCGCCAGAGAAAAAGCAGCGATTACCATCCAGAATATCAAGATCAGTACCCTGGCACAGTGATTTGGCAAAATATATCAAAGTTCATTGTTGGCTTGGGCATTGTGCTCATGCTGGCGTTCCTGGCGGCAGCTGGCCGAATGATGAATCCGGTTAAAACATGCACGGTTAGCTGGGTTGACGAAGACAACCGTCTTATCGAGGGTCTTTTCAGTAGCTGTCCGGCTACGCTGCATACGCGTTCGTTCGGCGGCCTGAACTATACGCAGTTTGGAAATTCGATCTACCGCGTCCACCGTGTTGTGCAGAGAATACCTGGTGAGCTGTTACGGCCACGTGTGTCAGAGTTGCTCCTGTTTCAAAAATATATTGATGGCCCCGTCGACTTTGAAACGCTGGCGGCCCTTCCCGGCAACGATTCCTTTCTCAGCGATGGCACGAACCAGTTCGTACACGGGCGCCGCCTGTCACTGACTCCACCTCTCGATTTTGAAAAAATAAAACCCGTCCCACCAAAAACATCGATGCACTACACGAGTTTCCATACCGATGGCACCTGGGTCTTGCACAGGGATCAGCCTATCCCAGGTGCTGATGCAGCGACGTTTCACGAATTGCTGGTACTTAGAAAGGATGGCCTTGCCATATCGTCGGGTGGGTTGGAAGAGTTAGCTGCAGACAATCATGCAGCGTATTACGGCGGCCAAAAAATTAAAGGCGCCGATCCGGCAACCATCAATGTCATTGCTTACTGGTCCAGTGAAGATGCTCCACCTGGTGTCACAGTGCAAGAACCAGATGGTTCGATTGTCTTCGACCGTCGCCATGCTTGGCGCGTCACTCTCGCCGGAATCGAGCGTATCGACGTTTCTGAAACACAGTTAAAAGCGCTACGCGCGGATTTGCAGCAAGCCCGTTCGGCTGCCGCCATTGGCTGGTAGGGGACATCTAAATTCATTAGATCCGGATCAAACGATAACGATAACGGGAACGTTAGATGTCAGAGCGACAGAGATCACCTCACCAGCGAACGAAAAAAGTCTCACTATGGGAGCAAATATGCGCAATGCTGTCGGTCTGCAAGCTTACTTCTGGCTGTCCTTGATTGCTGCATTCATCGCTGGATATATCCTCCCGTTCCAATTGAAAGATCATTACACAGGCATGTTCCTGATCTTTACCGTGGCGCCCGCTATCTGGTTGACAACGCTATTGGTGAATTTGATATTGATTGCAAGAACCCGGGGAGAGGTATTCTGGAAGCTGATGCTACTTGGCCTGCTGGCTTTCGCGGGATGCTCTGTTTGGGCCATCTTTGGCCCCAAGGATTTTGAAAGTGCCGCTCGCAAGCGCGAGGTGGCATTTGAGCGTGCGGCAGGTTCCTACCTCTTCATGGTCAACAAGGGGGAATACCGCAATGCAGAGATAGTTTTCCTGGAGGCGGTCAATGCAAATGCATCCGATTTTCCCAACAAGGCCGTATGCGTGGCTGCAGAAAAAGCAAGTCTGCAAGGATTGGCGTTCACCATCAAACTGCAAAAAAGGCTAAAGGAACAGCTTGCGCGCCAAGGCGAACAGCCTTGCCGGGCAATTTCCTGGGCCGTTGAAAATGGCGCCATACAGGTTGCGCGAACGGCGATTGATAGCGGTGAAGTATTCGGGATGTGGGCGCTGCAGGCGATAGTATCCACAGATTGTTGCCTTGAGAAACAAACGCTCACTGAAGCGCAGCGGATATCCTTCTACGAACTGGCTCTGCAACATGGACAGGTACCGCGCGAACTAATGCCATCGTTTCTCGCCACTGCAGAGCGTCAGCAATCGATGCGACTGGCTGCGGTGATTAAGAAAGGGATTGAGGAGATTAGCGGCCGTCCCGAGGCAGAGAACATGGTCATGGGAGCCAGCACGGATAAGCGCTAAATGGAGCTGAAGAAGGTTTAATGTTCGGGGCAAGATTTAATTGGTGGCAAACTCATTTGCGGATATTTTCATCGTCTGGCGCAATGCCCTGCGGGGTTTCCCCGCAGGGCCAGGTACACACTTGCATCGTGCACCTGATGTGATTATCAATAAAGTTGTACACACTGTGCTCAGTACGGCAAGGCAAAACGCACCTGCTCGGTATGTCACCCGCCTGCTAGGAGATTTCTCTTCGGATGATGTCCGCGCCTGCGCTGAGCGCATGCAATTTGCCTCTTGCCACCTGACGCGACAAGGGCGCCATGCCACAGTTGGTGCTCGGGTAGAGCTTGTCGGCATCGACAAATCGCAGCGCTTTGCGCAGGGTGTCGGCAACTTCCTGCGGCGTTTCAATGGTATTGGATGCCACGTCGATGGCCCCGACCATCACTTTTTTGCCACGTATGAGTTCAATCAGGTCGATCGGCACACGCGAGTTGTGGCATTCCAGCGAGATGATGTCGATATTCGATTGCTGCAGCTTGGGGAACGATTCTTCATATTGGCGCCACTCGGAGCCCAGCGTATTTTTCCAGTCGGTATTGGCCTTGATGCCGTAGCCATAGCAAATGTGCACGGCCGTTTCGCATTTGAGCCCTTCGATCGCGCGCTCCAGCGTGGCGATTCCCCAATCATTGACTTCATCAAAGAACACATTGAATGCGGGTTCGTCAAACTGGATGATGTCGACGCCGGCCGCCTCCAGTTCCCTGGCTTCCTGATTGAGGATCTTGGCAAATTCCCAGGCCAGCTTTTCGCGGCTTTTATAGTGGCTGTCATACAGCGTGTCGATCATCGTCATCGGACCCGGCAGAGCCCATTTGATCGGCTGCGTGGTTTGCTGGCGCAGGAATTTGGCGTCTTCCACAAACACCGGCTTGGTACGGCTCACGGCGCCCACGACGGTCGGCACGCTCGCATCGTAGCGGTCACGAATTCTGACGGTCTCGCGCTTGTCAAAATCAACGCCGCTCAGATGCTCGATGAACGTGGTGACGAAATGCTGGCGGGTCTGCTCGCCATCGCTGACGATATCGATGCCTGCCTGCTGCTGTTCCTGCAGGGACAAACGTAAGGCATCTTGTTTGCCCTCAATCAATTCCTCGTCCTGCAATTTCCACGGCGACCAGAGTTTTTCAGGCTGCGCCAGCCAGGAAGGTTTGGGCAAGCTGCCGGCAGTGGATGTAGGCAATAATTTTTTCATGATCAGTAATGTCGTGTATGTTGATTAAGCAGCGAGCGTGGTCGCAGCCCATTGTTCAAGAACATGCTTGTAGGGCTTGATGAAATGCTCTTCCGTATATTTGCCCTGCTTGACAGCCAACTGGCTGCGCTCTTCCCGGTCATAGACAATTTGCGTCAACGAATAATCCTGGTTCTTCAGGCTGGGCTGATAGAGTCTTCCCGCCGCAGAATTGGCGTTGTAAATCTCGGGCCGGTAGATCTTCTGGAACGTTTCCATCGTGCTGATGGTGCCGATCAGCTCAAGATTGCTGTAGTCGCCCAGCAGGTCGCCGATAAAATAAAACGCCAGCGGTGCCGCACTGTTTGGCGGCATGAAATAGCGCACCTGCATCCCCATTTTCTCGAAATAGTCATCCGTCGAGGAGAACTCATTTTGTTGATACTCAACGCCCAGGATGGGGTGCTGGTTTTCAGTGCGCTGATAGGTCTTGCTGCTCGAGGCGCTGAGGCAGATCACCGGCGCCTTGCTGAAGCGCGCTTTGTAGGCATCTGATTTGACAAAGTGCTTGAACAGCCTGCCATGAAAATCGCCAAAGTTCTCTGGCGTGCTGAATGTGGATTGATTATCGTTGTGCTCTGGCAGCAGCACGCTGAAGTCGTAATCGCGCACGTAGGAAGAGAAGTTATTGCCGGCGATGCCGTCGATGCGCTCTCCGGTTTTTTTATCGAGGATATTCGGCTTCAATATCTCGATCAGTGGAATATTCCCGCCTGCGGCATCGATATTCAACGCGACGGAAATGATTTCAAGTTCGACGGCGTAGCGGTCTGCCTTCGGGTTGTCCCAATGGGCCAGGTTGTTGAAGCGGCTGTCGATCATTTTCAGGGTGTTGCGCAAGTTCTCCTGGCGACGCTCGCCCCTGGCCAGATTGGCAAAGTTGGTCGTCAGGCGCGTATTGTCCGATGGGTGATAGTTTTCATCGAAAACAATGCTCTTGATGCTGAATGCAAAATCTTGGCTCATGGTGATCTGGTGTCCTGTTTGCTGCGAAAAGATGAATGTGTTGCTTGCCTGGTGACCGTGCGGATGCGTATCAGGCCGAGACCAGCTCTTCAGCGGTGGCAGATTGCGCATGGCGCGTCAGGCCGACCAAGGGCAATGCCCGTTGGACCGCCAGCGTGGCGCGCTGGATCAGGGCCGCGTTGTGCAGACGGTAGTCGAGGAAATCCTGGTCGGTCGCGTAGACGCCCAGCGGCAAGGTGCGTGCCTGGAAAAAGCTGAACAGCGGCCGCAACTGGTGGTCGATCATCAGGGCATGGCGCTCGCTGCCGCCGGTGGCCGCCAGCAAGACGGGCTTGTCGATCAGGGCATCCTGATCAATGAAGTCGAAGAAGTGCTTGAACAGTCCCGTGTACGCGCCGCGATACACCGGTGTGGCCACCACCAGGATGTCGGCTTGCTCGACCGCCGCAAGTTCCCGCTCCACCGTGTCGGGCAGGTGGGAGCGCCAGGTCGCGCCCGCGAGTTGCGGTGCGAGCTGGCCCAGTTCGACCAGGCGCTGTTCGCACAGCACTTCATCGGCGATCAGGTCCATCAGGTGCTCTGCCAGGGCTGCCGCCTTGGAAGGGCGTTGCAGCCCGCCGGAAACGGCGACTAAACGCAATGGACGTGTCATGTTTGCTTTCATAGGGAGTGATGCGCGAGGGCGAAGAATGCCAACAGCAAGAGGATCGATGATAGCGGCGGAAACCCATGAAGTATAATGGTCTTATTTCATACATCCATGAACTTGGCTCATTCAAATGCTTGAACGCATCCACCTCAGCATCGTCCAGCAGGTCGAAAAACAAGGGTCGTTGACGGCCGCCGCAGGCGTGCTGCACCTGACCCAGTCGGCCCTGAGCCACAGCATGAAGAAGCTGGAGCAGCAACTGGGCACCGACGTCTGGCTGCGCGAAGGGCGCAACCTGCGTCTGACGCAGGCCGGCCAGTACTTGCTGGCGGTGGCGAACCGGGTGCTGCCGCAACTGGACCTGGCCGAAGAGCGCCTGGGCCAGTTTGCGCAGGGCGAGCGCGGTGCGTTGCGCATCGGCATGGAATGCCACCCTTGCTACCAGTGGCTGCTCAAAATAGTTTCCCCGTATCTGGCCGCCTGGCCCGATGTGGATGTGGACGTCAAGCAGAAGTTCCAGTTCGGCGGGATCGGCGCGCTGTTCGGCTACGAGATCGACCTGCTGGTCACGCCCGACCCGCTGTACAAGCCGGGGCTGACATTCGAACCCGTGTTCGACTACGAGCAGGTGCTGGTCGTGGCCAAGGGGCATGCCCTGGCGTCGGCGGCGTATGTGCAGCCGCAGCAGCTGACCCAGGAAGTGCTCATCAGCTACCCCGTGGACATCGAGCGCCTGGATATTTACAATCAATTCCTCTTGCCGGCCGGTGTCACGCCCAAGCGCCACAAAGCCATTGAAACGACCGACATCATGCTGCAGATGGTGGCCAGCGGCCGCGGCGTGGCCGCCCTGCCGCGCTGGCTGGTCGAAGAATACGCAGCCAAGATGGACGTGGTGCCGGTGCGCCTGGGCGCGCGCGGCATCGCCAAGCAAATCTTCCTGGGCGCACGCGAGACGGACACCGCCATCGACTACGTGCGGGCCTTCATCGAACTGGCGCGCCAGCCTGCCATGGCGCAAGAAAGCTAAGCGCCTTGCCAACCTCGCGTTAGCTGGCACTGCCCTGCGAACCCTGATGCCTGCAGTGACAGCACGGGAGACAGACCGGGCACGAGGACTACGTGTCCAGGAAACGACAACGCCACCCGGAGGTGGCGTTTACTCTTGCTGGCCCGGGGCACAATCGAAGCACCGGCACCAGGATTGTCAATCCTGGCGTCCTCCCATGTGAGGCTTACTCCACCGTCACCGACTTCGCCAGATTGCGTGGCTTGTCCACATCCGTGCCGCGCGCCAGTGCCGTGTGGTACGCGAGCAATTGCAGCGCCACCACGTGCAGGATCGGCGACAGGTCGCCGTAGTGCTCGGGCAGGCGGATCACGTGCAGGCCTTCGCCGGAGCTGATGCGGGAATCCACGTCGGCGAAGACGTACAGCTGGCCGCCACGGGCGCGCACTTCCTGCATGTTCGATTTGAGCTTTTCGATCAGGGCGTCGTTCGGCGCGATGGTGACGACCGGCATTTCATTCGTCACCAGGGCCAGCGGGCCGTGCTTCAGTTCGCCGGCCGGATACGCTTCGGCGTGGATGTACGAGATTTCCTTCAGCTTTAACGCGCCTTCCAGGGCGATCGGATAGTGCATGCCGCGGCCCAGGAAGAGGGCGTTTTCCTTGCGCGCGAATTCCTCGGACCAGGCGATGATCTGCGGTTCCAGCGCCAGCACGGACGCGATGGCGACGGGCAGGTGACGCATGGCTGTCAGGTGCGCCGCTTCCTGCTCTTCAGACAGACGGCCATTGACTTGCGCCAGGCACAGGGTCAGCAGGAAAAGGCCCGCCAGCTGCGTCGTAAACGCCTTGGTGGACGCCACGCCCACTTCCACGCCGGCGCGCGTGATGTAGGCCAGCGCGCATTCGCGCACCATGGCGCTGGTGGCCACGTTGCAGATGGTCAAGGTGTGATGCATGCCCAGGCTGCGCGCATGTTTCAGGGCGGCCAGGGTATCAGCCGTCTCGCCGCTTTGCGAAATCGTCACCACCAGCGTGTTCGGGTGCGGCACGCTGTCGCGGTAGCGGTATTCGCTGGCCACTTCCACGCTGACGGGCACTTTGGCAATCGCCTCGATCCAGTACTTGGCCGTCATGCCCGCATACGAGCTGGTGCCGCAGGCGAGGATCAGCACGCGGTCGATCTGCTTGAAGATGGCATAGGCCTTGTCGCCGAACAGTTCCGGCATGATGGCCGTCACGCCTTCGAGCGTGTCGCCGATGGCGCGCGGCTGTTCAAAAATTTCCTTCTGCATGTAGTGGCGATACGGGCCCAGCTCGGCCGCACCCGTGTGCGCATGCACAGTTTTCACTTCGCGCTCGACAGGCTTGCCATCGACGTCGACGATCCAGCAGCGCGACAGTTGCAGGTCGACCACGTCGCCTTCTTCCAGGTAGATGATCTGGTCCGTCGTGCCGGCCAGCGCCATGGCGTCGGAGGCGACAAAGTTTTCACCATTGCCCAGGCCGACGATCAGGGGCGAGCCCTGGCGCGCGGCCACCACGCGGTGCGGTTCGTCGCGGCAGAAGACGGCGATCGCATACGCGCCGTCGAGACGTTTCACGGCCTGCTGCACGGTCTCGAACAGGTCGCCGTTGTACATGTGCTCGACCAGGTGGGCGATCACTTCCGTATCCGTCTGGCTCTGGAAGACGTAACCCAAGGCCGTCAGTTCGGCACGCAGTTCGTCGTGGTTTTCGATGATGCCGTTATGCACCAGCGCCACGCGGGCGTTCTCTTCCGTTGGGGAAAAGTGCGGGTGGGCATTGAAGTTGACAGGGGCGCCATGCGTGGCCCAGCGCGTGTGGGCGATGCCCGTAAAACCGCTAAAGCCTTCTTCGGCGATCTGCTTTTCCAGTTCGGCCACGCGCGAAGTGGAGCGCGAACGCTGCAAACGGCCATCGGCGTGCAGGGCGATACCGCAGGAATCGTAGCCACGGTATTCCAGGCGCTTCAAGCCTTCGAGCAGGATGGGAGTGATATTACGTTGCGCTACCGCGCCGACGATGCCGCACATGGAAACCTCTGTCTAAAAATTCATCAATGCACGCATGCTAATGCAGAGTGCATGAAATATGCTTTCTAAATACGTATATTTTTGACTGAATATTTCACGACTATTTTTCGGTGAAATATTATTTCATTTATACTCGATATATTTTCCAATTCATCAAAATCATGAGCGAACACAACATTACCCTCGACGAGATCGATCGTCGCATCCTGAACGCCTTGCAAATTGATGCATCGCAAACCAACAGTGAGCTGGCGCAAGCGGTACACGTCTCGGCGCCCACGTGCTTGCGGCGCGTCAAACATTTACGGGAAAGCGGCGTCATCGAGCGGCAAGTGGCCATCGTCGCGCCGCAACTGGTCGGTGCGCGCCTGACGGCCATCGTGGAAATCACGCTCGACGTGCAGGCGGCGGAACGCATGGCGGAATTCGAAGAGTTGGTGGCGCAAGAAGCGGCGGTGCTGCAATGCTACCGCGTCTCGCCGGGGCCGGACTTCGTGCTGATGGTACAGGTGGCCGACATGCCCGCGTATCACGCGCTGGCGCACCGCCTGTTTGCCGCGCATGCGAATGTGCGCAACGTGAAAAGCTACTTTTCCACGTTTCGCAGCAAGTTCGAGACGCGCATCGCCGTCTGATTTGCCAGGCGCCGATTATCCACCGCTTGCCCACATGCTTATACGCGTCTTGCGCACCGTTTATACGGCACTTTTACACAGGCTTATACACAAGCAGGCCAGGCGCTGCGAGCGATGGAAGGACGATTTTTCTCCAGCCATCCTCAGACTGGATGAGGCCGTGCCCCGGCAAGCGTGTTACCACTCATGCATACCCACGCGTGAGGCATTGCCACGCTGACTTTTGCACCGCTTTCCCACAGCTTGCCAACAGGCTTTTGCAGCACTTATCGACAGGCTTATCCACAGCCGCGCGCAGAGGGAACAAGCGGAAATTCTCGCCCAGCGACTGGACGATCTGCTGGCGGCTGACGATACGCTCCGGTTTGGCCATCAGGACGTGCAGCACCGTCACATCCTGTTGCGACAGCGCAATGGCGTCGCCTCCGGGCGGCGGCAGGCGGCGCGGCCCCAGTGCCAGCACCCAGGCCGTGGCAGGCGCCGCGCCAGCGCGCTCCGGGTGGCCGCCAGTTCATCCAGGTCGGCGCGCTTGGGCAGGTAATGGCAAGCCGCAGGGGCGTCAGGCCCCGCATGGTAAGCTCCTGCGCCATGAAAATCCTGCTCGCCATTGTCCTGTTGTTCACCACCCTGCAAGCGCTGGCCGGGGCGGCCGCGCCCGTATCGGCGCCACTGCTGCTGCCAGCCAGCGGTCAGCCCGTGTCGACCAGCGGCCACATGCAGATGCTGCGCGACCCCTTCGGCCAGCTGGGTCCGCAGGCCGCACTGGCCGCGCCCGGCTGGCGCCCCCTGCCTGGCGCCGTCAGTGCCGGCTATACGCAGGACGCCATCTGGCTGCGCCTGGAGGTGACGCGCGCGGCGCAGTCGCCCGATGAATGGGTATTGCGCTTTAGCAACGCCGTGCTCGATGACGTGCGCCTGTATCGCCAGGACCAGGCCGGACACTGGCTGCGGCAAGAAGCGGGCGCCGACGTGATCCGCGACGCCTGGCCCATCGATGCGCGCCAGGTGGTGTTTCCCGTGCAGTTGCAACCCGGTCAGCCGCAGCGCTGGCTGGTGCGCATGCAGAGCAAGAAAGCCATGTCGACGGAGCTGACCTTGCTGCCCAGCGATGCCTTCGACAACGCCTCGCGCCGCGAATACCTGTATTACGGCTTGCAGTTCGGCAGTTATTTGCTGCTGATCCTGTTCCATATCTTTTTCTGGCGCATGACACGCGAAGCCCACAGCGGCTGGTACCTGCTGTATGTGTTGACGAATGCCACCACGGAAGCGCTGACGATCGCCATTCCCCAGCAAATCTTCGCCATGCCGAACGGCTTGTCCGACCCCATGCTGGGCGTATCGATGGCCATGTCGATTGCCGTCGGCGCGCGTTTTTCCACCTTGCAGCTGGAGCTGCCCGCCCTGTATCCCCGTTTCAGCCGTGCCGTGGTGGGCATCACGGCCGCCGCCGCCCTGTTCGGGGCGCTGCTGGTGCTGGGCGGCGACTATGCCGCAGGCGTGCTGGTGGTGCAAATGACGGCCTTGCCGCTGATCGTGCTGTTCATCGGCCTGGCCAGCTGGCTGGCGCTGCGCGGCCATCGCCCGGCGCATGCCTTTCTGTTCATTTTCGGCATCTTCTATGCCGGTGTCATCATCAGCTTCCTGCGCAACATGGCGATCGTGCCGCCGAATTTCTGGACCAACCATGCAGCCACCCTGGGCGCCTTTGTCCACATGATGCTGATGAGCCTGCGCCTCAACCGCCGCTACGCGGAATTGCGCCGCGCCAAGGACAGGGCACAGGCCGAGGCCGTGCGTGCCGTGCGCGCCCTGAATGAACGGCTGGAAGAGCAGGTGGCGCGGCGCACGCTGGCGCTGCAACAGGAAATAGGCCGGCGCGCCGCACTCGAAGGCGAATTGCGTGCCGCCCTGGAAGTGGAAACCCGCACGCGCGAAGAACAGCAGGATTTCGTTGCCATGGTGTCGCATGAATTTCACACGCCGCTGGCCATCATCAACACCACGGCCCAGCAGATTGCCCGCAACACGGAGGCGCCACGCGAAAAAACCCTGCAGCGCTGCCAGAACTTGCGCGAAGCGAGCGGCCGCATGACGGCACTGGTGGATGAATACCTGAGCGCAGACCGCATGGAAACGAGCGCGGCGACGTTCCGTCCCCAGCCATGCGACTTGCGCGCCCTGCTGCACGCCCTGCTGGCCGAATGGCCCGACGGCCGCATCGATACCAGCGTGCAGGCGCTGCCCGACAGCGTCGTGGCCGATGCCAGCCTGCTGCGCGTGGCCCTGCGCAACCTGCTCAGCAATGCTGACCGGCATGCGCCGCAGACCCAGGCGATTCGCGTGCAAGCCGCCACGCTCGATGACGGCGGCGTGCAAATCGTCGTCAGCAATGCGGGCGAGCCCCTGCCTGCCGATGAAATCCCGCGCCTGTTCCAGAAATACTTCCGCGGCCGCATCGCCCAGCACAAGCCTGGCGCAGGATTGGGCCTATACCTGGTACAGCGCATCGCCGAATTGCACGGCGGCCAGGTCACCCTCGACAGCGCCGGCAACAACGGCACCATCAGCTTCGCCCTGCGCCTGCCCGCCTGATTGCCCCGGCATTCCCGACTGAATCAGCCGGGAATCGCTGAGGTTTGTCCAACTTCACATTCTTCCCTTCTGCTGCGCCTGCAACACCTGGACCAGCGCAACGCCGTGTATCCCGGTGCCGGGCCAGGCCTGCCCTGATCGATGGCAGTACTTGCACACATACTATCCACCGCCTGTTCACGCGCTTGTCCACAGGCTTACCCACAGCAACCATAGGCAAGCCGGTGGCAAGAAGACAGTTATCCCCACTTGTACCCAGACTATCCAGCGCTTATCCGCAGCCTTACGCACAGACTTATCCACAATGCGGGGATAAGCGCCGCGACGGTGCCGGCGGCGAGCGGCAATCGAAGGAAAAGGCAGCGACAGGCGCATGCCAGGCAGCAGGAAGAAACTTGCCAACAGCTTATGCACGGGCTTGCACACAGGCTTATCCGCTACTTGTGCAGCGGCTTACCCACATAGTTATCCACAAATAAAAAAGGCAGGCCGCGCGGCCTGCCTGGGTGCAAAATGGAACGTTGCGCTTACTTCTTGATTTTCACGGGGCGCGTCCAGCCGTCGATGGTCACTTGCCGTGCGCGCGAGACCGTCAGCTTGCCGGCCGGCGCATCTTTCGACAAGGTCGTGCCGGCGCCCAGCGTGGCGCCCTTGCCGACGGTGACGGGCGCGATCAGCTGGCTGTCGCTGCCGATAAAGGCGTCGTCTTCAATCACCGTGCGGAATTTATTCACGCCATCGTAGTTGCAGGTGATCGTGCCGGCGCCGATGTTGACCTTCGAGCCGATGGTGGCGTCGCCGATGTAGGCCAGGTGGTTGGCCTTGCTGTGCGCGGCGATCTGGCTGTTTTTCACTTCGACGAAGTTACCGATATGCACGTCTTCCGCCAGGACCGTGCCGGGGCGCAGGCGCGCGTAGGGGCCGATGATGGAAGCGGCACCGACGACGGCGTCCTCGATATGGCAAAACGGCTTGATGTATGCGCCAGCGGCCACCTTGGCGTTGATGAAGACGTTGTTGGCGCCCACGCGCACGCCATCGCCCAGTTCGACTCGGCCTTCGAACACACAGCCGACGTCGATGGTGACATCGCGGCCGCAAATGAGTTCGCCGCGCACGTCGATGCGGGCCGGGTCCAGCAAAGTCACGCCACGTTCCAGCAGCGCTTGCGCGATATTGTTCTGGTGAATGCGTTCCAGCTGCGCCAGTTGCACCTTGCTGTTGACGCCCGCCACTTCCCACACGGCGGCCGGGTGGGCCGAGGTGACGGCCACGCCATCGGCGACGGCTTGCGCGACGATATCGGTCAGATAGTATTCCCCCTGCGCATTGTCGTTCGACAAGGCCGACAACCATTGTTTGAGCTGCACGGTGGGCGCGACCATGATGCCGCTGTTGATCTCGCGGATGGCGCGCTGTTCTGGCGTGGCATCCTTTTCCTCGACGATGCGCACGATGGCGCCGTGCTCGCGCACGATGCGGCCCAGGCCGAAGGGATCGTCCTGTTCCACGGTCAAGATGGCCAGCTTGTCCTTGCCGGCCGCCTGCACCAGTTGCTGCAGGGAAGCGGCGCTGGTCAGCGGCACGTCGCCATACAGGATCAGGGTCGGCACGCTGTCATCGAGCAAGGACACAGCTTGCTGCACCGCATGACCGGTGCCCAGCTGCTGCGTTTGCTCGGCGGCATCGATCGCCAGGGCATGGTTCACCTTGTAGCCGTCGAGCAACTTCAGCACCGCAGCGCCCCCATGCCCGTAAATCACGCATAATCGGGACGGCGCCAGGCCGAGCGCCGTGTCGATGACGTGCGACAACAGCGGTTTGCCCGCCAACGGGTGCAATACCTTGGGCAGTGCCGACTGCATGCGTTTGCCCATACCGGCAGCGAGAATGACAACGTTCATAGACCATCTTTTATAAGTTAAGAATATGAAAAAGTTTAACACGCAGGCCCCCACTTCCACGCACTTCAACCGGTTTACCTATGCCGTGCTGGCCCTCATGCTCGTCGTCATGGCCGGCTGCAGCGGCTTGCGCCTGGCCTACAACAATGGCGATACCGTGCTGTACTGGTGGCTGAATGCGTATGTCGACCTGGACCGCGACCAGAAAGGCTGGGTGCGCGACGACATCGACAAGCTGTTCGACTGGCACCGCAAGACGCAATTGAAGGATTACGTGGACATCCTGCGCACGGGCCAGAAGCAGCTGCAAGGCAATATCACGCAGGCAGACCTGATGGCCGACTACAGCGAGATCAAGCAGCGCACCCAGGCGTTGCTGCTGAAGGCGGCGCCCGAACTGGCTGACCTGGCGCGCTCGCTCAAGCCCGAGCAGATCGCGCAGATGGAAAAGAAGTTCAAGTCGAACAATGACGATTACCGCAAGAAATACCTGAGCGGCGACCAGGAGAAGCGCCAGAAACTGCGCTACAAAAAAGCCATGGAGCAATTCGAACTGTGGTTCGGCAGCTTCAGCAGCGAGCAGGAAGCGATCATCCGCAAGGCATCCGACGCGCGTCCGCTGAACAATGAGATCTGGCTCGACGAACGCATGCGGCGCCAGCAGAACGTATTGAACCTGGTCAAGAAAGTCCACCAAGAAAAACTCGGCAAGGAAGTGGCCGCGACCTTGATCACGACATTGATCAAGGACAGTTTCGAGCGCCTCGAACATTCCGAACGCAAGGCCTTCTTCGATGCCTACGAAAGCAGCACGGCGCAGATGGTCTTGACGGTGATCAAGATCGCCACGCCGGCGCAAAAAGCCCACGCCGTCAAGCGCATGCAGGGCTGGATCGACGATTTCAATTCCCTGGCCACACAAGCCAAATAGACAGGCAGCGCCAGCAGGGGAGGTGGGGCCATATGCTATAGTGGCCGCCACCGAATTGAAGAAATCCCCATGCAAAAAAAGATTAAAAAACCCGCCAAAGTCCCCGTCCACCACGCGCCGCCACCGAACCAGGTGCGCATCATCGGCGGCCAGTGGAAGCGTTCCGTGTTGCCTGTTTTACAGGCACTGGGACTGCGCCCGACACCGGATCGCGTACGTGAAACCGTATTCAACTGGATCAATCACTTGCGCGACGGCGACTGGTCCAACGCCCAGGTGCTGGACCTGTTCGCCGGCAGCGGCGCACTGGGCTTCGAGGCGGCCAGCCGCGGCGCGGCGTCCGTCACCATGGTCGACACGCACACGCCCGTGATCCGCCAGCTGGAAGAAAACAAGGTGAAATTGCGCGCCGAGAATGTGCAACTGCTGCGCGGCGACGCCCTGCTGACGGCGCAAGGCCTGGCATCGCGCGGCCAGCGTTTCGACCTGATCTTCCTCGACCCGCCCTACCAGCAGGATTTCCTGGCCAAAGTGCTGCCCTTGTGCGCCAACCTGCTCAAGGAAGGCGGCATGGTCTACGCGGAATCGGGCTTGCCGCTGGTCTTCGATGAAGCCAGCGAACTGGACAAACCCGAGTGGATGGCGCCGTGGGAAGTCATCCGTGCCGACAAGGCGGGCACCGTTTATTATCATTTGCTAACTTACAACAAAGTGACGGCAACTGCCTGAATCTGCCTATAAATGAGGCAAAAAGGCTCCCTGGACCGCGGCGCAGCACCAAGTTGGTCACCAATTTCAGGCATAATGCGCGTCTATATTGGTGCATCATCAGGGAGCCGCAATGGTTGTAGCCGTTTATCCAGGAACATTCGATCCGCTCACGCGCGGTCATGAAGATTTGGTGCGCCGCGCATCAGGTCTGTTTGACAAGCTGATCGTCGGTGTGGCCGACAGCAAGAACAAGCAACCGTTTTTCTCGCTCGACGAACGCCTGGAAATCGCCAACGAAGTGCTCGGTCACTATCCGAATGTGCAAGTGGAAAGCTTTTCCGGCCTGCTCAAGGATTTCGTGCGCAAGCATGAAGCGCGCGTCATCGTGCGCGGCTTGCGCGCCGTCTCCGACTTCGAATACGAATTCCAGATGGCGGGCATGAACCGCTACCTGCTGCCCGATGTCGAAACCATGTTCCTGACACCGTCCGACCAGTACCAGTTCATTTCGGGCACCATCGTGCGCGAAATCGCGGCGCTGGGCGGCGACGTCTCCAAGTTTGTCTTCCCCTCGGTGAACCGCTGGCTGCAAAACAAGATTGCCGCCAACGCTGCATCATCGCAATAAGTAAGAGTGAAATCATGGCATTACTGATCACCGACGAATGCATCAATTGCGATATTTGCGAGCCCGAGTGCCCGAATGACGCGATCTACATGGGCGCGGAAATCTACGAAATCGATCCCAACAAGTGCACCGAATGCGTGGGCCACTTTGACGAGCCGCAATGCCAGCAAGTGTGCCCCGTCAGCTGCATCCCCTTCAATCCCGCCTGGCGCGAAACGCCGGAACAGCTGATGGCCAAGTACGAACGCCTGCAGGCGGAACTTCCCGCCGCAAAAACCTAAGTTTTTCTCCCGCGCCACTTCTGGGCCACTTCTGGGCCACTTCTGCGTGGCGCCAGCTTCTGCCAACTGTTCTACACTGTGTGCTGACTTATCCACAGCACATGGTTTCCACGGAGGTAGAAGATGCAAATCAGCACATCCCGTTTGGGCCGCTCCCTGGCTTGTGCCTGCCTGTGCGCCGGCCTGGCGCAAGCGGGGCTGGCCGTCGAGGTAGGCGGCGTCAAACTGGACGAGACCGTGCAGCTGGCCAGCCGCGAATTAAGACTCAACGGCGCTGGCGTGCGCTACAAGGTCATCTTCAAGATCTACACGATTGCGCTGTACCTGCCGGAAAAGAAAACCCAGCTGGCCGACATCCTGGCCCTGCCCGGGCCGCGCCGTCTGGAAATCGTCATGTTGCGCGACATCACTTCCGACGAGCTGGGTCACGCCTTCATGCAGGGCTTGAAGCGCAGCTCCGATCCGGCCGACCGCACGCGCCTGCTGAGCCAGACGATGCAGTTCGGCGCCATGTTCGCCATGGTGCCCGGCCTGAAAAAAGGCGATATCCTGACCGTGGACTGGCTGCCGGAAGAGGGAACGTTGTGCAAGCTGAACGGCAAGCAGGTGGGCGACACGGTGCCCGACCTGGCTTTTTACAATGCGCTGCTGAAAATCTGGATCGGCGCCCATCCGGCCGACAGCTTGCTGCGCGCCCATTTGCTGGGCGATATGGCCTAAAGCGGCCTGAAGCAAAACGCGGGCGTAAAAAAAGCCGGCGCAGGCCGGCTTGTCATGCTGCAACAGGCGATCTCAGGCGCGCGTCGACAGGGCGCGCAATTCAGCGGCATTGCTGGGCGACACGCCATCCATCTTGCCCAGGGTGCGTTGCAAGGCTTGCGCTTGACGCATCTGCTGGCGCGCCAGGCGCTCTTCTCGGCTCAGCTTGGGACGCACCACCAGCACCATGGCGCGCGCGATGCCCACCAGCAAAGGCTTGAACAGCAGGGCGAAGGCGCCCACGGCGACGATCACCAGCACGAGTTGCAGGGCGTTGAGCAGGGAAATTTCCAGCACGGGTGCGGATACTGCGTACAGGGCGGAGGCGAAGGTAGACATACTGTTCCAGTGCATTATAGAATTTGCCAGTACTATAGTGCAGTGCAACATATAAATCTAATTCCATTTCTTGATACCAATTATATGAATCGTGAATGGAAAACGGTAATATTTTTTGACGAGTGAAAATATTCGCGTCCGGCGCGGTTTACACTCTCAAGTAATCAATTCAACTTTTATCTTGGGCTTTCCATGAGTTTTCTGACGCTGGATCTGAACTTGCTGCGTGTTTTCGACGCCGTCATGACGGAACAAAACCTGACGCGCGCAGCCGGCCACCTGGCGATGACGCAGCCGGCGGTATCGAACGCCATCAAACGCCTGCGCGAGAGCCTCGGTGACGAATTGCTGATCCGCACGGCATATGGCGTCAAACCCACGCCCCGCGCCGAAGCGCTGTGGCCATCCGTGCGCTCGGCCCTGGCCAGCCTGGAAGCGGCCGTCACGCCGGAAACCTTCGACGTGTCGAAGACCCACGCCACGTTCCGCATGGCCATGGCCGATGCGACAGCCGCCTTCTGGCTGCCCTCCCTGATGCGCTCGATCGAACGGGAAGCACCGGGCGTCAACGTGCGCATGATGCCGCTGACCACGCGCGAACCGCGTCCCATGCTGCTGCGCGGCGATATCGACCTGGCCGTGGGTTTCTTTCCCGGCGTGGCGGCGCAACTGTCGAGCGAAACGGGTTCGCCCATCCGCCATGAGCGCCTGTATTCGGGCAAGTATGTGTGCGTGATGCGGCGCGGCCATCCGCTGGCCGACAAGGAATTGACCTTGGATAACTATTGCGCGGCGAACCATTTATTGGTGAGCTTTTCCGGCCGCGCGCATGGCTTGATCGACGAAGCGCTGTCGCAGATCCACCGCGAACGGCGCATCTTGCTGACGGTCAACCAGTTCTTCACGGCAGGCAGAGTCGTCGCCAATTCCGACCTGATCACCGTCTTGCCGCGCCATCTGATCGCCTCGACGGGCATGACGGAGTCCTTGCTGTACAAGGATTTGCCATTGACCTTGCCGGCCGTCCACCTGGACATGCTGTGGCACGAGCGCGACGCGCGCAGCCCCGCCCACAAATGGTTGCGCAATCACCTGGAAAGCATGAACACGCCCACCTTGCGCACGGCCACGGCGGCCGGCGGCGGCGTGGCGCCCAAGCCCCATATCGAGTGAAAAAATTAGCGGCACGAACGTCTGAGAAAATCGTAGCGAGCGGAAGTAAGTTGTGGCCGAGAAGCGGAACTGTGCTCTAGCACAGTGAGCATCGCAGGCCGCAAATTACGACGCGCAGTAGATTTAATCAGATGTTCATCATGCATGGCTGCTGGACCGGTAACCGATACGGAAACCGCCCCAGTGCTTGCCATCGACGTGGATCGGCACGGATAAATCGTGCATGACTTCGCCCGTGTCGCGTTTATAGGTTTGCAGCAGGAACGGCTTGGTATTGCTGCCGCAGCGCTTGCCCGTGCGGTCGCTGAAGATGCGCTTGGTGCGGTTATTCACCATATCGGTGGCGTAATCGCCGGTCAGCGGCTGGGAAAACTTCTTGTTGTGCGTGGGAAAGTATCCATTGTTGTCGACGGCGCCCGCATACGCCAGATGCGGCAATGCCGCCAGCACGCCTTCCTGCAGGTCAGGTAAGACCTTGTCCGTAAACGCGTCGAACTTCGTGTTGTGCTTGGGCGGATTGGTGTTCGGGATGGGCCGGTAGTGGCGATCGAACAGGGCTTCGCGCGTGATGCGCCCCGAGGCGATCGCTTGCTCGAACAGTTTGCCCACCTCGCGCGCGGCGCGCTGGGCCGTCTCGCGGATTTCATCGTGCGGCGTGGCCACGCTCGATTCGCCCAAAGCGCCGGCGATCGCCTCGGCCCGCTCTGCCAGGGCCATGGCCGACTGCGTGGCACGCGGCAATTCGACATTCGTCGACAGCATGCTGTCGCGGATTTGCTCGATGGCGTCGGCGATCAGCTGCGTCGTGTCGACGTGTTCGCGCGAGGCGCGGGCGATTTGCCCGATCGCGTCCTCGGACTCGCCCGACGATTCCTCGATATGGCTGAGCGAGGCATGCACGCTTTCCACATTGCGCGCCGCTTCCGTCACGCCCTCCGCCAGCGAACTCATGCCAAGCGCAGCTTTTTCCGACTGTTCATTGATTTCGCGCACCATCACGCTGATTTCATCGGAGGCTTCCTTGGTGCGCTGCGCCAATTGCCGCACTTCCCCCGCCACCACGGCAAAACCACGCCCGTGTTCGCCGGCACGCGCCGCCTCGATGGCGGCGTTCAGCGCCAGCAAGTTGGTGCGCGCGGAAATATCGGAAATGGCTTCCGTAAAGCCCGTGATGCGTTTGGATTTGTCCTGCAAGCTCAGCATGGTGCTGGAGGCGCCTTGCGCTTCCTCGCGGGCCTTGTTGATGCGGCGCAGCCCCTGATCGACTTCGGCACGCGCCGCCACGCTTTCCACGCGCACGCCGGCGGCCACCTTGGCGGCCCGTTCCGCGTTGGCGGCGATCTTTTCCGTCATCACGGCATTTTGTGCGGAACTGTCGGCGATGTCGCTGGCCGTGCGCACATCGAGTTCCACCTTCTGTTTGACGGAATCGACAAAATACGAGGTTTCCGCCGCGCCGATCATGATGGCGTCGATGGCGTTGCCCACCGTGTCGGCGAACTGGTGCAAGCCCGGCTCGCCGCGCGGACGTCCGGCGAACGCCAGCAGCGCCGCGCCGATGGCGGCAGCCACGCAGGCGATCAGATACGGATGGTCGCCGCCCGACAGCAGCAGCAGATAGGCCAGGCAACAGGCGACGGCCATGGCCAGGATCGTGAATGCAAAGAAACGCACCAGCTGATGCTGCAACTGCTTCATTTGTCCCCCGCTGCGCGAACCCGTCACGTCCCGCGAAAGGGACGTGCTGTAACCGTATGCGGGTGGGCACGATTGCCCACCTTGCACCCTGAACATCACGTCTGCGCGGCGTTTCAGGCGGCTACTGGATAGCAGTGTGTAGTTCTACCCTACAACATTTGTTCCGATAGCTCAATCAGAAAAGTGGGGCGGCTACACCAAGGTCACTTAATTGGCAATTTGGTGGTGTTTTTGACCTCTTCCATGACGGCATAAGTGTGGGTTTCCCGCACACCTTTCTGCAACAGCGTCTTGCCCAGGAATTCGCGGTAAGCGGCCATGTCCTTGACGCGCGCCTTGACCAGGTAATCGAAACCGCCAGCCACCATATGACATTCCAGTACCTCTGGAATGATTTGTACGCTATGCTTGAAGGCGTCGAACACTTCCGGTGTCGTGCGATCGAGCACCACTTCGATGAACACCAGCAGCGAGACGTCGAGCAGCTGCGGGTTCAACTGGGCCGTATAGCCCATGATGTAACCGGATTCGTGCAATTTGCGCACGCGCTCCAGGCAGGCGGCCGGCGACAGGTTCACGCGCGCAGCCAGCTCCACATTGCTGATGCGTCCATCGCTCTGCAATTCCATCAAGATTTTCTTACTGATCTTGTCCAGCATTACCATCACCCCCAAATTAATATTATTTGGTTAAATTGTCGCATCAAAAACTATCTATTGCTAGCCCCCTGTATTACCAGAATTAATCCATAAGAATCCCCTTTACAATCGAATCATCTTAACGTCCGACTTTCTGTATTTTTTTGCACCAAAAAAGAGCAAGAATTACGTCAGTTTTCGTCCCCTTTTTCCTTGTAAAGAGCACTTATGCACCCTGCAGGCCCCTCGGCTTTTACCCCGCTTCCTTTTGCTGCGTTCCAGGCAGAAATCCTGCCCGAAGCGACACCACAACGCGCCGCCATCACCACCGCCTATAGGCGCGATGAGGTTTCCGCCGTGCAGTGGCTGTTGCAACAAGTGCGCCCCAGCAGTACCGAAACGACGGCCGAAGGGCAAGCGCTGGCACACCGCCTGGTCTCGAACGTGCGCCACAAACGCACACGCGCCTCCGGCGTCGATGCACTGATGCACGAGTTCTCGCTGTCGTCGGAAGAGGGTGTTGCATTGATGTGTCTGGCTGAAGCGCTGTTGCGTATACCCGACAGTCAGACGGCCGATCGCCTGATCGCCGACAAAATCAGCAAGGGCGACTGGAAGAAGCACCTGGGCGAATCGCCGTCGCTGTTCGTCAACGCCGCCACCTGGGGCTTGCTGATCACGGGCAAACTGGTCAGTACCAGCAGCGAATCGGGCCTCGGCTCGGCCATGACCAAGCTCATCGCCAAAGGCGGCGAACCGCTGATCCGCAAAGGCGTCGACCTGGCCATGCGCATGCTGGGCAACCAGTTCGTGACAGGCCAGACCATCGAGGAAGCGTTGAAAAACAGCCGCGAGAATGAAACGCGCGGCTACCGCTACTCGTACGACATGCTGGGCGAAGCGGCCCTGACGCAGCAGGACGCGGCCAATTACTATGCCTCGTACGAAACGGCCATCCATGCCATCGGCAAGGCCTCGAACGGGCGCGGCATCCGTAACGGCCCCGGCATTTCCGTGAAACTGTCGGCCCTGCACGCGCGCTACAGCCGCGCCCAGCGCGCCCGCGTCATGGAAGAATTGCTGCCGAAGGTCAAGGCGCTGCTGTTGCTGGCCAAACAGTACAACATCGGCTTCAACATCGATGCGGAAGAAACGGACCGTCTGGAACTGTCGCTCGACCTGATGGAAGCGCTTGCCTTTGATACAGATTTGGCCGGTTTCGACGGCATCGGCTACGTGGTGCAGGCGTATCAAAAGCGCTGCCCGTTCGCCATCGATTTCCTGGTCGACCTGGCGCACCGCAGCGGCCGCAAGTTCATGGTGCGCCTGGTCAAGGGCGCGTATTGGGATGCGGAAGTCAAACGCGCGCAAGTCGATGGCCAGGAAGGCTATCCCGTCTACACGCGCAAGGTCTACACGGACGTCTCTTACCTCGTGTGCGCGCAAAAACTGCTGGCCGCCAGCAGCCTGATCTATCCACAATTTGCCACGCACAACGCGCAAACCCTGGCGACGATCTATACCTGGGCCAAGCGCGACGGCATCACCGACTACGAATTCCAGTGCCTGCACGGCATGGGCGAGACCCTGTACGACCAGGTCGTCGGCCCCGACAACCTCGACAAGCCGTGCCGCATCTACGCGCCCGTCGGCTCGCATGAGACGCTGCTGGCCTACCTGGTGCGCCGCCTGCTGGAAAACGGCGCCAACTCGTCGTTCGTCAACCAGATCGTCGACGAAAGCGTGGCCATCGATAGCCTGATCCGCGATCCCCTGGAACAGGCGCGCCTGCAGGGCGGCTTGCCGCACCCGTCGATTCCCCTGCCACTGGACATGTTTGGCAGCGAACGCAGGAACTCGGCCGGCCTGGACCTGTCGAATGAAGACACCTTGCGCACCCTGGCCACCGGCCTGGCGCAGCAGCAGACCTGGCAGGCGGCGCCGCTGATCGATGGCGCCGTCAGCCTGAATGGCCCCACGCACATGCTGCACAATCCGGCCCAGCACGACGATGTCGTGGGCAAGGTCATGGAAGCCGGTCCAGCCGACGTGGAAACGGCGCTGGCCAGCGCCAGCGCGTACGCCGTCGACTGGCAAACCACGGAGCCGTCGGTCCGCGCGCAAGCGTTACAACGCGCAGCCGACCTGTTCGAGGAACACCATATCGAGCTGATGGCCCTGGCCGTGCGCGAAGCGGGCAAGTCCCTGCCGAACGCGATCGCGGAAATCCGCGAAGCCGTCGACTTCCTGCGCTACTACGCGGCGCAGGTGGAACACGCGCCGAACACCCTGGCGCTCGGTCCCGTCACCTGCATCAGCCCGTGGAATTTCCCGCTGGCCATCTTCACGGGCCAGCTGGCCGCCGCCCTGGCGGCAGGCAATGTGGTGCTGGCCAAGCCGGCCGAGCAAACGCCGCTGATCGCCCACCGTGCCGTGCAATTGCTGCATGCGGCGGGCGTGCCGCGCGGCGCGCTGCAGTTTTTGCCCGGCAGCGGCGAGATCGTTGGCGCCGGCCTGTGCAATGACGCGCGCGTAAAAGGCGTGATTTTCACGGGCTCGACGGAAGTGGCGCAATTGATCAACCGCAACCTGGCCGCGCGCGCCGTGGCCGAAGGCATCGACATTCCCCTGATCGCCGAAACGGGTGGCCAGAATGCCCTGATCGTCGATTCATCCGCCTTGCCGGAACAAGTGGTGCAAGACGTGATGTCGTCCGCTTTCGACAGCGCCGGCCAGCGCTGCTCTGCCTTGCGCGTGCTGTTCCTGCAAGCGGAAATCGCCGACAAGACCATCCACATGCTCAAGGGCGCGATGCAGGAATTGCGCGTGGGCAATCCTGACCGCCTGGCCACCGATATCGGTCCCGTCATCGATGCGGAAGCGCAAAGCAATCTGCTAGCGCACATCAACAAGATGAAAACCGTGGCCATCGACCATTATTCGCTCGATTTGCCGACCGTCAAAGGCACGTTCGTCGCCCCGACCGTGCTGGAAATCAAGTCGCTGGCGCAATTGACGCAGGAAGTCTTCGGTCCCGTGCTGCACGTGATCCGCTACAAGCGCGCCGAACTGCCGCAACTGGTGCAATCGATCAACGACAGCGGTTACGGCTTGACCCTGGGCATCCATACGCGCATCGATGAAACCATCGATTTCATCACCAGGCGCGCGCACGTGGGCAATATTTATGTGAACCGCAACATCGTCGGCGCCGTCGTCGGCGTGCAGCCGTTCGGCGGCGAAGGCAAATCGGGGACCGGTCCGAAGGCGGGCGGCCCCCTGTACCTGAAACGCCTGCAGCGCAATGCGCCGGCCGGTGTGCAACACCAGCGCCAGGCGCCGCCGGCGCTCGACGCGCTGACCGTGTGGGCCAAGATGCATGGCCACGACCAGGTGCAACAACTGGCGCAGGAATATGCGCGCACGACCTTGCTGGGCAGCACCATCGTCTTGCCAGGCCCGACAGGCGAGCGCAATACCCTGAGCTTTGCGGCACGCGGCACGATACTGTGCGCGGCGGCCACCTCCGGCACCTTGATGAACCAATTGGCGGCCGTGCTGGCCACCGGAAACGAGGCCCTGGTGCTGGCGCAAGCGCCGGAGTTGATCCCGGGCGACTTGCCGGCGGCGCTGAAGGACCGCATCCAGGTCGTCAGCAGCCTGGCGTCGGTCCAGCATGATTTCCAGATCGCCATGATCGAGCCCTGCCTCGATGGCCAGCTCAAACCGCTGCTGGCGGCACGGGAAGGGGCCTTGGTGGGCACCATCGCCACCACGCAGGAGGGTGTCATCCCCCTGTGGCGCCTGGTCGCTGAGCGGGCGCTGTGCGTGAATACGACGGCAGCCGGTGGTAACGCGAGCCTGATGATGCTGAGTGTCTAATATTTAAGCAGACAATTAACGCGGAAGGGCAGAACCAGTGGTTCTGCCCTTTTTTTATGCACGTGACCCATCCTGGAATAAGTTGACACTTTTTCGATGCAGAGAAGGAGTGTCAAATGGAACAAGGGTTTAGGCGCAGCCAGCGCGATTACAGTCTGGCTTTTAAATTGAGCGTTGTCGA
>NZ_JAFCWK010000020.1:0-82860 GCF_049897525.1 Janthinobacterium sp. PSRC1-1
GGCGACCTCTTGAGAACCGTGGTCAACAACACGGGCGTGATCGAGGCGCAGACCATCGACACGCGCGGCGGCACGATCAAGTTGCTGGGCGACATGCAGACCGGCACGGTGAACGCGGGCGGCACGCTCGACGCCAGCGCGCCGGATGGTGGCAATGGCGGCTTCATCGATACCTCGGCCGCGCATGTGAAAATCGACGCTGCGCTGAAGGTGACCACGGCGTCGGCCAAGGGGATGTCAGGCACCTGGCTGATCGATCCCACGGACTTCAATATCGCCGTGTCCGGCGGTGACATGACGGGTGCCTTCCTGAGCAACTCCTTGAAGTCCGGCAATGTGCAGATCCAGAGCATCTCGGGCGGCAGCGGCACGCAAGGCAATATCAACGTCAACGATAACGTGAACTGGGCGGCCAACAAGCTGACCCTGACGGCGCAAAACAATATCAACATCAACAAGGCCATGCGGGGTTCGGGCACGGCCAGTCTGGCGCTCGAATACGGCCAGAGCGCGCTCGCCGCCGGCAATCAGTCCACGTACAACGTCAAGGCGGAAGTCGATCTGCCATCGGGCAACAATTTCAGCACCAAGCTGGGTAGTAACGGCAGCGTGACCGTGTATCAGGTGATCAACAGCCTGGGCGCTTTCAACAGCACGAGCGGCAACGATGTGCAGGGCATGCAGGGCAATTTGTCCGGCAACTATGTCCTGGGCAGCAATGTCGACGCCAGTGTCACGGGCAGCTGGGACAGCGGCAAAGGATTTGTGCCGATCGGCAGCGCCGGCACGCCATTCACTGGCACGTTTGATGGCCTGGGCCATGAACTGTATGGCTTGACCATCAACCGTGCCGAGACGCCGGCTGCGATGTTCGGCAATATTGGCCTGGCCGGCAGCGTGCGCAACTTGAGTTTGAGCAATGTCAATATTACGGGTTCGCAAGCCGTGTCTGGCGCTGCCTACACGGATGTCGGCGCGCTGGCTGGCTACAATGCGGGCACGATCAACAATGTGAGCAGCAGCGGCGCCGTGCACGGTGCCGGTTACGTCAATATGGGCGCGCTGGTGGGCACCAATGCGGGCACTGTCAGTAATAGCCGCGCTGCAGGGACCGTGCTGGCAACTGCCTACGGTGCTGCGGGAGGACTGGTGGGATTGAATACCGCGGGCGGTTTGATCAAGAGCAGTTCCAGCGCCGTGGCTGCCACATCCACCAGTTACTTTGCTGGTGGCCTGGCGGTAATTAACTACGGCACGATCAGCGACAGCTATGCTACTGGTGCAGTCAGTGTCGGTAGCACTGGTGGCAGCTATGGCGGGGGGCTGGCAGCGATCAACCATTACAATGGCGTGGTGAAGAACAGCTATGCCACGGGCAATGTCACGGGGACTTCCGGCCTGGGTGGCTTGCTGGGGCGGATAGAGTCCGGCGGCACGGTCGATAACAGCTATGCCACCGGCAATGTGACAGGCACTGGCAATAACATCGGCGGTCTGGTCGGCTTGTCATATGGCCCGATACGCAACAGCTACGCCACCGGCAATGTGACTGCCAATTCCACCGTGGGCGGTGTCGTCGGCTACAACCTTTCGACAATGACGAACGTCTATTACTCTGGCAAGCTCACGGCGGGGGGCGTCAGCGTCGGCATGATCGTCGGCGATAACAACGGCGGCACGGTGACGAATGCCTATTTCGACAAGAGCTTGAATGGCGGGATCGCCGCCATCGGCGTGACTGGCAACGCGGCCACCTCGAATGCGCTGGGCCTGACCAGCGCGCAGATGTTGCAAGGCAGTAATTTCGCAGGTTTCAATTTCACTAACACGGCCGGTGCGGCGGGCAACAACTGGGTGATCGTCAGCGGCGATGGTTCCATCAATGGCGCGAGCGCCGGCACGCGCCCCATGCTGGCGTCGGAATGGTCGAACACCATCAATTCCACGCACCAGCTGCAATTGATGGCAATGAACAAGGCCTCCAGCTACACGCTGGGCAGCAGCTTCAGCGCGGCAAGCACGGCCGCGAACGGTAACGATGTGTGGGGCAGCACTGGCTTCATTCCCGTCGGTACGGCAGGTTCGGCCTTCACGGGTAGCCTCGATGGCACCGGGCATATTGTTTCCAACCTCAATATTATCAAGTCGGGCGTGGCGGGCGTGGGCCTGTTTGGCGTCGTCGGTAGCGGCGGCGTGATCGCCAATGTGGGCTTGTCTGGCGGCACGATCAGCGGCGGCGACAATACGGGCGCCCTGGTCGGCACGAATGGCGGCAGCGTCAGCGGCAGTTTTGCCACCAGCGCCGTCACGGGCGCCAACAACGTTGGCGGCCTGGTGGGCACGAGTACGGGCACGCTCAAGGATAGCTATGCCAGCGGCGCGGTGACTGGCAGCAGCGGCACGGGCGGCTTGCTGGGCAGCAACAGCGGCAGCGTCGCCACCAGCTATGCGAATGGCAGCGTGAGCGGCGCGGGCGGCGGCCTGGTCGGCACGGGTTTGGGCAGCGTCACAGGCAGTTATTGGGATACTACGGCCAGCGGCAAGGCAACGAGCGCCGGCGGCACGAACCTGAGCACGAGCGGGCTCAAGATGCTGTCGAACTACACGGGCGCCGGCTGGGAATTGGCGCAGATGTGGGTCGTCTACGACGGCCAGAGCGCGCCTTTCCTGCGCTCGTTCATGCAGCAGATCGCCGTGCGCGTCTCCTATGGCAGCAAGGTGTATGACGGCGTGGCCTACGCAGGCGGCAGCAATAGCGTCACGTATTCGAACACGGTGGCGGGCGCCAGCCTGCTCGGTACGGTCGTGTATGCAGCTAATCCCTCAGGCGCCGTGAATGTCGGCAGCTATGGCGTGTCGGCCAGCGGCCTGTACTCTGCGGGCGGCCAGTCCGGCTATGCGGTCAGCTATATCGATGGCAGCCTGGTGATTACGCCCAAGGCCGTGACGGTGACGGGCGTGACGGCGGCAAGCCGCGACTATGACGGCACGCAGCTGGCCTCGCTGTCGGGCGGCGCATTGAGCGGCCTGGTCAGCGGCGAGACGCTGAACCTGGACCTGACGAACCAGACCGGCGTTTTCGCCGACAAGAACGCGGGCAGCGGCAAGGTCGTCACCGTGACGGGTGCGACCATCTCGGATGGCGCCACCGGCCTGGCCAGCAACTACACCTTCAGCAATGCCAGCGGCGTGACGGGCACTATCACGCAGAAAGCGTTGACGGTGACGGGCGTGACGGCGGCAAACCGCGACTATGACGGCACGCGCAATGCCGTGCTGTCGGGCGGCGCATTGAGCGGCCTGCTTAGTGGTGAGACGCTGAACCTGGATCTGACGAACCAGACCGGCGTTTTCGCCGACAAGAACGCGGGCAGCGGCAAGGTCGTCACCGTGACGGGCGCGACCATCTCGGATGGCACCACCGGCCTGGCCAGCAACTATGCCTTCAGCAATGCCAGCGGGGTGACGGCGATTATTTCCAAGGCCACCATCAACGGCGTGTCGAACGTGGGCGTCAACAACAAGACCTATGATGGCCAGGAAACGGCCACCTTGAATGGCACGGCGACCTTCAGCGGCATCATCGGCGCCGACAGCCTGAGTGTCGCCGGCAATGCCTTGTTCAGCGACAAGAATGCGGGCACGGGCAAGACCGTCGATGTCAGCGCCCTGACACTGGGCGGTGCGGACGCGGGCAACTATACGCTGGCCAGCACGATATCCAGCGGCGTGGCGAATATCACGCAGAAAGCGTTGACGGTGACGGGCGTGACGGCGGCAAGCCGCGACTATGACGGCACGCGCAATGCCGTGCTGTCGGGCGGCGCATTGAGCGGCCTGGTCAGCGGTGAGACGCTGAACCTGGACCTGACGAACCAGACCGGCGTTTTCGCCGACAAGAACGCGGGCAGCGGCAAGGTCGTCACCGTGGCGGGTGCGACCGTCTCGGATGGCACCACCGGCCTGGCCAGCAACTACATCTTCAGCAATGCCAGCGGCGTGACGGGCACTATCACGCCGAAAGCGTTGACGGTGACGGGCGTGACGGCGGCAAACCGCGACTATGACGGCACGCGCAATGCCGTGCTGTCGGGCGGCGCATTGAGCGGCCTGCTTAGTGGTGAGACGCTGAACCTGGATCTGACGAACCAGACCGGCGTTTTCGCCGACAAGAACGCGGGTAGCGGCAAGGTCGTCACCGTGACGGGCGCGACCATCTCGGATGGCACCACCGGCCTGGCCAGCAACTACGCCTTCAGCAACGCCAGCGGGGTGACGGCGATTATTTCCAAGGCCACCATCAACGGCGTGTCGAACGTGGGCGTCAACAACAAGACCTATGATGGCCAGAAAACGGCCACCTTGAATGGCACGGCGACCTTCACCGGCATCATCGGCGCCGACAGCTTGACGGTGGCGGGAAATGGCGAATTCAGCGACAAGAATGCGGGCACCGGTAAAACAGTGAACGTCAGCAACATCACCCTGGGCGGCGCGGACGCGGGCAACTACATTCTGGGTAGCACGACGTCCAGCGGCGTGGCCGACATCGCCAAGGCCAGCATCAGCGGCGTGTCGAACGTGGGCGTCAACAACAAGACCTATGATGGCTTGACCACGGCGACCTTGAACGGCAGTGCAGTGTTTGATGGCAAGATGAACGGTGACAGTCTGACGGTGGCCGGCAGCGGCGTCTTCAGCGACAAGAGCGCGGGCACCGGTAAAACGGTGAATGTCAGCAACATCACCCTGGGCGGCGCGGACGCGGGCAACTACATTCTGGGTAGCACGACGTCCGGCGGCGTGGCCGACATCGCCAAGGCCAGCATCGGCGGCGTGTCGAACGTGGGTGTCAACAACAAGACCTATGATGGCCAGAAAACGGCCACCTTGAATGGCACGGCGACCTTCACCGGCATCTTCGGCGACGACAGCCTGACGGTGGCGGGAAATGGCGAATTCAGCGACAAGAACGCGGGCACCGGTAAAACAGTGAACGTCAGCAACATCACCCTGGGTGGCATGGATGCGGGCAACTACGTTCTGGCCAGCACGACGTCCAGCGGCGTGGCCGATATTGCCAAGGCAACGATCAGCAGCGTGTCGAACGTGGGCGTGGACAACAAGAGCTATGATGGCTTGAGAACGGCCACCTTGAAGGGAACGGCAAGCTTTGATGGCATTATTGGCAACGACAGCTTGAGTGTTGCTGGCTCTGGCTTGTTCAGCGACAAGAATGCGGGCACGGCCAAGGTTGTCACGGTTAGCAGTATCACGCTGGCTGGTGCGGACGCGGGCAACTACATTCTGGGTAGCAATGCTTCCAGCGGCACGGCCGATATCACGCCGAAAGCCCTGACAGTGGCGGGCCAGGTGGCGGGCAGCAAGGTCTACGACGGCAATGCGGTGGCGCAAATCAGTGGCGGCAGCCTGGCCGGCCTGGTGGACGGCGAAACCCTGGGCTTCTCCGGCCAGACGGCGGCGTTTGCCGACAAGAACGCGGGCAATGCGAAGGCCGTGACCGTCAGTGGCACGACCTTGCTCGACGGTTCCGGCTCGGCCAGCAACTACACGGTCAGCAACCCGACCGGCTTGACGGCCAGCATCACGCCGAAAGCCCTGACGGTGGCGGGCCAGGTGGCGGGCAGCAAGGTCTACGACGGCAATGCGGTGGCGCAAATCAATGGCGGCAGCCTGGTCGGCCTGGTGGAGGGCGAAACCCTGGTCATCGCCGGCCAGACGGCGGCGTTTGCCGACAAGAATGCGGGCAACGCGAAAACCGTGACGGTCAGCGGCACGACCTTGCTCGACGGCTCCGGCTCGGCGAGCAACTACACGGTGGTCAACCCGACCGGTTTGACGGCCAGCATCACGCCGAAAGCCCTGACGGTGGCGGGCCAGGTGGCGGGCAGCAAGGTCTACGACGGCAATGCGGTGGCGCAACTGCTTGGTGGCAGCCTGGTCGGCCTGGTGGACGGCGAAACGCTGGCCATTGGCGGGCAGACGGCGGCGTTTGCCGACAAGAACGCGGGCAACGCGAAGGCCGTGACGGTCAGCGGCACGACCTTGCTCGACGGTACTGGCTCGGCCAGCAACTACACGGTGGTCAACCCGACTGGCTTGACGGCCAGCATTACGAAAAAGGCGCTGACGGTGGCGGGCCAGGTGGCGGGCAGCAAGGTCTACGACGGCAATGCGGTGGCGCAAATCAGTGGCGGCAGCCTGGTCGGCCTGGTGGAGGGCGAAACCCTGGGCTTCTCCGGCCAGACGGCGGCGTTTGCCGACAAGAATGCGGGCAACGCGAAAACCGTGACGGTCAGCGGCACGACCTTGCTCGACGGCTCCGGCTCGGCGAGCAACTACACGGTGGTCAACCCGACCGGTTTGACGGCCAGCATCACGCCGAAAGCCCTGACGGTGGCGGGCCAGGTGGCGGGCAGCAAGGTCTACGACGGCAATGCGGTGGCGCAACTGCTTGGTGGCAGCCTGGTCGGCCTGGTGGAGGGCGAAACGCTGGCCATTGGCGGGCAGACGGCGGCGTTTGCCGACAAGAACGCGGGCAACGCGAAGGCCGTGACGGTCAGCGGCACGACCTTGCTCGACGGCACTGGTTCGGCCAGCAATTACACGGTCAGCAATCCGACCGGTTTGACGGCCAGCATCACGCCGAAAGCCCTGACGGTGACGGGCCAGGTCGCGGGCAGCAAGGTCTACGACGGCAATGCGGTGGCGCAACTGCTTGGTGGCAGCCTGGTCGGCCTGGTGGAGGGCGAAACCCTGGGCTTCTCCGGTCAGACGGCAGCCTTCAGCGACAAGAACGCGGCGAATGCCAAAGTCGTGACAGTCAGCGGCACGACCTTGCTCGACGGCACTGGCTCGGCCAGCAACTACACGGTGGTCAACCCGACCGGTTTGACGGCCAGCATCACGCCGAAAGCCCTGACGGTGACGGGCCAGGTCGCGGGCAACAAGGTCTACGACGGCAATGCGGTGGCGCAACTGCTTGGTGGCAGCCTGGTCGGCCTGGTGGCCGACGAAACCCTGGCCATCGGCGGCCAGACGGCGGCCTTCAGCGACAAGAACGTGGCGAACGCCAAAACCGTGACGGTCAGTGGCACGACCTTGCTCGACGGTTCCGGCTCGGCCAGCAATTACACGGTCAGCAACCCGACCGGCTTGACGGCCAGCATCACGCCGGCGTCCATCAGCGCCATTGCCGGTATCGTGGCAACGGACAAGGTGTATGACGGCAGCACGGCGGCCAGCCTGAACCTGGCGGGCGCCAGTTTCAATGGCATGGTGGCCGGCGACGTCCTGAGTCTGGGCAGCGGACCCGTTCTTGGCACCTTCAGCGACAAGAATGCGGCGCTGGGCAAGACCGTGGTCATCAGCGGTTTGGGCCTGGCCGGTGCCGATGCTGGCAACTATGTACTGACCAGCAGCCTGGCCAGTACCACGGCCACGATTACGCCAGCCACCCTGACGGTCAGCGCCAGCGGCGTCAACAAGGTGTATGACGCCAGCACGACTGCCGCCGTTTCCTTGCGCGACAACCGCATCGCAAATGACCAGCTGAGTATTGCCAGCAATGGCGCCAGTTTCAGCGACAAGAACGCGGGCGTGGGCAAGACGGTGACGGTGGCAGGCATACGCCTGAGCGGCACGGATGCGGGCAATTACGTGGTCAACACCAGCGCCAGCACCACGGCCACGATCTCGCAGGCAGCGCTGACGGTCAAAGTCGATAACACTGAAAAAGACCAGGGACGCGTCAACCCCGACTTCAGCGCCGGCTACAGCGGCTTGCTCGGTGGTGACACGCTGGCTGCCGAAGTGAGCGGCAACCTGGCGTTCAGCACGTCGGCGACGACGGCATCCGTGGCCGGCAATTATCTGGTATCGGCATCGGGCCAGGCGTCGAACAATTACGCCTTGAACTATGTGGATGGCGTGCTGAAGGTCAAGCCGACGGAAGCGCTGGAAAGCGCCGTCGCCAGCGTGATCGCGGCCGTAGCCGTGGCGCCATCGCAGGGCAATATGGTGCAGGCCGACATGATCGTCAGTGGCGAGACGGCGCCAGGCAAGCCTGCCGCCACGCAGGAGGCGCCGCGCGAGGGAGAGACGGGTAAAGCAGGCAGCGCGCCGGTGGTGCAACTGGCCGGCAATGTCGTCAGCAATGTCCTGCCAGGCCTGCGCCTGAGCGTGGTCGACAGCGGCTTGCGCCTGCCGGTCGAAGTTTCCGTCGGCACGCGCCAGGACAGCCAGTAAAGCATGCTGCGTCACCATAGGGTGGCGTCGGAGTGCCGCTTCGTGTTTCGAAGCGGCATTTTTTATGCCGTCGCGTCGTCGCAACAGTTTTATAATGGCTGCACCATCCTTGTTTTCCGTCAGAAGAGCAGTGCTGAACAGAAAGTACCATCGCATGACATCCCATTTCATCGGCGTGGCCGGCTTGCCACGCGCTGGCTCCACCTTGCTGTGCCAGTTGCTGGCGCAGCATCCCGACCTGCATTGCGAAGGCAATAGTTCCCCCCTGTGCAATACCTTGCTGGGCATGCGGCGCATGGTCAGCGACGATGCTTTTTTCCTGTCGCAGCTCGATAGCACCTTCGACGCCAGCTATGACCATCTGAAAACGGCCATGCAGGGCTTCCTGCGCGGCTGGTACCAGGATTGCGGCAAGCAGGGCGTGGTGGACAAGAACCGCGGCTGGCTGCATTGCGTGGAGATGCTGCTGCAACTGGCGCCGGAAGCGAAAGTCATTGTCTGCGTGCGCGAACTGGGCCAGGTATACGGCTCCATCGAAGCGCAGCACCAGCGCACCATTCTTGTCGATTTTATCGATCACCTGGCCGATTTTGACCGCATGGGGCGCGCGGACATGCTGTTTGCCAAGGACCGCACCATAGGCGCGCCCCTGAGCTCCCTGCACGCCGTGCTGGACCTGCCGGTCGAGGTGCAGAAAAAGCTGTATTTCGTGCGTTTCGAAGACTTGATGGCGCGGCCGGTGGAATGCATGTCGCACCTGTACGCGTGGCTGGGCCTGGCGCCATGGCAGATCGACCCGCACGATCTTGCCGTGGGCATCCAGGAGAGCGACAGCCATTACCGCATGAAGTACACGCACCGCCAGCAGGCGACGATCAGCGCGCCCAGGCCGCATGCGATACCGCCGCGCATCCAGGCGCAAATCGAGGAGGCGTACGGCTGGTTTTATGAGCTGTATTATCCGCAACACCTGCGCGCGGCAACGCCCTCCGCCTGAAAACACGTGCGGCAGTGTTAATACCACTTGCCGCACCGCCGCCAACGCGGTATTGCCGGCAACTGGCGCAAATCCTCCTTTTTTCTCTTCCCTGACTCTTCGCCTGGCGCACCGTGGCCGTACCGTCTGAAGTCACTGGTATTGTAAAAAACACCGTTATATAAAACCACTTGACTACCAATTTTTGGCGTCGCATTCTCTGTGCAGAAAGCCGATGCTTCGCTGTGCTTTCTTTACGTACAACATAAAAAGCTACTTCGATAGTTTGCGTCTAACGTTCAGGAGACAATGTGAAAACACGGCAATCAAGCCGGCTGGCTACGCCTTTGATGGCCGGCCTGCTGGGCAGCGCGCTGCTCGCTTGCGGCGGCAATTCCACCACCGAACCCCCATCGACCCTGCTGGCCGCCTCGGCCGCCAGCGACAGTTGCGCAGCCTGGAGCGCCGCTGCCGTCTACACGGCCGGGCAGTGCGCCGTGTACGACGGCAAGGTGTACCGGGCCAAATGGTGGGTGCAGGGCACGGCGCCGGGCAACGACCAGTGGGGAGCGTGGAGCATCGATACCACCACGCCGACACCGACACCGACACCAACGCCGACACCAACGCCGACACCAACGCCGACACCGACACCGACACCCACGCCAGGCGTGCCCACCAGGGTCCAGGCCGAGGCCAACGAGGCGGCGCTGACGAACAATGATTTCTTCCGCAAGGTCAAGGCCTCGATCCGCACCCTGGGCAATGCGGCCGTCGAAGCCGTGCAGCCTGGCCTGGCCGGCAATCCGCTCAACGTCAAGCGCGTCGAACGCCTGCTGCCGGCGGCCAAGTGGGATTATTATTTTGCCGCGCGCGACGCCAGCTACACTTACCAGCGCTTCCTGCAAGCGGTGGCGAAATTCCCCGCCGTGTGCGACGACTATGGGGACGGGCGCAATGCGGACGCCATCTGCCGCCACAGCCTGGCCACCATGTTTGCCCACTTCGGCCAGGAAACGGGCGACCATAACGCCAGCAGCCCCTTGCCGCAATGGCGCCAGGGCTTGAAGTATTTGCGCGAACTGGGCTGCGACGAGACGGGCGCCGGCTGTGGCTACAACATCGAGTGCGCCGACCCTGTCTTCAACAAGGTCTGGACCTGCGGCACCAATGCCGACGGCAGCTTCAAGAAATACTTTGGCCGCGGCGCCAAGCAACTGTCGTACAACTACAACTACGGTCCGTTTTCGCAAGCCATGCATGACGGCGATCAAACGGTCCTGCTGAAAAACCCGGACCTGGTGGCGTCGACCTGGCTGAACCTGGCCTCGGCCACGTTCTTCTTTGTCTATCCGCAACCGCCGAAACCGTCGATGCTGCATGTGCTCGACGGTACCTGGGTGCCGAACGCGGCCGATACGACAGCCGGTGCGGGCAATAACTTTGCCACCACCATCATGATCATCAATGCCGAGTGCGGGCAGGGCACGGAAAAGCAGGCCGCACAAAACCGCATCGATTACTACAAGCAGTTTGCCGCCGACATGGGCTGGGATTATTCCGGTGAACAATTGTCTTGCGCCAATATGCAACGTTTCACCCCGGCCAGTTCCGCTTCCTACAACATCTATTGGGAAAAGAACTGGAGCGCCGGTGGCGACAACCAATGCCAGCTGGTCAGCTATCAAACCCCGTACAGCGCCTTGCTGGCCGGGAACTACGTGAAATGCGTGGAAGCCAACTGGAATGTGAAGTTGCAGTAGCAGTCAATGCAAGACAGCCGGCCAGGGATCACAGTTGACAAGAGCCCCCAGAGGGGCCTGCAACAAGCTCTCGATGTAAAACCATAACGGAGACCAGTACAACATGAAATCGAATGCATTATTGATGGCCCTGCTCAGCGGCGTGCTCGTCGCTTGCGGCGGCGGTGGCCAGGACGGCACGACCGCCACGCCGAACACCTTGCTCGCCGCCGTGGAAGCGTGCGCCGTCTGGGATGCCGCCACCGTCTACACGGGCGGCCAGTGCGTGCTGTACCAGGGCGTCACTTACAAGGCCAAGTGGTGGACGCAGGGCAATGTCCCCAGCGCCGCCGACCAGTGGGGCCCGTGGGCCGTGACGGATACGCCGACGCCAACGCCGACGCCAACGCCAACGCCGACGCCAACGCCAACGCCAACGCCGACGCCAACCCCGACGCCAACACCGACGCCGACCCCGACACCGACACCGACACCGACGCCGACACCAACACCGACGCCCACGGCTTGCCGCCCGGACGGCTTGATCTCGGCCGTGCCGAATGTGCCGTATTGCAAGGTGTATGACGCGAATGGCCGCGAAGTGCTCGGTAATGGCTTGAACCGGCGCATCGTCGGCTATTTCGCCAGCTGGCGCACGGGCGTCGATGGCAGCCCGACTTACCTGGTGAACAACCTGCCGTGGGACAAGATCACCCACCTGAACTATGCGTTTGCCTCCGTCGACCCGGCCACGTCAAAAATCGCCATCGGCAGCGGCGCGGCCAATCCCGATACGGGCCTCACCTGGCCGAACGTGCCGGCGGCGGCCATGGACCCGTCTTTGCCCTACAAGGGCCACTTCAACTTGTTGGCGCAATACAAGAAGAAGTATCCTGGCGTGAAACTGATGATTTCCGTGGGCGGCTGGGCCGGCAGCGGCGGCTTCTACACGGCCACGACGAATGCGGATGGCAGCATCAACACGGCTGGCATCAACACCCTGGCCGATTCCATGGTGGCCTTCGTGCGCCAGTACAACTTCTTCGATGGCGTCGATGTCGATTATGAACACCCGACCACCAACAATGAAGCGGGCAATCCGAACGACTTCGCCGCCTCGAAACCGCGCCTGGCGGGCTTGATGACGAGCTATAACGTGCTGCTGAAAGTGCTGCGTCAGAAGCTCGACGAAGCGGCCGTGCAGGACAATAAATACTATCTGCTCACCATTGCCGGCTCCGCCTCGGGCTGGGTCTTGCGGGGCGAAGAAAATATGTCGGGATTGAAATATCTCGATTACGCCAGCCTGATGACCTACGACTTGCATGGCGCGTGGAACCAGTATGTGGGACCGAACGCGGCGCTGTTTGACGATGGCAACGATGGCGAATTGCGTGCCGGCAACGCTTACCAGTACCAGAACATCGGCTACCTGAACACGGACTGGGCGTATCGTTACTACCGGGGCGCCATGCAGGCGGGACGCATCAATATCGGCGTGCCGTTCTACACGCGTGGCTGGAAGGAGGTGACGGGCGGCACCAACGGTTTGTGGGGCACGACGGCGCTGACCAATTCCACCGTCACCTGCGCGGGCGTGAAAACCTGCGGCATGGGCGCCACCGGCATCGACAACGTGTGGTACGACCTCGACTCCCAAGGGAAACCCACGCCCGGTGGCGGCAACCCCATCTGGCATGCGTTGAACCTGCAGAACGGCATCGTGCCGAGCTACCTGGACGCCTATAAAGTCACGGACAAGGCGCTGGTGGGCACCTATGTGCCGTTCTACAGCAGCACCATGGTGGCGCCGTGGCTGTGGAATGCGACCAAGAAAGTGTTCATTTCCACGGAAACCACGCAATCGATCGCGGCCAAGGCGCAGTACATCGTCAACAACAATATCGGCGGCGTGATGATCTGGGAAATGGCGGGCGACTATGCCTGGGATGCCACGCGCAATGGCGGCAAGGGCGAGTACTTCATGGGCACCACCCTGACGGACGTGCTGTACCAGGCCTTCCGCACGGCTGGCGTATATGGCAACAAGCGCGCCGAAATCGCCATGCCGGGCACGGCGGCCAACGTCAGCATCAGCCTCGGTGGCTGGAAGCTGGGCGACAACAACTTCCCCATCAACCCGGTGATGACGGTGAAGAACAACACGGCGTCGACCTTGCCGGGCGGCACCGTGGTGGAGTTCGACTATCCCGTCTCGGCACCGTCGGACATGAGCGACCAGTCGGGCTTCGGCTTGACGGTGATCAATGCCGGCTACACGGGACCGAACAATATCGGCGGCTTCACGAAGAACTACAACCGGGCCCGCTTTGCGATTCCCGCCTGGCAATCGCTGGCGCCGGGCGGCTCCGTGGCGCTGACCCTGAACTACCGCTTGCCGATCTCGGGACCGGCCAATTACACGGTGACCGTGGGCGGCACTAAATATGCGTTGACGCAAGAGTATCCGGAATTGCCGGTGGCGCTGCCGTAATGGCTTGATGCCGTCGTGTAAACAGAAAAGGGCGGAACCGAGGTTCCGCCCTTTTTAGTGTTTACCGTTGATTCCGTTTAGAACCAGGTTTCTACCTGGAAACCATAAGAGGTGCCGCTGGTATTGTTGTTGTAGATCGGGCCGCCGTTGTTCGACGCATTGACCGACGCGGTGGCCGCATCGTTCCATTTGCCGTAGGTAACAAAAGCGCGCAGTTCAGGACGCGACCACAGGCCAGGGCCGGCCGAGATCGTCGGCGCGATGGTCAGCTTGGTCAGGCGCTTGGCCGGCTGGCCGCCCGCTTGCGTCACGCGGTCCGTGCCCAGTTCGCCCACCAGTTTGAAGTTGTCGGTGAATGCATACACAGGACGCACGCCGACCGAAGTCCAGGTCGAGGAACCTTTGGCGTTCGACTCGTCTTTTTGCCACAGGGCGACGAATTCCATGCCGAAATTGGCCATCGGCTGGATCGCCATGTCATTGAAGATGCGCGTGCGTTTCACGTCCGAACCGAAATTGGTGTCGCCCGAAGCGCCGAACTGCGCGCCATTGCCGGTGCCAGGACCGACGCCGTACTGCACGCCGAAGGTGTTGCCGCCGCCGAACACTTTACCTTGACGGTGGAAGGCCGACAGTTGCCAGCCGTTATTGCGCTTGCCCGTGGCAACATCATCCTTGCCTTCGCCGATGATGTAGGTCGCGGCCAGGTCCAGCGTGCCGTTTGCATTGACGGGAATCTCGCCAAAGATGAAGTTCTGGCGCACGGCCGATTTGGTGTTGACGCCGCCGTTCGGCAACGCGATCTTGATGTCGTTGTCCTTGAAGAAGGCATACGAGAATTTACCCGGGCCGGCAGGAATGCGGTCCAGGCCGGCGCCCGTGCCGTTCATGTTGATGTATTGCAGATCCAGCATGTGGATGTCGGGACGGTAGTAGAAGCGTTTACCGATCCAGGCCGTGCCGCCGTTCAGGAAATCGAGTCCCTGCGCTTCGACGTAGGCCTTGACGATGCCCAGCTTGTTGTCGCCGAAATCGGAGTTTGGCGCGTAGGCGTTGACCCAGATGGTGGCCAGGTAGTTCACGCCGCCGGACTTGGCGACGGACTTGGTGTAGCCGAATTCCGTGTAGGCGTCGCACTCATTGCCCAGACGGTATTTCATGGTATTGCCGCCCAGGCCGAAGCAGCCTTGCGAACCGCCGTCGCCCGACGTATTGCTGCCGGCACCGGCGCGCAGGTAGCCGTGGAAGCCTTCGGCATCGCTTGGGTACATGGGGTCGGCGATGGCGGACGCGCTGGCGATGGCCAGCAGCAGGGCAGGTAAAGTTTTCAATGCAGTGCGATTCATGCGGTCTCCAGAAAAATGTAGGTGGTAGCGCTGGCGCCCGGAGGACGGGCAGCGCATACGGTCTAATGCCGAAAACCAAGTCTAGCAGCGCTTTTTTAACCAGGCCGATACAAAACGTACAAGTGACGATACTTTCTTTCAAAGTGTTGTTTTTACTCAATATTGATACTCTGGTGCATAGCGGGTCTGCAAAAGAGTATCGAATTGCGGTTTCGGAGTATCAGAAAGTATCAAAGTCCGGTGCTACATTGTGGTCGTGGTGCCAAGCATGCCGGCATTGCCAACGACAAAAAACACTGGAGACACACAATGAAACGTTCCGCCATTGCCGCGCTGTGCGCCGGCGCCTTCTGCTTCGCCTCATCCGCGATTGCCGCCACCGACCTGGTCATCGCCACCGTCAACAACGGCCACATGATCGAAATGCAAAAGCTCAGCAAGTTCTTCGAGCAAGCCAATCCCGACATCAAGCTCAAATGGGTGACCCTGGAAGAGGGCGTCTTGCGCCAGCGCATGACCACCGATATCGCCACCAAGGGCGGCCAGTTCGACGTGATGACCATCGGCCTGTATGAAACGCCGATCTGGGGCAAGAAAAACTGGCTGATCCCCATCAAGCCGGACGCCAGATACGATATCGACGACCTGCTGCCGGCCATCCGCGAAGGTCTCTCCGGCGACGGCAAACTGTACGCGTCGCCGTTCTATGGCGAAAGCTCGATGATCATGTACCGCAGCGACCTGGTCAAAAAGGCGGGCGTGATGATCGAAGACCGTCCCACCTGGAACCAGTTGCGCGACGTGGCCGCCAAGCTGCACGATCCGGCCAACGGCGTGTACGGCATCTGCCTGCGCGGCAAGCCGGGCTGGGGTGACAACATGGCCCTGATCACCACCATGGCCAATTCCTACGGCGGCCAGCTGTTCGACATGCAATGGAAACCGCAATTTACCAGCAAGCCGTGGAAGGACGCGGTCACCATGTATGTCGACCTGATGAAGAAATACGGCCCGCCAGGCGCCGCCGCCAACAGCTTCAATGAAAACCTGGCGCTGTTCAACCAGGGCAAGTGTGGCATCTGGATCGACGCGACGATCGCCGCTTCCTTCATCACCGACCCCAAGCAAAGCAAGGTGGCCGACAAGGTGGCGTTTGCGCAGTCGCCCATCGGCGTGACGGAGCGGGGCGCCAACTGGTTGTGGATCTGGTCGCTGGCGATTCCCGCCAGTTCGAAGCACCCGAATGAAGCGCAACGCTTCATCAACTGGGCCACCTCGCCCGATTACGTGAAACTGGTGGCCAAGGAAACCAGCTGGGCCAACGTGCCGACGGGCACGCGCAAGTCGACGTATGCGAGTCCCGAGTTCCAGAAAGTGGCGAAATTTGCCGCCGCCGAAGGCAAGGCCCTGGCCACCACGCGCGCCGTGCAAAGCACCATGCTGCCGTCGCCGTACGTGGGCGTGCAATTCGCCTCGATCCCCGAATTCCAGGTGATCGGCGTGGCGGCAGGCCAGCAGATGGCGGCGGCGCTGCTGGGCAAGGTGACGGTCGAGCAGGCGCTGGAATTATCGCAGCAGACGGCGGAACGCGAGATGCGTAAAGGTGGTTATTACAAGTAAGACCTTTCTTGCCGTCTGGTTTGCCAACAGGCGAAGAGATTGGTGGCTTAAAGCTGGGGTCAGACCCGACGGGTCTGACCCCGGATTTCTGTTGCTGATCATTCCCTCACGTCTCAAGAGAATCCTATGAAACGCCTTATCCCCCGGACTTTGCTGACGCCGGCCGTGCTTGCCGTCTCCGTCATTTCCGTCATTCCGCTGCTGATCACCCTGTTTTACGCGTTCGTGCGCTATTCCATGCTCGATCCGAGCGGCCATCCTTTCCATGGCCTGGCCAACTTTCACTTTTTCTTTACCGATGCATCGTTCCTGCCGGCCTTGCAGAATACGTTCACCCTGCTGTTTTCCGTCATGCTGATCACGGTGGTGCTGGGCACGGCGCTGGGACTGCTGATCAATGAGGCATTCCCCGGGCGCGCCATCGTGCGCGTGCTCTTGATCTCGCCGTTCCTCGTCATGCCAGCCGTGAACGCCCTGATGTGGAAGAACATGCTGCTCAATCCGATCTACGGCCTGTTCGCGCAAATCAGCATCTTTTTTGGCGCCACGCCCGTCGACTGGCTGTCGGCCCACCCCTTGTTTTCCATCATCATGATGGTCTCTTGGCAATGGCTGCCATTTGCCTGCCTGATCTTCATGACGGCCCTGCAATCGATGGACCGCGAACAGCTGGAAGCGGCGCGCATGGATGGCGCCACCTATTTGCAGCAGTTGCGCTATCTCTACATTCCCCACCTGGGCCGCGCCGTCTCGGTGGTGCTGATGATCGAGATGATTTTCCTGTTGTCGATCTTTGCGGAAATCTTCACCACCACGGGCGGCGGTCCCGGTTTCGACACGACCACCATCACCTTCATGATTTATCAGCAGGCACTGCTGTCGTATGACGTGGGAGCGGCCTCGGCCGGTGCCCTGTTCGCCGTGCTCATCGCCAACATCGCCGCCTTCTTCCTGATGCGCGTCATCGGCAAGAATCTGTCGAAATAAGGAGACCTTGATGCATAGCAAACTCAATCTGTATGGCCGCACGGCCGCCGCCTGGCTGTGCGCGCTGCTGCTGTTCTTTCCCATCTTCTGGCTGGGCCTGATGGCTTTCAAGACGGAAGGGCAAGCCATTTCCACGCCGCCCCTGCTGTTCTTCACGCCGACACTCGACAGTTTTCGCGAAGTGCTGGCGCGCGACAATTACTTCGGTTACGCGTGGAACTCGCTGTTTACCAGCGTGGTCTCCACCGCCATTGGCCTGTTGATCGCCATCCCGGCCGCGTATTCGATGGCCTTCTTTCCCACGGGCGGCACCATCGGTTTGCTGAAATTCATGCTCAGCTCGCGCTACATGCCCGGCGTGGGCGCGTTGATGCCGATTTATATCTGCTACCAGTACTTCGGCCTGCTCGATACGCGCATCGGCCTGACCATCATGTTCATGCTGATGAATTTGCCCATCATGATCTGGCTGCTGTACACGAGCATGAAGGAGTTGCCGCGCGAAATCCTGGAAGCGTCGCGCATGGATGGCGCCACCGTGTGGGACGAATTCCGCCACGTCGTGCTGCCTCTGTCCGTGGGCGGCATCGCCTCCACGGCCCTCGTGTGCATGGTGTGGTCGTGGAATGAATCGTTCTGGTCGCTGAACCTGGGCGCGTCCAACGCGGGCACGCTGGCCTGGCTCATCGCCTCGTATTCGAGCCCGGAAGGCCTGTTCTGGGCCAAATTGTCGGCCGCATCGCTGATGGCCATCGCGCCCATCATGGCGCTGGGCTGGTTCTGCCAGAAACAGTTAGTCCAGGGTATGACCTTTGGCGCAGTCAAATAAACTACAGAATAGAGACACACATCATGGCTTACCTTCAACTGAGCAATATCGAAAAATTCTTTGGCGAGCACCGCGCCATCAAGGGCATCGACCTGGACATCCAACAGGGCGAGTTCGTCGTCTTCGTGGGACCGTCCGGTTGCGGCAAATCCACCTTGCTGCGCCTGATCGCGGGCCTGGAACCGATCGACGGCGGCAAGCTGTCGCTCGACGGGCGTGACATCACCAACGTGCCGTCGTCCAAGCGCGACCTGGCGATGGTATTCCAGTCGTATGCGCTGTATCCGCACATGACGGTGTTCCAGAACATGTCGTTCGCCCTGAAACTGGCCGGCGTCGATCCGGCCATCATCCGCGAAAAGGTCGACAAGGCGGCCGCCATCCTCGACCTGGGGAAATACCTGGAACGCACGCCCAAAGAATTGTCGGGCGGCCAGCGTCAGCGGGTGGCCATCGGCCGCGCCATCGTGCGCGACCCGAAAGTGTTCCTGTTCGATGAACCGCTGTCGAATCTCGATGCGGCCCTGCGCGTGCAGACGCGCATCGAGATCGCCAAGCTGCACCGCGAGCTGGGCGCCACCACGATTTATGTGACGCACGACCAGGTCGAGGCGATGACCCTGGCCGACAGGGTGGTGGTGCTGCGCGACGGGCAGATCGAGCAGCATGGCTCACCCCTGGAACTGTATGACCGCCCCGCCAACCGTTTTGTGGCGCAATTCATCGGCACGCCCAGCATGAACGTGGTGCCGGCCGATGCGGCGCCGCAGCTGCTGGCGCAGGCGGGCAGCGCGGCGCAGGCCGATGGTTTTGTCGGCATCCGCCCCGAGCACGTGCACCTGGGCGCGGCGCAGCCGGGCAGCGTGCCCGTCACCGTCGACCTGGTGGAATCCCTGGGCGTGGAAACCCTGACCTATGTGCGCCTGCCGAACAACGTGCAGGTGGTCTCGCGCGGCGCCGAGCGCAGCAGCCTGCAGCCGGGCCAGCAGACGCACCTGACGTTCGAGCCGGGCTTCGTCCACTATTTTGACCGCGCCGGCAAGACCTACGCGGCGGCGAAAGGAGCGCTGTAATGGACGCCATCGCATTGAACCAGGCGAACCTGGCCAAGCTGCCCGCCAACGTGGCCGTGCCCGCGTATGCGCGCGAGGCGCTCGTGGCCAGCATCGTGCATATCGGCGTGGGCGGTTTTTTCCGCGCCCACCAGGCCGTGTACCTCGATGATTTACTGGCCTTGCCGGGCCAGGAACATGCGCAATGGGGCTATTGCGGCGTGGGCTTGCTGCCGCATGACGCGGCCATGCGCGACGCCATGCGGACACAAGACGGTTTATATACGGTGGTCGAGCGCAGCGCGGCCGGCGATGCCGCGCGCATCATCGGCAGCGTCGGCGAGTACCTGTATGCGCCCGACGACCCGCAAGCCGTGCTGGAAAAACTGGCCGACCCCGGCACGCGCATCGTCGCGCTGACTATCACCGAGGGCGGCTATTATGTGAACCAGGGCACGGGCGAGTTTGATGCGGACCATCCCGACATCGCCTACGAACTGGCGCGCCCGCAGGCGCCGCGCTGCTCATTCGGTTACCTGGCCGCCGCGCTGGCGCTGCGCCATCAGCGGGGACTGGCGCCGTTTACCATCATGTCCTGCGATAACCTGCAAAACAATGGCGACGTGACGCGCAAGATGCTGCTGGCCTTTGTCTCCCTGCGCGACGGGGAGCTGGCGCGCTGGCTGGCCACGCATGGCAGCTTCCCCAACAGCATGGTCGACCGCATCACGCCGGCCACCACCGATGAACACCGGGCGCTGGTGCGCGAGTCTTTTGGCATCATCGACGCCTGGCCCGTCGTTTGCGAGCCGTTCCGCCAGTGGGTCATCGAAGACGAATTCCCGCAGGGCCGCCCGGCCTGGGAACTGGTGGGCGCGCAGATGACGCACGACGTGCTGCCGTATGAAAAAATGAAGCTGCGTCTCTTGAATGCCAGCCACCAGGCCCTGTGCTACATCGGCATGCAGCTCGGCTACACGTTTGCGCATGAAGCGATGGGTGACCCCGGCATCCGCCGGCTGGTGCGGCGCATGATGGATGACGAGGTCACGCCGCTGCTCGATAGCGTGGAAGGCATCGACCTGGAACGGTACAAGGCGACCCTGATCGAGCGCTTTTCGAATCCGGCCGTGCGCGACCAGCTGGCGCGCATCGGCACGGAGGGCTCGGCGCGCATCCCGAAATTCGTGCTGCCGTCCGTGCGCGAAGCGCTGGCCCGGGGCGGCGCCATCACGCTGCTGGCGTTTACCGTGGCGTGCTGGTTCCGCTATCTGGAAGGCCACGACGAGCAGGGGCGCGAGATGCCTTTGAACGACCCGTATGCGGCGCGCCTGCGCGCGCTGGCGCTGCAGGGCGGCGCGGACGCCGCGCCGTTGTTGTCCCTGCGCGAGCTGTTCGGCGACCTTTGCGACACACCGGCGTTCACGCAGGCGGTGGGTGATGCGCTGGCCAGCCTGTATGGGCTGGGCGCGCGGGCGGCGCTGGAACAGAGCGTCGCTTGAGGGGAGGGCGCGCCATGCCCCGCAAAACCGATGTTTCGTTGCCGCAGATGGAGCTGGAACAGCAGCGCGACGCCACGCCCGGCTTCGAGCCGAAAGGCAGTTTCGGCTTCATCCGCTACCTGGAGCATGGCTATCCGAATGCGCTGGTGCGCTGGCATTATCACGACGAGTACGAGCTGCACCTGATCGTCGAGACGAGCGGCAAGGTCTTTGTCGGCGACTATATCGGCCAGTTCGCGCCCGGTCATTTGGTGCTGACGGGGCCGCGCGTGCCGCACAACTGGGTCTCGCTCGATACGCCGGCCGAGGGCGTGGCGCTGCGCGACATGGTGATCCAGTTCGGCCATGCGCCGCTGGCGTCGATGGCAGCCGCCATCCCGGAACTGAAAGGGATGTTCCCGCTGCTGCAGCGTGCCCTGCATGGCGTGGAATTTTTCGGCGTCAGCGAGCAGTCGCTGCGGCGCTTCCGGCGTATCCGCGACAGCAGCGGCCTGCCGCGCTTCATCGAGTTTCTGACCCTGCTGGGCGAACTGGCGCAGACCAGCGATTACCAATTGCTGTCGACGGTGCCCATGCAGTCGAGCGACGACGACGTGGCGCTGGCGCGCATCAGTTCAGCCATCAACTTCATCGTGCACAATTACAGCAGCCAGTTTTCGCTGAAACAGCTGGCCGAGCAGGTGGACATGCCCGAGCGGACGTTTTCGCGCTTCTTTCGCAGCGCCACGGGCAACAGCTTCACGGACTTCGTCAACCGCCTGCGCATCAACAAGGCGTGCCAGCTGCTGATGGAGACGGAGCGGTATGTGAGCAACATCTGCTATGAAGCAGGATTCAATAACGTGGCCAATTTCAACCGGCGCTTCCTTGAATTGAAGGGCATGACGCCGAAGGAGTTTCGCCAGCAGGCGCAAGGCCGTTTTGGCGCCTGAGGCTTTTTAAGGTACATTCGATGGCACGGGCGGGAGCCGCCTGGGAGAGACAAGCATGGAATACCTGTGGCACAAGGACAGCGAGCGCAAGGCGCCCGAACTGGAGCGCGAAAGCTACGATGGCATCATCAATTACCTGGAACACGGCTATCCCAGCTCGCGCGTGCGCTGGCACTGCCACGAAGAATACGAGTTGCACCTGATCGTCGCCACCAGCGGGCGATTGTTCGTGGGCGACTATATCGGCGAATTCTCGCCCGGCCACCTGGTGCTGACGGGCCCGCGCCTGCCGCACAACTGGATTTCCAACGTGGTGCCGGAAGGGGGCGTGGCCTTGCGCGACATGATCGTGCAATTCGCCCACGCGCCGCTGGCCGGCGCCGCGCGCGTCATCCCCGAACTGCGCGAGCTGCTGCCGCTGCTCGAGCGCTCCAGTTATGGCGTGGAGTTTTTCGACATGGGCCACGAGGCCGAGCAGCACCTGGCGCGCATCCGCGCCACGCATGGCGCCGAGCGCTTCGCCGCATTCGTGCAACTGATGAGCAAGCTGGCGCGCACGGCCAATTACCGGCTGCTGTCGAGCGCTTCACTGCGTTCCTACGACGATGACGCTACCCTGGCCAAGGTGAACGCCGTCCTTAACTACATTACGGACAATTACCGCGAGCCGATTTCGGCGGAAATGCTGGCCGAGCAGGTGGGCATGTCGCTGAGTAAATTCTCGCGCTTCTTCCGCAAGGCGACGGGCAACAGTTTTACCGATTTCCTCAGCCGGTTGCGCATCAACAAGGCCTGCCAGCTGCTGATGGACACGGATCAATACGTCTCGAACGTCTGCTACGACGTGGGTTTCCAGAACGTGGCCAATTTCAACCGCCGCTTTTTGCAGGTGAAGGGCGTCACGCCGAAGGAATTCCGGCGTCAGGCCGATGGGCGCTTTGGCGGCATCGGCGGGCCTGTTGCGGATACGCCACGGGCTTGATGGCTGTCACGGGCTTGTCACTTTGCCCAGTTACTCTCCACGGCTTCCATCCCACTTTAGCCGAGGAATGCATGAACGCTGCTGTAACGTCGACCCCGAAACTGACCCTGCTGGCCATCGCCGCCAGCCTGTGCCTGGCCGCCTGCGGCGGCAGCGATAATACGCCAGCGGAGCCTTCGAAGCCCGTGGCGCAGACGGGCGTGTTCCTCGACGGCGCGGTGGAAGGGCTCGACTACGTGGCCGGCAGCGCGGCCAAGGCCAGCACCAATGCCAAGGGTGAGTTCATGTGCAACCCGGGCGACACCGTGGCCTTCAGCGTGGGCGGCCTGGCCCTGGGTTCGGCGCCATGCGGCGCCGTCGTCACGCCGCTGGCGCTGGCCGCCAGCACGAATGTGGCGGACGACAAGGTCGTCAATCGCCTGCTGGCGCTGCAACTGCTCGATGACGACAGCGATCCGTCGAACGGCATCAAGCTGACGGCCGAAGTGAAGGCGGCGCTGGCCGGCAAGACGCTGGACTTTGCCGTCGCTCCGGCCGTGTTCAACACGGCGCTGGCCGCGCATCTGGCAGCGGTGGGCGGGAAATTCGCCGGCCGCACGGTCGATGCCGAGCGCCGCGCGCTGGCGCGCGAGCATTTCGAAGACACGCTCGCCTCGAAAGCGGGCGCGCCCGTCAATGAAGCGCTGACGCAGGCCAATCCCCTGGGCGAAGTGAAAGTCACCGTAACGCGCTACCAGATCCAGGCGGCGGATAAATTCTACGTGCCGTACGAAGGCGCGAACGCGAAGATCAAGGGCGAATTCCCGAACGGCTTTTTGCCGTCCTACGGCTCGGGCCTGGCGTATAAAGGCAAGAACGCGGCGGGCGACCTGGAATTCTATGGCTTGACGGACCGCGGCCCGAACGGCGACGGCCCGCTGCTGCCCGATCCATCGGGCAAGGGCACGATCGGCAGCAAGATCTTCCCGTCGCCGAGCTTTACGCCTTCGTTCGGCGTCATCACGGTGGGCAAGAGCGGCGCCGTGCTGGGTTCGAGCACGCCGATCAAGGTATCGGCCGCCGTCAACAGCTCGGGCTTGCCCGTGCCCGTCGGTGCAGTGGGCAATTCGGCCGAGATTCCCGTCATGGATGCGATGAAGTTCGATGCTGCCGGCAAGGCCGTCTTCAATGCGGGCGGCCTCGATTCGGAAGCCATCGTCGTCGATGCCAAGCGCAATGCGCTGTGGGTCTCGGACGAGTACGGCCCGTTCATCGTCAAGATCGATGCCACCACGGGCATCATCCAGGCCAAGTACGAGCCGGGCAAGGGCTTGCCGGCGCTGTTCGCCAAGCGCCGCGCGAACCGCGGCATGGAAGGCATGACCTTAGATACGAGCAATGACAAGCTGTACGCCTTCCTGCAAAGCCCTCTGTCCGACGGCACGGCGCCATACACGGTGACGAAGAAGAATGAGCAGGTCGAGCGCTTCGCCCGCTTCACGCGCTGGATCGAATTCGACCCGACGACGGGCAGCAGCGGCAAGATGTACGCGTATCCGCTGAACGCGGCCGACTACCAGGATGGCCGCACGGGCAACGCCAAGCTGGGCGACATGGTGGCACTGGGCGGCGGCAAGTTCCTCGTCATCGAGCAGGGTGCCGCGCCATCGGGCAAGGTCTTCAACAAATTGATGCTGGTCGAACTGAAGGGCGCCACGGACATTGCGGCCGCCGCCTTCAACGCGACGACCTCGGACCTGGAAAAGAGCAGCATGGGCGGCGCCCCCGTCAATGGCGCCGACTGGGCCGCCGTCACGCCCCTGAAGAAAACCCTGCTGCTGGACTTGAACGCCATCGGCTGGGCGGCGGAAAAAGCCGAAGGCCTGACCCTGATCGACGACTCCACCATCGCGCTGGCCAACGACAATGACTTCGGCCTGAAAACCAAGATCTTCGACGCGAATGGCGTGGAAGTGGCGGATGCCGACGTGACCAAGTGCACGGTCGATGCCAACGGTACCATCGTCACCAGCAGCGCGGCCGGCTGCAATGCCGCCAACACCATCCGTGTGGCGCGCGGCGACGACCGCGAGCGTCCTAGCCGCTTGTGGATCGTGAAGTTCGCCAAGGCGCTTAATAGCTATTGAACGAGCGCGGTGGTGATGTCGGATTACGCGGCGCTGCGCGCCGCTAATCCGACCTACAAAACAAAAAGCCGCGCGGTGCTGGATGCACCCTGCGGCTTTTTATTGTGGAAATCGAGGGTAGTTCGGATTAGGCCGAAGGCCGTAATCCGACACTCCCCCGTTACTTCTTGGTATAGGTATTCAACCAATCGAGCACCGTGTGATGCCACAGCAGCGAATTGGCTGGCTTCAGCACCCAGTGGTTCTCGTCCGGGAAGACCAGCAGCTTGCTCGGGATGCCACGGCGCTGCAGCGCCGTGAAGGTGCCCAGGCCTTGCGCGGTGGGGATGCGGAAGTCCAGGTCGCCCTGGACCACCAGCATCGGCGTCTTCCAGTTCTTCACGAAGTTCACGGGATTGAACTGCTCGTGCCTGGCCGGCGCGTCGTAGTAGGTGCCGCCATTTTCCCATTCCATGAACCACAGTTCTTCCGTCGCGTAAGCCATGCCGCGGTTGTCGAACACGCCGTCGTGGTTGACCAGGCACTTGAAGCCGTCCGGCCAGTTACCGGCGATCCAGTTCATCATGTAGCCGCCGTACGACGCGCCCAGCGCGCAGCTGCGCTCGCGGTCCAGCCATGGGAATTTTTTGGTGGCCGCTTCCAGGCCCTTCTGCAAGTCGAGCAGCGGCTTGCCGCCCCAGTCGCCGCTGATGGAATCCGTGAACTTCTGGCCATAGCCGGTGGAGCCGTGGAAGTCGATGAAGACGGTGGCGTAGCCGGCGCCGGCATACACTTGCGGATTCCAGCGGTAGCTCCAGCTGTTGCCAAAGCTGCCTTGCGGGCCGCCGTGGACGAGGAAGGCGACCGGATACTTTTCACCGGCCTTGGCATTCCATGGCTTCATCACGTGACCGTAGACGGTCTCGCCATTCGCGCCGGCGAACGAGAACTGTTCATATTCGCCGAAACGCACGTCGGCCAGCGCTGCCGCGTTCTGTTTCGTCAGCTGCACCAGCGGCGCGGTTTCCGACTTGGCGTCGAGTTTGCGCGTGTACAGCTGCGCGCCCGAGGCCAGGTTCGCTTGCGCCAGCACGATGGTGTTGCCGCGCACGTCGAAGTCGCCCACGGCGCCCTTGCCCGTCAGCGCAGCGACCTTGCCGCTGGCCGCGTCGATGTGGAACAAACGGTGCTGGCCCACGTCATCGGCGGAGACCAGGAAGGCCTTGCCGTCCGGCGTCCAGCGGAAGTCGGCCACGGAACGGTCCCAGTCGTCGGCCACGGTGCGCTTCTTGCCGGTGGCGACATCCATCAGCACCAGGTGGAAACGGTCCGCTTCGAAGCCAGGCTTGGTCATGGCGACATACGCCAAGGTGCGGCCATCGGGCGAATACGTGGCTTTCGCATCCCAGGCCGGATTGTCGGCCGTGAGGTTGCGCGGCGCCTGGCCGCCGGCGGCCGGAATCGTGTAGACGTCGAAGTTGGTCGACCACGCTTCCGTGCGGCCGGCCACGCGCACGGAGAAGGCCACCGTCTTGCCGTCCGGGCTGAAGTGATATTCGCCGTTGTCGCCGAACGGCTTCGATGGCGCGTCGCCATCGAGGGTGCCGCTCAGGCTCACGGGTGCGGCGCTGACCTTGCCGCTGGCGTCGATCGGCGCCGAGTACAGCGCGTTGCGGCGGCCATCGGCCCAGGAATCCCAGTGGCGCACGAACATCTGCTCGTAGACCATGCCGGTCGCCTTGTTCTTGGCTTTTTCATCGAGGCGCTTTTTCGTGCAGGCGATATCGGCGCAATCGAGGAAGACGCCCATGCTGAAGGCCAGGCGGTCGCCCTGCGGCGACAGGCGGTAGGTGTCGACATCCAGCGCCAGGTCGGTGACCTTGGCCGCTTCGCCGCCATTCAGGGGCAGCTGCCACACTTGCGAGGAGCCGGAGCGGCCGGAGAGGAAGTAGATGGCGTCGCCGTTCGGCGACCATTGCGGGTCGCTGGCGCTGGCATCGCCACGCGTGAGCTGGCGTGGCGCCGCGTTCGGCGCGCGCAGGTCGATCATCCACAGCTGCGTGTTGCCGCGGTTTTTGTCCAGGTTGGTCGTGCGCACCGTGTAGACAACGCGCGTGGCGTCCGGCGACAGCACGGGGCTGCCTACGCGTTCCATGGCGACCATGTCTTCGACGGTGAAACCGCGCGGCGCGGCCAATGCCGGCACGGCGGCGGTGGTGGCCATGGCGGCACTGAATGCTCCCAAGAGCAGCAGACGTAAACTCATTCAAACTCCCGATTCTTATGACGACGTTATCGATATGGTATTGACGTGGCCGGCTGTACCGCCGGCAGCCCGACATCATAGCAATAAAGATGCGCTTGCTGCGGGAGTTGACCGCCGGTTAGCCGGCTGGCAGTGCCAGTTGGTCGAGTGCCACGTGGCCCAGGAAGCCGCCCTGGCTGGTGGCCGGCAAGCCGTCTTCGATGGCGTGGGCAAAGCGGATGCCGGAGTCTTGTTCCAGCGCGGCCAGCACGCGCGCAACGTGCGGATAATCGGCCAGGCTGGCTAGCTGCAGCGGTTCGGCCCAGCGCGCCGTGGCGGCCAGGTAGGCGTCGGCGATGCACGGTGCCGTCTCCGAAGCGAGCCAGGCGCGGCTAGCGAGCAGGCGCTCCAGGTGCGCCAGGCTTTTGTTGACCTTCTCGATGGCCATCTCGCGCCAGATAGCCGCGCGCGCATCGTCCGGCGCCGCACGCGACGCCTGGAAGGCGGGCATGAAGGCGGCGTGAAACGTCGTGTGCAGAAAGGACAGTACGCTGTTCAGGCGGTCGTAGACGGGCGTGCCCTGCGCAAAACCGAGGCCTTTGTGCGGTGCGCGGGCGGCCAGGTGCAGCAGGATCGCCATGCTTTCCAGCAACGGCGCGCCCGCGTGCGTGAGCAGGGCCGGCGTCTGGCTCAGCGGATTGATGGCGAGAAAGGCGGGATGCTGCTTGCTGGCCGGGTCGCGTGCTTCCACGCGAGCCAGGCGATACGGCAAGCCGCTCCATTCGAGGGCGGCGATGGCGGCAAACGAGCAGCCGAACGGCACGCTATAGATCAGGGTGGTTTCCATGCTGGAGCTCCAATTGGATGAGGGAAGGGCAGTCTAAGGGGTATGGTTACTATTTGGAAGAAGGCAGAATAATGTGGTATAGGTACATTTTTTATACCAGGTGGGAAGCGAACCATGAAAGACAATGTCTCCGGCTGCGCCGTGGAAGAAGCCATGCGACTGCTGGGCGGGCGCTGGAGAGTGGTGTTGCTCAGCTATCTGATGGCGGGGCCGAAGCGTTTCAGCGAAATCCGCCGCGCCGTGCCGAATATCTCGCAGCGCATGCTGACCCTGGATTTGCGCGCGCTGGAAGAGGCGGGCTTTCTGACGCGCACGATCTACGCGGAAGTGCCCGTCAAGGTCGAGTACCAACTGACGCACGAGGGCTTGCGCCTGCGCGAGCTGGTCGAGATGCTGCGCGCCATTGGCCTGCGCCTGCGCGGGCAGGCGGATGCGGGCGGCGCCTTTCTTGCGTCCGACGCTGGATAAATGTCTCTAGAGAAACAGCTGTTTTTATGCAAAGTGCTAGACTGCCGGCCTTAGCTCACTACTCTCGATACCCATGCGCCTGACTTCCCTTGCCCTGACCGCCGCCGCCCTGTTTGCCGCCTTGCCGGCCCATGCCGCTACCATGCCGACACTCGAACAAATCCACGCCGCCGTGCAGGCGGGCGTGGCCAGGACACAAGCCAAGACGCAGTCAGCCATGCCGTTCGCTGTCAAGGTCACCAGCCTGCAGGGTTGCCAGGATTCGCTGGAAGTGCCAGGCGAAGTGGTGTGCCTGGTGGCCATGAGCGCCGGCATGCGCGACGGTTTTAATGTATTGCCCCTGCGTAAAGAGGGCGATACCTGGGTCGGCGTCGAACGCAAGAACGCCAGGTTCGCGGGACCGTCGCCGGCCGAGGCGCAAGCGATGATACGCGCCTGGGCCAAGGACGAAGTGGCGCGCAATCCGGAGGCGGCCAAGGACGTGCAGATGCAGGAAGCGCAGAGCACCATGCAGGTCAAGGCCGTCAACGAGTGCGACGTCAAGCGCAAGACGGGCTACCTCGTGTGCGACACGGAGTTGAGCGTGCCGAGCCGTCCGGATGGCATCAAGACGGAACTGACCTTCATGCTCGACAGCGGCAACTGGCGCTACGTGCCGCGCTAGACCGCCAGCCGCCGGCCGCCGGCGGCCACGCCGCTCGCGCATCCGCCTGATACTTCTCCCTGCACGGCGCCAGCGTCTTTTCGCGACGTCTGGCGCTGGCGCACGCGTTTCCTTTCCTGCACAGCATGCCCGTGTGGTGGCCCATGAGGCCGCCGGCAGGCATGCGCCTCCCTGCTCGGCAGGATGCTTGCAATTCCACGAAACCAATATGGATTAATTGATATATTTATTGATTAATCATTTATTTCCAATTAAAACGATAGAATTGGTGATTATTGCTGCAATTGTTGTGATTCTGCCATATAAACTAATTTATTCGGTTTAATCATTATTTTCGGCGTATGATATTGAGACTGGGCAAGTAAATGCCGCGATCTGAATGGGTGGAGAACCGTCGTGCTGAAAAAAATAACAAGTAGCGAACTCATGTTGGGAATGTATGTCGAGCGCCTCGGCCGCTCCTGGCTGGAGAACCCGTTCTGGAAGCGTTCCTTTTTGCTCGAATCGCCGGCTGACATGGAGCGTATCCGGGTGGCCCGCCTGAATGAAGTGTGGATCGACACGGCGCGCGGACTGGCGCCGCCTGAACCTGTTGCCGCGCCGCCCGTTGCCGCAGCCGGCACAGTCTGCACCGAAGCTGAAGCGCAGGCCGTCTCCGTCGCCGTTGCGCATGTGGCGCCTGCCCTGTCGCGCGAGGCGGAAATGGCGCACGCCCGGCGCCTGCTCGAGCGTACGCGCCAGGCCGTGCAGACGATGTTTGACGAAGCGCGCATGGGCAAGGCCTTGGCCGTGGGGCAGGCCTACGAGCTGGTCGATGACATCGCCTCCTCGGTGCTGCGCGGCGGCGGCGTGCTGCTGGGCCTGGCGCGCCTGAAAACGGCCGACAACTATACATATATGCACTCGGTGGCCGTGTGTGCGCTGATGACGGCGCTGGCCAGGGAGCTGGAACTGGCACCGGAGCAGGTGCGCTCGGCCGGCCTGGCGGGCTTGCTGCACGATATCGGCAAGATGGCCGTGCCGTCGGCCATCCTGAACAAGCCTGGCAGCCTGAGCGACGCGGAGTTTTCCTCCGTGCGTGCCCATCCGGCGGCCGGCCATCGCATGCTGCTCGAGGTGGACGAGATCGATCCGGTGGCGCTGGACGTGTGTCTGCACCACCATGAAAAACTCGATGGCAGCGGTTATCCCAAAGGCTTGTGCGGCGAGGAAATCAGCCTGTATGCGCGCATGGGCGCCATCTGCGACGTATACGACGCGATTACCTCGAACCGGCCGTACAAGCAGGGCTGGTGCCCGGCCGAGTCGCTGCGCCGCATGGCGGCCTGGCGCGGCGGGCATCTGGACGCGACACTGTTTGCCGCCTTCGTCAAATGCCTGGGCATTTATCCGCTGGGCACCCTGGTGCGGCTGCAATCGGAACGCCTGGCCGTGGTGGTGGGGCAGGCGGCGGGCAAGGCGCTGACCTCGCCCACGGTCCGCGTATTTTTTTCCATCCGCGCCGGCACGTGTATCGCACCCTGCGTCATCGACCTGGCGGCGCCGGGTTGTCAAGAGCGCATTATTTCCACGGAAAGCGCGGCCCAGTGGGGCTTGCTGGACGTCGACCGTTACTGGGTCGGCGAAGCTGCTGTGGCATAGCGGCAGCCACGCCAGGAATAAAGTATATTTTATTAATAATAAAATATTAAAATAATGATGCCAGTGCCGCGTCTGTTTTCCTGTCTGGCGACCGTTCCTTGTCCGCACACCCGTTACCTTACGGGCTACCACTGAGGATGTGACCATGCGAATCAATCTTCCCGTCAACGATACCGAGATCACTCTGAGCGATACCGAGACCATCGTCTCGACTACCGACTTGCAAGGCAATATCACGTATGCGAACCCGTATTTCATCGCCGTCAGCGGCTACAGTGCGGAAGAATTGATCGGTGCGCCGCAAAACATCCTGCGGCATCCGGACATGCCGGTCGAAGCCTTCGCCGATTTCTGGGCCACCATCCGCTCCGGGCGTTCGTGGAGCGGCATGGTGAAAAACCGCTGCAAGGATGGTGATTACTATTGGGTGCTGGCAAACGTGACGCCGGTGGTGGAAGACGGCGTCGCTGTCGGCTACATGTCCGTGCGCACCAAACCGACGCGTCAGCAAGTGGCGCAGGCGTCGGCCCTGTACGCGCGCATCAAGGCAGGGCAGGCCGATGGCATCGCCCTCAGCCAGGGCGCGGCCGTGCGCACGGGCTGGCTGGCCAGGCTGGCGAGCTTGCGCGACCTGCCGCTGGGCAAACGCATCGGCTGGAATTTGGGCTTGCTGAGCCTGGTATTTCTGCTGCAACTGGCCTGGAATACGGGCGTGCTGCCGGCCAGTGCGGGTGGCTGGCTGACGGGCCTGTCCGTGCTGGCCTTGTGCGCGACGCTGTATTTCTGGCACAGCTTGCACCGCGCCGTGCTGCAACCGCTGCAGCGGGCGCGCCAGGCCTGCGACGTGATGGCCGGTGGCGACCTGACGGGCGAACTCGACACCACGCGGCGCGACGAGATGGGGCAGCTGCTGCGTTCCTTGCGCCAGTTGCGCGTGAACTTGCATTCCATCGTCGGCGACGTGCGCGGCAATTTCCTGCGCATCAGCATGGCCAGCCAGGAAATCGCCGCCGGCAATATGGACTTGTCGGGCCGCACGGAAGCGCAGGCGTCGGCCCTGCAGCAGACGGCGTCGAGCATGGAAGAGCTGGCCGCCACGGTGCAGCAAAACAGCGGCAACGCCGTGCAAGCGAGCGACATGGCGGGCAAGGTGCACGGTCTGGCCGGGCGCGGCGGTGAAATCGTCGGCCAGATGGTGACGATGATGGCGGACATTGACGCCTCGTCAAAGAAGATCGGCGACATTACGGGCATCATCGAAGGCATTGCCTTCCAGACCAATATCCTGGCCCTGAACGCGGCAGTGGAAGCGGCGCGCGCGGGCGATCAGGGGCGGGGATTCGCCGTCGTGGCGGGCGAAGTGCGCAGCCTGGCCCATCGCAGCGCGGCGGCCGCCACGGAAATCAAGCAATTGATCACGGCGTCTTTGGCGCAGGTGCAGGCGGGCGCCAAGCTGGCGCAGCAGGCGGGCGCCAGCAGCGCCGAAATGCTGGGCGCCGTGCAGGGCGTGCACGGCATCATGGCGGAGATCGCCTCGGCCTCGCGCGAACAGAGCCACGGCATCGGCCAGGTCAACATGGCCGTCACGCAGATGGATGAAGTGACGCAGCAGAACGCGGCGCTGGTGGAGGAATCGGCGGCCGCCTCGGCGTCGCTGCAAGACCAGACCATGCAGCTGGAGCAGGCGATGGCCTTGTTCAAGCTGGAACGGCGGCGCAGCCAGGCCACGCCACTGCGCGCGCCGGAGCGCCGCGCTACAGCAGGCGCTCTGACAGCGCCTTGAAGGCAACCTCGGGTACGAGAAAGGCAAACGGCCTGGACACGGGCGGCAACTGCCTCAGCAAGCCGCAGTCGGCACGCCAGGCGGTCAGTGCTTGCACTTGATCCACATCAACGGGCAGTTCGATTTCGCCGAAGACCAGCTTGCCGTTGCGCGGCACGTGCGCGATGGCCGCATCCTGGCAAGCGAGGAAGGCGACGGCGTCGCGCCAGTTGCCGAACAGCTGCTGCCAATCGGCATCGAGACCATGCTTCGCCGTGATGTCCGCCTGCACCTCGAGCGCGGGTGCGCTGCCGGCGCCGGGCGCGATGCTGCAGCGCGCTTGCGTGGCGCTGACCTCCAGCGTCATGGTGGCGGCCAGGTGGGTCGGCAAGATGTCGCTGAACAGCCGCGTGCCCAGCGCATGCGGCAAGCTGTCCATGATGTTTTTCAGAAAATACACGCAGGGCACGGCGGGCGCGCCCGGCGGCGTGTGGTCCAGATACAAACGCCAGTTGCTTTGCAGGGGCGACGGCAGCAGCTTGCGTAACGGACCCGGAAGGGCCGGACCGAAATGCCCGTGGCGGTAGGTCAGCACGGTGAACGGTGTCTTGCCGTCGCGCTGCCACAAGGCCACACCTGCGGGCACTAATTGTTGCGCGGCAGCGGCGTCGACCAGCCAGCTCACGTACACGACGTCGCGCACGTCGCTGTGCAGGGTCAGGAAAGGCAGGCGCGCCATGACAGCCTGGCGCACGCTGGCGAAACGCGTGCAATTGGCGAGCGCGGCAAACAGGCGCCCCGGCCAGCCCGCGCGCGGGTGACGATAGGTGTTGTCTTGCAATTGGGAAGTCTTTCGAGTGCGGTGATGCAGGCGGACGGCGCCGCCTGCCGGAGACGCTACGTCTTATTGCATGTGCCAGCCGTGGCTCACGACGATGGACTGGCCGCTCAGTGCCGTCGACGGGAACGCCGCCAGGAAGACGGCCGTTTGCGCCACGTCTTGCGTGGTGGTGAATTCGCCGTCGATGGTGTCTTTCAGCATCACTTTCTTGATCACGTCTTCTTCGCTGATGTTCAGCTGGGCCGCCTGCTCGGGGATTTGCTTGTCGACCAGCGGCGTGCGCACGAAGCCGGGGCAGATGACGTTGGCGCGGATGCCGTCCTTGGCGCCTTCCTTGGCCACCACCTTGGCCAGGCCCAGCAGGCCGTGCTTGGCGGCCACGTAGGCGCTCTTGAACGGCGAGCCTTCGTGCGAATGCACGGAACCCATGTAGATGATGGCGCCGCCGCGGCCGGCCTTGATCATTTCGCGCATGCAGGCGCGCGTGGTGAGAAAGGCGCCGTCCATGTGGATGGCCAGCATCTTTTTCCATTGCTCGAACGGGTAGTCGACGACGGGGCTGATGATCTGGATGCCCGCGTTGCTGATCAGGATATCGATGCCGCCGAAGTGGGCCACGGCATCGGCCACGCCCTGGTCGACCTGCGTTTCGCTGGAGACATCCATGGCGACGGCAAACGCCTGGCCACCTGACTGCTTGATTTCCTCGGCCGTCTTGCTGGCCGCTTCCAGGACCAGGTCGGCGATGACGACCTTGGCGCCTTGTTTCGCGTATTCAATGGCCATTTCCTTGCCGATACCACTGGCGGCGCCGGTAATCAGTGCGACTTTGTCTTTGAGTTGCATATTAATCCTTTGCATTGCGGGTTGGAGTGATCGTGGGAAGTCAGACTATGCCAGTATAGCCAGAAAACGCGTCAGGCATGACCCGCGCACGCCTGTCAACCGGCTAGCTTCTCCTGTAATTGCTGCAGGCGCCAGGCGCCGGGATTGGTGCCCGCCCAGACGCGGAACGCGTGGTTGAACGCGCTTTGTTCCTGGTAGCCGAGCAGAAAGGCGATGTCGACCAGCGACAAATCCGGCGCGCGCAAATAATCGCGCGCCAGGCCGTAGCGGGCCTGGTCCAGCAGGGCCTGGAAGCTGGTGCCAGCGTCGGCCAGCTTGCGCTGCAAGGTGCGCGGCGTGACGGCCAGGGTGGCGGCAACGCTGGCCAGCCGCGCCGAACCCTGGCGCAAGCCCGCGACGATGGCCGCGTGCACGTGCGCCTCGATGCCGGCGCCGCTTCCCGTTTCGGCCTGGCGCTGCGCCAGCAACTGTTCCGCATGCTGGCACAGCACGGGGTACAGGCTGACGTCCGCGTTTGGCACGGGCCAGTCCAGCAATTGCGCGTCGAAGGTGGCTGTGTTGGCGGGGGCGTTGAATGCGGGCAGGCTGCCCAGCACGCGCACGTATTCGTCGCGGTGCGTGGCGTGGCGCAGCAGCTCGCCGCCGCCATCGTGGGTAAACGCCAGCCGGGCCGGCGGCAGCGGCATGCCCGCCAGCCAGTCGCCGCACACCTTGACACCGGCAAAGACGCTGTCGACCAGGTGCCGGCTGGCGCCCGGGTAATTGCTGGCCCAGCGGTAATGCGCGACGGCGCCGTCGCGCTGCAGGGTCGAGCGGCCCAGGTCGTGCGCCAGCCGCTCGTAGCGGGCCGTCTGCTCCAGCGCCTGCCCCACGTTGCTGCAACTGAGCAGTATCAAGCCGTAGGCGCTGTACGTGCCCATGCGTACGCGCTGGCCCACGTGCAGGCCGAAATGCGCGTCGCCCGCCAGCTGTGCGGCCGCATCGAGCAGGCGCACGTAGTCGCGCGCGGCCAGGCTGGTCGCCGATGCTTCCAGGCTGTGCGGCGGCACGCCGGCCGCCTGTGCCAGGGTGTCAGCGGGGATGCCGTGCGCGCCGGCCGCTTCGAGCAGCGGCAGCAGATAGGCGCCGGCGACACGGCCGTCAGTACTTGTCATGATGGAACAATGCGATTGTCATGAAAAACCAATACCCTTCGTGTGTGGCGGCATATGCTATTGATCTGGCAAGAAAATAAGGCAAGGACAGTATAGCAAGCCGCCGTGGCGCGCAACTGGCCCAACACAGGGGATGTCAATGCAACGCTGGAATGGCTGGGGGGACGAGAGCGTCACGTACGCGCTGAGCGAGGAGGCGCTGGCATTCCTGGGCGAGCGCCTGGGGCCGGGCAGCGGCATGCTCGATGCCACATTGGACGAGGCTTGCTCGCAAGTGAGCGCGTCGCGCCTGGCGCCGCATCCGCTGATCGATACCCTGCCTGCCACGCGCGTGCGCCATGCGCTCGGTCAAAGCCTGCCCGACTGGTTCAAATTGCGCCACGGCCGCATCGGTGTTGTTCCCGATGGCGTGGCGTTTCCCGACAGCCCACTGCAGGTACGCCAGCTGCTCGACTACGCGCGCCAGGCCGGCGTGGCCGTGATACCGCACGGTGGCGGCACCAGCGTGGCCGGGCACCTGACGGTGGCGGCGGGGTCGCGCCCCGTGCTGGCGCTGAGCCTGCGGCGTTTGTCTGCGCTGGGCCACCTGGACCGCGAAGCGCAGCTGGCCACGTTTGGCGCGGGCGTCTACGGTCCCGACCTGGAAGCGCAGCTGCGCGCGCATGGCTATACCCTGGGCCACTATCCGCAGTCGTTCGAATATTCCACCCTGGGCGGCTGGATCGCCACGCGCTCGTCGGGCCAGCAATCGCTGCGCTATGGCCGCATCGAGCAGCTGTTCGCGGGCGGCGAGGTGGAAACGCCGTCCGGCACCCTGACGATTCCCACGTTTCCCGCTTCGGCGGCCGGCATCGACCTGCGCGAAATGGTGCTCGGTTCCGAGGGGCGGCTGGGCATCCTGACGCAGGCCACGGTGCGCATCTCGCCGCTGCCGCCCTACGAAGCGTTCCACGCCGTGTTTTTCGCCGATTGGGGACAGGCACAGGCGGCCGTGCGGGCGCTGGCCCAGTCGCGCCTGCCCCTGTGCATGTTGCGCCTGTCGAACGCGGTTGAAACGCAAACCATGTTGACCCTGGCGGGACACAAGAAACTGGTGGGACTGCTGGAGCGCTACCTGTCCCTGCGCGGCTGCGCGCAAGGCAAGTGCATGCTGATGCTGGGTGTCAGCGGCGAAGCGAAACCGGCACGCGCGGCCCTGCGCGGCGCGCTGGCGCTGGCGCGGCGCCACAAGGGCGTGCACGTGGGACGCCACATGGGCGACAAGTGGAAGCAGGGGAGATTTCGCAACGTCTACCTGCGCAATGGCGCCTGGGAGCACGGCTATGTCATCGACACGGTGGAAACGGCCGTCGACTGGCCCCGCGTGACGCCCATGATGGCGGCGCTGGAGCAGGCGGGCAGCAATGCGCTGGCCGCGCACGGCGAGCAGGTGCATGCGTATACGCATCTGTCGCACGTGTATGCGCAGGGCGCCAGCGTCTACACCACGTATGTGTACCGGCTGGCGCCCACGTATGAAGACAACATGGCGCGCTGGCGCAGCCTGAAAGACGCGGCCTGCGCCGCCATCGTCGCCAACGGCGGCACCATCAGCCACCAGCATGGCGTGGGCACGGATCACGCGCCGTGGCTGGCCGCCGAAAAGGGAGAATTGGGCATCGCCGCCATGCGCGCGCTGTTCCGCCAGGTCGACCCGCAGGGCATGATGAACCCCGGAAAACTGCTGCCTGACGTCGAAGGCCCATTGTGAACCGGGCGCAGTTGCCTGGCGTGCTGGCGCGCGACTGGGACATCTTGATCGTCGGCGGCGGCATCACGGGCGCCGGCATCCTGCTGGAAGCAGCGCGGCGCGGCTTGAAGGCGCTGCTGGTGGAACAGCGCGATTTCGCCTGGGGCACGTCGAGCCGTTCCTCGAAGCTGGTGCACGGCGGCTTGCGCTATCTCAAGCAGGGCCAGTTCGCGCTGACGCGCGAATCGGTGCATGAGCGGCAAGCCTTGCTGACGGATGCGGCGGGGCTGGTCGAGCCGCAGGGCTTTGCCTTTGGCGACTACACGGGCAGGAAACCGGGGCGGCGCCAGTTCATGCTGGGCCTGGCCATCTATGACGTGATGGCGGGCCGGCGCGCGCGCCGCTATGTCGATGCGGCCGACTTTGCCATGCTGGCGCCACATGTCAACCGCGATGGGCTGCGGGGCGGCATGCTGTACCAGGACGCCAAGACGGACGACGCGCGCCTGGTGCTGCGCGTGCTGCAGGAAGCGCGCCGCCATGGCGGCGTGGCCGTCAATTACCTGGGCGTGGATGCGCTGCTGCGTGAAGATGGCAAGGTCGTCGGTGCCACCTTGAACGATGGCGTCGGCGGCGGTCAGCAGACGGTGCGCGCGCGCCTGGTGATCAGCGCCACGGGCGCCTGGGCCGATGGCTTGCGCGGCCAGGTGGGAGAGCAGCCGAAACTGCGGCCCCTGCGCGGCAGCCATCTGCTGCTGCCGGCCTGGCGCCTGCCGCTGGCGCAAGCCGTCAGCCTGATGCATCCGCACGATGGCCGTCCCGTGTTTGCGTATCCGTGGGAGGGCGTGACTCTGGTGGGCACCACCGATGTCGACCACGGCGCCAGCCTGGATCTGGAGCCTGCCATCACGCGCGGCGAACTCGATTATCTGATGACGGCGCTGCGCTGGCAGTTCCCGCAGCTGGCGCTGGGCGAAGACGATGTGCTGGCCACGTTTGCCGGCGTGCGTCCGGTCATCGACAGCGGCCAGCTTGACCCGTCGAAGGAAGCGCGCGACCATGCGCTATGGCTGGAACATGGCTTGCTGACGGTGGCGGGCGGCAAGCTGACGACGTTCCGCGTGATCGCCCTCGACGCATTGCGCCGCGCCGCGCCACTGCTGCCGGGCTGGCAGGCGGATTTGCGCCCCTTGCCGATTTTCGACGCCACGCCGCCCCTGTCGGGCAAGGCCTTGCTGCTCGATGGCGAACAGCGCGCGCGCCTGCTGGGCCGCCATGGCGCGCAAGCGCAGGCGCTGTGCGATGCGGCGCACGCGGGCGAACTGGCGCCGGTTCCCGGCACGCAGACGCTGTGGGCCCAGCTGCGCTGGGGCGCGCGCAACGAGGACGTGCAGCACCTGGACGACCTGCTGTTGCGGCGCACGCGCCTCGGTTTGCAGCTGGCCGGCGGCGCGCTTGCTATCATGCCGCGCCTGCGCGCCATCTGCCAGCATGCACTGGGCTGGGACGATGCGCGCTGGGATGACGAGCAGGCGCGCTACCTGGCCCTGTGGCGCCGCCATTACAGCGTGCCGCAAGGCGAGTGAAGCAACGATAAAAACAACGATAAAAACAACGATAAAAATATCAAAGAGGAGAGCATCATCGACACCACTCTGTTTGGCCAGCCCCTGGCGCTGGGCGACGCCCGCATCACCTATGACAGCCTGTCGCCGCTGGACCTGCGCCAGAGCGTGGAGGTTCTCGTCGACGATCTGGGCGAAGACCTGCTGCAAATCACCTGCGCGAATGGCGACATCGTCGACGTGGGCTGGTATCCGGCCTGGAACGAACAGGGACGCTTGCGCGTGGTGGCCGTGCGCGGGCAGGACTGGGAAGCGCCCGTGTTCAGCGCGCAGCCGGAAAAAGATCCGCAGGCGCTGCTGGCCGCGCTGCGCGCCGCGCTGGCCAGCGTGGCATAAGCGATGGCCTGCGCAGCGGGCAATGGCCCGTATATCCTCTCCATCGACAATGGCACGCAAAGCGTGCGCGCGCTGCTGTTCGACAGCGATGGCAACCTGGCGGCCAAGGCGCAAGTGTTCCTCGAAGCGTATTATTCCGAGCACCCCGGCTGGGCCGAGCATGACGCCGACGGTTACTGGCAAGCCGTGTGCGCAGCGTGCCAGCAGCTGTGGCGCAGCACGGACATAGCCAAGTCCTCGGTGGCCGGCGTGGCCGTGACCACGCAGCGCGGCACGGTGGTCAATGTGGACGAACATGGCGTCCCCCTGCGCCCGGCCATCACCTGGCTGGACCAGCGCAGCACGCGCGACATTCCGCCACTGGCGCCGTGGTGGCGCGCCGCCTTTCGCGCCATGCGCCTCGATGGCACGATCGCCTACTTCCGCCGCGAGGCCGAAATCAACTGGATCAGCGCGCACCAGCCCGATATCTGGCGCCGCACGCATAAATTCCTGCTGCTGTCGGGCTTCCTGAACCACCGCCTGTGCGGAAAGTATATCGATTCGACCGGCTCGCAAGTGGCGTATATCCCGTTCGACTACAAGCGCCACGCCTGGGCCGGGCGCTTCGACTGGAAGTGGCAGGCACTGGCGATCCGGCGCTCCATGCTGCCCGAGCTGGTGACGCCGGGCACGCGCATGGGCGCCATCACGGCTGCTGCTGCGGCGGCGACGGGCATTCTTGAGGGCACGCCCTTGCTGGCGGCGGCCGCCGACAAGGCGTGCGAGGTGCTGGGCGCGGGCTGCGTCGAACCGCATGTGGCGTGCCTGAGCTACGGCACCACGGCCACCATCAACACGACCAACCGCAAGTACGTGGAGGTGACGCGCTTCATTCCGCCGTATCCGGCCGCCATGCCGGGCGCCTACAGCACGGAAGTGCAGATTTTTCGCGGTTACTGGATGGTCAACTGGTTCAAGGAGCAGTTCGGCGACCGCGAACGGGCGGCGGCGGCCGAAGACGGCACGGGCTTGTCCGCCGAAGCGCTGTTCGACCGCCTGGTCGATGCCGTGCCGCCCGGCTCCATGGGCTTGATGCTGCAGCCGTACTGGAGCCCGGGCATCAAGGTGCCGGGTCCGGAAGCGAAGGGCGCCATGATCGGTTTTGGCGACGTGCACACGCGCGCGCATATGTACCGCGCCATCCTCGAAGGACTCGCGTATGCGCTGCGCGAAGGCAAGGAGCGCATCGAGCGGCGCAGCGGCATGGCGATTACGGAGCTGCGCATCGCGGGCGGCGGCTCGCAAAGCGACGCGGCCATGCAGCTGACGGCCGACATCTTCGGCTTGCCCGCCGCGCGCGCCCACGTGTATGAAAGTTCGGGCCTGGGCGCGGCCATCGCCGCAGCCGTGGGCCTGGGCTGGCATGCGGACTTTCCCGCCGCCGTGCAAGCGATGACGCGCAAGGGCAAGGTATTCCATCCGCATCCCGAGCACCGCAAAATCTACGAGCAGCTGTACCGGCGCGTGTACCAGAAAATGTATGCGCGGCTGCAGCCCCTGTACCGCGAGATCGCCGACATCACCGGCTATCCGGAATAAAACGCATTAAATCGTATTGCGAATCATTCGCATCCAATATATGATGTATTCCGCATTTCACCAAGGCAACTTATGCCGGTGACTGCAGTGCGCTGCCGGCCATGCGCCGGCGGCGTGTCCGCGCGGGCAGAGTTCAACCGCAACGCTTCCATCAACGCCGCCGCTTGATCGTGCACCGCCTGTCCTCTGCCCAGCATTTTCACTCCAGCAACATCGAGTAACAGGCAAACCCAGGCAAGGATAGCGATGAAGAGCAGCAGCAAACAAGGATGGACCCCGCTGGCCGCCGCACTGGCGCTGGCATTCGGTGGCGCGCACGGCCATGCGTGGGCGGCAGCGATGGCCGACAAGGCCGAGAAGGCTGACGCCGTGCAGATGCCTGCCATCAGCGTGTTTGGCGACGCCATCAGCGCCGGCACGGCCGGGCGCTCGTACATCAACAGCGCCGACATCGAGCGCCAGCAGGCCGACAATGTCGCGTCCTTGCTCGACACCTTGCCCGGCGTGGACCTGGCCGGCACGGCCCGTCCCAGTGGTCAGAGCCTCAATATCTGGGGTTTTAATAAAGTGCAGGATGTGAAAGTCATCCTCGATGGCGTGCCCAAGGGCTTTGAAAAATACCGCCAGGGCTCCATCTTCATCGAGCCGGAACTGATCAAGCAGATCGAGGTGAACAAGGGCGCGCATACGAGCTTGTATGGCAATGGCGGTTTCGGCGGCGTCATCACGGTCGAGACCAAGGATGCGCAAGACTTGCTGGAAGGCGGCGAGAAAGTGGGCGCCATGCTCAAGTATTCGCGTCATTCGAACAATGCGGAAAATGACGCCACCGTGGCCGTGTATGGCCGCACGGAAGATGGCCGCTTCGATGCGATGGCCTTTACCACGCAGCGCAAGTCCGATGATTTGCGCAAACCCGATGGCAAGCCATTCCGCTTTTCCGCCATCGACGCGCCATCGAGCCTGGCCAAGCTGAATATCCGGCTGACGCCGGAGCAGCTCTTGACCCTGACGGCGATGAAGAGCGGCAGCACGGGCTGGGGCCCGTTCGCCGCCATGGGCGAGGACGTGCCCACGCCGACCGAGGCGGAGATCAGAAAGTACGGACTGGAAGAGGCGTGGCAGCGCAAGGCCGTGTACCGCGACCAGGACGACGATACGTATTCCGTGAAGTGGCAGTACGCGCCGCAGGACAATCCATGGATCAAGCTGACGGCCAGCGCCGGCTATTCGCACACGGACCAGCATGACAAGCGCCTGCCGTCCGCCTCGCTGGGTTCCTACCTGGGTTCGCTGGGCAACGAGAGCTGGGCTTCGTACGTGGACCGCATTTTTGAGGTGCGCAATGAGAGCGTGTTTGCGACGGGCGCCGTGTCGCACGTGCTGCAAACGGGCCTGCAATGGCACAAGAACGTGCGCGATACCCTGATGTACTACCCGTCGTCGACGGCGCTGAAGGATCCCAGCTACAACTACGGCTACTTCCAGCCCTACTACATGCCGGCCGGGCGCCAGGAAACCACGGGCCTGTATCTGCAGGATGCGATGACCTATGGCGATCTGACACTGACGGCGGCGCTGCGCCACGACCGGGTCGTCTCCGAGGGCGTGCCGAACAAGGCATCGCGCTACAACAGCCCGTTACCGGCCGCCGGCCACGATTTCAGCGAGAAAGTACATGCAGACTGGTCGCCCCGCCTGGGCCTGTTCTGGAAGGCATCGAGCAGCATGGCGCTGTTCGGCGACTTGAGCCGCACTTGGCGCGCGCCGACCATCGACGAGATGTATTCGAATGAATATTATGTGTCGCCGCGCCTCGGTTCATCGACGCCGGGCACCAGCCGCAACCTGGCCGTCGAGCGCGTGACGGCCGTACGCGCGGGCGTCATGCTGCACCGCCAGAACGTCTTCATGCAGCGCGACGACGTGCAGCTGCGCCTGACGGTCTACCGCAATCGCGTCAGCGACAATATCGGCCCGCGCCTGGGCGTGCTGGTCGAAGGCTACGAGCCGGGATCGGGCAAGGTGCCGCCGGCGCTGTCCGACTACCGCAACCTGGCCGGTTTCCGCACGCAGGGCGTGGAGGTCGAATCCTATTACAACGCGCCGCGCCTGTTTGCCAGCGCCTCGCTGTCAAAGCAGCGCGGCACGCGCACCGGTTCCCAGCGCGACCCGTGGGGTCAGGACGAACCCGTGTCGACGATTGCGCCGGACAAACTGATGGCGGGCCTGGGCTGGCGCTTGCCCGACCTAGGTGCCAGCATCGGCTGGCAGGGTCGCTTCGTGGCGAAGCAGGAGCGCGTGCTACCGGTGGGCAGCGTGTACCGCCTGCCGCCGTCGAAAGGCTATGCGCTGCATACCTTGTTCGCGTCGTGGAATGGCAGACAGGGCGTGTGGCGCGGCACGGAGGTGCGCCTGACGGTTGATAATGTTTTCAATCGCAATTACATGCCCTACTTGAGCGAAGCCGTTACCGGCGTGGGGCGTAATGCAAAGTTGAGCGTGTCGCGTAAGTTTTGATTAATTTAGGAACAGCGGGCCGGAGACGCGGGCCTGAGAAAATGCCGATGGCGGCGTTGCAGCTTCCTTGCCGTACTTGCGTACTGTCTGCGTCGCTGCGCCTTGCCCTCGACATTTTTCAGGCTCGCTTGGCCCGGAGTGCCCTTGTTTGGGGCGTGGGCCTACTCCTGGTTCGCGACATGTTTCGTTGAGCTTCCCTGTTAACGCAGTACCAATGCCTTGACCGTTTTCCAGGCCTGGCTGCCCGACTGCGTGACGCGCACCTGGTTGCGGCCCCCTTCCTTGGCCACGTACAGGGCGCGGTCGGCGGCGACGAACAGCGCTTCGCGGTCGTCCGGCTGGTGCGGGATGATGGTCGCCACGCCGATGCTGACGGTGATCCACGGCGAGGTGGTCGAGCGCGGGTGCGGCAGTTGCAGTGCTTCGATGTGCAGGCGGATGGTTTCGGCCAGATGCAGGGCGCCGTCGGCATCCGTGTCGGCGCACAGCATGACGAATTCCTCGCCGCCGTAGCGGGCCGCCAGGTCGCCCGGGCGGGCGGCGTGCGAGGCGATGGCTTGCGCCACCTGCTGCAGGCAGCTGTCGCCGGCCGGATGGCCGAGGCTATCGTTGTACAGCTTGAAATGGTCGACGTCGAGTACCACCAGCGACAGGGCGCCGCCGCTGCGCACGGCGCGCTGCCACTCTTTTTCCAGGAAGCTGTCGAAATGCCGGCGGTTCGCGATCTTGGTCAGCGGATCGAGATAGGCGGCGCGCTGCAGCGCGTCTTCCGACTGCTTGTGGTGCGTGATGTCGTGCAGCAGGCCGATATACAGGGGCTGGCGCAGATACATGGGCGTGAGCGTCAGGTCCATGCTCAGCGCCGCGCCGTTGCGGTGGCGGATCACCACTTCGCGCGTGCCGTGGTTGTGCGCCGTCTCCGGACTGGCCGCATACATGGCAAAGTAATCGAGGTATTCCTGCGTCACCAGGGGGCTGAGCAGTTCAGCGATCGAGCGTCCGGCCAGTTCGTTTTCGCGGTAGCCCAGGTACTGGTCGCAGGCCGGGTTGGTATACTGGATGCGGCCATCGGCTTCGATGATCAGCAAGCCCTCGGCCATGTTGTTGACGATGGTGTGCAGGCGCTCGGCCTGCTCCTGCTGGGTTTCATTGCTGCTGCGGATGTGCAGCTGGGCGCGCACGCGCGCACACACTTCGGCCATGCGCAGCGGCTTGTTGATGTAATCGACGGCGCCGCAGTCGAAACCGGCCACCACGTCTTCCGTTTCCGTCCTCGCGCTCATGAAAATGACGGGGATGCCATGCGTCAGCGGGTGCTGCTTGAGACGGCGGCACGTTTCGATGCCATCCATGTCCGGCATCAGCACGTCGAGCAGGATCAGGTCGGGGCGGGCGCGCTGGGCGATCGCCAGCGCCCGCTCGCCGGACGTGGCGACATAGGTTTGATAACCCTGTTCGCTCATCAGCTTGCGCAGCAGCTCAAGGTTGGCCGGCGCATCGTCGACAATCAAAATGGCGGCGTTGCGCCGCTGGGAATGCTCCACACTGCCTGAACTCATTGCTTCCGGCCTTCTCGATGTACTCTGCGCTGCCAGCGTTTGCTGCATTTTCCGTGATGCTGACCGGGGTCAAATTGGATGCAGCGGTCAAATCATACCGCCTTGCCCATTTCTTGGGTGGAAAAATCGATGCTGTGGCAGGTGGTGAAATATTATTCTTATGGCATTTTTAAGAATACATGCACGCAGTTGCTGTCGTGAAGGCTGTTAGGCGGACAGAGGCGTGCCCGTTGGTGCCGGGCAGCAGTGACACGCCCCGCGGCAGGCGGGGCGTGGAGAGTGCCATTACATTTTTGCGGCGATCAGTTTGCCCAGGATGGCGATGCCCTCGCGGATGCGTTCCGGCGGCACCGTCACGAACGACAGGCGCAAGGTGTGCGTGTCCGGCGTGTTGGCGTAGAACGGCGCGCCCGGCACGAAGGCCACCTTGTTGGCGATGGCTTCATCGAGCAGTTTCATCGCGTCGATGTGCTTCGGCAGGGTGACCCAGATGAACATGCCGCCTTCCGGCTTCGTCCATGTGACGCCGGCCGGGAAGTGTTCTTCCAGCGCCGACAGCATGGCCTGGCACTGGTTGCCGTACAGGCTGCGGATGCTGGGGATATGGCGGTCCAGGAAGCCATCCTTGATCACTTCATGCACCACCATCTGCGTCAGCTGCGAGGTATGCAGGTCGGCCGCCTGCTTGGCCAGTTCCAGGCGGCGCACCAGTGGCGTCGGCGCCACCACGTAGCCGAGGCGGATGCCGGGCGTGAGCACTTTCGAGAACGAACCCATGTAGATCACGCCATCCGGATTCATGTTGATCATCTTCGGATACGGTTCGCCGCTGTAGCTCAGGGCGCCGTACGGATCATCCTCGATCAGCGGCAGGCCGTGGCGGGCGCAGGTTTCCACCAGTTCCACGCGGCGCGCCACGGACAGGCTGCGGCCCGTCGGGTTCTGGAAGTTCGGCAGCGCGTACAAGAGGCGCGCGCCATCGGCGACGGGGTCGATCGACGACGGCACCAGGCCTTCGTCATCGGTGTCGACGGAAACGAATTCGGGACGGTAGACGGAAAACGCCTGCAGCGCGCCCAGGTAGCTGGGGGTTTCCACCAGTACGCGGCTGCCTTCGTCGATCAGCACCTTGCCCAGCAAGTCGAGCGCCTGCTGCGAGCCGGACGTCATCAGCACTTGCTCGGGCAGGATGGTGCTGCCATTGATCGAGAGCGAGTCGGCGATCCACTGGCGCAGCGGCAGGTAGCCATCGGTGGGGCCATATTGCAGGGCCACCTTGCCATTGTTCGACAGGACCTTGTCGAAGGCGGTCTTCATTTCTTCCACGGGGAAGGTGGCGGGCGAGGGCAGGCCGCCGGCAAACGAGATGATCTCGGGACGCTGCGTGATCTTCAGGATTTCGCGGATGAACGAGCTTTGCAGCTGTTCCGCGCGTTCGGCAAAGCGCCATTGGATCGGATTCGGATTTTCAATTTTCATACGAGTCTCACAGAAGATGCCGAGCTGCGCCGGCTGGATTTGTTGGCCCGCTTGTGGCGGTGCATGCGCAAGCGGCGCCGGATAGGCGTCGCCATGGTGCTGCGGTATTGTACGGCCTGCACGCCGCTCTGCCCATCCGCGCGCGCAAGGGCGTTGCAAATGGGCGTCAGGGCGCCTTATTTCAGCTTGCGTCCGATGGCCACCACGGCGATCACGGCGCCGGCAAACAGCAGGCTTTCGCCCGTCAGTGGCTCGTGCAGCAGCACGGCCGCGCCCACCAGGGTGAGGAAAGGCTGCAGCAACTGCGTCTGTCCCACGCGCGCCACGCCGCCCAGCGCCATGCCCCGGTACCAGAAAAAGAAGCCGATAAACATGGAAAACACGGAGATATAGGCAAAGCCCAGCCAGGCCGCGCCGCTGGCCTGCGCCATCAGCGCGCGCTGCGGCCAGGCGTTCCACAGCACCACGGGCAAGACAAAAGGCAGGGCCAGCAGCAGCGCCCAGGAAATCACATGCTGGCCCGGCATGGCTTGCGCCAGGCGTCCGCCTTCGGCATAGCCGAGTGCCGCCAGCAGCACGGCGGCAAAGATCAGCCAGTCGGCCAGGTGGAAGCTGCCGCCGCCCTGGCGCAGCGCGAACGCCACCACCAGCGCCGTGCCGAGCAGGGCCATCAGCCAGAAACCCGGCGATGGACGTTCCTTGCCGCGCAGCACGGCAAACACGGCCGTGGCCAGCGGCAAAATCCCCACCAGCACGGCGCCGTGCGAGGCGGGCAGGCTGCGCATGGCGATCGACGTCAGCCAGGGGAAGCCCAGCACGCAGCCCAGCGAGACGAGCGCCAGCGGCAGCCATTGCTCGCGCCGCGGTAGGGGCGCCCGTTGCTGCCATAGCCACAGTGCGGCCAGGCAGGCGGCCACCAGGGCGCGGCCGAGAGCGACAAAGGTGGGATCGAGTTCGGCCACCGCCAGGCGCGTGAAGGGCAGGGTCAGGCTGAAGAGGGCGACGGCGATCAAGCCCAGCAACAGGCCTGTGCGGTCGGCGCCGAGGCGCGGGAGGGAGCTGGGGGAGGTGGTGGCGGGCGATGGCATGGCTGTCCTGGCGCGGGTGGTGTGGAAGAAAGACGGGCAGATGTGGATGAATCTGCCCGGTACTGCTATCCTAGGGCGCAATAGCAATACAGTACAAATACACTTCTGCGCATAATTTCACATACTGTCATGGTCATATGAGCAATACACTTCCTTTGTTGTCGCGCGCCTCGGGTGAAACGCTGATCGACCAGATCGTGCGCTCGCTGGCGGCGCGCATCGATGACAAGCTGCTGCGCGGCGGTGCGCGCATGCCCTCGATCCGCCAGTGCGCCGCCAGCCTGGAAGTGTCGTGCGCCACGGTGGTGGCCAGCTACGACAAGCTGGTGGCGCGCGGCTACCTCGAATCGCGGCGTGGCGCGGGCTTTTTCGTGCGCGAGCGCTCGCCGCTGAACGCGCCGGCGCCGCCCGCTGGCGCGCAGGACGCGGCGGCGCAGCCGATGGACGTGGTTTGGCTGATCCGTAACATGTTCCGCCAGACGCCGGTCATCCCCGCGCCCGGCTCCGGCATGCTGCCCGCCGAGTGGCTCGATGGCGACCTGGTGGCGCGCGCCTTGCGCGACGTCAGCCGCCAGCCCGGCAGTTTGCTGCTGGGCTATGGCGCGCCGCAGGGATTCCTGCCGCTGCGCCAGCAGCTGGAGCTGAAACTGGCGGGGCTGGAAATCGCCTGTCCGCCCGAGCAGATCGTCACCACGGTGGGCGTGATGCAGGCGCTGGACCTGGTGGCGCGCGAGTTTGCCCGTCCCGGCGAGACCATTTTTGTCGACGATCCCGCCTACTGGCTGATGTTCGGCGCCTTTGCCGCCATGGGCATGCACGTCATCGGCATCCCGCGCCTGGGGGATGGCCCCGATATCGCCGTGCTGGCCGAGCTGGCGGCCCTGCACCGTCCCAAGCTGTACGTGATCAACTCGGTGCTGCACAACCCCAGCTCGACGTCGCTGTCGGCGGCCAAGGCGTTCCAGGTGCTGCGCCTGGCCGAACAGCACGATTTCCTCATCGTCGAAGACGATATCTATTGCGACATGCATCCGGGCGGCGCGGTGCAGCCGGCCACGCGCCTGGCCGCGCTGGACCAGTTGCGCCGCGTGATTTACCTGGGCGGCTTTTCCAAGAGCCTGGCGGCGAACCTGCGCGTGGGCTTCATCGCCACATCGCCGGAGCGGGCGCAGCGCCTGGCCGACCGCAAGATGCTGGCAACGCTCACCACCAGCGACATCGGCGAGCGCGTGGTGTACAAGATCCTCTCGCAGGGCCTGTACCGCAAGCATGCGGAGCGCCTGCGCGCGCGGCTCGACAAGGTGCGCGAGGGCACGTATCGCCGCGCCGAGCGGGCCGGCCTGCGCTTCGATCCGGCGCCGGCCGGCATGTTCGTGTGGGCCGATGCGCTCTGCGACACGAATCTGCTGGCAGAAAAGGCGCTGGCCGAGGGGCTGGTGCTGGCGCCGGGCAGCCTGTTTTCGCCGCGCCAGCTGCCGTCGACCCGCATGCGCCTGAACCTGGCCACGGTGCAGGACCAGCGCGTCTGGGATTTCTTGGGCCGCGCGCTGGGATAAGGCCACTGCGTGAAGGCGCCGCGTAAAACAGGGGGCCTTGAAATCGCTTATATAATCCCCAACTCCGTAGCATCCGTCCCATCCACAAGACTATGAGGTAAAAATGGCTGTCTCCGAAAAGCAAACCCTGGGTTTTCAGACCGAAGTGAAGCAAATGCTGCACCTGATGATCCATTCCCTGTACTCGAACAAGGAAATCTTCCTGCGCGAACTGATCTCGAACGCGTCCGACGCGGCCGACAAATTGCGCTTCGAAGCGATCGATAACGACGCCTTGTACGGCAACGATCACGAATTGAAGATCAAAGTCAGCTTCGACAAGGATGCGCGCACCATCACCATTTCCGACAACGGCATCGGCATGACCCGTGACGAGGCGATCTCGCACCTGGGCACCATCGCCAAGTCGGGCACCAAGGAATTCTTCGGCAAGCTGTCGGGCGACCAGCAGCAGGACGCGGCCCTGATCGGTCAGTTCGGCGTGGGCTTCTATTCAGGCTTCATCGTCGCCGACAAGATCACTGTCGAAACGCGCCGCGCCGGCGCGGACGCGTCCGAGGGCGTGCGCTGGGAATCGGCCGGCGAAGGCGATTACAGCATCGAAACCATCGAAAAAACGGGCCGTGGCACGGACATCATCCTGCACCTGCGCGAAGGCGAGGACGAATTGCTGTCGAGCTGGAAGATCAAGTCCATCATCCGCAAGTACTCGGACCATATCTCGCTGCCGATCGTGATGCAGAAGGAAGAGTGGGACGAAGAGAAAAAAGAAACCGTCCTGAAAGACGAATTCGAAACCGTCAACCAGGCCAGCGCCCTGTGGGCCCGCAACAAGGCCGACATCACGCCGGAACAGTACGACGAATTCTACAAGCACGTGTCGCACGACTTCCAGTCGCCGCTCACGCACACGCATAACCGCGTCGAAGGGCGCAGCGAATACACGCAGCTGCTGTACATCCCGGCCAAGGCGCCGTTCGACATGTGGGACCGCAACAAGCGCGGCGGCATCAAGCTGTACGTCAAGCGCGTCTTCATCATGGACGATGCCGAGCAGCTGATGCCGACCTATTTGCGCTTCGTGCGCGGGGTGATCGACTCGGCCGACCTGCCGCTGAACGTGTCGCGTGAAATCCTGCAGGAATCGCGTGACGTCAAGGTGATTCGCGAAGGCTCGACCAAGCGCGTGCTGGGCATGCTGGAAGAACTGGCGAATGCGGACGAGCAGGACAAGAAAGACAAGTACGCCGTCTTCTGGAAGGAATTCGGCCAGGTGCTGAAAGAAGGCATCGGCGAGGACGCGGCCAACAAGGAACGCCTGGCCAAGCTGCTGCGCTTTGCCTCGACGGCCAACGACAGCGACGCGCAAATCACCTCGTTCGCCGATTACGTGGCGCGCATGAAGGAAGGCCAGGACAAGATTTACTACGTCACGGCCGACAATTACGCCGCCGCCAAGAACAGCCCGCACCTGGAAATCTTCCGCAAGAAGGGTGTCGAAGTGCTGCTGCTGACGGACCGTGTCGATGAATGGATGCTGTCGTTTATCCAGGACTTCGAAGGCAAGGAACTGGTCTCCGTCGCGAAGGGCGGCCTGGACCTGGGCGCGCTGGAAGACGAAGCGGAAAAGAAAGAGCACGAAGAAACGGAAACCTCGTACGCCGACCTGGTGGGCAAGATGAAGACCGTGCTGGCCGACAAGGCCAAGGACGTGCGCGTCACGTTCCGCCTGACCGATTCGCCAGCCTGCCTGGTGGCCGATGAAAACGAATTGTCGGGCAACCTGCTGCGCATGCTCAAAGCTGCTGGCCAGAGCGCGCCGGAATCGAAGCCGATTCTGGAAATCAATCCGAACCACCCGCTGGTGACGCGCCTGAAATACGAAGATGCGCAAGGCGGCAAATTCGGCGACTGGGCCAACATCCTGTTCGATCAGGCCATGCTGGCTGAAGGCGGTTCGCTGGCCGATCCGGCCAGTTTCGTGAAGCGTCTCAACGAGTTGCTGCTCAATACGGCGAAGTAATTCAGATGCGTGTAGGTCGGATTAGCGTAAGCGTAATCCGACACAGCGGCTAATGCATCAAGGCCGGCTCTTTCCTCGTGAAAAGGGCCGGCTTTTTCTTTAAGGAGCCTCATGAAGATCCGCTGGATGGCTGGCCTGGGCGTGCACGCGCTGGGCTGCCTGCTGTTTATTGCCTTGAGCTGGCTGGGTTTTTTCCTGTACACGCAGCTGTTCGGCAGCCTTGGCTCGCGTGGCGTGGCCGGTGGCCTGGCCCTGCTGCTGGTGTTCTACGTGTATGCGGGCACGAATCTGCTGCTGGCGCTGCTGCCGCCCGGCTGGTGGAAGCCTGCGCTGTGTGGCTTGCTGGGCGCGGCCGTGCTTGCGTATCTGCTGCCGCAGCATCCGCTGCGGGCCATCTATTTCAGCGTGCTGTCGGGCGGCTTGAGCTGGCTGGCCGTGCTGGCCAGCGCGCGCTTAAGCCGATTCCTGCGCGGCTGACAGGCCCGTGAGAAAAGCGGCGACCGCATCGGCGGCCGCTGCCGGCGCCGCCTGCAGCAGCATGTGCGGCGCGTCGATATCGACCAGCTGCGTGCCCGCTGCCTGCCGTAGTATCTGCAAGGCGTTTGCCGGCGGTACCAGGCGGTCGTGGCGGGCGCGCAGATACAGCACCGGCAGGCTGCCGCGCGCGAAGCTGGGCGAGGCGTCCGTTTCCAGTACGGCGCGCAGGCGCTGGCGCAGCACGCTGGGCGGCACTTGCGCCAGCGCCGCTGCCAGTTCCGCCTGCAGTGGCGGCGTGGAGCAGGGCGCCAGCAATGCCTGGCGCAGGGCGAAGCCGGGCAGGGCGCCGAAGGGCACAAGGCCGAGCAGGTGGCGCAAGGGCGCGAGCAGCGGGCGCGGATTGCGCACGAATGAGCAGCACAGGATCAGCGCGCGCATGCCCGGTGGCGGATCGGCGCGCAAAGCCGCCCCCAGCGGGCCCGAAAACGATTCGGCCAGCACGACGAAAGGGCGGTTGCGCGGCAAGCGTTCGCGCACGAACGCTTCCAGCGCCGCATAGTCGAGTGGTGCGGCCGGATAGGCGATGGCCTGGGTGGCGATGGCGGTTTGCGCGCGCAAGGCGGCGTCAAAACGCTGGAATAGCCGGGCCGTGCCATCCATGCCGGGCAGGAGGACAAGCAGGGGCGTGGCGTGGGTCGGTGTCGTCATTGCGGCCATCATAACAGCCGCCTCGGCGCAGGCGCCGTCCGCCAGCCGCACCGCATGGGGACTGGCGCCATGCTAGAATCGCCGGCGCGCCATACGTGGCCGTAATCGCGCTCAAATCCCCGACAGACAGAATCATGCATATCATTTTTTCGAATTATCGCACCCTGGGCGGCGTCTTGCTGGCAGCGGCCTGCGTCCTTTCCCAGCCGGCCGGCGCCAAGGCGGCGCCCTCGGCGCCGGCCGGGAAAAGCCTGTCCTCGCTGCTGGCCGGCGGCCCCTTGCCGCGCCTGAGCGAAGATGCGCAAGTGCGCGCCGCGCTGTTCGATTTCTTCGGTTACGCGCGCGGCAGCTACACGGAAGACGATGAATTGCTGCTGGCGCAGGCGCTCGAGGCGATCAGCGAAAAGCGCGACGCCACGCGCACCGCGCTGGCCGATGGCCGCCAGTTGCTGGCGTCGATGAATGACCGCAAGCAGGGCCGTGAACGCGGCGCCATGCTGCTCGACAAGCGCGGCGTCATCCTCGCCTTTGGCCTGGTCAACGGCCATTGCCGCCTGGAGGGCCAGCCGCTGGCGAAAGTCTGCAATCCCGATCCGAACGCGGTGCTGACCGTGTTCCACCGCAAGGGCATGCTGGTCGGCGACGCGGCGCCTCTGCTGGCCTGGGCCAGGCAGCTGCCGCCCATGCTGGCGCTGATCGCGGGTGACAAGGATACGGGTGCCGACGGGCAGAAGATCGCCACGGTCGAATATGTGCTGGCGCAGCCGCCGCTGCCGGGCTGGAACCGCGCCCAGCTGCCGCCCGCCTATCCGCCGGCGCTGTTGCCGCTGCTGCTCGATACATCCACGGTGCTGACGTCGGCCGGCGCCGGCGTGTTTGCCTATCCGCTCACCTTGAAGGGCAAGAAGCAGAACAATGTGCTGGACCATGCCGAAGGCCGCCCGCCGCGCGACCTGGAAGTGGCGCTGCGCAGCTATGCCAGCTTCGATGCGGTGGTCGAGCGCTATCGCCAGCTGGCCAAGGGTGCCCGGCTGCAGCGCAATGAGCGCACGGCCTACCTCGATGGCGACATGGGACAGGGCAGCTACCGCGTCTACATCCGCAACACGGGCGTCGATGGCGTGATGATCGACGTGGCGCTATGGCAGCGCAAGCTGGCGGCCGGCCGCTGATTTCAGCCAGGGCGCGCTTGTTCGTAGCCCAGTTGCACCAGCTGCGCGGCGATGGCATCGTCGCGTGTTTTTTTGCCGGTGCGCAGGCGCGCATGCGTCAGGGACGCGGGCAAGCCGTGCGCCAGCAACGAGTCGATGTCGAGCATGGTCTCGGATGCCGACATCTGGCGCAGGGCGGGCAGGGCGGCGAGGCCGGGTAGGCTGTCGAGCGTTTTGCAGGTGTGCAGATTCAGGCGTTCGAGCACGGGATTCGGTCCCAGCGCGATGTGCCGCAGCTTGATCTGGTCTTCCACCCATAGCGCCTGCAGCAAGGGGAAGCGGCCGATGTCGCCCAGCGTTTCCAGGCCGCGCACGCGTATCACTTCCAGTTTCTTCAACAGCGGCGCCTCGATGTGCGCAAGCGATTCGCGGCCACCCAGCTGCAACAGCAGCCTGTCCAGACGGGCCATCTGCGAGATGAAATCCAGCGCTACCTTGTTCTTGATGCGGTACAGCGACAGCTCGTGCAGCGCGGGCAGGCCGGCCAGGGTGTCGATGTGCTGGTGGTGGCCCTCGATGGCCAGGTTGGCCAGCTGCGCATAGTGGCGCAGGGGAGCCAGGTCGATATTATTCCTGGCCGATTCGCCCAGGTTCAGGTATTCGAGGCCGCGCAAATTGTCCAGCTGCAGGATGTCGGCTTGCGCCAGCTCGTACACGCCCAGGCTCAGGCGCTTCAGGTGGCGCAGCTCGCCCAGCGCTTCCAGATGGATGGCTTGCCGGTGGCAGTCGATGGACAGGCTGGCCACATGCGGCAGCGCGCGCAGGATGCGGGCATCGAACACCTTCGGATCGTAACCGTAGATGCGGATGGTCAGCGCCGAGCCGCAGGTGGCGGCCAGGGCGTCGAGGTCGGCCAGCAGCGGCTCCGGCTCGCCCAGGGTATTGAACTGCACCAGCACCTGCTGGCCGCTGGCGATGGCGGCGTGGATCGCCCCGGCGTCGATGCGCTCGGGGTTCTGGATGCGCTGCGGCTGTCTTGTTTGCGTCATGGTCACAGTCCTATCGGATAGTCGACTTTCCTGGGTGGCGGGCAGCCTTCCGGCCCCGGAAACGTCTGCTTGCCCGTGTCATCGTAGCGCTTGCCGCACTCGACGAGCACGCGTTTGCGGAAGGTGTAGATGCTGGCCACCTTGCCGTTCGGGTGGTAGCAGATATTGTCGCCATCGCGGTCGGCCGAGGCGTAACTGATCATCGACTCGCCATTCACCGTGCGCGTGCTGTGGCCGCTGCGCGGCTCCGTGCATTTGAGCTGGCCGCTTTCGTAGTACGCGTTGAAGACGGAGGTGTCGGCGGCGCGGTCGACCAGCAATTCGTCCTTGCGCTTGCCGTCCGGGTAGTTCGAATAGCCTTCCTGGCGCTGGCCGTACTGGAAGGCGTAGTAATACTGCGGCTTGCCGTCCGGGTAGTACATGTGGTGGTATTCGCACACGTCGTCGCGCGTGCTGCCGTACTCCTTGAAGGTGCAGCGGTGGATGTCGTTGAGCAGCTGGCCGTCTTCGTAGTATTCGCGCAGGTGCGTGAGCAGGCGTCCCTGGTCGATGACGGCCAGGCGCTCCGGCTTGCCGTTCGGGTAGTAGCGCGCATCGAGGCCCTGCTTCTTGCCCTTGTCCCACAGCGTATCGAGGCGCAGGATCTTGCCGCTGTCGTCGAACGCCTGTTCGCGGCCATCGAGCTGGCCATTGCGGTAGGTGGCCGTGTAGACCACGTACTCCTTGCCGGCCGGGCCAAGGTAGCGCGTGCGGCTGCCTTCGAGCACACCGGCCTGATAGTGGTCGCGCACGCGCAGCGCGCCGCTGGCGTCCGTGTCGAGTGCCTCGCCCTGTTTTTTGCCTTTCACAAAAGTGACGCTTTGCGTGACCTTGTCCTTGAGCTTGAGTTTCCACGGCCCGTCGCGCAAGCCGTCGATGAAGCTGCCGTCGCCGTCTTGCGTGATCCATGCGCCATGGCGCGTGCCATTGACGTAGGTGCCGCGCGTTTGCAGCTTGCCGCCCATGCGGCGTTCATGCGGGCCATTCAGCTGGCCACCCGCGTAGGTGTCGAAACCCGTTACTTCCTCTGCATCGGCATAGTTGACGACGGTCCAGCGGCCTTCGCGCTTGCCGGCCCGGTACATGCCGCTCTCGCTCTGCCTGGGATAGTTGAAGGACCACAGGCCTTCCTGCAGGCCATTGACGAAATGGCCTTTTTCGCTGCCTTCATGCATGCCTTCGCGCACCCACAGTCCCTGGCGCTTGCCTTTCACGTACTGGCCCCGCTCGACGACCGAGCCATCGTCCCAGGCCAGGCTGTAGATGACGGACGGGCCGTCTTCGCTGCCCGTGAATTGCTGCGGCGCCGTTTCCCACGTCACTTGCCACAGGCGGTAATTGGGCAGGATGCCGGCGCCCGCGTCGCTGTACAGGGTGTAGCTGGCGGTGAGAAAGCGCTCGCCTTTTTTCTGGAAGGTTTTCTTGTAGGTGATGGCGTCCTTGCCGCCTGCCGCCACGGGCTTGCCGTCATCGCTGTAGTAACCGACGATGGTGCCTTGCGTATGGTCGATGGCGTCGACATCCGCATTGTCGCTCTTGCCGCGCGCGACGCTGTAGTCCATCGGCGCCAGTGTCGCCAGCGCCGCCTTGACCGTTCCCGCGTTGGGAGAGCCGCTTTGCGCCACGATGCGGTTCAGTGCCGGCTGCAAGCCGTCCAGGCGCCGGTACTTGCCGGAGCCGCGATGGTAGCGGTAGGCGCGCAAGCCGTTCTTGTCTCCCTGGCGGAACAGCACCAGCATGGTTTGCATGCTGGTGTCCGATTCCTTGTCCAGCGAGGCGTAGAAGACGGAGCGGATGACGGCGTTGCCGAACTGGTCGAGCACAATGGCTTTCGCGTTGCTGCTCTTGCACTCGCAGTAATAGCCGTTGACGCCATCCTTCTCCTTGATAAACGCGATGTCGGTGCCGCTATCCTGCGAGGCATTGATGGCGGGATGGGCGAGGCTCTTGCCTTCGTAGAAGGGCGCGCCGTGGGCGAGGGCGGAGCACAGCAGCAAGGGCAGAAGAACGGGCAGGAACGGACGTTTCATCGTGGGGCTGGCGCCGGGGCGCCGCTATGGAAAGGCCACGATTCTGCCTGTGTTCTGAGTTGTGGGCAAATGCGGATCTATCGTGCGCGCCCCCGTTCAGGCCTGGTGCGCGGCGCAAAAATCGAGCAGCAGCTGTTCGCCGTCCGGCCAGGGGCCGTAGCCGGCATCGCCATTGATATGGCCGGCGTCGCCGATCATGGTGAAATCGCTGCCCCAGGCGGCGGCAAACGCGCGTGCCCGCGCGAAGCTGACGTAGGGATCATCGCCGCTGGCCACCACCAGGCTGGGAAACGGCAAGGCTTGCAGCGGCATGGGCGAGAAACCCGTGGTGCCGGCGGGATAGGAGGGCGCTTCCACATCGCTGGGGGCGACCAGGAAGGCGCCGGCGATCTTGTGCGGTGAACCGCTGGCCGCCCAATGGGCCACCAGCGTGCAGGCCAGGCTGTGCGCCGCCAGCACGGGCGCTCGCTCGCAGGCGGCGATGGCGCGGTCGAGCTCCGCCACCCATTCGTCCTTGTCCGGCGTCTGCCATTGCCCATGCGGCACGCGCGACCATTGCGGGTGGCGCGCTTCCCACTGGGTTTGCCAGTGCTGCGGCCCGGAATTCCACAGGCCGGCCAGGGTCAGGACGAGAGGCGACATCACTTCTCCTTCTGAAATTGAAATCAGAGCTCCGTGCGCAGGGCGAACAGCTCCGGAAACAATACCACGTCGAGCATCTTGCGCAAATAGCTCACGCCCGCCGTGCCGCCCGTGCCCGTCTTGAAGCCGATGATGCGCTCCACCGTCGTCACATGGCGGAAGCGCCAGAAGCGGAAGGCCGTTTCCAGGTCCACCAGTTTTTCGGCCAGCTCGTACAGGGCCCAGTGTTTCGACGGGTCGCGGTAGACTTCCAGCCAGGCCGCCTTGACCGTGGCGTCGGAGGCGGTCGGCAGGGTCCAGTCGGCGTCCAGGCGCTCGGGCGCGATGGGCAGGCCGCTGCGCGCCAGCAGCTTGACGGCTTCATCGTAGACGGACGGCGCGCGCAGGGCGGCGTCGAGCACCGCATAGGTTTCCGGCGCGGTCGTATGCACGTTGAGCAGGGCGGCGTTCTTGTTCCCCAGGATGAATTCGATCTCGCGGTACTGGAAGGACTGAAATCCGGACGAGGCGCCCAGGTAGGGCCGGATGGCCGTATATTCGGGCGGCGTCATGGTGGCCAGCACGTCCCAGGCATGCACCAGCTGGTCCATGATGCGCGCCACGCGGGCCAGCATTTTAAAGGCGGGCGCCAGGTCGCCGCTTTGCAGGTTGGCGCGCACGGCGTGCATTTCGTGCAGCATCAGCTTCATCCACAATTCGCTGGTCTGGTGTTGCACGATGAACAGCATTTCGTTGTGGTTCGGCGACAGCGGATGCTGCGCCGTCAGGATGCGGTCCAGCGCCAGGTAATTTCCGTAGCTCATCGATTCGCTGAAATCCATCTGTGCGCCATGCCACTGCGCATCCTGGCCGCCGGCATGCATGGGGCAGCCGCTGGTGTTTTTCTCGTTCATAGTCTTGTCGTCGCTCATGGGATGGCTCAGGTGACGGCGTCGCGCTTGGCGGCGATGTCGTAGGCTTGCGTGTCGAGGATGTCGCGCAGGATTTCCACGGCATCCCACACGTCGGCAAAGCTCGTGTAGAGGGGTGTGAAGCCGAAGCGCATGATGGCCGGCTCGCGGTAGTCGCCGATCACGCCGCGCGCGATCAGCGCCTGCATCACGGCATAGCCGTGCGGATGCGTGAAGCTGACCTGGCTGCCGCGCCGCGCATGCTCGCGCGGTGTGACGAGGCCCAGCGGATGGCTGGCGCAGCGCTGCTCCACCAGCGCGATGAACACATCGGTCAGGGCCAGCGACTTGCGGCGGATCGCTTCCATGCTCGTTTGCGCAAAGATCTCCAGGCCGCATTCGACCAGGGCCAGCGAGAGTATCGGCTGCGTGCCGCACAGGGCGCGGGCGATGCCGTCGGCGGGCGCGAAGCCCGGGTCCATGGCGAACGGTGTGGCGTGGCCCCACCAGCCCGACAGTGGCTGGCGGAAGCGCGCCTGGTGTTTTTCCGGTACCCAGATGAAGGCGGGCGAGCCGGGGCCGCCGTTCAGGTATTTATAGGTACAGCCGACGGCCAGGTCGGCGCCGGCGCCGTTCAGGTCCAGCGGCACGGCGCCAGCCGAATGGGCCAGGTCCCACAGCGCCAGCGCGCCTTGTGCGTGGCAATGGCTGCTGATGGCGGCCATGTCGTGCTGGTAGCCGGTACGGTAGTTGACGTGCGTGAGCATGGCGACGGCGCACTCGGCATCGATGGCGTGCGCCAGTTCCTCGGGGCTGTCGACCAGGCGCAACTGGTAGCCGCGGTCGAGCCAGGCGGCCAGGCCTTGCGCCATGTACAGGTCGGTGGGGAAGTTGCTGCGTTCGCTGACGATGATGCGGCGCGCGGCCTGCGCGGGATCGCTGGCCTGCATCTGCAGGGCGGCGGCCAGCGCCTTGAACAGGTTGACGGAGGTGGTGTCGGTGATCACCACTTCGCCAGTCTGCGCGCCGAGCAGCGGCGCCAGGCGGTCGCCCAGGCGCTTGGGCAGGTCGAACCAGCCAGCGCTATTCCAGCTGCGGATCAGGTCCGTGCCCCATTCGGCCGTGATGACGTGCTGGGCACGGGCCAGGGCCGCTTTCGGCCGGGCGCCCAGGGAATTGCCGTCGAGATAAATCACGCCCTGCGGCAAGTCGAATTGCTGGCGCAGGGGCGCCAGGGGGTCGTCGAGATCGCGCGTGCTGCAGTCATGTCGAGAAATCATGGAGGCTTTCATGTTAATACTTGCATTAATGGCATGATATTGTTTGAGGTCTAAAGTATCGTGCGGAAGCAGGCAGTGTAGCAAATCCTCGCCAGAAAGCGGTATTTCCGCCTGGGATGTGGGGCGAAAAGTGCCGCCCTGTGGGGCGTCAACGAAAAAAATCACGATTTTTTAAAAATATTTTCAAATCGCCCTAAAGTTCTGCGATTCGCCGCCGTCAACGATTACATGAACGGCGTCAAACCGCCAAAAAGAATGCGGGTCTTTTAAATATTTTTCGAAAAAGCCCTAAAGTTCCTGTCAAGGCAGCCGTTATCTAGGTAAGCAGACTTGATTTTGATCAAGTTGTTGTAGAAAAGTGATATTTTTTACAGGCCTGAAGTCGGGTAAATCCCCTTCACCGCCCACCTCCCGCATCCGCGCCGCCACTGGCGTGCGACCATGATCGAGTAGTGTTTGTCAGACAAACACCTACGGTCGTGCCCGCCATTCCCCGACCAAAAATACAGTCCTTCGCCTCTGTTGCGTTTGATGTTGCTCCTGCAGAATGTATCTCACTGGCAACAGACAACGCCAGCTGAATTCAACGGATTGAGGAGATGGAAATGACTGCTAACGACATGATGGCTGAGATTCGCGACGCTAACCTGAGCTACCTGATGCTGGCCCAGCAAATGATTCGTGCGGACAAGGTAACGGCCATCTTCCGTTTAGGCATCGCCGCCGAAATCGCCGAATTGATCGAAGGCATGAGCAATGCGCAGATCCTGAAGCTCGCTGGCGGCAACATGATGCTGGCCCGCTTCCGCTTCGACGACAGCGCCATCCTGGGCATGTTGACGAACTACAATAAAGACCGCTCGCTGGCCCAGTCGCACGCCGCTATCCTCATGGCCGGCCAGGGCGTCGAAGAAATCGCCTGATTCAGCAATCTTCAGTCAGTATCGGTAGTCGGTATCAGTCAGTCGCGGAGTACACAGCATGGCCAAGAAAAGTGTCGTATCGGAAGCGCAAGAAATCCAGCTGGCCATCGAATTGATACAGCTGGGCGCGCGCCTGCAACTGCTGGAGACGGAAGTGTCGCTGTCGCGCGAACGCCTGCTCAATCTGTACAAGGAATTGAAGGGCGTCTCGCCGCCCAAGGGCATGCTGCCCTTTTCCACCGACTGGTTCCTCACCTGGCAGCCGAATATTCATTCCTCGCTATTCATCAATATCCACAAATTCCTCATCGACCACGCCGGCGCCACCGGCATCGAAGCCGTGATGAAGGCGTATAAACTGTATCTGGAGCAGATGCCGCCCGAAGCGGGTGAAGAGCCGCTGCTGTCGCTGACGCGGGCCTGGACCCTGGTGCGCTTTTTCAGCAGCAAGATGCTCAATATGGCGCCCTGCGGCAAGTGCGGCGGCAAGTTTGTCGTCAACTGCCTCGACCTGAATGCCGATTATGTCTGCGGCCTGTGCCATATGCCTTCGCGTGCTGGCAAGACCAAGAAGGCGCGCGATGAAGCGGCCGCGGTCGCGTCGCCGAGCCTGACCACCTGATACTGCCCCCGCATCGTTCAAGCCGGAGCCGGTCGCCAGACCGGACTCCGGTTTTTTCATGGTGCTTTCGCTTACACTGGCGTTTTCCTCCTTTGACTAGCCCATGCTGCAACAAATCCTGCGCGCGCCCGCGCTCAAGGCCATCCTGATCCAGGTGCTGGCCTTTCCCTTGATGTTGCTGTTGGTGTATGGCCTGGCGCGCGCAGGCGTGGCCATGTCGTTGCCGGTCGTGGCCTTGCTGCAGGGCGTGCTGGCGGCGCTCATTACCTGGCGCGCCGGCCTGGCGCGCTGGTGGTGCGCCATCGGCCTGCTGTTTGCGCCCGCGCTGCTGGCGGCCAGTCTGCTGCACTGGCCGCCGGTCGTGTTCCTGGTGGCCTTTGTTTTCCTGTTGAGCCTGTATTGGTCCACGTTTCGCACGCAAGTGCCGTTTTACCCTTCCGGGCCGCGCGTATGGCATGCGGTGGCCGAGCTGATCGCGGACCATCCCGGCGTGCGCCTGATCGATATCGGCAGCGGCCTGGGCGGCCTGGTGCTGGACCTGGCGCGGCGGCGTCCCGATGGGCATTTTTCCGGCATCGAACTGGCACCGCTGCCGTGGCTGGCAAGCGAGCTGCGCGCGCGGTTGGCGGGCAGTCGCGCGCGCTTCCTGCGCGGCGACTACGAAGCGCTCGATTTCAGCCGTTACGATGCGGTCTTTGCCTACCTGTCGCCGGCGGCGATGGCGGCCCTGTGGCGCAAGGCGGAAAAGGAAATGTTGCCAGGTAGTATGCTTCTTAGTTACGAATTCCAGATCGCGGCACGCGAACCCGATAAGACCATCGCCGCCACAGAGGGTGGCCCTTTACTTTACATATGGTGCTTTTAAGCAATTGTCTGCGTTATTTGCTTGCCCGTGGGGCAATCTCACGTTATTGTAGTTCCACACGGCATTTTCTCGGAATTGCCTTGCAAAGCAGCGCATTTGAATTAACTTTCGGTTGCTTTTTTGTCGCTGTCTCTTCGTCGGCGGCGCAGCCGCCAGAAGGCAGGAACAGGTTTGAACATGCCGGGCATACAGCCCCGGCCATTATTGGGAGTCAGGGCACTTGTTAGTCATAATCGGATACATCATCGTCTGCGCCTCGGTCTTTGGCGGCTTCGCAATGGCCGGCGGCCATCTGGCGGCGCTGTTCCAGCCGCTGGAGTTGCTGATGATCGGCGGCGCCGCCCTGGGCGCCTTCCTTGTCGGTAACAATAACAAGGCGATCAAGGCGACGATCGCCGCCTTGCCCAGCCTGTTCAAGGGTTCGCGCTATACCAAAGAGCTGTACATGGAACTGATGTCGCTGCTGTTCGAAGTGCTCAGCAAGGTGCGCAAGGAAGGCTTGATGTCGATCGAAGGCGATATCGACAAGCCTGAAGAAAGCCCGCTGTTTTCCAAGTATCCGGCCGTGTTGGCCGATCACCACATCATCGAATTCATGACCGATTACCTGCGCCTGATGGTGTCAGGCAATATGGATGCGTTCCAGATCGAAAACCTGATGGACAACGAAATCGAGACGCACCATCACGAAGGCGCCGTGCCGGCCCACGTGATCGCCAAGGTGGGCGACGGCTTGCCCGCGTTCGGTATCGTCGCCGCCGTGATGGGCGTGGTGCACACGATGGAATCGGTGGGCATCCCCCCTGCCGAGCTGGGCATGCTGATCGCGCACGCGCTGGTCGGCACCTTCCTCGGCATCTTGCTCGCGTATGGCTTTGTCGGTCCGCTGGCCAGCCTGCTGGAGCAGAAGCTGGAAGAGTCGAGCAAGATGTTCCAGTGCGTGAAAGTCACCTTGCTGGCCAGCCTGAACGGGTATGCGCCGGCGCTGGCCGTGGAGTTCGGCCGCAAGGTCCTGTTCTCGACCGAGCGTCCGACGTTCAACGAGCTGGAAGACCACATCAAGAAATCGAAAACGAAGTAAGCAGTGAACAGACGCATGGACACCATGATTCATTTGCAGCACACGGAAGGGGGATGCCATGGCCGATGAAGGCATGCGCCCGATTATCGTCAAGCGTATCAAGAAGACGGCTGGCGGCCACCATGGCGGGGCGTGGAAAATCGCCTACGCCGACTTTGTCACGGCCATGATGGCGTTCTTCCTGCTGATGTGGCTGTTGGGCTCCACCTCGAAGGGCGACTTGAACGGCATTTCCGAATTCTTCAAGACACCGCTGAAAGTGGCGATGGCGGGCGGTTCCGGCAGCGGCGAGAGCAATTCCGTGATCCAGGGCGGCGGCCAGGACCTGTCGCGCCAGGATGGGCAAGTGCGCAAGGCGCAGGAAGAGCAGCAGCGCAAGTCGTTCGACCTCAATTCCGCCAAGGCCGCGCTGGAACGCGAGGAAGGCAAGCGCCTGCAGGCGCTCAAGGCGCGCATCGAAGCGACCATCGACGCCGATCCTTTGCTGAAGAAATACAAGAACCAATTGCTGCTCGATCTCACCAGCGAAGGCTTGCGCATCCAGATCGTCGATGAGCAGAATCGTCCGATGTTTGCACTCGCCAATGCGAATCTGCAGCCCTATACCAAGGAAATCTTGCACGCCATCGGCTTCGTGCTCAATGAAGTACCGAACCGCATCGGCCTGTCCGGGCACACGGATTCGACGCCCTACATGAGCGATGCCGGCTACAGCAACTGGGAATTGTCGGCTGACCGCGCGAATGCGTCGCGGCGCGAACTGGTGATTGGCGGCATGAAGGAGGAAAAAGTATTGCGCGTGGTGGGACTGGGCTCGGCCGCCCACCTGGACAAGCTCGATCCCTTCAATCCGATCAACCGGCGCATCAGCATCATCGTCATGAATAAACGCACGGAAGAAAATGTCTTGCGCGATGGGTCGGCGATCGAGTTGCCGGTGACCGATGCCGCTTCGGCCGCTGTCGCTTCGGGGCTGGCGGCCGGTGCGCCGCCTGCGCCAGCTCCCGGCCCGGCAGCGGCGAAAAAATAACACGCAAGGCTGTCAACGCGTAGTGTATTGAAACAATGAGACCTTTATGACAAGAAAGAAAATACTTGGCTCGCATGTAAAACGCCTGCTGTCTGGCGTGTCGGACCATGGCCGCAAGCACTTGACGGAGGTGGAAACCGACCTGGTGCAGACCGGCATCTTGCTGGAAGAGGCGATCGAGAAGCTGTCCTTCAATTTCATGGCGATACACGCAGCCGTCGCTGCGCAGCAAGATACCATCGCCATGCTGCTCGCAGGCGGTATTCCGGCCGAGCAGCAGCGGGAAAAACTGCTGGCATTGCAGGACGAAGTGGGGGGCTACGTGAATGCCGCCATCACCAGCCTGCAGTTCCAGGACATGACCAGTCAGCTGATCGAGCGCACCCTGAAGCGCGTGACGGGCTTGCGCGAGTTCCTCGGTACCCTGGGCTCGCATGGCGCGGAGATGTTGCCGGAGAGCGACAATGAAGAAATTGTCGCCTTGCTGGGGCGGGTCAGCATGGCGCTGGCGATTCAAAGCCTGGAGTTGCGCAGCGTGCTGCGCAAGGCTGTCAGTCAACAGCATTTGGAAAGCGGCGACATCGAGTTGTTCTAGCATGCCAGTGTGGAACGCTTGCGGTTGCATGGATTGATTAATCAAATACTCGGGCAGGATGCCCGGAATAAGTGGGAGCAAAGATGGCCAAAACGATACTTGCAGTGGACGATTCCAGCTCATTGCGCCAGATGGTGGCGTTCAGCCTGAAAGCCGCCGGTTACCAGGTGGTGGAGGCCGTCGACGGTCAGGATGGGCTGGAAAAAGCCAAGCTGCAAACCGTGGACCTGGTATTGACGGACCAGAACATGCCGCGCATGGATGGCCTGGAGCTGATCAAGCTGCTGCGCGAACTGCCGACCTACCAGAAGGTGCCGATTCTGATGCTGACGACGGAGTCGTCGGACGAAATGAAGTCGAAAGGACGTGCCGCCGGCGCCAATGGCTGGCTGGTCAAGCCCTTCGATCCGCAACGCCTGATTGAAGTGGTCAAGAAGGTGATTGGCTGATGCCAGCCGCGCAGCGCAACGATGCAAATGACGGAGTCACCCTATGACCATCGATATTAGCCAGTTTTTCCAGGTCTTTTTCGATGAGGCCGAAGAACTGCTGGCTGAAAAAGAACGGCTGCTGCTGGCCGTCGATATTGCGGCGCCCGACGCCGAAGACCTGAATGCCATTTTCCGCACCGCCCATTCGATCAAGGGCGGCGCATCGACGTTCGGCCTCTCCGACATGAGCGAGGTGACGCACATCCTCGAGTCACTGCTCGACCGCATCCGCCAGGGCCAGATGGCCCTGACGGCGGAGCACGTCGACGCCTTTTTGGCCGCCAAGGACATCCTCAAGATGCAGCTCGACGGCCATCGTCTGGGCAGCGCCGTCGACCAGGATGCCGTGGCCAACGTGCGCATGATGCTGCAATCGTTCTCGCAGGACGTGCCCGTGGCCGCGCTTACGCCCGTCGCGCCAGCGTTCCACACGGCGGAAAAAGAAGCCGTCAGCCACGCCGGTGGCCAGCGCTACCGCCTGGAGCTGCCGAAAATGGAAGAGCGCGAAGTCGAGGCGCTGGCGGCCGAACTGGGCTTGCTGGGCGACGTCGCCGTGTCCACCCTGGCCGACGCGCGCAAGGTGCTGGAAGTGACGACGCATGAAAGCCTGGACGATATCCTGGCCATCTGCTCGTTCGTGCTCAATCCCGACGACATGGTGATCACGCAGGCGCCGCCACTGGCGCCAGGCGAAGCCGCAGCGGCCCGCGCGGCACAGGAAAAAGCCCAGGGTTATGGTTTCTTCGACCCGCTGCCAGGCAAGCCCGGCACGCAGGGCGCGGCCGATCCCGGCTATGGCTTCTTCCAGCCGCTCGAGGACATCCGCGCAGCCGCCGGCGTGCAGAGCGACGCCGAACAGGGTTACGGCTTCTTCCAGCCGCTCGAACAGATTCGCGCCGACGCGGCCAGGGCGGGCAACGCCAGCGCCGCCGCCGTGCCGGCCGTGGCGAGCGCCGCGACCGAGGTGGAGCAGGAAAAGAAACCGGCCAAGAAAGAGGGCGAGAAGGCCGGTACCGAATCGTCGTCGATCCGCGTCTCGATTGAAAAAGTCGACCAGCTGATCAACCTGGTGGGTGAGCTGGTGATCACGCAGGCGATGATCGAGCAGCGCGCCGGCGCGCTCGACCCGATGCTGCACGAGAAACTGCTCGACAGCGTCAGCCACCTGACGCGCAATACGCGCGACTTGCAGGAAGCGGTGATGTCGATCCGCATGATGCCGATGGATTTCGTCTTTTCGCGCTTCCCGCGCATGGTGCGCGACCTGGCGACCAAGTTGGGCAAGAAGGTGGACTTCATCACCAATGGCGCCGCCACGGAACTGGACAAGGGCCTCATCGAGCGCATCGTCGATCCGCTGACGCACCTGGTGCGCAACAGTATCGACCACGGCGTGGAAATGCCGGCCGCCCGCGTGGCCGCCGGCAAGACCGAGGCCGGCCGTTTGTTCCTCTCGGCCAGCCACCAGGGTGGCAACATCATCATCGAAGTATCCGATGATGGCGCGGGATTGAACCGCGAGCGCATCCTGGCCAAGGCGCAGCAGCAGGGACTGGACGTGTCCGAGACGATGAGCGACGCCGACGTGTGGCAGCTGATCTTCGCGCCCGGCTTTTCCACCGCCGAGGCGGTCACCGACGTGTCGGGCCGCGGCGTGGGCATGGATGTCGTCAAGCGCAATATCAGCGCCATGGGCGGCGTCGTCGACATCCGTTCGGCGAAGGGCTTCGGCACGACGATTTCGATCTCGCTGCCGCTGACCCTGGCCATCCTCGATGGCATGTCGATCCGCGTCGGCGACGAAGTGTATATTTTACCGCTGGGCTTTGTCATCGAATCACTGCAGCCAGCCGTTGAGGATATCAAGGACATCAGTGGCAAGGGGCAGGTGGTGAAAGTGCGCGGCGAATACCTGCCGCTGATTCCGCTGTACCAGATGTTCGACATCACGCCGCGCTTTACCAGTCCCTCGGAAGGCATCTGCGTGATCCTCGAGACGGAAGGGCGCAAGGCGGCCCTGTTTGTCGACGACCTGGTGGGACAGCAGCAGGTCGTGGTGAAAAACCTCGAATCGAATTACCGCAAGGTAGTGGGCATTTCTGGCGCCACCATCCTGGGCGATGGCGGTGTGTCGCTGATTCTCGATGTCGCCGCCCTGATCCGTTCCTCTCGCCAGCTGGCCGACGAGTCCATTTTTTCGTAATACCGATAGATAAAAGATAGGAAAACGCACCATGTCAGATACTCAACAAACATCCGGAAGCAATACGGGCGACGGCAAGGACATCGCCGGACGTGAATTCCTGGCCTTCACCCTGGGCTCGGAAGAGTACGGCATCGATATCCTGAAGGTCCAGGAAATCCGTGGTTACGAAGCGGTCACCCGCATCGCCAACGCGCCTGAGTTCATCAAGGGCGTGATCAACCTGCGCGGCATCATCATTCCCGTGGTCGACATGCGCATCAAGTTCAACCTGGGCACGCCCGTGTATGACCAGTTCACGGTGGTGATCATCCTGAACATCGGTGGACGCATCGTCGGCATGGTGGTCGACAGCGTTTCCGACGTCACCACCCTGACGCCGGAGCAGGTCAAGCCGGCGCCGGAAATGGGCACCGCCTTCTCGACCGACTACATGATCGGCCTGGGCACCATCGACGAGCGCATGCTGATCCTGGTCGATATCGACAAGCTGATGTCGAGCAGCGAGATGGGCCTGATCGACAAGCTGGCGGCGTAAGCGGCCAGATGGCAGCATGGCGTCGCCCGGTGCGCCGCCGTGTTGCCACGCAAAGAATCACTACAGATATGCATGTACCGGCACAACAAGAGGTGTGCCGGCAGGCTGCAAGGTCCGACAGAGACCAGGCCACAACACGGCGCCGTCCGGTTGAACGGGCGCCGTTCACATAAATATTGGAGACTGTAATGAGTTTGCGCGATTTCAAGATAGGCACCCGGCTGGGGATAGGTTTCGGCAGCATCCTTGCCATCCTGGTGGTGGTGATCGTTTCGGCGAATGCACTGAATTATCGTAACAAGGCCCAGTTGCTCACGGGCCTGGCGCTGGCCAGCGAAAAAAATACGCAGGCGTCGCTGATGAAAAGCGCGATGCTGGAGACCGGTATCGCCATGCGCAATATCGGCCTGCAGGGTGATGTGGGTCTGATGCAGGTGGAAGAGGGCAAGGTGCGCGAGCAGCGCAAGCTGTACGACGGCGCGCGCGGCAAGCTGTCGAGCCTGGGTCTGTCCGATGGCGAGAAGACGCTGCTGGCCAATATCGCCAGGGTCGACGGCGAAGTCGATGCCGCCTTCAAGGAAGCGATGGGGCAGGTGCTGGCGTTTAACAGTGAGGGCGCGGCGAAGGTGATTGCCACCCGCATCGACCCCTTGAACAAGACGACCCTGGCCGATATCAACAAGCTGCTCGACTTGCAGCATGTGGCCCAGCAAAGCTTCATGGACGACTCGCTGGCGGCCGATGCGCGCCTGATGACGGTACTGTTCATCCTGGGCGGCGCGGCGGTGGCGATCGGCGCCTGGTGCGCCATCTTCATCACGCGCTCGATCACGGTGCCGCTGTCGGGTGCACTGGCGGTGGCGCAGAAGGTGGCGGCGGGCGAGCTGACAGCGCGCGTGGTGGTCGAGGGCAAGGATGAAACGAGCGCGTTGCAGCAGGCGCTCAAGGACATGAACGAGAGCCTGGTGCAGACGGTCAGCGACGTGCGCAACGGGACGGACACGATTACCGTGGCGTCGCGCGAGATCGCCAGCGGCAATGCGGACCTGTCGGCGCGCACGGAGACGCAGGCCAGTTCGCTCGAAGAGACGGCGTCGTCGATGGAAGAGCTGACGTCGACCGTGAAGCAGAACGCGGACAACGCGCGCCAGGCCAACCAGCTGGCCGTGTCGGCATCGTCGGTGGCGGAGCAGGGCGGCAAGGTGGTGGCGCAAGTGGTCGATACCATGGGTTCCATCAAGGACAGTTCGCGCAAGATCGTCGATATTATCGGCGTCATTGACGGCATCGCGTTCCAGACGAATATCCTGGCGCTGAATGCGGCCGTCGAAGCGGCGCGCGCAGGCGAGCAGGGACGCGGTTTTGCGGTGGTGGCGTCGGAAGTGCGCAATCTGGCGCAACGCTCCGCTGGCGCGGCGAAGGAAATCAAGGGCCTGATCGGCGACTCGGTCGACAAGGTCGATGCGGGCAGCCGCCTGGTGGATGAGGCGGGGCAGACCATGGGCCTGATCGTCACGTCGATCCGGCAGGTGGCCGACATCATGGGCGAAATCACGGCGGCGACGCAGGAACAGAGCCATGGCATCGAGGAAGTGAATCAGGCCATCGCGCAGATGGACCAGATGACGCAGCAAAATGCAGCGCTGGTCGAGGAAGCGGCGGCGGCCGCCGAGAGCATGCAGGAGCAGGCGCAGAAACTGGCCGACGCCGTCAGCATCTTCAAGCTGGACGGCGAGAGCGCGGCGCAGGCGGCCATGCCCGCGCCAGCAGTCAAGGCGGCGGCACGGCCTGCGCCCGCGGTGGCGGCAACGACACGGCGGTTGGCAAAGACGGCGCAGGCCGGCACGCCACCGCCCGCGAAAAAGCTGGCGGCGGCCGGCGGCGACGATTGGGAAGAGTTCTGACGCCAACCCGGTCCCGCTAGTTATACTTGCAAAGGCATTGGTCAGAGTAGTCATAGAGAGGTAAAAACAAAATGCCGCAAACTAAAACGGATTCGGTCAAGGAATTTGATTTCACTGGCAAGGACTTCGAACGGGTCCGTGCCATGATTTACAAGCGGGCCGGCATCGCGCTGGCCGACAGCAAGCAGGAGATGGTCTACAGCCGCCTGGCCAGGCGCCTGCGCGCGACGGGCATTTCCTCGTTTGTTCGCTATCTGGACGACCTGGAAGCGGGCCGCATGGGTGACGAGTGGGAAGCGTTCACGAATGCGCTGACGACCAACCTGACGTCGTTCTTCCGCGAGGCGCATCACTTCCCGCTGCTGGCCGAGCATGTGAAAAAACTGAGCGGTCCGATCACCATCTGGTGTTCGGCCAGTTCCACCGGCGAGGAGCCGTACTCGATCGCCATGACGGTGTGCGAGGCGTTCAATACGCTCACGCCACCGGTCACCATCATCGCCACGGATATCGACACGAATGTGCTGGCCACGGCCGCCAATGGCGTCTACAACCTGGACCGGCTCGAGAAGATGCCGGCCGACCGTGCGCGGCGCTTTTTCTTGCGCGGCAAGGGCGATCGCGAGGGGCAGGTGCGGGTACGCCCGGAACTGCGCCAGATGATCACCTTCAAGCCGCTCAACCTGCTGGCCGACAGCTGGCCCCTGACGGGCCAGTTCGACGTCATTTTCTGCCGTAACGTGATGATTTATTTTGACAAGGCGACGCAGCGCAAGATCCTGTCGCGCTTTGTGCCGTTGATGAAGCCGGATGCCCTGCTGTTTGCGGGCCATTCGGAGAATTTTCTGTACGTGTCGGATTCATTGAAGCTGCGCGGTAAAACAGTCTATGAGCTCGACCAGCCTCGGGGCGCCGCGCCCAAGGCATCGTCGCACCGTACATGAGAGTGAAATATGAGCCTGGAATCCAAAGAGCAATTTGCCACTAACGTCTATTACGACAGGACGTTCAATTGTGACGCCGCCAAGATCTTGCCTGGTGAGTATTACTTTACCAACAAGGACATGCTGATCGTCACCGTGCTCGGCTCCTGCGTCTCGGCCTGCATCCGCGACCGCGTCACGGGCCTGGGCGGCATGAACCATTTCATGCTGCCCGACGGCGGCAGCGATCCGAATAGCCCGATTTCCGCGTCGATGCGCTATGGTACTTACGCCATGGAGATATTGATCAATGATCTGCTGAAGGCGGGTGCGCGGCGCGAGAACATGGAAGCGAAGGTGTTTGGCGGCGGCGCCGTGCTGCGTGGCTTCACGGCGATCAACGTCGGTGAACGCAATGCGGCTTTCGTCATCAATTACCTGAAGGCGGAAAAGATGCGCGTGGTGGCCGAGGACTTGAATGACATCCACCCGCGCAAGGTGTATTTTTTCCCTCGCAGCGGCAAGGTGCTGGTGAAAAAGCTGATGCAGACGCATAACGATACGCTGGTACGCCGCGAACTCGATTACGCCAGCCGCTTGAAAGTGGCACCGGTCGGCGGCGAGATCGAGCTGTTCTAGTAACACCAGACTAAACCTACTGCGCGTCGTGCTTTGCGGCCTGCGATGCTCACCGTGCTTCAGCACGGTTGCGCTTCTTAGCCACAAATCACTGCCGCTCGCTACGGTTTTGTCTGGCGTTTTTACCGATTAAGAATACGGGCCGCAAGGCCTGGAAGGATAACTATGAAGATCAAAGTATTGATCGTGGATGACTCGGCGCTGATCCGCAGCGTCATGACGGAAATCGTGAATAGCCAGCCCGACATGGAAGTGGTGGGGGCGGCGCCCGATCCGCTGGTGGCGCGCGAGATGATCAAGCAGACCAACCCCGACGTGCTGACCCTCGATGTCGAGATGCCGAAGATGGATGGCCTCGACTTCCTGGAAAAACTGATGCGCTTGCGTCCGATGCCGGTGCTGATGGTGTCGTCGCTGACCGAGCGCGGTTCGGAAATCACCATGCGCGCGCTGGAACTGGGCGCCGTCGATTTCGTCACCAAGCCAAAGATTTCCATCCAGAGCGGCATGCGCGAGTACACCGACATGATCGCCGACAAGATCCGCGCCGCCTCGAAGGCGCGCATCCGCGCGCGCACCCTGCCGTCGGCGGGTGACAGGGTGGCCGCGCCGCTGCCTGCGCTGCGCAGCCCCTTGACGTCGAGCGAAAAGCTGATCATCGTGGGTGCCTCCACGGGCGGCACGGAAGCGATCCGTGAATTTTTGATGCAGATGCCGTCCGATTGCCCCGGCATCCTGATCACGCAGCACATGCCGGAAGGATTTACGCGTTCGTTTGCGCGCCGCCTCGATTCGCTGTGCAAGATCTCGGTGCAGGAAGCGGCCGGCGGCGAAAGGGTGCTGCCCGGTCACGCCTACATCGCGCCCGGCCATTCGCACCTGACCTTGACGCGCAGCGGCGCCAACTACATGACCAAGATCGACCAGGGCGAACCGGTCAACCGCCACCGCCCCTCGGTCGATGTGCTGTTCCGTTCGGCCGCGCAATCGGCGGGTAAAAATGCCGTCGGCGTGATCCTGACCGGCATGGGCAAGGATGGCGCACAAGGCATGTTGGAGATGAAGGCCGCAGGAGCGTATAATTTCGCGCAGGATGAAGCCAGTTGCGTGGTATTCGGCATGCCGCGCGAGGCGATCGCCATCGGTGCTACGCATGAGGTTGGCGCTCTGACGGCGCTGCCCGGCATGGTGCTGGGACACCTGGCTGCGCATGGTATGCGTGCTTTGCGCGTGTAAGCCACGTTTTGTATGATCTGGGGCAAGTTTGTTCGCCTAAAAGCAACGAAAATGCTATCCTACAACTTGCTGCCGTAGTGTCGACCATAATGTCGGCATTCATGTCGATATTATTAACAAACCGCTACAGAAACAACGGAGTTATTCATGGCTGATCCAAAGATGAAATTTTTAGTCGTTGACGATTTTTCGACGATGCGCCGCATTGTCCGGAATCTGTTGAAGGAACTGGGTTATGCCAACGTCGATGAGGCGGAAGACGGCGTGATGGGCCTGGCCAAGCTGCGTGCGGAATCCTACGATTTCGTCGTCTCGGACTGGAACATGCCTAATATGGATGGCCTGACGATGCTGCAGCATATCCGCGCCGATCCCGCACTGGCCAAGCTGCCCGTGCTGATGGTGACCGCCGAAGCGAAAAAAGAAAACATCATCGCCGCCGCGCAAGCTGGCGCCAGCGGTTATGTTGTCAAGCCGTTCACGGCCGCGACCCTCGATGAAAAGCTGAACAAGATTTTCGAGAAGCTGGAAAAAGCCGGCGCCTGATCACGGTTTGAACCGCTTCAAAAAAAACGCTGCCAGTGCGAACTGGCAGCGTTTTTTTTCGTCGGCTTGCGTCTTGCCTACACCAGGCCTCCGTTCGAGCGTAACGTTTGCCCGTTGATCCAGCGGCCGTCGGGGCCCGCCAAAAAGGCCACGGCGGCGGCGATGTCGTCCGGCGTGCCCAGGCGTTCCAGGGGCGCCATCTTGCGCATGCGTTCTATCATTTCCGCCGTCTTGCCGTTCAAGAACAGGTCCGTGGCCGTGGGGCCGGGGGCGATGGCATTGACGGTGATGTTCTTGCCGCGCAATTCCTTGGCGAAGATAGTCGTCATCGTCTCGATGGCGGCCTTGCTGGCGCCATAGATGCTGTAGCCGGGCAGGGCCAGGCCAATCACGCTGCTCGAGAAGTTGACCACGCTGCCGCCGTGGCGCAAGCGCGTCGCCGCCTGGCGCATGGTGTTGAAGCTGCCCTTGACGTTGATGGCGAACAGGCTGTCGAAGGTGGCGTCGTCCGTGTCGGCCAGGGCCGGCAGCGCGGGCGGCATGATGCCGGCGTTGTTGATCAGCACATCGACGCCGCCGAAGGCCGCTTCGGCCGCAGCGAACAGCGCTTGTACGTCGCCTGCATTGGCCACGTTGGCCTTGACTGCGATGGCGGCGCCGCCGTCGGCAAGCATGCTTGCCACCAGCTCGTCTGCCGCCGCCTTGCCGCTGGCGTAATTGACGACGATCTGCATGCCGTCGCGCGCCAGGCGGCGGGCGATGGCCGCGCCGATGCCGCGCGAGGCGCCCGTGACGATGGCGACCCTGGCTGGGGTGAGTCTGGTATGCATGCTGCTTCTCCTGTCGTGTGGAAGGCCCGCGCGGTGTGTCTGCGAGCCGGGATGGCGATTGTGATCTTTATTGTTGCGTGGATAAAGACTGGTTGGATGGTTTTAGTGTGCAATTCAGATCAACAATCCGGCAGAAGGCACGGCACCAGCCGTCGGGCATAAGCTGCCATGCAACAAGTTGCAACATGGAATGAAATATTTCTCAAAGTTAACTTTACACGTCAACTAAAGTGGCTCATGATCGCTGCACTATTCCACCTCTGTCCCCGACCCCGACAAGAAGGAGCGCCACATGCGCCGAGCACCCGTATTATTCTTTGCCCTGAGCACGGCCTTGCTGGCGGCTTGCGGCGTGAGCCTTGAGCAAGCCAGCGTCGGCCCTGTCGCGCCTGCCGTCGTCGAGGCGCCGGAGCCGGCCGTGCCGTTGCCTGCCGACGGCGATGGCCGGCATGCTTATCTGCACCGCGTGGGTGGCCATGATTATGTCAGTCTGAGCCAGCATGGCCCGCAGGGCGGCCTGCCGATACTCACGGGGGCGCAGCGCGGCGCGCGCGCGATCCGGCTGCTGGCAGCCGATCCGGCCCAGGCACGGGCCATCCTGCGCAGCCTGAGGCTGCCTGCGAACCAACGCAAGCTGTGGGCGGGCGAGGAAATCGTGCTCGATGCGGCCAGCTATGACATGTTGCAGGCGGTACGCGGCCATCACAAACTGCTGTTTGCCGAGCTCAAGCTGGTGGGGATGGAGTAGCCGATAAAGAAACGGGGCCGAATGACCCCGTTGTGACAATGCTTAAATTTCCAGGTTGTCGATGAGTCTGGTCTGGCCCAGCTTGGCGGCGGCCAGCACCACCAGCGGTTCGCCGGCGGCCAGTTCGGCGGCGCTCGGCGCTTGCAGGTTGGCGCGCTTGCGCACGGCGATGTAGTCCGATTTCCAGCCGCGGCCGTCGAGCAGCTGCATCGCTGCCTGTTCCAGTTCACCCACGGCCAGGTTGCCCTTGCGTACTTCCTCGGCGACGAAATTAAGTCCCTTGTACAGTTCCGGCGCTTCCGCGCGTTCGCTTTCCGACAGGTACATATTGCGCGACGATAAGGCCAGGCCATCGTCGGCCCGGTACGTTTCGGCGGCGATGATTTCCGTCGGCAGCGCGAACTGGCGCGCCATGTTGCGGATGATCATCAGTTGCTGGTAATCCTTCTTGCCGAACACCGCCACGCGCGGACCCACGCACGAGAACAGCTTGGTGACGACCGTGCACACGCCTTCGAAGAAGCCGGGACGGAATTCCCCTTCCAGCGTATTGCCCAGGTCATCGGGCGGGCGCACGCGGTATTCCTGCGGTTCCGGGTACAGTTCCTTTTCCGTCGGCGCGAACAGCACGTACACGCCTTCCTTTTCCAGCTTGGCGACATCGGCCGCCATGGTGCGCGGATATTTTTCGAAGTCTTCGTTCGGGCCGAATTGCAGGCGGTTCACGAAGATCGAGGCGACGACAGGGTCGCCATGCTTGCGCGCCAGGCGCATCAGCGACAGATGGCCTTCGTGCAGATTGCCCATGGTGGGGACGAACGCCGTGCGCAGCTGTCCGCTGAGCTGGTCGCGCAATTCTTCGATGTCGGAAATAATTTTCATGGATTGCTTTCGCTAAAACCCCGTTGTACGGTGGTCAGTGACAAAGGGAAGGGATCAGGCGGGCGAATAGGCCAGCCGGACGTAGATGGGGGCAAACGGTTCTGCCTGCGTGATTTCGATCAGGGTTTCCTTGGCCAGTTCCAGCAGGGCCACGAAGTTGACCACCACCACGGGCACGCCGCCGGCAATGTCGAACAGCTCGCTGAACTCGACGAAGCGCGACGACTGCAAATGGCGCAGGATGCTCGACATGTGCTCGCGCACGGACAGTTCCTGGCGGCTGATGCGGTGGTGCTGGGTCAATTTGGCGCGCTTCAGCACGTCGAGCCAGGCCTGCTGCAAGTCCACCGGTTCCACGTCGGGCCAGGTGGGCGTCAGGCTTTGCTCGATGAAAATCTGCGTGCGCACGAAATCGCGCTCGAACTGGGGAATGGTGTTCAGGTCGTAGGCGGCCAGCTTGATCTGCTCGTACTCGAGCAGGCGGCGCACCAGTTCGGCACGGGGATCGCCGCCGTCTTCCTCGACGTCGCTTTTGCGCGAAGGCAAGAGCATGCGCGACTTGATCTCGATCAACATGGCCGCCATCAGCAGGTACTCGGCGGCCAGTTCCAGGTTGCTCACGCGGATCTGGTCGACGTATTTCAGATATTGCAGGGTTACCTGCGCCATCGGAATATCGAGAATGTTGAAGTTTTGCTTGCGGATCAGGTAGAGCAGCAAGTCGAGCGGGCCTTCGAAGGCTTCGAGGAAGATTTCCAGCGCGTCCGGCGGGATGTACAAATCCGTCGGCATGCGCAGCATCGGTTCGCCATACAGGCGGACGATGCCCGGCGGGTCGGCGGCAGGCGCCGCGTCCGTGACCGCTGTTGCAGATGCTGCAGGGTCGCCGCTGCCGTCGCCGCCAGTGGCTGGTTCGGGCGACGCGATGACTGCGCCGGCACCGGAAGCGTCGGCTTCCGGCGTGACTACAGACTCTTCAGGCAGCATCGTGCCGGTTCCAGATCTTAGTTCTTGTTCTGGTAAACGTAAGCCTGTTGCTTGATGGCCGATGCCAGCTGGCGTTCCTGCTCATCGATGCTGACGGCCGGCTTGTCCCACAGCAGGGCGCGGCCCGCTTGCTGGCCCGCTTCCATGCCAGGATTCTTGGCCTTCAGTTCGGCGATGAACAAGGTGTGGTCGGATACGTAGTTGTTGTGTTTTGCAGGCAGTTTCATATTCTCTTCTGAGTGTCTTATAAGTAAGGTCAGCCGGCCGTATTCTACCGCGCCGTGCCGCCTGGCGGGTTGTCGTATCGGCAAGTCCGGGGGCGAAATTGCTAAAAATCAATAACGCAACAAACGCCGCATCACCATCGGCGCCGGTTCGGCGGGGTTGGCGTGCGAATATTCCAGTTCTTCGGCCAGATCGAATTCAAAAGCCGCATAAAAATCGATCAGTTTGCGCTGGTCGCGTCGCACGGCCAGGCGCAATTCCTCGGCCTGGCACGACAGGCCGTGATGAATGATGGCTTCGAGCAAATGTTGTGAAACATGGCTGCCCCGGTACGCTGGCAGCACGCCCATGCGTGAAATCTTCCAAATGGCGGGGTCGCTGTCGAGTGGCATCCAGCGCAGCGAACCGGCTGGAATGTCGTCGATCAGCAACAGAAAACCGCCGCCGTGGCGCAATTGCGCTTCCACCTGCTGCGCCGTCTCATGGTGCCCACTGGACGAGGCGGCCACCTTGCCGGCCCACGCAGCGCGGGTCAGCTCGGCCATCAGTTGTGCATCGGCATTTGTTGCTTCGCGCACCACGATATTCATCATCGGTCCTTGTGCGGGCTTAGCGGATGCGCATGCCAGGTTCGGCGCCCGGCCACGGGTTCAGGATGTAGATGCCCGGATTGGCCTTCTCGTCGGCGGCGGACGCTGCCATGACCATGCCTTCCGAAATGCCGAACTTCATCTTGCGCGGCGCCAAGTTGGCCACCAGCACGGTCAGCTTGCCGACCAGCTCTTCCGGCTGGTACGCCGAACGGATGCCCGAAAACACATTGCGCAAGCGGCCTTCGCCCGCGTCCAGCGTCAGGCGCAGCAGCTTGTCGGAACCTTCGACCAGTTCGCAGTTGACGATTTTGGCGATGCGCAGGTCGACCTTGAGGAAGTCGTCGATCTTGATCTCGGGCGCCAGTTCTTCGATGGCGGCAGCGGTGGCAGCTTCAGGCGCTGCAGCGTCGTTGGCGGCGTCGCCGGCCGGCGCGGCAACGGCGGCGGCCGCTTGCGGCGCGTCAAATAGCGCTTCGATCATCTTTGCATCCATGCGCGTCATCAAGTGGCTGTAGGCGCCGATGGTGCGGCCCAGCATGCTGTTCGCGACGGCGTCGCCGAACACTTGCGTATCCGCCCAGCTGAACTCGGCGTCGTTGAGGAACGAGGCCACGTTCTTGGCCACGCCCGGCAGCACTGGCGACAGCAGGATCGTCAGCTGGCGGAACAGGATCAGGGCCGTGGTGCACACGTCGTGCAGTTCCGCCGTCTTGTCCGCATCCTTGGCCAGGATCCACGGCTTGTTTTCATCGACATACTGGTTGGTGATGTCGGCGATTTCCATGATTTCGCGCAAGGCCTTGCCGAATTCGCGGTTCTCGAAGTGCGCGGCGATGCTGGCCTGGCGCTCGACGATGACGCCGTTGACGTCCACCGTCAGCGCGCGGTTGATCCAGCTTTGCGCGCCTTCGGACAGGGTGCTCGCCAGCTTGCCGTCGAAACGCTTGGCGATGAAGCCGGCGCAGCGGCTGGCGATGTTCACGTATTTGCCGATCAGGTCGCTGTTCACGCGGGCGACAAAATCTTCGCCGTTGAAGTCCAGGTCTTCCACTTTCGAGTTCAGCTTGAAGGCGATGTAGTAGCGCAGCCATTCCGGGTTCATGCCCAGATCGAGGTAGCGCAGCGGCGAGATGCCCGTGCCGCGCGACTTCGACATCTTTTCGTTATTGACCGTCAGGAAGCCGTGGACGTTGACTTTCAGTTTGTCGATCACCGGGTGATTGGCGAACTTCAGCATGGCGGGCCAGAACAGCAAATGGAAGGAGACGATATCCTTGCCGATGAAGTGGATCTGTTCCGTCGATGGGTCATTCAGGAAGGCGTCGAAATCGATGCCTTTCTTGTCGCAATAGTTTTTCAGGCTGGCCAGGTAGCCGACAGGCGCATCCATCCACACATAGAAGAATTTGCCTGGTGCATCGGGAATCGGGATACCGAAGTAGGGCGCATCGCGCGAGATATCCCAGTCGGCCAGCTTTTCACCGGCTTCGCCCAGCCATTCGCTGACCTTGTTGACCATCTCCGGCTGCAAGCGGCCTGGCGTATTGAGCCAGCTTTTCAGGAATTCGAAGCAGCGCGGGTCGGACAGCTTGAAGAAATACTGTTCCGACGGCTTCATCACGGGCGTCGCATTGGTAAACACGGAGAACGGATTGACCAGGTCGGTCGGCTGGTAGGCCGCGCCGCACACTTCGCAATTGTCGCCGTACTGGTTCTTGGCGCCGCATTTCGGGCATTCGCCCTTGATGTTGCGGTCGGCCAGGAACATGCCTTTGACCGGGTCGAAGAAGCGGTCGACGGTTTTCGTGACGATCAGGCCCGTATCGCGCAGCTTGCGGTAGATCGATTGCGACAGGTCGACGTTCTCCGGCGAATCGGTCGAATACCAGTTGTCGAAGGCGATATGGAAGCCATCGAGGTACTGGGCGCGGCCGGCCGCGATGTTGGCGACGAATTGCTGCGGCGTGATGCCTTCCTTTTCGGCGGCGATCATGATGGGCGTGCCATGCGTATCGTCGGCGCCCACAAAGTGCACTTCACGGCCGGCTGCGCCATCGCGTTGCATTCGCTGGAACCGGACCCAGATATCAGCCTGGATGTATTCCATGATGTGGCCAATGTGAAAAGCGGCGTTTGCGTAAGGCAGGGCAGTGGTGACGAACAGCTTGCGAGTCATGATTGATGCACTTTTGGGATGGATAATAGGGCATTTTAACAGCGGAAAGGCAATATGAGCAGATGCAGCGCTGGCAAGTGATGCTTTTGCCGCCATCGCGCCACGCAAATTTGCGCTAGACTGCGCGTATTGCACATATGTAGTACACACGGAGATTTACATGAGCATCACAGTAGAAGACGTCAAGGCCGCTCTGGCCCAGGTTATTGATCCAAATACACATAAAGATTTCGTTTCCAGTAAAACCGTCAAGAATCTGAAGGTCGATGGCAATGATATTTCCCTCGACATCGAGCTGGGCTACCCCGCCAAAAGCCAGATCGACCTGATCCGCAAGTCCGTGCTGGCCGCGCTGCGCGTGCTGCCGGGCGTGGGCAACGTCAGCGTGGGCGTGTCGTCGAAAATCATTTCGCACACGGTGCAGCGCGGCTTGAAGCCGATGAGCAATGTGAAAAACATCATTGCCGTCGCTTCCGGCAAGGGCGGCGTGGGTAAATCGACCACGGCCGTCAACCTGGCCCTGGCCCTGGCCGCCGAAGGCGCCACCGTCGGCATGCTCGACGCCGACATCTATGGCCCCTCGCAACCGATGATGCTGGGCATTAGCGGCCAGCCGAAGACGCTCGATGGCAAGAGCATGGAACCGATGGAAAACCACGGCCTGCAAGTGTCGTCGATCGGCTTCATGATCGATCCGGACGAGCCGATGGTGTGGCGCGGCCCGATGGTCACGCAAGCGTTGCAGCAACTGCTGGACCAGACCAACTGGCGCGACCTCGATTATTTGATCGTCGACATGCCGCCAGGCACGGGCGACATTCAATTGACCCTGTCGCAGAAAGTGCCCGTCACGGGCGCCGTGATCGTCACGACGCCGCAGGACATCGCGCTGCTGGACGCGCGCAAGGGCCTCAAAATGTTCGAGAAAGTCGGCATCCCGATTTTGGGCGTGGTGGAAAACATGAGCACGCACATCTGCTCGAACTGCGGCCATGCGGAAGAAATCTTCGGCGCCGGCGGCGGCGCGAAGATGTGCGCGGACTTTGGCGTGGAATTCCTCGGCGCCTTGCCGCTGACCATGGCGATCCGCCAGCAGACCGATTCTGGCACGCCGACCGTCGTGGCCGAGCCCGATGGCCCCGTTGCCGCGATCTACAAGCAGATCGCCCGCACCATCGCCATCAAGGTGGCGGAAAAGGCGAAGGATATGACGAGCAAGTTCCCGTCGATCGTCATCAAAAACGATTAAAGGTTGGGCTTGGCGCTCCCCGGCGCCAGTGTCAGCAGGAATATGGTTTCATGCAGTCCGTGTTGTTATTAAACAAGAGGAGACATCATGCACCTGAACACTGTATTCCTGCGCCAAGCCGCAACCGTGGTTGCCGGCAGCCTGCTGGCCGCCAGCGCGTTTGCGCAATCCGTTTCGTTCGTCGAGCCCGTCGATGGCGCGACGGTGACCAGTCCGTTCAAGGTGAAATTTGCCGTCAGTGGCATGGACGTCAAGCCGGCCGGCGACATGACGGCCAAGACGGGCCACCATCATCTGCTCATCAATATGGGGCCGATGAAGGCGGGCGAGATGATCCCCATGGACGAAAAGCATTTGCATTTCGGCAAAGCGCAAACGGAAACGGACGTCACCTTGCCACCGGGCCAGTACACGCTCACCATGCAGTTCGCCAATGGCGCGCACCAGTCGTATGGGCCGGACTTGAGCAAAAGCATCAAGGTGACGGTCAAGTAATCGCGCAGATTGATTCATGTCGGCATCAGGCCGGGTTCCAGCGATGGAACCCGGCCTTTTTCTTGTTATTGCTTTTTGTCATCATTGCGTCATATAGTCGGCGTATGCTGCCCGATGGCCTAACTTTGGATGAGTGCATATGAGCAAGAATTTCTCCCTTTCCCGGCAACTGGCGCAGGCGTTGCTGCTGGTAGCTGGCGTGGCGGCATGCCAGGCGCATGCGGCCAAGGCCGCTCCTGTCGCTGCCGCCACGGCGGCGCAGCCGAAGCTGGTGGTGGTATTGGTGGTGGACGGCTTGCCGCAGGAACAGGTGACGCGCTACCGCGAGCAGTTCGGCCAGGGTGGCTTCCGCCGCCTGCTGGAGCAGGGCGCGTGGTTCAGCGATGCGCACCAGGCGCATGGCATCACGGTCACGGCCATCGGCCACTCGGCCGTGCTGTCGGGCGCTTACCCGTACCAGCATGGCGTGATCGGCAATAACTGGATCGATCCCGTGACGAAAAAATCCGTGTACTGCACCGAGGATGGCAATTTCCATTACATCGGCGAAGCAACGCAGAGCGACGACGGCACCGCGCCGACCAGGCTGCGCGTGAGCACCCTGGGCGACGAGCTGCGCTATGCCACGGGCGACCAGGCCAAGGTCGTCACCGTGTCGGGCAAGGACCGCGGCGCCATCCTGCTGGCGGGCAAAACGGGCACGGCGTATATGTACATGGAAAAGACGGGCAACTTCGCCAGCAGCACCTATTACATGCAGCAGCATCCGCAATGGGTGCAGCGCTACCAGACAGCCAAGCCGCAGGACCGCTACTACGGCAAGAGCTGGACCCCGCTGCTGGCTGACAGCGCCTACGTCAATGACGCGCGCGAGGACATCGTGCCGGCCAAGCCGGGCACGCGCAACACCTTCCCGTTTGCCTACTACAGCGACAGCGGCAAGCTCGATGGCGAGTACTACAGCCGCCTGAAGTCCGGTCCCTTTCTCGATGAGCTGACCCTGGAATTTGCGCGCGCCGCCGTCGATGGCGAGAACCTGGGCCGCAACCCGGCCGGCGTGCCCGATATCCTCGGCGTGAGCCTGTCCGCGCACGACTATGTGAACCACGCCTACGGCCCGGAAAGCAGGATGTCTCACGACCACCTGCAGCGCCTGGACCGCATGCTGGCCGGCTTCTTTGCCGACCTGGATAAAAAAATCGGCATGGACAACGTGCTGGTGGTGCTGACGGCCGACCATGGCTTTGCCAACGTGCCGGAATTTGCTGAAACCCGGGGCTTTTCCGCCAGGCGCATCGACGGGGCCAAACTGGTCGATGGCTTGAACCAGCACCTGGCAACGACCCTGGGCATCGATAAACTGGTGACGACGTCGTCGCTGCCGAATATCTACCTCGATTACGCGCTGGCGGAAAAGCGCGGCGTCCATCGCGCCGCGCTGGAAGACGCGGCTGCCCGCTTCCTGCTGCAGCAGGACGGTTTGGCGCAGGTCTACACGCGCACGCAGATGGAAACGGGCGCCGTCGCCACGCGCATGGACACCTTGATGCGCCGCGCCTGGAATCGCCAGCTGTCGGGCGACCTGATGGTCGTCACCAAGCCGTCCTGGTACTTCGGCAAGGGCGCTGGCGGCACCTCGCACGGCACGCCGTACACATATGACACCAACGTGCCGCTGATGGTCTTCGGTCCCCGCTGGATCAAGCCGGGCGCCTATGGCCAGTACGCGGAAGTGGTCGATATCGCGCCTACGCTGGCCCATCTGCTGCGCATACGCCAGCCGTCGGCGTCGGAAGGGCGGGTGTTGACGGAGGTGGTGCGGTAACGATCTTGGACTATGGTGTTGTCGGCTTACGCGCTGTGCGCTAAGCCGACCTACGATGACCTTGCGAAGAGCGTAGATACTGTTATCCCCGTCAAGCGGCGTGCAAGGCCGGATCAAATATTTTCCCCGACCTGAGCACGCCGAATGCCACGTGCACCAGCTTGCGCATCATGGCACCAATGATCAGTT
>NZ_JAFCWK010000021.1:0-81474 GCF_049897525.1 Janthinobacterium sp. PSRC1-1
GGCGGATACGGCATCCAGTTACCCGGTCTTGATATGCCTACCAAGATTTTGACAGCGGTCGATACCGTCCGCAATATCGCGAACGGCATGAAGGGAATAATACAAGGTCGGATTAGCGGCGCAGCCGCGTAATCCGACAACATCGGCTAGCTTTTAATCCGGGAAACGTTGATTCAGCGCCAGCGCTGCATCGAGATTTTCAATCAGCAACTCCACATACTGCGGGTCGAGGTGGCTGCCGCTCACTTCGCGCAGGTAGCTCACTACACGTTCCAACGGCCAGGCGTCCTTGTAGCAGCGCTTGTGCATCAGGGCGTCGAAGACGTCGGCGACGGCGGCGATGCGCGCGTATTTGTGGATGTTTTCACCGACCAGGCCTTGCGGGTAGCCGCTGCCGTCGTATTTTTCATGGTGCTGGTGGGCGATCACGGCGGCTGCTTTGAGCAGCGGGCGCTGCGAACCGTCGAGGATGGACATGCCCACCGTCGGATGCTGCTTCATGATTTCCCACTCGGCCGCGTCGAGCTTGCCCGGTTTCAGCAGCACCGCGTCGGGTGTGGAAATCTTGCCGATGTCATGCATGGGCGCCGCGTGGCGCAGCACCATGGTTTCTTCTTCCGACATGCCGGAGGCCTGCGCCAGCAGCTGGCACACTTCGGCCATGCGGCGCACGTGGTTGCCGCCTTCGTGCGAGCGCGATTCGACCACGTCGCCCAGGCGCAGGATCAGTTCGGCCTGGGTATCGGTGATTTCCTGGGTCAGCAGGATGTTGTCGAAGGCAATCGCCACGCCCGAGCAGAATACTTCCAGCAATTGCGCGTCGAGGTCGGAAATTTCTTCCACGCCCTTCAAGACCAGCAAGGACGCCTTGCCGCTACTGTTGGGAAAATAACCGACATAGGTGTCACCGTGCAGGCGCGAGATTTTATTGCTCTTGGCGTCGTCCAGCTGCGACAGCAGGGACGGGCTGAGGATGCCGCCATCGGCTTCATGGTCGCCGATCTGCGCGAGAACTTCATAATCCTGCTCACCCGTGATGGCGCTGGCGCCGCGCAGGCGCAGCAGCATGCTCGTTTCCAGGCGCAGCAGGGCGACGACTTGCTGCAGCAGGCCGCTGGCGAAGTCGCGCAGGTTGCGCTGCTTGAAGATATGCGCCGAGGCGGCGATGACTCTTTCCAGGCCTTCGCGGTAATGCAGCTGGGCCTGGCGCGCCTCTTCCACCTTCATGATGTCGCGGTAGGCGCGCAGGGCGGCAAAGGTGGTGGTAAACAGCTTGGTGCGGTCCAGCTCCGTCTTTTCCTTGTAGTCGTTGATGTCGTAGTTGACGATCACCCGCTCTTCCGGCGCCTGTCCCGGCTGCCCGGTGCGCAGCACGATGCGCGTAAACTGGTTGCCCAGGTCTTCGCGCATCCAGCGCGCCACTTCCAGGCCGCTGTCTTCGCGTTCCATCACCACGTCCAGGAAGACCAGCGCGATGCCTTCTTCGCGCGCCAGCACCTGCTTGGCTTCGGCGCCGCTGTAGGCGTGCACGAAGCTCAGGGCACGGCCTTCCAGGCGGAAACGGCTCAGCGTCAGTTTGGTGATGTCGTGGATGTCGGGTTCATCATCGACGAGCAGGACTTTCCAGGGAGGTAACTTGGGCGATGCTGAAGACAAAAATGACATGAGGGCGAGTTCCGCTAAAAGGCATAACTGACGCAATGTTGAGACGCCTGCGCCAGGAATTCCTGTGCGCCATTACCGGCGTTGCGCATTTTTCGGGCGCATTTTGTCGATTGTAGACTGACAGCTAAATATTAACAATATGCAAGAAAAATTGACTAACAACATGCAACACACGTGCTAAAAAAACACTTTAAATCCAGGCTGCTGACACTATCTATGCTTTATCGCTTAGGCAACTATATTTTCAAGACAATACTTTGTTTTAATTAATATTGCCAATGAATCTGCAAAAAAAACGGCGTCTCGCCTTTCTGGCGCAAAATCAGAAAAGTAACAAGGTATGAATTGCGCGTCAGAATGGGCTGCGGCGCGCTATATTGAGCAGGCATAAGAAGTGGCGCCATGCCACGCACATTTCCTGAAAGGGTACATCATGCAAAAGCAAACGACGCGCGCCCTGGTCGCCGGCCTGGCCTTGCTGGCCAGCAGCGCGGCCTGGGCAGGAACGGAAGTGCAGTTCAGCAAACCGGATCAATATACGGATGTCCCGTTCAACCCGCAGGAACGCGATGAGGTGTTGAAGGAACTGAGCCGGCATTTCGAGAAACTGGGCGCATCGCTGCCGCCCGGGCAGACCTTGAAGATCGACGTCACGGATGTGGACCTGGCGGGACGTGAAAATCCGTCCCTGCGTGCCGGGCAGGATATCCGCGTCATGAATGGCCGGGTCGACTGGCCGCGCATGCGCCTGCACTATGTGCTGGAACAGGATGGCAAGGTCATTCGCAGTGGCGATGCCGCCCTGTCCGACATGTCGTACCTGAGCCGCATCAATCATTACTTCAGCAATGAAAAGCTGCGCTATGAAAAGCTGATGATCGATGACTGGTATGCCAATACCTTTGGCGTCAAGGTGAAACGCCAGGCGCGCAAGTAAGCGCGCAGCCCGTCAGGCGGCTTGCCGCCGCGCGAAGTGTATTGCGCTCCGGAAATTTTCACTTCAGGCTATAGTCAAACCGGCTCAGGCAGATGCGGCGTGGCGGCATCTGCCTTCCTGCGAACTTTCTGAAAGGAATGCATATGCGTATTTCCAAGATGGCGAAAACATGGCTGGCCGCATTGGCGCTGGCCGCCGGCAGCAGTGCCTGGGCGGGCGTGCAGGTGACGTTCGATAACCCCGATGACTATTCCGATGTACCGTTCAGCTCGCGCGACCGGGAGCAGGTGCTGGCGGGCCTGGCCAATCACTTCACCTGGCTGGGCAAGAGCTTGCCCCCCGGCCAGGATCTCAGGATCGAGATCACCGATGTCGACCTGGCAGGACGCGAAGACCCGGCACGGCGCGGCGCCTTCGATGTGCGCGTGATGACGGGCCGTGCTGACTGGCCCCGCCTGCGCTTGCGCTATACGCTCGAACAGCATGGCAAAGTCATTGCCAGCGGCAACGCTTATCTGTCGGACATGTCCTATTTGCAGCATATCAATCGTTACTCCAGCAACGATGCCTTGCGCTATGAAAAGCGCATGATCGACGACTGGTTCAAGAATACCTTCGGCGTCAAGCCCCAGGGCCGCAGCAGTCCCGTGATGAGCTTGCAGCCGCGCGCAGTGCAGCGCCGGTAAGTCAGCGCAGGTAAGCCTCTTCGATGCGTGCCAGCTGGCCGTTCTGCCGCATGGCAAGCAAGGCCGCATTCATCTTCTCGATGAAATCGGCCTTGTAGACGGGCGTATTGCGTGCGCTGTAGGCGATATACGTGGCTTCGGACGACAGTTCCAGCACTTCGTGCAATTGAAAGCCGTAGCGGCTTAGTTCTCCTTGCAGCTGGCGTGCCGTGTAGCGGGCCGCGCCGCGGTCGCTGGCGTAGCAATCGATGCGCCTCAGGGCCAGTTTCTTCAGATTGGCATCGTTGCCCTTGGCCGCTGCCAGATGCAGCAATCCCTGGCGGGCCGGCGCCATCAATTTTTCCGACAGCAAAAAACCCGTGTTGACGCCGATGGTCAGGCCGGCGAAGTCGGTCGGGAAGTGCGTGCGCGGCTTGCGCATGACGGCGTCATGGCAAAACAGCACCACCGATTCGCGGTACAGCATGGCCGAATACGGTTGCACGTACGGCCGCTCCGTCTTGCGCCCGGGCGGGAACAGACCGAATACCTGGCCTTTTTCCAGGGCGTCGAGTCCCCGTTTCCAGGGGCGCGGCTGCAGGTCCAGCCGATACTCCGGCATGCTGGTGGCGGCTGCGCGCAGCATATCGACGTACATGCCCTTGAAGACGCCGTTTTCCACATAGCTGTACGGCGCATAGTCGTCGTCGCCATACAGGATGACGGTGTGCGGCGCGGCCAGGGCGGTCTGCCACACGCCCGACAACGCCAGGGCCAGGCATAGTCTTGCCGTTTTCGCTGCTTGCATGTCGCTCCAGTCTTAATGTCTTCCTGGCAAGCATACAGCATGGTGGCAAGGCGCCGCCGTTAATCGATCCAGTTCACCTGCGGGAACTTGCTGCCGAACTCTTCCGGCATGGGCACGACCTGGCTGCGCTTGTAGTTGAAAAACACAAAGCCGGACTTGGCCATGGCGATCAGGGTGTTGTCGCGCGGGCGCGTGATGCGGAAGGTGATGTCGCCGCCATATTTATTGAAATCCATGACGCCCACTTCGAACAGCAGCTGGTCGCGCGCATGGGCTTCGGCACGGTAGGTGGTGGCCAGGTCGGTGACGATGATGCCGGTGCCGTCCGCTTCAATGTCGCGCACGCCGAATTCAAACAGGAAGCGGGCGCGCGCCTCGGAAATCATGGAAATCATGGAATCGTTGCCGAGATGGTTGCCGGCATTGATGTCCGTGGTGCGTACCGTCAGTTGCGAGGAATAGCAGTACTGGTCTTCGGGAAATTCAAGTTTCAAACGGGCCATGGTGTTCTCTTGGGCTGGTGCGCGGGGCGCGACGGGAAAAACCCATTCTAGCCGGTTCCCCGTGCCCCGTCGAAAAACGCCCTGTGCCGCGTGCGCCACCATGACCGCCTGCGCACGCTTGTTTGCGTGCGCTTAATTTAGGTACGCTTATTTACGGACGATCTGGTACACCTTGCCCGTGTCGCTCAGCATGTACAGCTCGTTTTGCGCATCCTGCCCAAACGACAGGATATTGCCCACGTTGGTGATGCCCCAGTCCGTCACGGCGGAGGCCGTGCCATTGCTGTAGCTGAAGCTTTTCAGCCAGCCGCTGCAGTAATCCGAATACAGGTACTGCCCCGCCAGCTCCGGCAGGGCCGTGCCCCGGTACACATAGCCGCCCGTGATCGAGCAGCCGCCAGCCGTGTCGTGGCCGTATTCGATGGCGGGCAGGACCAGCCCCGCCTGGTTGCAACTGGCGCTGTTGTAGCAATGCAATCCTTCCATGATGTTCCAGCCATAGTTGTTGCCCGCCTGGCCCACGGGGCGCACGTCGACCTCTTCCCAATTGGCCTGGCCCACGTCGGCGATATACAGCAGTTGGGCCGGCACGTCGAAGGCGTAGCGCCACGGGTTGCGCAAGCCGTAGGCCCAGATTTCGGCGCGCCCGCCCGGCGTGCCGGCAAACGGGTTGCCCGGCGGAATGGCGTACGGCTGGGCTACCGTGCTGGCGTTGACGTCCAGGCGCAGCAGCTTTCCCAGCAGCACATTTGTGTTTTGCGCATTGCCGGGCGGGTCGCCCGCGCTGCCGCCGTCGCCCGTGCCTGCAGTCAGGTAGCCGTCCGGGCCAAAGCTGAGCAGGCCGCCATAGTGGGTGTTGAACGTGGGGTGGGGTATCGTCAGGATGGTCAGGGCCGACAGGGGATCGGCCACGTTGGCGTTGCCAGCCGATACTTGCCGCCGCTCGATGACGATGTCGCCGGCCAGGTTGGTGTAATAGATAAAGAAATAGCCGTTGCTGGCGTACTGCGGATGGAAGGCCAGCGACAGCAAGCCGCGCTCGCCGCTGGTGGTGGTGAGGGGGCGGATATCGAGGAAGGGCGTGGCCAGCAGGTTGCCGTTCTGCAGCACGCGGATGCGGCCGGGGCGTTCGAGAATGAAGAGGCGGCTGTCACCGGGTGGCGCCGTGAGGAAGATGGGTGCGTCCAGTCCGCTGGCCACTTCCTGCAGGCGAATGGCCAGCGGCGCGCCGGCCGCATACGTGACGGTGGCGCTGGCCGTCGCCCCCGCAGTGACTTGCACCTGCTGCGTTGCCGGCACGGGCACCAGGCTGGTTGTTCCTTGTAGCACGCTGGCGGCGCTGACCGCATAGGCGCCGGGCGCCAGGCCATCGAGCGTGCCGGACGCCGTCAGCAGCTTGCTGTACGATGCGGGCCCCGTCACCGTGACGGCGCCCGCCACGCCGGCCGGCAAGCCACCGATAGTGACGGTCAGGCTGCCCGTGGTGGCGCCGGGCGGGTGGTGATCGTGGCCGCCGCCACAGGCAGCCAGCAAGCCCAGGCAGCAGGCCAGCAGCAGGGCCAGCCAGGTGGGGGACAGTCGGCGTAGGGGGTGGCGCATGTCGGTCTCCTGCGGGAACGGCGCAACGGCAGCTCAAAGGATGTGCCAAGAATGCGCGTCTTCGTGTCGGGAGGTTTGCGCTGGCGCAAACGTGCGGCGGCAGCGGACAAATGCGCCGCGTTTTCAGACAAGCGCGGGGCCCCTTGCCCCGCCACGTCCGCCGGCGTCCGATAATGGCGCATCTGAAACCGAGCAGGAAGACATCCCATGAAAACCAAAGCCGCGATTGCCTGGAAGGCGGGCGCCCCGTTGACCATCGAAGAAGTCGACCTGGCCGGCCCGCGCGCCGGCGAAGTGCTGGTCGAGCTGAAAGCCACTGGCATTTGCCATACCGATTACTACACCCTGTCCGGCGCCGATCCGGAAGGCATCTTCCCCGCCATCCTCGGCCATGAAGGCGCCGGCGTCGTCGTCGACGTGGGCCCGGGCGTGACGACCCTGAAAAAGGATGACCACGTCATTCCCCTGTACACGCCGGAATGCCGCCAGTGCAAGTTCTGCCTGTCGCAAAAGACGAATTTGTGCCAGGCCATCCGCTCGACACAGGGCCGTGGCCTGATGCCGGACGCCACCAGCCGCTTTTCGCTGAATGGCCAGCCGCTGTTCCACTACATGGGCACCTCCACTTTCTCAAACTATATCGTCGTGCCGGAAATCGCTCTCGCCAAGATCCGCGAAGACGCGCCGTTCGACAAGGTGTGCTACATCGGTTGCGGCGTGACGACGGGCGTGGGCGCCGTCTTGTTCTCCGCCAAGGTGGAAGCGGGCGCCAACGTGGCCGTGTTCGGCCTGGGCGGCATCGGCCTGAACGTGATCCAGGCGGCGAAAATGGTCGGCGCCGACAAAATCATCGGCATCGACATCAATCCGGCGCGCCAGGCCATCGCGCGCAAGTTCGGCATGACGCATTTTATCAACCCGAACGAGGTGGAAAACGTCGTCGATGCCATCGTGCAACTGACGGACGGCGGCGCCGATTATTCGTTTGAATGCGTGGGCAACACCAACTTGATGCGCCAGGCGCTCGAGTGCACGCACAAGGGCTGGGGCAAATCGTTCATCATCGGCGTGGCGGCGGCCGGCCAGGAAATTTCCACGCGGCCATTCCAACTGGTGACGGGGCGCGAATGGCGCGGTTCGGCCTTCGGCGGCGCGCGCGGCCGCACGGACGTGCCGAAGATCGTCGACTGGTATATGGAAGGCAAGCTCAACATTGACGATCTGATCACGCACCGCTTGCCGCTCGAACGCATCAATGAAGGCTTCGACCTGATGAAGAGCGGCGAATCGATTCGTTCCGTGGTGTTGTACTGATCTGCGTGTACGTATTGCGCAACACTTGACGGACGGGGCAGGGCGGCAAGCTGTACTTCGCCGCCTGCGCCTGCTAGTGTGAAGGCTTCCGCCTTGCTTTGGGAGCCGCTCATGTTTGCCACTGCCTACCTCGCCACGTTGCGCCGCATGCTGCCCGTCTTCCTCGGCGCGGCCCTGTCTTCCCTGCTGGCCTTGTGGTGGAGCAATGCCGCCAGCCTCGCCACGCCCGCCATCTGGCTGGCGCTGCTGGCCACCTATCTGCTGTGCGCGCTGATGTTTACGCCGCTGGCCTGGCACCGCCGGCAGCTGGCCACGCGTCAGGTGCGCAGCAACAAGTCGCGCTGAGTCCTAGCGCGCCGTGCTGGAAAAGCGTTCGCGGTAGTCGCGCGGCGTGATGGCGAGTTTCTTTTGAAACAGGCGGCGCAGCCTTTCTTCGCTGTGCAAGCCCGCCTGCACGGCCACCTGTTTTAAGGACGATACATTGTCTTCCAGCAAGCGACGCGCCACTTCAAAGCGCGCCGTCTCGATGAATTCCGTAGGACTGCTGCCCGTTTCGCGCTGGAACACGCGCGTAAAATTGCGCTCGCTCATGGCCAGCCTGGCCGCCAGCAGCGGTATGCCGAGCTCTTCGCCCAGGTGTTCCATGATCCAGCCTTGCAACTGGCGGATGCTCGGATGCGTGGTCATCTGGCTCGACAGGTGCACGGAAAACTGCGACTGGCCACCGGGCCGCTTCAGGTACACCACCAGGTCGCGCGCCACTTCCAGCGCGATATCGCGGCTGAAATCGTCTTCCACCAGCGCCAGCGCCAGGTCGATGCCGGCCGTCACGCCGGCCGATGTCCAGAATTTTCCTTCCCGCACGAAAATCGCATCGGCATTGACCTGTATCAATGGATAGCGCTGGCGCAGGCTGTCCACGGCGCTCCAGTGCGTGGCGGCGCTCTTGCCGTCGAGCACGCCGGCTTCGGCCAGGAAGAAGCAGCCCGTGCACAGCGCCGCCAGCGTGTCGATGCGCGGCGCCGCCTCGGCCACCCAGGCGGCGAGGGCGGGAATATCCTGCAAGACTTGCTCGACGTGGTGGCAGCCGACGATGACGGCCAGGTCGGGCAGGCGGTTCACATCGAGCGCCTTGCTGGCGTGCAGCGACATCAGCGTGTCGGACTCGACTGGGCCGATGGCTGTCGAGGCGATGCGCACGTCGTAGCCGCCGGGCAGATGGCGCAGGCGCAAATGGGTGTTGGCGTAATCAAACACCTTCATGGCGCCGATGGCTTCGAGCGCCTTGAAGCCGGGATAGACGATGATGTCGACGGTACGCAGGGGAAATTCCTTGGGGCTTTGCTTGATCATGCGATATGCGCGAGGGTGAAAAATACTGCCATAATGCAACAACAGCGAGGACATAGATTAGCATGGAATAACCCACGCGCCCGCTGTCTTCCCATTCATCAGATTCCTGGATATCGTGCGCCTACTTCCCTTTTTTGCCACCCTGACACTGTTGCTATGCTCAACTTTTGCCCAGGCGGCCACGCTCAATTTCAACGGCGGCGCCGTCAGCGGCTGCAGCCTGAGCCCGGATGGCTTGCAATACACATGCGGCTCGCTGGCGTTGGGTTCCACCGACGTCATCGTCATCGGCAGCGCGTATGGGGTGACGGTCAACGGTTCCCTGGCGATGAGCTATAACCAGGGCTTGACGATGAGCGGCAACGCCGCCCTGACAGTGAAGGGCAATCTCGACATCAAGGACATCAATCCGTCGAATCTGAAGGTGACGGGAGGAAACCTGACCGCCCTGGGCGGCACTTTCCTCATGGGCGCGCAGGAACAGACCGTCACGGCGAATATTTCCGCTACCACCATCAAGATGGGCTCGAACAACGTCAAGGTGACGGGCAAGATCAGCGCCAAGGGCCCGGTGGAAATCGCTTCGGGCTCGGTCATCAACGGTCCGATCAGCGGCACCATCGTCAATATCCTGGCCGCCAGTACCCGCATCCAGGGCGATATCACAGCGACCACCTCGCTGACCATCGGTTCCGGCAGCCAGGTGACGGGTAACCTGAAATCGCCGACGATCGACCTGAAAGCATCCGGCCTGCTCGTCACCGGCGATGTGGAGGCGAGCAATTCCTTGTCGATCGCTTCCGGCAATGGCATCAAGGGCAATGTGGACGCCGGGGAAGTGACCCTCGACTCGTCCAACGCCTATATCACGGGCAACGCCAAGGTTGACCACATCACTCTGGGCTGGCAGGGCCGGGTGCAGCAAACCATCACGTGCAAGGCCTATACGCCATCGAATCCGTGCAGCTGCGTGACGAACAACAGCGGCTGGGCCTTCAATGAACCGATGGGGCCGAAGTGCGGCCCGGGTACGCAGGCGGCGCCCCACCATTTCCAGATCGACCACCCAGGCAGTGCCCTGACATGCGCGCCGCAAACGGTAACGGTCACGGCGTGCGCGGACGCCGCCTGCAGCGCCAAATACACGGGCGGCGTGGATGTCACCGTCAGCCCGGGCGGCACGGCGACGCCGATAGGCAACAGCGGGGTGGCGACGGCCAGCGTGCGCCAGTACACGGTCGGCACGGCCACCCTGGGCCTGACGAGCGTGCCCGGCGCCACCGGTGCGCTCGTCTGCAAGCGCGCGTCGGACAACAGCAGCAGCTGCGACATGAGCTTTGCGGCGACAGGCTTGATGGTCACTCCCGTCAATCATCATTCCGCCGTGGCCACGGATTTCACAATCAGTGCATTGCAAGACAAACCGAACGAGCAGGCCTGCGTGCCCCTGTTTAAGAATGCCAGCAAGGATTTGACCCTCAGTTGTAGCTACAGCAATCCTGCCACCGGCACCTTGCCGCTCCTGGTCAAAGGGACGGGGGCCTTCGTGCCATTGGCCGCGAGCGCCAGCAGCGCGTGCAGTGCGACGGGCCAGTCCGTCAACCTGGCGTTCGACAACGCTGGCGTTGCCACGGCAACCATGTTGTATGCCGACGCGGGCAAGCTGACGTTGAACGCAAAGTATGAATCGGCCAGCGGCAGCGACAAGGGCTTGAAGATGCAAGGCAGCGATGAGGTGGTTGTCGCTCCGTACGATTTTGTGTTCAGTACGATCGCCACGCCACAGCGTGCGGGCCTGGCCGTGACGGGCGTGGCGCCGGCAACGGTGGTTAGCGTATTGGCACGGAATTTTTTGAAGGCAGCCACGCCCAACTTTGGCCGCGAAGCGGTGGCGCCAGCCGTGCTGCTGGGACGTACTGTCGTTGAACCCACGTTTGCCGGCCACGCCGAGCCGTCGGCCGATGGCAGCCTGGGCTTCAGCGGGGGTGTCTTGACCGCCACGGGCATGAGCTGGAAGGAAGTGGGGCTTGTTCAGTTTACGGCCAGCTTGAATCATTACCTGGGATGGCAACGGCCTGCCGTCAATGGCGTCGTTCCACCGCTGGCAAGCGGTACGAGTGGCAAGGTGCAGTTCATCCCGCACCACTTCATCACGGAGCTGATCAAAAAGGACGACAGTGACGAGCCGGCCGCTGCCAACGGCATCGCCACGCCGTGCGCCGCGCCGCTCACCTGCGCCGACGATGGGAAGAAAGGCCGCTACGCCTACTCGGGGCAGGCGATAGGCGTGCGCGTGACGGCGCGCGCCCTGGGGGGGACGACGACCCAAAATTATGATGAGCTCAATCCGGGTGTGCTGGCGCCCGTGTTGCTCGAAGGCCTCGATGCGGCCACGGGCAAGATTTCCTTTCCGCCGAGTACTCCTGATGGCAGCAGCCGCCTCACCGATGGCGGCAAGGCGCAAACCACCGTCACCGGCGTGGCGCCCGCGAAATTCACCCTGGGCATCGCCCGAACCATGGTTGCCTACCGTTTTCCGGGCAAGGCAGGCGTGCCGGTGACGGTGGCGCCCACCGACGTGCTGCTGCGCGCCAGCAGCACCTATCCCGGCGGCGCCGTCGTCAGCTCCAGTTCGGCATTGATACAGAACGAGGCACGGATGACTGTGCTGTCGGGGCAATGGCAGGTAGCCCACGGCTATGGCTCCGAGTTGCTGCCCGTCCGGCTGGCCGTGCAAGTGCAGTACTGGAATGGCACGCAATGGATCACGAACCTGCTCGACAGTATCAGTGCGTTCAACAAGTCGCAGGTACTGTTTGTCAATTGCAAGAAAACGCTGGACTGCAGCAAGCTGGCCGCTGATGACCTGGCCTATACCGTCGTGCAAGGCGCGTTGCCGCAGGCCAATCGCCTGACGCTGCTGGCGCCCGGCGCCGGCAAGGCCGGCAGAGTGGACGTTTCCGTAGGCAATCATCCCTACCTGGGCAGCACGGTGGGCGTTGTTGTCTTTGGCATCCTCAGATCGGGCCCCGTGATTTACCTGCGCGAGATGTATTGAGCCTGGGCAAAGGGGTGCGGACGCAGGCGGCGTGAAAAACCAGTAACATGCCTGGCTGTGGCATTCCCCCCAACCTCAGACTGGAGTTTGTATGAGCACAACATCGCAGTGGATCGATATCGCCGGCCCGGACGGCAGCTTCCAGGCTTACCTGGCCGTGCCGCATATCGGTAAAGGCCCCGCCATCATCCTGTTGCAGGAAATTTTCGGCGTCAACGAACACATCCGCGCCGTGGCCGACCAGTACGCGGCCGATGGCTACGTGGTGCTGGTGCCCGACCTGTTCTGGCGCGCGGGCGCGCACATCGAGCTGGGCTATGACGAAGCAGGCTGGAAGCGCGCCGTGGAACTGATGCAGGCGACCGACAATCCGCATGCCGACGCCGATATCGCCGCCACCGTCGCCGCCCTGCGCGCGCGCCCGGAAGTGACGGGCAAGCTGGCCTCGGTCGGCTATTGCTTCGGCGGCCGTTTATCGTTTCAAACGGCAGCGGCCGGCCTGGTCGATGCCGCCATCGCCTATTACGGCGGCGGCATCCAGAACAAGCTGGACCTGGCCGACCGGATCACGGTGCCGTTGCTCATGCATTTCGGCGGCCAGGACAGCCATATTTCGCCGCAAGCCGTGCAAACCATCGCCGAGCGCTTCGAGGACCGGCAAGACGTGGAAATCCATATCTACCCGGGCGCCGAACACGGTTTCAATTGCACCCACCGCGATAGCTACCAGCAGCGCGCCGCCGCCCAGGCACATGGCAATTCCTTGATTTTCCTGTCGGAAAATCTGTAAGCGGGAGCGCCGCCAGCGCTGTCGACTCGGCAGTAAAGCCGCATGGGCGCTAAAATAGCGGCTGTGCCGGGCATCTCCGGCCGGCCGGGCGCAGCGCCCGGCAAACCTGGATGAGGAACCGAATCAAAGATGGCCCAAGTAATTGTTTCTGTGACATTGGCGGCAAGCGCCGAACGAGTGTGGGATTTTATCGGCGGCTTCCAGTCGCTGGCTGAATGGTCGAGCTCCATCAAGACCAGCCTGCCTGAGCACGGCGGCCGCGTGCGGCGCCTGAAAACCACGGACGGCGCCATCATCGCCGAACGCCTGCAAAGCTACAGCGAAGCGGACAAGAGCTACAGCTACACCATCGTCTCCGGTCCGATCCCCGTCAAGAACTACCGTTCCACCCTGCGCGTCACGGGCGAACCGGGCGGCGCTTCCTGCGTGGCCGAATGGTCGGGCGAGTTCGACGCGGCTGAAGGCGTGGAAGAGGTCATGGTGGGCGCGTTTCAGCATTTATACGAAACAGCGTTCGTCGACCTGAAACGCATCATGGCGATTTGAATGAAAACACCGGCCAAGGCCGGTGTTTTTCATGGCGCTTACCGCTTTACCTTGCCAAACGCCTCGCCCTTGTTCCAAGTAGGCAAGTTCTTGTCGTTCGCCACTTCGTAACCGAGGTTCAGCGTGAACTGCGCCTGTTGCACCATGCCCGACAAGTCCCACGACGGGTGGTACTCATCGGTGACCTGGTGGTAATCCTTTTTAAACGCCACCAGGCGCTCGCCCGAGGCTTTGGGTTCCTTGACGAAATCGAAGGAGCCGTCGCCGGAGAATACGGCCGAGCCCACGTTGAAGGCGGGCACGCCGGCCTTGGCAAACGCAAAATGGTCGGCCCGGTAAAACGCGCCGGACAGGTCGGGGATGGTCGGCGCCAGGCGCAGGCCCATGCGCTTGGCCACCTTGGCGGCGCTGGCGTACAGGCTGCTGCGCTCGGCGCCGGCCACGCCGATGTCGTGCGTCTTGCCGACGAAGTTCATGCTATCGAGGTTCAGGTCGGCGGCCGTTTTCGCCAGCGGCCACAGGGGCGCGCGCGTGTACGCCGTGCTGCCCAGCATGCCCGTTTCCTCGCCGGCCGGCCACAGGAAGATCTGCGTGCGGCGCGCCGGCTGTTTCACGGCCACCTGCGCCATGGCCAGCAGGGCCGCCGCGCCCGAGGCATTGTCGATGGCACCGTTGTAGATGTGGTCACTCTGGCCCTGTTTGCCACCTTGGCTGTTGCCCTCGTCATCCTTGCCCAGGTGGTCCCAGTGCGCCGAATAGATCACCGCTTCGTCCTTGAGTGTCGGGTCCGTGCCCGGCACGATGCCGGCCACGTTGAATTGCTCGATGCTGCGCACCTGGCTGTCGAGTTGCACCTTGACGGTCGCGTTCAAGGCGACGGGGCGGAACGCGCGTGTTTCCGCCTGCGCGCGCAAGGCGTCCAGGTCTTGCCCGGCTTGCTGGAACAGCGCGCGCGCCATGTCTTCCTGCAGCCAGCCTTCCATCGCATTGCCCGCGCCGGCCAGGTTGAAACGCTCGTGGCCGAAACCGTTGGCGGGCACCGACCACGGATACGAGGCGGACGCCGTCGTGTGGATCAGCAAGACCCCGGCGGCGCCCTGGCGCAGCGCTTCCTCGTACTTGTAGACCCAGCGGCCGTAATACGTGAGGGACTTGCCGGCAAAACGGTTTGCTTCGGCAACGGTCGGTTGCGGATCGTTGACCATCATGATGACAAGCTTGCCCTTCAGGTCGACGCCCTTGAAATCGTCCCAGTGCTCTTCGGGGGCGCGGATGCCGTAGCCGGCAAACACCACGGGCGCGTCGAACGCCACTGTCTGCTGGCCATTCGCCGCGCCAAAGACGATGTCCTTGCCGAAGGCGGGAGACAAGGTCTTGCCGCCCGCGCTGAAGGTCACTGTGCTCGATGGCAAGGCCTTGCTGCCGACGATGGTCAGCGCCTGGCGGTACGTGCCATCCTTCAACGGTTGCAGGCCGGCCACGGCCGCCTGCGTTTCCAGGTAGCGCACGGCCAGGTCGCCGCCGCGCTGGCCAGTGCCGCGTCCTTCCAGCAAGTCGTCGGCCAGGAAAGACAGATGCGCGCGCAGGGGCGCTTCGGCAACGAGCGGTTGGGCGAGGGCGGCCGTGCTGAACAGGCTGGCGGCGAGGACGAAGGGTAAACGCATGACAACTCCAAAAGTGAATACGGGAAAGCAAAGCAGCGACAATCTTACTCTACCGCAATGCTCTGGCGTAGCGCGCGGCGTGCGCGCGCCATTGCGGCCACAATGGCCGCTGGTCCACCGACAAGGAGCGTTCCATGACTGCCACCGACTTGCATTCAAACAATACCCTGCGTACCGCCGACGGCACCCTGATTTACTACAAGGATTGGGGCAGCGGCCCGCCCGTCGTCTTCAGCCACGGCTGGCCGCTGTCGTCCGACGCCTGGGAAGACCAGATGTTTTATCTGGCTGCGCACGGCTACCGCGTCATCGCGCACGACCGGCGCGGCCATGGCCGCTCCAGCCAGCCTTTCGACGGCAACGACATGGATACCTATGCCGACGACCTGGCCGCCCTGATAGCCGCGCTGGACTTGACGGGCGCCACCCTGGTCGGCCATTCGACGGGCGGCGGCGAAGTGGCGCGCTACATCGGCCGCCATGGCACCGAGCGCCTGGCGGGCGCCGTGCTGGTGGGCGCCGTGCCGCCGCTGATGCTGCAAACCACTGAAAATCCGCTGGGCTTGCCGCTGTCCGCGTTTGACGCCATCCGCGCCGGCGTGCAGGCCGACCGCAGCCAATTTTTCCGCGACTTGAGCGAGGCTTTCTATGGCTACAACCGGCCCGGCGCCACACCGTCGCAGGGCGTGCGCGACAGCTTCTGGCGACAAGGCATGCAGGCGGGCATGCCGGCATCCTATTTATGCATCAAGCAATTTTCCGAAACGGATTTCACCGCCGACCTGGCCCGCTTCGACGTGCCGACCCTGGTGATCCATGGCGACGACGACCAGATCGTGCCGATTGCCGCCTCGGCGCGGCGCACGGCTGAGCTCATCATCGGCAGCAAGCTGCTCGTGTATGCGGGCGCACCACACGGCCTGGCGACGACGCACAAGGACAGGCTGAACGAGGACTTGCTGGAGTTTTTGCGCACTTGAAACGGGGCGGGCGCCATGCTGGCGAGGCGCCCGCCGTTGCTGTTGCCGCGCAGAACAAGCGCAGGCGGCACATTGTTGTGTATCGTTTAATGTTGGCAAAATCACGCACTAATTGCGTGCGGATCACCGATTTTTCTGCCTTTTTTCGGTCGATATGCCGCAAAAAACGGCGTTCTGCGGCATGCAGCCACCCGGTAAGGTCCAGTAAAGAGTAAACTAGCAGATACACTCTTTCGCATTGGGCGATTCGAGCGAACTTGTGAGTGATTTCATGTCTGATACACCAATTTCCTTATTTTCCGACCTTAACCTGAGCGAGCCGCTGATTCGCGCGCTCAAGGATGTCGGTTACGAAACACCGTCGCCTATCCAGGCGGCCACGATTCCATTATTGCTCGCTAACCGCGACGTGCTGGGCCAGGCGCAAACAGGCACGGGTAAGACCGCCGCCTTCGCCTTGCCGATCCTGTCGCGCATTGATCTGAAACAAAGCTCACCCCAAGCCCTGGTCCTGGCACCGACGCGCGAACTGGCCATCCAGGTCGCCGAAGCGTTCCAGGTGTACGCCGCCCACATTCCCGGCTTCCACGTGCTGCCGATCTACGGCGGTCAAAGCTACGGCCCGCAACTGTCGGCCCTGCGCCGCGGCGTGCACGTCATCGTCGGCACCCCTGGCCGCGTCATCGATCACCTGGACAAGGGTTCGCTCGACCTGTCCAAGCTGAAGACGCTGGTGCTGGACGAAGCCGATGAAATGCTGCGCATGGGCTTTATCGACGATGTCGAACGCATCTTGAAAGAAACGCCGGATGGCCATCAAACGGCCCTGTTCTCGGCCACCATGCCTTCCGTCATCAAGCGCATCGCCACGACGTACCTGGTGAATCCAGCCGAAGTGACGGTCGCCGCCAAGACGGGCACGGCCGACAACATTCGCCAGCGCTACTGGCTGGTGTCGGGCATGCACAAGCTCGACGCTTTGACCCGCATCCTGGAAGCGGAAGTGTTTGACGGCATGATCATCTTTGCCCGCACCAAGCTGGGTACGGAAGAGCTGGCCGGCAAACTGCAGGCACGCGGCTTCTCGGCTGCCGCCATCAATGGCGACATTCAGCAAGCGCAGCGCGAGCGCACGATCCAGCAGTTGAAAGACGGCAAGATCGACATCCTCGTGGCTACCGACGTGGCCGCCCGCGGCCTGGACGTCGAGCGCATCAGCCACGTCGTCAACTACGACGTGCCGCACGATCCGGAAAGCTATACCCACCGTATCGGCCGCACGGGCCGCGCCGGCCGCAGCGGCGAAGCGATTCTGTTCATCACCCCGCGTGAAAAGAACTTGTTGAAAGCCATCGAACGCTCGACCCGCCAGCCGATTAGCATGCTGGAATTGCCGACGATTCAGGCCGTCAACGATGTGCGTATCGCCAAGTTCAAGGAACAGATCAGCGAAACCCTGGCCCTGGGCGAACTGGAACAGTTCCAGTCGCTGATCGAAGATTTCGAACGCGAGCAAAATATTCCCGCCATCGAAATCGCCGCCGCCCTGGCGAAGATGGCGCGTGGCAATACGCCGCTGTTGCTGGACAAGAACAAGGCGCGCGAGCAAGCCACCTGGCAAGACGATCGTCCGGTACGCCAGGACCGCTTCGAACGCAACGACCGTCCGGAACGGGGCGACCGCTTCGAGCGTAACGAGCGCAGCGAGCGTGGCGAACGTCCGGCCTTCCCGAAAAAGGAACGCATTTCCCGTCCTGCCGACGCCGGCATGCAGACTTTCCGTATTGAAGTCGGTCATCAGCATGGCGTGAAACCGGGCAATATCGTCGGCGCCATCGCCAATGAAGCGGGCATCGATTCGAAAAACATCGGCCGCATCGAAATCTATGACGACTACAGCGTCCTGGATTTGCCAGATACCATGCCGAAAGAATTGCTGGACCAGCTGAAGTCCGTCTGGGTCGCTGGTCAGCAATTGCGCATCAGCCGCGACGGCGATGCACCGGATCTGGCGCCGCCAGCCGCGCCGCGCAAGCCGTTCGCCGCCAAGTCCGCGCCAGCGTTCAAGGATGCGCCAGCGGACGCGGGCGAGGCAGCACCAGCGCCGCGCGCGCCGAAGAAGGAACGTCCACGCCCGGGCGTGACGGCCTACCGCATCGAAGTGGGCCGTGAGCACGCCGTGACGCCAAGCAACATCGTGGGCGCCATCGCCAACGAAGCGAACCTGGAAGCCAAGCATATCGGCCGTATCGATATCTTTGACAACTACAGCGTGCTGGACTTGCCGGAAGGCATGCCGCCGGAAATCCTCGACCACCTGAAATCGGTCGTCGTGTCGGGCCAGAAACTGCGCATCAGCCTCGATGACGGCACGACGGAGCGCAAACCGGCACCAGCGCGTCCTAAATCTCCCCCGCGCAAAACTTATAAGTAAGTAATCTCTTCACAGGCGCCTCCCCGGCGCCTGTGTCGCGGATTGGAGACACATCCCCGACTGGCGCGTTCGCGCCAGTTTTTTATTTCCCCTCAATAAATGAACATTGTCGCCGCCGTATGCTTGCCGGCAGGCATCACCACGTACGGGCAATTTTTGGCGCGCCTCCGCGTCTTTTTATCGGCATAGCGACCATGTGTATCGCCTGCCGCATCGATAAATATTTTCTTATTAACTATTGTGCATGCATGTGATTTAAATTTGGCATTTCAATAAAATCAATCATGTTGAGTCAAAGTAAATTCTAATACATAAATGAATTAACTTTTATTAAATTGTTTGACCAGCGTCACTGTCGCCGGAGCGATATATCATGGGTGCTTGATGTGGTATATTGTTTTTATAATTTTGTTATGCTAGTTGAAAAAAATAGAGGAGCGACGATGCGGGTCAATACGCCTATCACGCAAAAGGAATACGTATTAAATGAAGGCATGACGATTGTTTCCACCACGGATTTGCAGGGAAACATCAATTACGCCAATCAGTATTTCATTGAGGTCAGCGGTTTCTTGGAAACGGAACTGCTGGGTGCACCACAGAATATCCTGCGGCATCCCGATATGCCGGCCGAAGCCTTTGCCGACCTGTGGGATACCATCAAGACGGGCATGCCATGGACCGGCATGGTCAAGAACCGCTGCAAGAATGGCGATTTTTATTGGGTCTTCGCCAATATCACGCCCGTCATCGAGAATGGCCGCCCGATCGGCTATATGTCCGTGCGTACCAAGCCTACGCGCGAGCAGATCAACGAAGCGGCAGCGCTGTATAAAAGTTTCAAGGATGGCAACACCGCCAGGCTGGCATTCCGCAATGGCCGCGTCGTGCGCCAGGGCTGGGCCGCCAAGCTGGCCGAGTGGCGCAAGCTGAGCCTGTCGCAAGACCTGGCCCTGCATTGCATCGTCTTCGGCGTGGTGCTGGCCATCCTCGGCTGCGCCGTGTGGAGTATCGACGGCGATACGAGCACGGCCACGCGCAGCTGGCTCAGCGGTGCCGCTGCCGCCGCCGTCGCGCTGATGCTGTATTTCTGGGCTCATCTGCACAATTCGCTGGTCGCGCCGCTGGGCGACGCCATCACGATGGCGCGCAAGATGGCCGGCGGGGATTTGACGGGCGCCATCGACAAGGTGCGGGATGATGATATGGGGCAATTGATGGCGGCCTTGCGCCAGACCAACATCAACCTGCACAGCATTATCGGCGACGTGCGCGCCAACTTCGAGGATATCCGCGTCACGACGGCGGAAATCGCCACGGGCAATATGGACCTGTCCAGCCGCACGGAATCGCAGGCGTCCAGCCTGGAGCAGACGGCCGCGAGCATGGAAGAACTGACGTCCACCGTGCAAAACAGCGCCGACCACGTGGCCACGGCCAACGATCTGGCGGTGCAGGCGTCCACCGTCGCGGCCAAGGGCGGCACCATCGTCAGCGAAGTGGTCACCACGATGAACGAGATCAGCACCTCGTCGCGCAAGATTCTCGACATTATTGGCCTGATCGACGGCATCGCTTTCCAGACGAATATCCTGGCCTTGAACGCGGCCGTGGAAGCGGCACGCGCGGGCGAGCATGGCCGCGGCTTTGCCGTCGTGGCCGGCGAAGTGCGCAGCCTGGCGCAGCGCTCGGCGACGGCGGCCAAGGAAGTCAAGCACCTGATCGACCATTCGATCGCCACCGTGAATGCGGGCAGCGTGCTGACCAGCAATGCGGGCGCCACCATGGCGGAAGTGATCGCCTCCGTGGCTCGCGTGACGGAAGTGATGGACGAGATTTCCTCAACCACGCGCGAGCAGAACCAGGGCATCGGGCAAGTCAACCAGGCCGTCATTCACATGGATGGCATCACGCAGCAGAATGCGGCGCTGGTGGAGCAGGCGGCCGCGGCCGCCACCAGCCTGGCGCAGCGCACCGACAGCGTGGCCCAGTCGATCGGCATCTTCAAACTGAAGGCCTCGCCCAAGCGCAAGGTGGCCGGCGTGGGCCGCGGCCTGGGTGCAGGTGTGGCGGCAAGGGCCTTGCTGAAGGCACGTTAATTCACCGTGCAAGTGCCGGGGTCCGTCACTGCGTGACCGGAATGCTTCCCATTGGGAGCATTCCCCCCGGGTTTTGGCTGTGGGGTACTCTCACTGCTTCACCCGGTACACTTCCCCGCTGCGCACCTTCCGTACCACCCCATCCCCACCAAACAAAATCACATATTCTCCCTGCGCGCCCGAGGCGGCCGGGTAGGTGTACATCCACACTTCATTGCCGCTGTCGAAGCGGATGGCCGTGCTGTCGCCCAAGGCGGCGCGCACCTGTTCGCGCGTGCTGCTGCCCACTTGCACCGTTTGCTCCAGGGTAGCGTAAGGCACCGTTTTACTTGCCTGCAAGGCGCGCGTGCCCGAGCACCCGGCGAGCAGCGCCAGCATGGCGGTCATGAGCCATTTCATGGCGCCACCTCGTCCATATAAGTAAATTCCAGCAGGGTGTCGTCCGGCCAGTGTTGGTCCCACAAGGGCGCGTAGTACGTGCGGTCAAGCAAGACCTGGCAATCGCAGTACGGCAGCGAGGCGGGCGTTTGCTCGCCGCCCGCGTACAGCATCTTGAAGGGTAACGACACCCTGCGCTCGCCATGCACGAGGGTCACGCCGAACAGGGGCCGGTCCGTGAAGAACAGATAATTGCCGTCTGGCTCGGAACACACCTTGTCTGTGCTGTAGAGCATGCTGGACAGCCAGGCGATGATTTGCGGGTCGTTCGAAATCAGGCCCGAATCCATGCCGGCACGGCATTCCAGGCGCAAGTCGCCCAGGCGCCGCGTGCCGGGCGGCAAGCCGGGCGTGATCACTTGCGCGCGCCAGCTCATGCTGGAAGCCTTGCGGTTGGCGATCAGCACGGCATCCTCGCGCGCGGCCTGCGCGTTGCGCACGGGGGCAAAGCTGTTGTCCTCGGCCAAGGGCAAGGGGATGCTGACGGTATCGCCGGCGATGCGCAGCTGCACGCCCGTCATGTCCACGCCGGGCTGGCGCGGCAGCAAACGGAAGCGCAGCACCGCTTGCGGCGCCAGCGCATGGTCGCGCTCGAAACGCTCCACGCCCTGCAGCATCTTGCGGTAGGATTTGTCGACGGGGTCGCGCGTGGCGTCCACCTTGACTTGCGGCACGGGCGCGGTTTGCGCCAGCGCAGCATGGCTGTGGATCAGGCAGACGAGCAGCAGGGAAAGAGGGATGCGCATGTCTTGATGCTACGCCTTTTTGCGCATCAGCCACGCACGGCTGGGGATCAGTACTCGCTGTATTTGCGCGCGTCGCCGCGCACCTGCTGCGCCGGGTATTTCTGCGCGTTGAGTGCCATCTTTTCCAGCACGGCCGCATGCAGGTCGACGCCGCTCTTGTCGGCCAGGCGCACCAGGTACATCAGCACGTCGGCCAGTTCGTGGCGGATGCCCGTGCGTTTGGCCTCGTCCAGTTCGCTGTCCGCGCCCGTGGGCAGCCACTGGTAGTGCTCTGCCAGTTCCGCCACTTCCACGGACAGGGCCATGGCCAGGTTTTTCGGCGTGTGGAACTGGTCCCAGTCGCGCTCGGCGGCAAAGGCGCGCAGGCGCGCGCGGATGTCCGTCAAGCTGTCGGCAGGCGCGTTCATGTCGCCACCTGCAGCGGTTTTTCCATGAAGACACTGAATGGATCGTCGGGATAGTCGCCGTAGGGACCGCGCCGCTGGTAGCCATGGCGCGCGTACAGGGCGATCGCGGCGGGCTGGTGGATGCCAGTTTCCAGGGTCAGCAAGCGGCAGCCGCGCGCCAGCGCCTGTTCTTCCAGCAAGGCCAGCAGGCGCCTGGCCAGGCCCAGGCCGCGGCTGTCCGGGTGCACGTACATGCGCTTGAGCTCGCCGAATGCGGGCGTGACGACGATGGCGCCGCAGGCGCGCGCCGTGCCTGCCGCATCGCGGGCGACGGCGAACAGCAGGGTATCGGACGGCACGGACGCCAGGTCCAGCGAATACACGCACTCGGCCGGATACAGGGTCTGCTGATAGGCATCCAGCTCGGCGATCAGGGTTTGCACATCGGCTTGCTGCGGCGATTCCAGTTGAATTTGCATGGGGGAAAGCACGTTGACTGAGATTGCCCACATGGTATCACTGCGGCCGCGCCAGGCGCATGCTCAGGCCGATGGGCGACATCACAAAACCCATCAATTCCTGCGCCTCGCCGCCATCGGGCGTATCGACGCCGGCGATGTCGAAGCTGCCCAGCAGCATGGCCATGGCGATCTTAATTTCCAACAAGGCCAGATAGCGCCCCGGGCACGTGCGCAAGCCGGCGCCGAAAGGCATCGAAGCGCGCTTGTTGTTCGCCTCGCCGCCTTCGGCCAGCCAGCGTTCGGGCTGGAACGCCTGCGCGTCGGGAAAGTGCGCATCGGCTACCGTGTCGTGGCGCATCACGCACCACACGAGGGTGCCGGCCGGCACGGCGATGTCGCCGATGACCGTGTCGCGCAGCGCCTCGACGGGCAGGAACGGCGCCACCGGTTTCAAGCGCATGGCTTCGCTGGCGCAGGCGCCCAGGTAGTCGAGGCTATCCATCTGCTCGATGGTGAAACCGGCCACGTCGGGCGCCAGGCGCCGCACTTCCTCGCGCGCCCGCGCCAGGGTGTGCGGATGGCGTTGCAACAAATAGATCATCCAGGACACCGTGTTGGCCGTCGTATCTTCGCCCGCCAGCAGCATGGTCAGCACATTGCCGGCCACGTTGCGGTCGGTCACGCCGCTGCCTTCCAGGTCGGCGGCGGCGATCATCGCTTCGAGCAGGTTGGGCGGCCGCGCGCGGCGCGCCGGGTCGTGCGCCATGCGCGTGCGCGCCTGCTGCACCAGGTCGGCCACGGCGGCGGAAAGCGCCGCCACGTCGCGGTCCAGCCGCCGGTCGACGGGCAGCTTGACATAGCGCCAGTACGGGAACATGGACAGGCTGCGCCGCGCCACTGCGGGCAGGATGTCGTCCATGTGGCGCTGGATCACGTCCTCGCCCGATTCGAGCGTGTTGACTTGCGTGCCGAAGGCCAGGCCGGCGATGATGTCGACCGTGTAGCGTTTCAGGTCGCCATCGAGGTCGATCGCCTGGCCTTGCGTGGCGGCCAGCTGCCAGCGCCGCTGCAGGCGCTGCGCCACCGTCACCAGGGCCGGGAAGTAGGCCTTGATGGCGCCGGGCGCCATGCCGGCCATGACCATGCGGCGCTGGTTGCGCCACTCCGTGCCCTCGGCCAGGAACAGGCCGGGCACGCCGCCCATTTCGTCGGACACGACGGAGCTGCTCAGGGGGCGGCGAAAACCGTCGGGCCGGTCGCGCAGCACGGCGCCGACGGCCTCGCTGTCGGCCACCACCAGCACCAGCGTGCGGCCGAACCAGGCGCGCATGAAAGGGCCGTAGCGCTGCACCCACTGTTCCACGTCGCGGTGGATGCGCGTGAGCTTGATCTGCAGGCTGTTGCCGACGAGGGGCAGGGCGAAGGGCCCCGGCAAGCGGCGGATCTGGCGCAGCGGCCGCGCAATGTCGGGTGCGGCGGCGTGGTCGAGTGGCGGCATGGACATCTCCTGTCGATACGGTGAAAGTACGAGGATTGCTTGCAATAATGGCCATACTCTACGCGATTGCGGCCCGTTTGTATTGAACGAATACGACATCGTGCGCGGCCAGAAATTGCCGGTACAATCGTCGCCATGCCTGCCGCCCCTACGCCCCTGACCCGCCTGATCGCGCCGCGTACCGCGCTCGCTTCCTGCGTGCGCGCCATCCTCGTGCGCGACACCACGCGCTGCGCGCCCTTGCCGCCGGCCCAGCGCCTGAACCGCTTTCCCGCCGCGCCCATGTGCAGCATCATCTGGACCGTCGCGGGCGACGTGGAGGCGGCCGCGCCGGGCCTGTCGCTGCCGGCGTGCGCATGCCGCCCGCGCTGTTCGGCGGCCCCCGTTCGTATCCGCTGGTCAGCTACAACCCCGGCCCCGTGCATTCGTTTGTCGTGATGTTGTATCCGGCCGCCCTGCATGCGTTGACGGGCGTATCGATGGATGCCTTGCTGGACCAGTTTCGCCCGCTCGATGCGCTGTTCGATGCCGACTGGCTGGCCCTGTCCGACGCCGTGCTGGCGGCGCCAAACGACGAGGTGCGCGTCAGGCTGGTGGAGGCTTTTCTTGCGCCGCGCTGGCAGGCGGCGCGCAAGGGCAGCGACGTGTCGGCTGGCGCCGTGCAGGACTGGGTGCGCCGCCTGGGCGTGCAGGCGGCCTCGACGGGCCTGGCCCGCAGCGCGCGCCATATCGAGCGCCGCATCAAGGCCTGGGCCGGCCAGCCCATGCGTACCTTGCGCCGCATGCGCCGCGCGGAGCAGCTATTCCTCGACGAGCGCGGCGCCATCCTGCAAGGCAAGGTGTCGTGGTCCGATATCGCCGCCAGCGGCGGTTACGCCGACCAGGCGCATTTCTGCCGCGAGACGCGCGAAATCACGGGCTTGAGCCCTACCGAGCTGGCGCGCGCCATGAAAGAAGATGAAAGCTACTGGATCTATCGGATATGGGCGTAGGTCGGATTAGCTCGTAGAGCGTAATCCGACAACATCGTTGGCGAGGCCGGTGGTGGTGTCGGATTACGCGAGGCGTTGCCCCGCTAATCCGACCTACCGTTCCGTGTACACCTTTCCCTTGGAGAGGGTCACTTCATGCTGCCCCGCGCCGGGCGCCAGCATGGGGAAGCAGTTTTCCGCGCCGTGCACGCGCACGTCGAGGAAGTAGGGGCCTTCGCAGGCCAGACAGGCGGCCAATGCAGCGTCGAGTTCCTCGCGCCGGCTTACCGTGTGCGCCTGCCAGCCGAACGCGCGCGCCAGGGCGACGAAATCGGGCAGCGCTTCCGTGTAGCTGTGGCTGTAGCGCCCGCCATGTATCAGCTCCTGCCACTGGCGCACCATGCCCATGTAACCATTGTTCGACAACACCACTTTCACGGGCAGGCGGTGCTGCACGGCGGTGGCCAGTTCCTGGATATTCATCAAAATCGAGGCGTCGCCGCTCACGCACACCACGCATTTTTCGGGATGGGCGACCTGCGCGCCGATGGCGGCCGGCAAGCCATAACCCATGGTGCCGGCGCCGCCCGAGGTGAGCCAGCGGCGCGGCTGCTCGAAGCGCAGGTGCTGGGCAGCCCACATCTGGTGCTGGCCCACGTCGGTGGCGACGATGGCGTTGCCGCCATCCATGCTGTCCAGCGCCGCCTGCAGCCGGCGCATCAGCGCCTGCGGCGCGATCACCTCCGGCGTGTCGTCGAACGCCAGCGACTCCTGCGCGCGCCAGCCATCGATGCGCTGCCACCACGGCTGGCGGTCCGCCAGCAGGCGGCCCCGCAGCTGCGCCAGCAGGGCGTTTAACACGGGGGCGCAATCGCCGCGCAGGGCCACGTCGGCGCGCACCACCTTGCCGATGGAGGCCGGGTCGATATCGACGTGGATGATCTTTGCGCCGGGGCAGAAGGCGTCCAGCCGTCCCGTGACACGGTCGTCGAAGCGGGCGCCGACGCAGACGATCAGATCCGCATGGTGCATGGCCAGGTTGGCTTCCAGGGTGCCGTGCATGCCCAGCATGCCGAGGAAGGCCGGGTGCGAGGCGGGAAAGGCGCCCAGGCCCAGCAGGGTCAGGGTGCAGGGCGCGGCCGCCAGTGTCACTAATTGTTGAAACGCGGCGCAGGCGTCCGGGCCGGAATTGATGAGGCCCCCGCCGCCATAGAACACGGGCCGGCGCGCGCCGGCGATCAGGCTGGCGGCCCGTTCCAGATCGGTGAGCTCTGGCAGAGGTGCTGCGACGGTAGAGGCGGGCGGCAGCGGCGCGGTTTCGATGACCTGCGCCAGCTGCAAGTCCTTGGGAAAGTCGATCAGCACGGGGCCGGGCCGGCCTTGCGTGGCCTGAATAAATGCTTCGTGCACCACGGCGGCCGTCTCGTCGGCCGTGCGGATTTGCCGGTTCCACTTGGTGACGGGGCGCGAAATGCCCAGCGCGTCGCATTCCTGGAAGGCGTTCGTGCCGATGCTGGTGCTGGCCACCTGGCCGCTGATGCAGATGAGGGGAATCGAATCGCACAGGGCGTCGAGCAAGCCCGTGGTGGTGTTGCTCATGCCGGGGCCGGACGTGACGAAGACCACGCCGGGTCGGCCCGTGCTGCGCGCATAGCCCTCGGCCGCGTGCACGGCCGCCTGTTCGTGGCGCACGAGCACGTGGCGCAAGCGGGGCTGGGCGTGCAGCGCGTCGTACAGGGGCAGCACGGCGCCGCCCGGGTAGCCGAAGACGGTGTCGACGCCCAGGGCCAGCAGGGTGTCGATCAGGACGCTGGCGCCGTTGCGCGGCGCAAGATCGTGGGCGGGAGCGAGGAGGGGAGCGGGATCGGGTTTCATGGGTCTATTTTCTGTTTGCTCCGGCAGAAAAGGCTGCTGGTTTTCTCGTATAGAATGCATATTTAAGCAAAATTTGCTGCAAAATATAGAAAGAACAGAATGAAGCTGGACAAATTCGACCTCGCCATCCTGACGGCCCTGCAGCAGGATGCCCGCATCAGCCTGCACGAGCTGAGCGCCAAGGTGGGCCTGACTTCGTCGCCGTGCTGGGCGCGCATCAAGCGCATGGAAGACGATGGCGTCATCGAAGGCTACACGGTGAACGTCAACGCGGCCAAGGTGGGGCTGGCCGACACCGTCATCGTGCAAGTGACGCTGGACGACCATTCCGACCAGGCCCTGTTCGAATTCGGCCACGCGCTGGCCATGATCCCGGAAGTGCTGGAAGCGTTTCTCGTTTCCGGCGACTACGATTACTACCTGCGCATCGCGGTCAGCGACACGCGCGACTACGAACGGCTGCTGCGCGAGCGCCTGTACAAGATTCCCGGCATCCGCCACAGCAAATCGAGTTTTGTGTTGCGCCAGCTCAAGCAGAGTTACTTGCCCCTGCAAAGATAAGTCTGCCTGCACGGCGGGAGTTTTTCCCTAGTTCATTGATGGTGGCTGTCCGATACTGGACAGACATAAAAACCATGATAAAACTGGGGACACGCATGAAACTGACTTTATTGGCCGCCGCCGCCATGGCGCTGTGCCAGGCGCAGGCCGCCGAACCGGCCGCCGCCAGCCTGGCCGCGAACCTGGCCATCTCGGGTGACTTGCCCACCGTCATCATCACGGGCAGCATGCCCTTGCCCACCGTGGAACAGCCGCGCGATGCGCTGGCCGCGCCCGTGCAGACGGCCAGCGCGCAGCAGATCGCCGGCAGTCAGGCGCTCGACATTTCCGCCTTCCTGCGCCGCAACCTGGGCAGCGTCTATGTGAACGAGGTGCAGAACAACCCGTTCCAGCCCGACGTCAGCTACCGCGGCTACACGGCGTCACCGCTGCTGGGCACGCCGCAAGGCCTGTCCGTGTATCTGGACGGCATGCGGCTGAATCAGCCGTTTGGCGACGTCGTCAGCTGGGACTTGATCCCGCGCATGGCGATATCGTCGCTGACCTTGATGCCCGGCTCGAATCCCCTGTTCGGCTTGAACACGCTGGGCGGCGCGCTGGCCCTGCAAACCAAGGATGGGCGCAGCAGTCCCGGCACCGCCATCGAGGCGCGCCTGGGTTCCGATAAGCGACGCGCCGTGGAAGTCGAACATGGCGGCAGCAATGCGCAGGGCTGGCACTGGTATGTGACGGGCAACCGCTTCAAGGAAGACGGCTGGCGCGACGATTCGCCGTCCGACGTGCGCCAGGTGTTTGGCAAGCTGGGCTGGAGCGATGCGCGCACCGATATCGCCATCACAGTGGCCCATGCGGACAATGCGCTGACGGGCAACGGCTTGCAGGAGCAGCGCCTGCTGGCACGCGATTACCGCAGCGTCTACACCAAGCCGGACTTGACGGAAAACAAGTCAACCCTGCTGAATCTGACGGGCAAGCACCAGGCCGGCGCCGGCTTGCTGCTCTCCGGCAATGTGTACTACCGCAAGATCGATACGCACACGTTCAATGGCGACCTGAACGACGAGTCGCTCGACCAGTCCGTCTACCAGCCCGGCGCGGCCGAGCGGGCGGCTTTGGCGGCGGCCGGCTACACGGGCTTTCCCGCCAGCGGAGCGAACGCGGCCAATACGCCTTTCCCGAAGTGGCGCTGCATCGCCAACGTCCTGCTCAACGATGAGCCGGCCGAAAAATGCAACGGCATGCTCAACCGCAGCCATACCACGCAGGAAAACTATGGCTTCTCCGGTCAGTTCACCGCGCTGGCCGACGTGGCGGGCGCACGCCACGCCGTCACGGCCGGCGCGGCCTTCGATGCCAGCCACGCCACCTTCCGCCAGACCAGCCAGTTCGGCTACCTGAACCCGGACCGCAGCATCACGCCCGTCGACTTCTTTGCCGACGGCACGGAAATCGACGACGACGGCACGCCCGTCGATAACCGGGTCGACTTGAGCGGGCGCATGCGCACCTGGAGCGTGTATGCGAGCGACAGCATGGCATTGAATCAAGCGTTGACCTTGACCGTTTCCGGCCGCTACAACCGCAGCACCGTGCGCAACCGCGACGCCATCACGCCCGGCGGCGGCAGCGGCTCGCTCGATGGCGACCACCGTTTCAGCCGCTTCAATCCCGCCATTGGCCTGGCCTATGCGCCCGTGGCCGGCATCGGTGCCTATCTTGGCTACAACGAGGGCAGCCGCACGCCGACGGCCATCGAGCTCGGCTGCGCCGACCCGGACAATCCGTGCCGCCTGCCCAACGCCATGGCCGGCGATCCGCCCTTGAAACAGGTGGTGACGAAGACGTGGGAAGCGGGCGTGCGCGGCCAGTGGGGCGCGATGGCCCGCTGGAGTGCGGGCGTGTTCCGCGCGGAAAACCACGACGATATCCTGTTTGTCGCCGACAACCAGGCGGGATTTGGCTACTTCAAGAATTTTGGCAAGACGCGCCACCAGGGCGTGGAACTGGCGCTGGACGGCAAGGCGGGCGCGCTGGACTTCGGCGTCAACTACACGTGGCTGCAGGCGACGTATCAAAGCCGGGAGCTCGTCAACGGCAGCGCCAACAGCAGCAGCGATGCGGAAGCACCGGGCCTGGAAGGCAATATCGTCATCACGCCCGGCAACCGGATTCCCTTGACGCCGAGCCATATCCTGAAGGCGCACGTGGATTACGAGGGCGGACGCGACTGGACGGTGGGCCTGGCCATGACGGCCGTCTCCAGCGCCTATGCGCGCGGCAATGAAAACAACCAGCACCAGGCGGGCGGACCAGCTTACCTGGGCGCGGGCAAGAGCGGCGGCTATGCCGTGGTCGAGCTGAACGGTAAGTACCAGCTGACGCGACAGCTGAGCGTGTTCGCCCAGGTGAATAACCTGTTCGATCGGAAATATGCGACGGCGGCCCAGCTGGGCGCGACGGGTTTCGACGCCAACGGCAATTTTGCCGCGCGGCCATTGCCCGCCGTGAACGGCGACTATCCGATGGTCAATGCGACCTTCTATGCGGCCGGCGCGCCGCGCAGCGTGAACGTGGGCTTGCGCTACGCTTTTTAAGGGTGGACGTGCTCGATGACGCCGTTGCGCAGCGCAAGATGAACGAGGGCGGCGGGGCCGGGCACGTCGAGCTTTTCCTTGATGCAGGTCTGGTGGTTGGCCACCGTCTTGCTGCTCACGTGCAGCAGGCGGGCGCAGTCGGCGGCGCTGCGGCCTTCGGCCAGCAGGCGGAATATTTCGAATTCGCGCTGGCTCAGGCTGCTCAAACGCTGCGCTTCCATGCGAGCCGTGCCTTGCAGCACGCCGGGCGCGCTGTGCGGGTCCAGGTAGCGCCGGCCCGCGTGGGCGGCGCGCACGGCGTCGACCAGGTGTTCCGGGTCGGCCTGCTTGCTGACGAAGCCGCAGGCGCCGCCATCAAACGCGCGCGCGATCAGCTGCGGCGTGTCGTGCATGGAAAACACCAGCACGCGGGCGCCCGCGTCGCGCGCGAGCAGCTTGCGCAGCAATTCCAGGCCGCCGATGCCGGGCATGGACAAATCCGTCACGCACACGTCGGGCGTGTGCTCCAGGTACAAGCCATACGCCGTTTCGCCATTACCTGCCTCGGCCACGACGGCGATGTCGCCGCCCTGTTCCAGCAGGCGCCGGTAGCCCGTGCGCACCACCGGGTGGTCGTCCACCAGCATCACGCGGATGGGTTGCAGTGTGCTGTTCATGTCGCGCACCGTGCCGCCAGGGCCACTTCGATGCGCAAGCCGTTGCCCAGCGCGCTGATCCAGCGGATATGGCCGCGCAAGCCGGCCACGCGCTCGCGCATGCCCAGCATGCCGAAGCCGGATTCCTGCTGCCTGTCCTGGCGCCAACCCCGGCCATTGTCTTCGATGGCCAGGTGCAGCAAGCCGTGCGCATCGGCGCGCAATTCCACCGTGGCATGGTCGGCGCCCGCGTGGCGCGCCACGTTCGTCAAGCCTTCCTGCACCAGGCGGTAGATGGCGGTGGCGGTGGCGTCGTCGAGGTCGGCGGGGATGGCGTGCGGCGCGAAACGGCAGGCGATGCCGTGCTGCTGCGCCCAGCTGTCGCACAGCGCCTGCACGGCCGGCGCCAATCCCAGGCTGTCGAGCACGGGCGGGCGCAGCCGGCGCAGCATGCTGCGCACCATCGCATGCAGCGCTTCCGACGAGCTGGCGATGCTGGCGGCGCAGGCCTGCACGTTCGCCTGGTCGCCGGCGCCTGCGCGCAGGATGTAGCTGGCGGCGGCGCGGATGGCCGTGCAGTCTTGTCCCACCTCATCGTGCAGCTCGCGCGCCAGCGCGCAGCGTTCCTCTTCCTGCGCGCGCAGCAGGCGCTGCGTGAGGGCGCGGTTTTGCGCCAGCAGCAGCGCCACCTGGCGTCCGCGCCGCACGGCAAAGCCGGCCAGCGCCAGCACCAGCAGCAGCAGGCTCAGAGCCAATTCATCGAGCTGCCAGTGCTCCTGGCGCCAGAGGACGCGCGCCAGCCGTTCGGCCAGGTCCAGCCTGGCGGCCAGCAGGAAAAAAGCCAGCGCCAGCGCGCAGCACATGATGCTGCGCCAGACCGGCCGCGTGCCTGAGCAGCCGCTGCCGGCCAATTGGTAGTGTTCCATGATGCTGCTCCCTGAGCACGGTCGATTCCCTTGTTGTGCAAGCTTCATGCCATCGGCACCCGGCGCGAAGGGTGGCGTCTGGCGGGGTGCCGGCAGACCAGGCAGTGTTCCAGAATGGAACAGGTGTACCGCGATGTGACGGAGCAGCAAGCGCGGGTTCTGAGCCGCCCTGACGTCGCATCGGCATGGCGGCGCATACGCCTGGGCCACCATGAATATTGTTTAAATGCAACGTTGAGATTCCTCAAGCTTGCATAGCTTACACAAAACAAAGCGTCGCAGAGTTAGATAAAAGATAAAAAAATGATATTAAAAATATGATATTTATTTTATGCAATTTGCTATATCTGTTGAGATTTTTGTCAAAAAACTGACAGCGGGCGTCAGACCTGCCGACCTATCCATCCACAACAATCAGGGGAATAGCATGAATCGGTTATCACATGCGCGGGTCTCGCCCGCCACCGTCTTTGCCGCACTGGCCAGCGTGTCCGTGCTGGCCCCGGCGCCGGCCCTGGCCGGCGTACTGAGCTTCGACAACTTGCGCCCCGACGTGTATGCAAGCGGCCAGACGCTCAATACGTCGAATTACCAGCTGCTGTTCCTGGCCGACCCGACCACGGCGGCCGGCGGCGGCGTCAGCGGCGTGGGCGCCATCCTCAATGGCAGCGCGGCATCGTCGTGCGATATCGCCGCCTGCCCGCAGGGCGCCAGCGGCAACTACCTGGCCATCCTCAACGATGGCGGCGTGAATTTCTCGCGCGCCGATCACCGGGCGTTCAGCCTGGCCGGTTTCGATTATGCCTTCATCGCGCCCGTGTCCGGCCTGCCCGACATGCAGTGGGGCCAGCTGCAACTGAGCGGCACTCTGAGCAACGGCCAGGTGATCAGCACTTCGTGGGCGTTTCCGGGCCAGGGCAGCGATGGCAATTACTATTTCCAGAGCGCTTCCCTGCTGAGCGGCTTTGGCAACTACGCCTTCACGGGCCTGACCTTCAATGCGTGCATCTTCAACGAGACGGGCGCGTGCAGCAATTCCCTCGATTTCCCCGCCTTCAATCTGGGTCAGTTTGCGCTCGATAATCTCAATATCAGCGCCGTGCCGGAACCGTCGACCTGCATGCTGATGCTGGCCGGCCTGGGCGCCATCGGCATGCTGTCGCGCCGCCCCAGCGGCAAGTTCGCCGCTGCCACCGTGCAAGGAGCGTGAGATGAAACTACGTCCCGTTTCCCTCGGCATCCTCCTGCTGGCCGCCAGCCTGGCGCAAGCGGCGCAGGCGCAGGAACGCCGCTCCTACATCGTGCAACTGGTCGACAAGCCGGCCGCCACCTACACGGGCCAGGTCAGTGGCCTGGCCGCCACCAGGCCGGCTCCGGGCGCGCGCATCAACGTGGGCGCCGCCGACGTGCAGGCCTATTTGAACTACCTCGACACCAAACAGGCCGCCGTGGCCGGTACCGTCAGTGCGGCTGAAATCACGCACCAGTACAGCGTCGTCTTTAACGGCTTTTCCGCCCTGCTGACGGACGATGAAGTGCGCGCCCTGAAGAAAAACAGCGGCGTGGCCAGCATCAGCGCCGACTCCATCCTGCAACTCGACACCAGTTACACGCCCAGCTTCCTGGGCCTGGACAAGCCGGGCGGCATCTGGGAGCAGCTGGGCGGCAAGGCGCATGCCGGTGAAGACATCATCATCGGCATCGTCGACAGCGGCATCTGGCCCGAGAACGCGGCCTTTGCCGACCGCCTCGACGAGAATGGCGTGCCCAGCCACAATGGCAACAACGTCGTGTACGGCGCGCCGCCGGCCAGCTGGCAGGGCACGTGCCAGACGGGCGAGGGATTTTCCGCCGACAATTGCAACAACAAGCTGATCGGTGCGCGCTACTACCGCGCCGCCACGTCGGCGCTGCACTGGACGGAATTTTTATCGCCGCGCGATTCCGTCGCCGGACTGACGGGGCACGGCGGCCATGGCACGCATACGGCGTCCACGGCAGGCGGCAACAATGGCGCCCTGGCCACCTCGAACGGCGTGTCGCTGGGCAAGGCGTCGGGCATGGCGCCGCGCGCCCGCATCGCCGCCTATAAAGTGTGCTGGACGGCCGCCTCGACGGGGCGCAACGGCTGCGCCACGGCCGACAGCGTGGCCGCCATCGATCAGGCGGTCAAGGATGGCGTCAACGTCATCAACTTCTCCATCGGTCCGAACGCGGGCGGCGGCGCCTTCGACGAGCCGACGGAAGTGGCCTTCCTCGGCGCGGCGGCGGCCGGCGTCTTCGTCGCCACGTCGGGCGGCAATTCCGGCCCGGCCACGCCCGCGCCCGACGTGCCGGCGTCCGTGTCGCACATCAGCCCCTGGCTGGCGACGGTGGCCAATTCCACCCACAACCGCCTGTATGCGGGCAACGTCATCCTCAGCAACGGCAGCAAGCTGGAAGGCGCATCGAGCAATGCGAATACGCCGGCGCTGCCGCTGATCCGCTCGCGCGACGCGGGCCTGGCCGGCGTGCCGCCGACGGATGTCAATCTGCTGCGCTGCTTCGGCGCGGCCGATGCCACCTCGGCCTATCTGGACCCGGTGAAAGTGGCGGGCAAGATACTCGTGTGCGACCGTGGCGGCAACGTGCTGGTCAACAAGAGCGCGAATGCCAGGACGGCGGGCGCGGCGGGCGTGATCATCGCCAACGTGGCCGGTGGCGCCAACACCATCATCAACCAGGCGCATGTGCTGTCGACCGTGCACCTGGCGCAGGCGCAGGGCGACGCGCTGAAGGATTTCATGACCGCAAACCCCGACGGCACGGCGGCCTTGGGCGACATCCATACCATCGCCGACACCACGGTGCAGGCGCCGATCGTCAGCGACCGTTCCTCGCGCGGGCCGAACGTGGCCAACGCGAACATCCTGAAACCGGACCTCTCGGCGCCGGGCACGAACATCCTCGCTGGCGTGACGGCCGACCTGACGCAGGCGCAGCGCGATGCCGTTGCGGCCGGCGGCGCAGCGCCCCTGGCTGAATGGGATTTCTATTCCGGCACCTCGATGGCCAGCCCGCATGTGGCCGGCGTGGCGGCGCTGCTCAAGCAGCAGCATCCGGACTGGTCGCCTGCGGCCATCAAGTCGGCGCTGATGACGACGGCCTTCAGCACGTATTCGGATGGCTTGAACGGTTCCGTGTCGTGGGATGCCACGGCGAAGAACTCGGGCCAGCTGCCGTGGGGCCAGGGCGCCGGCCACATCGCGCCGAACGGCGCGGCCGATCCGGGCCTCGTGTACGACGTGTCGGAAATCGACTATGCGCGCTTCCTGTGCGGCCTGAACCTGAAGGTCTACACGGCCGCCACCTGCCAGGCCATCGGCAGCATCGCTGCCTACAACCTGAACCTGGCGTCGCTGACGGCGGCCAACGTGCTGGGCACGCAAGTGCTGACGCGCACGGTGACCAACGTGGGCGCCGGCAGCGCCGTCTACAACGTCTCGGCCAGCCTGCCCGGCTACACGGTGGCGGTCACGCCAACCAGCCTGAGCCTGGCGCCGGGCGCCAGGGCGCAGTACCAGGTCAAGCTGACGCGCACCACGGCGCCGGCCAATACCTGGACTTACGGCGCCCTGAGCTGGACCGATGGCACGCACACGGTGCGCAGCCCGCTCACGGTGCGCGGCACCTCGCTGGCCGCCATTCCACTGGTCAGCAGCGAAGCGGCCACGGGCAGCAAGGTGCTGACCCTGGGCACGGGCTTCACGGGCGCGCTGGTGGGCGTCAAGTCGGGTCTCGTCGAAGCTCTGCGCCAGGCGCGCACGGTAGGCCAGGCCAACAACAGCACGGCTTCGGCCAGCTGCAAGGCCGGCGGCGCCACGGGCGTGAATGTGCACAGCGTGGTGATTCCGGCCGGCACCCTGGCGGCGCGCTTTGCCACCTACGACGCGGAAACGACGGGCGGCGCGAATACCGACCTGGACATGGAGGTCTACAACGCCGCCAATGTGCTGGTCGGCAGCAGCGGCAATGAAAGTTCCAATGAGCAGGTGGAACTGCGCCTGCCCGCCGCTGGCACGTACAAGGTGTGCGTGATCGGCTACGCGCCGCAAGGCGGCCAGGCCGACTACACCCTGTCGTCGTGGGTGCTGGCGCCGGGCCTGTCGAATGGCGGCTTCAAGGCGCTGATGCCGGGCACGGCCTACACGGGCGGCACGGCGACTGTCTCGCTGAGCTGGTCCAACCTGGCCGAAGGCAAGCGCCACCTGGGCGCCGTCGGCTACCAGGTGGGCGGCGTGCTGCAGGGCGTCACGGTGGTCGAGGTCAATACCAATGACCCCGTGCCGCTGTTGCAGAACGCACGCGGCGCCAGGCCGGTGCTGGCTGAATAAACCGTTCTTTGCGTGAACGCAAGGCGTGCCTCCGGGCACGCTTTTTTTTTATTCACTCATCCCCGTTCGGGAGGAATAGCACTTGCATGGCGGTAACGCCACCGGTATCTTGTCGGATAGCCATGGCTTTGTGCCCTGGCATTCTTGGGGAGTCGCGCGTGACCAGTTTCCGCACCAATACCGACCGCCTGCTGGAAGTGCGCCTGCAGGATGAAAAAGTGCTGGCGATTGCCGGCGCCATGGTCGCCTATACGGGCAGCATCAAATTTGAGAAATCCCTGCTCGGCGGCGAGGGCATCTTCGGCGCGCTCAAGCGCAAGGTGACGAACGAAGGCATGCAGCTGATGCAGGCCGCCGGCACGGGCACCGTGTTTTTCGCGCAGAACGCGGCCGAGATCACCGTCATGGCGCTGGCCGGCGAAAAGCTGACCATCGAAAGCAGCAGCCTGCTGGCCTACGACACCAGCCTGAAGACGGGCACCAGCTTTGCGGGCCTGCGCGGCGCCAGTTCGGGCCAGGGCCTGTTTTCCACCACCGTCGAAGGCCATGGCAACCTGGCCGTCATTTCGCGCGGCAACCTGATCATGCTGGAAGTGACGCCGGCGCACCCGCTGCGCGTGGACCCGGACGCCTTCGTCGGCTTCAAGGGCGACATCCGCCAGGAATTCGTTTTTGATGTCAACTGGCGCACCATGATCGGCCAGAGCTCGGGCGAATCGTACCAGCACAAATTCACCGGCCAGGGCGTGGTGTTCATCCAGCCCGCCGAACGTTAAGTCAGCGAGGACCCGCGATGCCTGTCTATCAGCAGATCAATGAAAAGATGCTTGAGGTCAAACTCGGCAATGAAGAAGTGTTCGCCCGCAAGGGCGCCATGGTGTCTTACCAGGGCGATGTGGCGTTCAGCCGCTCCTTCCTGGCCGGCCAGGGCGTGCAAAGCCTGGCCATGCGCGCCGTCACGAACGAGGGTTATGCCCTGATGTCGGCGCGCGGCACGGGCAGCGTGTTTTACGCGCAGGGCGGCCTGTTCGTCACCATCGTGCCCGTGCGCGGCGAAACGTTTTATGTGGAAAGCGATTCCCTGCTGGCCTTCGATGCGCGCCTGACGGCCGGTACCATGTTCCTCGGCAACCAGGGCGGCGTGCAGGGCGTGGTGCGCGGCATGGCCTCGGGCCAGGGCTTGTTTACCACCACCTTGCAAGGCACGGGCGACGTGGCGATTTTGTCGGACGGCAATGCCATCGGCTTGCCCGTCACGCCCGACGTGCCCGTGTTTGTCGACCCGCAAGCGTATATCGGCCACACGGGCCAGCTGAGCTCGACCATCGTCACGGACCTGAACTGGAAAACCTTTGTCGGCCAGGCGTCCGGCGAATCCTACCAGGTGAAATTCACGGGCCAGGGCACGGTCTACATCCAAGCGAGCGAAAGGTAAGCCATGACGATTTACAACCCCGATACCTTGCCGAAGAACGATAACCTGAACCGTTTTTCGTATGTCATCGACGTCAAGGAACAGATCTTCATTCGCAAGGGCAAGATGATCGCCTTCTATGGCGAGCTGCGCTTCGAAGCCATGGGCAGCAGCGTGCTCGACTTGATCGTGCGCAACGCCTTCAATGCGCCCAAATACGTCCACCACTTTGTCGTGGCGCAGGGGCAAGGCCAATTGATCCTCGGCGACAACGGCAACGACCTGGCGTGCTACGACCTGGACAACGCCAACATGACCATCCGCGCGAAAAACCTGCTGGGGTTTACCAAGGACGTGATTTGCCAGGAATCGACCTTGCCCGGCTACCTGACGATGATAGGCACGGGTAAAGTCATCGCCTCGTCGAATGGCCCCGTGCATTTCCTGGAACTGCCGTGCCGCGTCGATGAGCAGGCCGTGCTGGGCTGGGCCGACTGCCCCAGCCCGTCGTATCACTACGATTACGCCCACGTGCAGGGCTGGGCCTCGGCCGCTGGCGCGCTGACGGGTTTTACCCTGTCGGGCGAGGAAAAGCAGATCGACTTCACGGGCGCCGGCACGGTGCTGGTGCAGTCGTCCGAACTGGACGTGACGGGCAGCTCGGCCCTGATGCAGCTGCTGTCGCAATTGCCGCTGCTGGGCAAGGAAGACCTCGGTACCTTGAGTCTTTCCGTCCAGCAGCAGATGAAGCAGGAACGTTAAGTTACATTACGGCCGCGCCCAGCTGGGCGGCCGTTTTTCAAGGAAGGCGGTGACGCCTTCGTCCGCATCCTCTTCCATCATGTTGCGCGCCATCACGTCGCCCGCATATGCATACGCCTCGTCCAGCGGCAACTGGCGCTGCCGGTAGAACATGGCCTTGCCGTAGCGGATGGCCGTCGGGCTTTTTGCCATGATTTGCTGCGCCAGGCGCGCCACGGCCTCGTCGAGCGCCGCGTCGGCCACCGTTTCATTGATCAGGCCCCAGTCGGCGGCCGTGTCGGCGTCGATGAAGCGGCCCGTCACCAGCATGTCGAAGGCCCGCTTGGGCGAGACATTGCGCGACAGGGCGACCGATGGCGTGGCGCAGAACAGGCCCACGTTGATGCCTGAGACGGCAAAACGGGCGGAGGCGCCCGCCACGGCCAGGTCGCAGCTGGCGACCAACTGGCAGCCGGCCGCCGTGGCGATGCCGTGCACGCGGGCAATCACGGGCACGGGCAAGGTTTGAATGGCTTGCATCACGCGCGAGCATTGCGCGAACAGGGTCTGATAATAATCAAGCTGGCGCGTGGCCTGCATCTGGCGCAAATCGTGGCCCGCGCAAAACGCCTTGCCTTCGGCGGCCAGCACCACGCAGCGCACGTGCGGCTGCTGCGCGATGGCATCGAACGCCGCTTGCAGCGCCGCCAGCATGGCTTCCGACAGGGCATTGAATTGCAGCGGGCGGTTCAGGCGCAGGGTGACCAGGCCACCCTCATCCTCGCGCAGCACCAGCGGTGCGTCGGTATCGTGTAAAACAGTCATGCGGTCTCCCCTGGCCTGATGGCCTTGTTTTTTTCTGAAAATCTTATTTGGCGGCGTTGACGCTGCCGATGCCGGCGACCGACTTGTGCACGATCTTCGGCTTGCCGTAATACGTCAGTTCGCCCATGCCGCGCACCACGGCGTTCAGTTCGCCCGAGGAATACACCTTGACGGAACCGATGCCGTCGAAATTGACGTCGACGTTTTTCGCCAGCAAGGCTTTCGTATCGACTTCGCCCACGCCCTGCGCCTTCAGGCGCAGCCAGTCGACCTGGCCATCGGCGGCCAGGCGGCCCGCGCCCTTGTAGCTGATGTCGACTCTTGGACCATTGAGCTTGGTCAAGATCTTCTCGCCCGCGCCTTCCGCGATCAGCTTGCGCAAGGTGGGCATGGTGATGATGATGCGCGGGTCGCCCTCGGTCTTCTTGATGTCCTTGTCCTTCATGGAAATTTTCAGCTCGCCATCGACCACTTCCGTGATCACGCCGCTGAGGAATTTCTGGTCGCCGCGCAGCAGCAGGGTCTGCTCCTTGCCCGATTCGACTTCGATGCTGATGGGGCCGCGGATATCGATGGCGTTGAAGGCGGCTACCGTGCGGGTTTGCTCGTCGGCATGCGCGAGGGTGGAGAGGCAGGCGAGGGACAGGATGGACAACAGGAACAGAGGGCGCATGGCGGTTTCCTTGGGTAGTTGATCAGTGTATTCTATTGTGCAACATCTCCATTGGGGAGAAATTTGCGATGAACGACACAAATCGCGGCGCGGCTGACAGCCGCGCGCCCGGCAAGGCGCCGTTGGGCTATGCTATGGCGTACCGCGTCCTGGAGACTGCATGAAAAATTACCACAAAGAAGATTATCCCGTCGCCGATATCCGCCGCTTCCTCGAACCGGGGCCGGTGGTGCTGGTCAGCTCCACCTGGAAGGGCGAGAGCGACGTCATGACCATGGCCTGGCACATGCTGATGGAATTCACGCCATCGTTGCTCGGCTGCTTCATTTCCGATGCGAACCACAGCTACGAAATGATCAAGCGCAGCATGGAATGCGTGATCAACCTGCCCACGGCCGACATGGTCGACCAGGTGGTCGCCATCGGCAATTGCAGCGGCGAAGACACGGACAAATTCACCGCCTTCGGTCTGACGCCGCAGCCGGCCGAGCTGGTGGGCGCACCGCTGATCGCCGAGTGCTACGCCAACTTCGAATGCAAGCTGGCGCAGGTGGCGGGCAATCCGAAGGGCGGCTTCTTCATCTTCGAGTGCGTGAAAGCCCACGTGGCCACCTCGCCCAAGCTGCCCGAAACCCTGCACTACCGTGGCAACGGCGAGTTCATGGTGTCGGGCCGCACGATCAGCCGCAAGAGCCTGATGAAACCTGAAATGTTGTAGGTCGGATTAGCGCGGTAACGCCGCGCGTAATCCGACAACATTGTTGACGCGTCCGGAGGCGTCGGATTACGCGCTTGCGCGCTAATCCGACCTACGCAAATCGCTGGTCGCCTGTTTAAATCACCCCCTGCGCCAGCATCGCGTCAGCGACTTTGACGAAGCCGGCGATATTGGCGCCATCGACATAGCTGACGGTGCCATCGGTGCGCGTGCCGTATTGCTTGCATGCGGCGTGGATGCCTTGCATGATCTGCAGCAAACGCGCATCGACTTCCTCGCGCGGCCAGGAAATGCGGGCCGCGTTCTGGCTCATTTCCAGGCCGGAAGTCGCCACGCCGCCCGCATTGCTGGCCTTGCCCGGCGCATACAGCACGCCGGCCGCCTCGAACGCCTTGGCCGCCTCGATGGTGGTGGGCATGTTGGCGCCTTCGGCCACGCATTGCACGCCATTGGCGATCAAGGTGCGCGCATCGTCGATGTTCAATTCATTTTGCGTGGCGCAGGGCAGGGCGATGTCGACCGGCACATGCCATGGCGACACGCCCGCTTCGAAGCGCACGCCCGTGCGTTCGGCGTAGTCGCTGACCCGGCCGTACAGATGGTTCTTGATCTCCATCAGAATGGCCAGCTTGTCCGGCGTGAAACCGTCTTCGTCGATGACGGTGCCGCTCGAATCGGAGACGGTGATGACTTTCGCGCCCATGGCCATGGCTTTTTCCACCGCGTACTGCGCCACGTTGCCCGAACCGGACACGGAGACGCGCATGCCTTCGAACGAGCGGCCCCGCGTTTTCAGCATTTCCTCTGCAAAATACACGGTGCCGTAGCCCGTCGCTTCCGGCCGCATCAGCGAGCCGCCAAAGCTGGCGCCCTTGCCCGTGAACACGCAGTCGGCACGGTTGCTGAGTTTTTTCATCATGCCGGCCATGTAGCCCACTTCGCGCCCGCCCACGCCGATGTCGCCGGCCGGCACGTCCGTGTCCGCACCCACGTGGCGGAACAGTTCGCTGACGAAAGCCTGGCAGAAACGCATCACTTCGCCCGGGCTCTTGCCCTTCGGATCGAAATCGGCGCCGCCCTTGCCGCCGCCCATCGGTAAGGTGGTCAGCGCATTCTTGAACGTCTGTTCGAAGGCGAGGAATTTCAGCACGGACAGGGTCACGGAAGGGTGGAAGCGGATGCCGCCCTTGTACGGTCCGATGGCCATGCTGTGCTGGATGCGGTAGCCGCGATTGACTTGTACTTGCCCATGGTCATCGACCCACGACACGCGGAACATGACCACGCGCTCGGGCTCGATCAAGCGTTCCAGCAAGCCTTGTTCCGCGTATTTCGGGTGCTGTTCCAGGAATGGCCACAAGCTCTCCATGACTTCGGTGACGGCTTGCAGAAACTCGGGTTGACCTGGATTGCGTGCGGCGACATGCTGGACATACTCGTGAGCAGATGCGTATTTCATCAGAATTCCATGGAGGTAATCGGTTATTTGGGCAACTATCATCGCAGATTTCGCACAAAAATGGTGCGGAAATTTGGTTTTGAGGGGTTTCTGCTACATTTTGGGGATTTTTAGGACGCTGCGAACGATGCGAGCAGTAAACGACAACGCCAGCCCGAAGGCTGGCGTTGTCGTTACCGTGTTGCCAGGAGCGTCACCCCGCCATGCCGCGCAAGATCAATCCCGTGATGTAGGCGCCATAGGTGCCCAGCGCGTAGCCGAGCACGGCCAGCAGCACGCCGACGGGCGCCAGCGATGGGTGGAAGGCGCTGGCGATGACGGGGGCCGAGGCGGCGCCGCCGATGTTCGCCTGCGAGCCGACGGCCATGAAGAACAGGGGCGCGCGGATCAGCTTGGCGACGAGCAGCATCAGGCCGCCATGCACGGCGATCCAGATCAGGCCCAGCAGGAACAGGAAAGGCTTGTCGAACAGGGCTTTCAAGTCCATGTGCATGCCGATGGTGGCCACCAGCACGTACAGCATGGCCGAGCCGATGGTCGAGGCGCCCGCGCCTTCCAGGCTGCGCGCGCGGGTAAAGCTGAGCAGCAGGCCGAAGGTGGTGGCGAGCACGACGATCCAGAAGAAGTTCGATGTCAGGCTGTAATCCTGCAAGCGCCACTCGGCCGGCAGGGTGGCGATCCAGCTGATGATGGGGCCGGCCAGGAAGTGCGACAGGCCCGTCACGCCCAGACCCACGCCGAGGATGATCATGATGTCGGTCAAGGTGGCAATGCGCGCATGCTGGGCCCGATAACTTTCGATGCTGTCCTTGAGCGCATTGATGGCGGATAAATCCGCACCGGTCCAGCGGTCGAAGGCGCCCGCGCGACCAGCCAGGAACAGCAGCACGGCCGTCCAGACGTTGGCCACCAGCACGTCGACGGCGACGAACTGGCCGAACAGCGTGGCATCGACTTCAAACACTTCCTTCATGGCTGCCTGGTTGGCGCCGCCGCCTATCCACGAACCGGCGACGGTCGTCATGCCGCGCCAGGTGTCGCCCGCCACCGTTTCCGGGTGGATCAGCCGCAAGGCTTCGAACGAGACGAGGGCGCCCAGCATCACGCCGAGCGTTCCTGTGAGAAACATGATGATGGCCTTGGGGCCGAGGCGGATGATGCCGCCGAAATCGATGGCCACGCACAGCAGCACCAGCGCGCTGGGCAGCAGATAGTCGCGCGCCACGGCGTACAGGCCGGAGGCGTTGCCGTCGATGATGCCGAAGGTGTTGAGCAGCGCCGGGATCAGGTAGCACATCAGCAGCGACGGGATATAGGTATAGAACTTTTTCCAGAAGCCGTCCGCGCGGGAGGCGCTCCAGAAGACGGCCCCCAGGGTCATGGCGAGCAGGCCGAGGACGACGGCGTCATTGGTGATGAGGGCGGGTGTGGCAGGTGGCATCGGGGATTCCGGTGAACGTGTCAGGGACGCACCGGGTTCCGATAACGGCCCCGGGCGCAGGGTGGCCGTATCGTATAGCAATGTTGAGGCTTAAACAAATTGTTTAAGCGGCGGTGTGCGGATTTTTACTTGTCAAATCAAACACTTGGAAACTGCTCGCCACACCGCTTGCCAGACTGGCGGTTACAAATAGCGTGCCAGCAAGGCCTTGTCCAGCGCCCCGTCGAGTTCGATGCGCACGAAGTGGCCGCTGCCGGGCGCGACCTGGATCTCCTTGCCATCATCGCTGAGCATGCGGGCAATGGTGAAATCGCGGTTGCCGCCCGGATGCAGGGCCTCGATGCGGTCGCCCACGGCGAAGCGGTTTTTCACTTCCACCCTGGCCCAGCCGTCCGTCACGCCCAGCACGTCGCCCACGTACTGGCTGCGGTCCGCCTCGGACGCGCCGCGCATGTAGTTCTGGTGCGTTTGCGTGTGATGGCGCTGGTAAAAACCGTCCGTGTAGCCGCGGTTGGCCAGGCCTTGCAGCTGACCCAGCAGGCTGATATCGAAAGGACGGCCCGCCACGGCGTCATCGATGGCCTGGCGGTACACTTGCGCCGTGCGCGCCGCATAGTACAGCGACTTGGTGCGGCCCTCGACTTTGAGCGAATTGACACCGATCTTGACCAGGCGCTCGATATGCTCGACGGCGCGCAAGTCCTTCGAATTCATGATGTAGGTGCCGTGCTCGTCTTCGAGGATGGGCATCAGCTGGCCCGGGCGCTGGGCTTCTTCGATAAAGTAGGGCTGGTCGGCCAGCGGGTGGCGCGGCTGCTGGTGCAGGGCGGAAAACGCATTGTTGTCGGCCTCGGCCAGCGCCTGGTGAAATTCCAGCGGCACCACCTGCATGCCGCCCAGGTCGCCGCTGGCGTCTTCGGACGCATTTTTCACCTTGTAATCCCAGCGGCAGGAATTGGTGCAGGTGCCCTGGTTCGGGTCGCGGTGATTGAAGTAGCCGGAGAGCAAACAGCGGCCCGAATAGGCGATGCACAGGGCGCCGTGGACGAACACTTCGAGTTCCATCTCCGGGCAGCGCTGGCGGATTTCCTCGATTTCGTCGAGCGACAGTTCGCGCGACAAAATGACGCGCGTCAGGCCCATGCGGTGCCAGAATTTCACGTCGGCCCAGTTGACGGCATTCGCCTGCACGGACAGGTGCACGGGGACGTCCGGCCACTTGTCGCGCACCATCATGATCAGGCCGGGGTCGGCCATGATCAGGGCGTCGGGACGCATGGCGATCACCGGCTCCATGTCGCGCAGATACGTTTTCAGCTTGGCGTTGTGGGCGAAGATATTGCTGGCGACAAAGAACTGCTTGCCGCGCGCATGCGCGCCATCGATTCCTTCCTGCAAGGCTTGCAAGGTTGAAAAATCGTTATTGCGCACGCGCAAGCTGTAGCGCGGCTGGCCCGCGTAGACGGCGTCGGCGCCATAGTCGAAGGCGGCATGCATCTTGGCCAGGGAGCCGGCGGGCAGGAGGAGTTCGGGAGCGTGGCGCATGGGCGAAGGGCAAAGCCGGCGATTGTAAGCGCGCGGCGCGCGCATTGCATTGCCCTGGATCAAGGGATTACAAGGCGCCGCGCCGCGCCGTGGCAGGCTAGGCGGCCGGACAGATGTTCTGGTTGGCGCGGAACAGGTTGGCGGGATCGTATCGTTGCTTGATCTGCGCCAGGCGCGGATAGTTGACGCCATACGCGTCGGCCGTGCGCCCGCTTTCATCCTCGGTCAGGAAGTTGACGTACACGCTGCCCGTCGCATACGGTGCGGCGTCGTTGAAGAAGTCGCGTGCCCAGGCGATGCAGCGCGCGTCATCGGCCGGCGCGTCCCAGCGCGTGTGCACGTTCATCACGTACAGGGCGTCGCGGTGCGGATAGGCCGTCTCCTGGGGCGCCGGCCGGCTCGCCTGCGCGCCCAGCAGGCCGAGGAAGATTTCGCATTGCGGCGTCGGCAGCTTGCCGGCATGGCGGATGACGGTATCGATGGCCGCGTCGCTGAGCTGCGTGAAGTTGTGCGATTTCCAGTAATTGCGCGCGCCCGGCGTGAGCAGCGCGTCGAAGGCCTGCTGCCAGGCCGTGTACGGCATGCTGCCCAGGTGCATGCCCAGCGGCTGGCCGAAGCGGCCGATGCGCTCGATCGCCTCCTGCATGGCGGCCGATTGTACGGTTGAAAAGACCGGCAGGACGAGTACGTCCTGGCCGTGCACTTCGGGCGGCAGGAAAGGCAGCGGCGGCGCCTTGCGCAAGACGGCCCAGACGGTCAGTGCATCGGGCATGCCGTCGACGAAATCGCGGTATTTCGTCAGCACCGCCTTCGCTTGCGCGTAGGGGAACACGATGAGGCCGGCCGTGACTTGCGGCCCGACGGGATGCAGCTGGAATTCGAAGCGCGTGACCACGCCGAAGTTGCCACCGCCGCCACGCAAGGCCCAGAACAGGTCGGGATGCTCGGTCGCGCTGGCATGCAGGAATTGTCCGTCGGCCGTGACCACGTCGGCTGCCAGCAGGTTGTCGGACGCCAGGCCCAGCGTGCGGCTGAGCCAGCCAAAGCCGCCGCCCAGGGCCAGCCCCGCCACGCCCGTGGTGGAATTGATGCCCAGCGGCGTGGCCAGGCCGAACGCCTGCGCTTCGTGGTCGAAGTCGTGCAAGGTGGCGCCGCCGTCGACGTGGGCGCGGCGCTGTTGCGCATCGATATGCACCGAGCGCATGTTCGACAGGTCGATCACCAGCCCGTCGTTGCACAGGGCGCTGCCGGCGATATTGTGGCCGCCGCCGCGCACGGCCAGGGGCAGGCCGTGGTCGCGCGCATACGCCAGCGCCGTGCGCACGTCCGCCGTGCCCGCGCAACGCGCGATGAGGGCCGGATGCCGGTCGATCATCGCATTCCAGACGGCGCGCGCGCTGTCGTAGCCGGCGTCGTCCGCTTGTAACAGCTGCCCTCTCAATGATGCTTGCAGCGCATCGAGCTGGCCATTCGTCAAGGTATTCATCATGTACCTCCTACAAGTTGCAGGTGATTACGGTAATAGTGACGGGAAACAGGATGCCTGTTCCGGCGCGCCGGCTTGCCTGCACCGCCAGCCAGCGCGTGGTTTCATGATAGGAAGCGGCCTGGCGGTGCGCAAGCGGCGGCGCCGGCAGAGGGGACAAGGAAGTTCGCATGCTTGCGCGCGGACAAACGATGGAGCGTTTCTAGCCGCTGGTGTTTTCCCGCATTTATTTTGGCGTCAGGGCGTACTGGCCCGGCGCCGTCTGGCTGTCGCTGATCGTCGTGTACGCGGCGCTGGTGCCGCTCGTGCTGGGCTTGTCGCTGGCGTCGACCACGCCGGCGTCATCGCGGGGATAGGCGGCCGGCGTTTCGTGCGCTGCGGCGGGCGAAAAATCGTCGACCTGGATCAAGCCATCGACCAGGCGCGCATATTCGAGCAAGGTATTGTGCTCCTGGCAGCTGACGGTGCCTGCCGCCTTGGCTGCCGCCAGCCATGGCTGCATGGCGGACAGGCTTTGCGGCAGGTGCCGCAGGGCCGCGCCTTCGGGCGTGTCTTTCAGGCGCTTTTCGATGTGCAGCACGTCGGGCAGCAAGGCCAGTGCCCGCTCGGCGCAAGCCACGGGATCGCCGCTGTCGCTGGCCACATGGCCGTCGGCCAGCAGGCGCTCGCGGTCGGCGCCCGGCGTTTGCAGGGCCAGCGCCACTTCACTGCCGAGTTCGTCGGACGGCGGACGATGGGGCAGGCCGAACGGGAACAGCAGGGTGCGCAGCAGCACGGCCAGTACGCGCGCGGGGAAATTGTCGAGCACGCCCGTCAAGCCCTGCTGCGCCTTGAGCAGCGCATCTTGCAGCGACCAGTGCACATAGGGCAGGTCGGCGGCCAAACGGCCATCGTCCTCGTAGCGCTTCAGCACGGACGACGCCAGGTACAGCTGCGCCAGCACATCGCCCAGGCGGGCGGACAGCCGTTCGCGGCGCTTGAGTTCGCCACCGAGCACGAACATCGACATATCGGTCATGACGGCAAACGCCGTCGACAGCCGCGTCAACGCGCGGTAGTAGGGGGCCAGTGCGGGTGCGCCGGCGTCGGGCACAGCCGCCAGGCGCGCGCCACCCAGCCCGTACCACAGCCCTCTGGCCAGGTTGCCCAGCACAAAGCCCACGTGGCCAAAGAAGGCCGCATCGAAATCGCGCACGGCCTTGCGACCGTCGCTTTCGCCCACGGCGGCCATTTCCCTGAGCACATACGGATGCGCGCGGATGGCGCCCTGGCCGAAGATGATCAGGCTGCGCGTGAGGATGTTGGCGCCTTCGACGGTGATCGCGATGGGGATTTGCTGGTAAGCGCTGGCGAGGAAATTGTTCGGCCCCACGCAGATGCCCTTGCCGCCGAGAATGTCCATGCCGTCATTGACGAGCGCGCGTCCCCGTTCCGTGACGTGGTATTTGACGATGGCGGAAATGACGGCCGGTTTTTCACCCAGGTCGACGGCGTGCGCGGCCAGGGTGCGGGCCGCATCCATCAGGTACAGGTTGGCGCCCATGCGCGCCAGCGCTTCCTGCACCCCTTCGAACTTGCCGATCGGCATGTTGAACTGGCGCCGCACGGCCGCATACGCGCCGGTGCCGCGCACGGCCATCTTGCCCATGCCCACGCTGGACGAGGGCAGAGAGATGGCACGCCCCGCCGCCAGGCATTCCATCAGCATGCGCCAGCCTTTACCCACTTGCGCCTGGCCGCCGATGACCCAGTCGATGGGGATGAAGACGTCTGTACCGGACGTGGGGCCGTTCTGGAAGGCGGCGTTCAAGGGATGGTGGCGGCGGCCGATCACCACCCCGTCGTGGCTGGCGGGGATCAGGGCGCAGGTGATGCCCGGTGCATCGTTGTTGGAGAGCAGATGGTCGGGATCGCTGGTCTGGAATGCCAGGCCCAGCAAGGTCGCCACGGGCGCCAGGGTGATGTAGCGCTTGTTCCAGCTGAGGCGGAAACCCACAGTGGCGCGCCCCTCATGCATGCCCATGCACACCACGCCCAGGTCGGGAATGGCGGCCGCGTCGGAACCCGCATACGGGCTGGTGAGGGCAAAGCAGGGAATCTCGGTGCCGGCGGCCAGGCGCGGCAGATAATAATCTTTCTGGGCGTCGGTGCCGTAGTGCAGCAGCAGTTCGGCCGGCCCCAGCGAATTGGGTACCATCACGCTGACAGCCAGCGCCGAGCAGCGGCTCGACAGTTTCATCACCACCTGCGAGTGCATGTAGGCGGAGAACTGTTTGCCGCCGTATTGTTTCGGGATGATCATGCCGAGGAAACCCTGGCTTTTCATGTAGGCCCACGCCTGCGCTGGCAAGTCGAGTTGCCGCTGCGTTTCCCAGTCATTGACCAGTTCGCACAAGCGCTCGACGTCATGCTCAAGAAAGTGGCGCTCCTCGGCCGTGAGCGTGGCGCGGCCATAGGCATGCAGTTTTGTCCAGTCGGGCCGGCCGGAAAACAGGTCGGCATCCCACCACGTGGTGCCCGCCTCGAGGGCGTCGCGTTCCGTGTCGGACATGGTTGGCAGAATGCGCTTGAACAAGGCCAGCAGGCGCGGAGCGAGCAGGGCGCGGCGCACGGGGCCGGGCGCGAACAGTACAAGCAGGCCCAGCAGGGCCAGCATCAGTATGATCGTCAGCATGCGATATCTCCCATTGAATAGGGACAGGGTAGGCTGATGTGGCCGATGTTACTGTGCGCTACAGCGCATACGCACAACGCCAACCGCAGGGGTTGGCGTTGTGGTGTGTGGCGTGGGGCGTATTAACGTTGTGGAACGACGATCACGGTGTCGCCCGTCTCGCCCGTTTTGCCCGTTTTACCTTTGGCGCCTTCGTCGCCCTTGGCGCCATCGTTGCCTTGTGCGCCAGTGGCACCCTTGGCGCCGTCATATCCTGCGGCACCGCTGTCGCCGGTCTGGCCCGTGGCGCCAGTAGCGCCCGTCGCGCCAGCAGGCGCGTCCGCACCCGGGGCACCGGTGGCGCCGGCAGGGCCAGGCGCGCCGGGAACGACTTGCACGACGGTAGGCGCCGGTGGCGTTTCGCGCTGGCAAGCGGTCAGGGCGAGGGTAGAGGCGAGCGCGAGCAATATCAGGGTAGTTTTCATGATGCATCCTTTGGCAGTGTGCCGTTATGTACGGAACGGCTCGACGGCGTCGGGCGCGAGTTTCGCATGGCGGTGTGGCGGGGAAATCCGATCAGGTGGCCGTTCCGCCGTGTCGCGCAGGGCGCTGGCGGCGGGAAGGGTGTGTGGTCTGCCTGCAGCATGGGCCCTTGGGCGGCTGTAGTCCGTACGTTTGCGTACATAGCGGTGGGATAGAAGGTTTTTGTTATGCACTGCTGAATTCTTGGTGGCCCGGGGCGGAATCGAACCGCTGACACAAGGATTTTCAATCTCGATGCTGAGAGATGTTAAATAAATCACATTTATATTTATCTTCGAGATCATTCTTGAAATCAAGAAGGTGCAATCAATCGGGCATCCCAGAGTGCGGTGCGCGCACGGCAAACCATAGTTGATCAAGGGCAATGATCTCTCATTTGGATCATCAATTGCAGCATAAAAGGGAGACACTATCCGCTGACCAGTCCGAGTGCCTCTTCGAAATAAACGTCAACTTCGACGGCGTTTACCCCTGATATCGATGGCACGAACGACCTCTAGCAGCGGGAACCTTACCGTGGATATTCCGTTCGTCGGCCGAACGCTTCGGCCCGCATTCGAATGTAGCGACTTTCCGTCTAAATGGTTTGGAAGAAATTTTTTCTGATAAAGGTCATACAACCATGAAATTCTATTTTTTGACATGTCTGTTGACACTCGCACTTGCTGCCGAAGCCGCTATGTCGTCCCCGACATTAGACGAAGTCAACACGGCATATGCGACGAAAGATTACGCTGCGTCTTTAACGGGCTACGCGAAACTTGCTGCGGATGGTAATGCAGTGGCGCAGAACAAATTGGGCGAGATGTACGCCAACGGTGTGGGTACTTCAAAAGATGAGCAACGGGCGATTTCATGGTATCGAAAAGCTGCGGAGCAGGGCTTGGCCGATGCGCAGCAGAACCTGGCCGTGATGTACGGCAAAGGCAAGGGAGTCCCCCAGGATTGGCAACAGGCTCTGGCTTGGCATCGCAAGGCGGCAGAGCAGGGCTACGCTCTCGCCCAGTTTTTCATGGGAGGGATGTACGAATTCGGACACGGGGTTTCCAAGGATCCAGTGCAAGCTATCAGTTGGTATCGCAGAGCCGCCGATGATGGGTTTGCTCGTGCTCAATATCGTATGGGAACGGCAGCGGCAGACGGGTGGGGCATGCCTGTGGACGGACAGCAGGCGGTGAGCTGGTATCGCAAGGCTGGTGAACAAGGGCATGCCAACGCACAGCTTGAATTGGGCTTGGCGCTCGCCACAGGGGATGGTGTCCCGAAAGACGAGCAGCAAGCGGTGAGCTGGTATCGAAAAGCGGCGGCGCAGGGGAGTTCGCGGGGACAGTTCAGTTTGGCATTGGCTTATGCCAACGGTACAGGGGTGCCGCGTGACGAAGAGGAAGCCTCGACCTGGTATCGCAAGGCTGCGGAGCAAGGCTACGTCGATGCGCAATACAATCTGGGCGTGCTGTATAGCAGCAGTCGCGGGCCTACCAAGGATGAGAAGCAAGCGGTTAAATGGTATCGCCGGGCGGCGGATCAAGGCGATGCTGGCGCGCAGTACAATTTGAGCTTGATGTACCTTTACGGCAGAGGCGTCCCGCAGGATATTCAGCAAGCTTATTTCTGGTGCCTCTTATCTAGCTTCAGAGGTCATAAAGCCGCAACCCTATCCAGGCTGCTTGCTTCCTTTGACAGCAATGAGACAGACGCGGCGCATGAAAAAATGTTTGCAAAGGTTAAGGCATGGGTGCCAAGAACTGAATAGGCCTGCGCCCTGACCTCAGGCGCTCGTGCTCGGCATGGTGGAGTATATTAACGCTGAGCAACAAGCGGAGCCGCCCGAAGTACGGTGGCCTACCGGGCATCATAGATGGACCGGGGCACAGATTTTTTTGAGCCTGTAAACAAAAAGCCAACCCGAAGGTTGGCTTTTTGTTATGTGCTGCTGAATTCTTGGTGGCCCGGGGCGGAATCGAACCACCGACACAAGGATTTTCAATCCTCTGCTCTACCGACTGAGCTACCAGGCCAAGGCGGCGAATTATAGCAGAAAGACTTTCCACCTGACCAGAGCTAGCTGTGTTCAAATGCAACAGATGGCCAAAACATGGTGTTTTGGCATCCTTGTATGACCTGAAGGGATGTGGCGATGCGGCGATGTATTGGAGTGCAGGGCCTGGCGGTGGCGGGCTTGTTCAGTTTGTTGTGCGGTACGGCGCGGGCCGATGGCCTGGCCGATCTGAATGCGGCGCTGGCGCGTTTGCAGGGCCAGATGCCGATCAAGGCACAGGTCGAATCGAAAACCTGGCGCCGCGAGGGCGAGGGCAAGGCGGCGGAAGACGATACTGGCCAGGCCACGGTGGCTGTCGAGGGCGGGCCGGCGGGCTTGCAGGTGCTCTACAGTAAGGAGGTGCTGGCGAAAGTGGAAGCCGAGCAGCGCGCCAGGGTGAAAGATCCGAAGGTCAAGACGCCGATCGGCTTTGCGCTGGGAGAAATGAAGGCGACGGAGCTGCGTTCCATGGTGTCGGCGGCGGACGCCCTGTCGCGCGAGATCGAGGAAGCCGTGTTCAGCGGCGAAAAAATGGATAGCTACAAGGGCAAGCCGGCGCGTTTGCTCAGCTTTACCTTGTCGCTCGACAAGGTGCCGGAAAAGGACCGCAAGTATGTGAAGAAGTTCGAAGGCGGCCTCGAGGTATGGATCGCCGCCGACGGCACGCCGCTGGCCAGCCATTTCCACTTTGACGTGAGCGGGCGCGCTTTCGTCGTCATCAGCTTTACGCAAAAGACGGACGAGACGCGCCAGTATGGCGTCAGCGGCGACCATTTATTGCTGCTGCGCAAGGAGAGCAAGAATGCCACCTCGGGCGCGGGCGAGAAGGTGGAAAGCAAAATTATCAAGACCTTGCAGCTGCAGTCCTGACCTGTTGCAGAACCCTCAAGCCGCTGATTCAGCGGCTTTTTTTACATCGCCGAGTTGCCGCCCAGGCCGCTCTTTTGCAGCACGCAGCGTCCCGCTTCGCAGGTGGCGCCCGGGTCCGTGACGATGGCGCAGGTCGACATCATGCCGTCCGCCTGCTGCTGCTTGCGGCTCGCTTCGGCTTGCGCCTGGGCCAGTGCCTTGAGTTTCTTGCCATCATGCTCCTTGCTGGACCAGGCCAGGTAGCGCTCGGGCCCCCCGCAGGCCTTGGCGCCGATGGCGATGGTGTGGCATTGCTGCGTGGAATCGCAGGCGGCGGCGCCCACTTCCTCCTGGATTTGCGCCAGCAAGCTGGCATTGCCGGGTGCGGGCGGCGCATCATTTTGCGTGGGGGCGCTGCCGCAGGCGCTGGCGGCAAGCAGCAGGAAGCTGGCGCACGCGGCGCGCAGCAGGGCGGAGTAGGTGGGCGTTTTCATGCCTTCATCATGTGCCACGCTTGCCCAAATGGCAAGCGCGATTCGCGCGCTGGACTATCCTTGATCCCCGTCATTTTCATTGCCAAGCAGTCAAAGTTAATATAAATCAACATCCAATCAGCGATGTACGGGTGGCAACCGGGCCGGTGCGCTGCATTCCCGCGCCGGCGCGCGCCGCCGATTCGGCAATGTTTACAGGAGTTAGACTATGCGCCGCACTTTTTCCCCCTTCCTCTTCATCGCCAGCCTGGCCTTCGGCAACGTGCTGCACGCCGCCGAAAAGGAGCCGATCCAGCCGCTCACAGCCGCCAAGGTGGCCAATCCGGCCATGGTCGAGCTGGGCAAGAAACTGTTTTTCGATCCGCGCCTGTCGCGCTCGGGCTTTATTTCCTGCAATAGCTGCCATAACCTGAGCATGGGCGGCACGGACAACATCAAGACCTCGATAGGCCACAACTGGCAGCGCGGGCCGATCAATTCGCCTACGGTGCTCAATGCCAGCATGAACGTCGCGCAATTCTGGGATGGCCGCGCCAAGGATTTGCAGGAGCAGGCGGGTGGCCCCATCGCCAATCCCGGCGAGATGGCTTTTACGCATGAGCTGGCCATCGATGTGCTGGCCTCGATTCCCGCCTACCGCGCGCAATTTCGGCAAGTGTTCGGCCAGGATAAATTGACCATCGAGCAAGTCACGCGCGCCATCGCCGCCTTCGAGGAAGTGCTGGTAACCCCCGGTTCCCGCTTCGACCAATGGCTGATGGGCAAGAAAAGCGCGCTGACGAAAGACGAGCTGGCCGGCTACCAGCTGTTCAAATCGAGCGGCTGCATCGCCTGTCATAACGGTCCCGCCGTGGGCGGCAATACTTTCCAGAAGATGGGGGTGGTGGAACCGTATAAAACGGCGATGACGGCGCAAGGGCGCTCGGCCGTGACGGGCAAGGATGCGGACCGTTTCAATTTCAAGGTACCGACCCTGCGCAACGTGGAACTGACCTACCCCTACTTCCACGATGGCGAAGCGGCCACCCTGACGCAGGCCGTCGACGTGATGGGCCGTTTGCAACTGGGCCGCACGTTTACGCCCGACGAAAATGCCAAGCTGGTGGCCTTCCTGAAGACCCTGACGGGCAAGCAGCCGCACATCGTGCTGCCGATCCTGCCGCCATCGTCGGACACGACGCCGCGGCCCGTGCCGTTTGACTGAGTAATTGGAGTGTGTGGGTGTCGGATTACGCGGCTGCGCCGCTAATCCGACCTACGCCTGAGCGAGTAGGTCGGATTAGCGAGGCCTCGCCTCGCGTAATCCGACAGTTTTTACCGAGCGAGCCGGGCAATGACGATTACTTCAAGGTTCTTTGGAACAACTGATAAATCCGGCGGTACTCGTCATACCACGCTTCCGGCTGCACGAAGCCGTGGCGTTCCATCGGGTAGCTGGCCATTTCCCAGTTATCCTTTTTGAGCTCGATCAAACGCTGCGACAGGCGCACGGAATCCTGGTAAAACACGTTGTCGTCGATCATGCCATGGGCGATCAGGAGGTTGCCCGTCAGCTTGTCGGCGTATTCGATGGGCGACGAGATTTTATACGCCTGCGGATCGACGTCCGGCGTGTTCAGGATATTCGCCGTGTACTCGTGGTTATACGTGGTCCAGTCCGTCACGGGACGCAGGGCGGCGCCGGACTTGAAGATTTCCGGGGCGCGCATCAGGGCCATCAGGCTCATGAAGCCGCCATAACTGCCGCCATAGATGCCCACATTGTTGATGTCGCCCTGGTGCTGCTGCGCCAGCCAGTTGGCGCCGTCGATGAAATCGTCCAGTTCCGGGTGGCCCATCTGGCGGTAGATGGCCGTGCGCCAGGCGCTGCCGTAACCGAGCGAGGCGCGGTAGTCGACGTCGAGCACGATATAGCCTTGCTCCACCAGCAGGTTGTGGAACATCTGTTCGCGGAAATACACAGGGTAGCGCTCGGTCACGTTCTGCAGGTAGCCCGCGCCGTGCGCGAACATGACGATCGGATATTGTTTGCCTGCTTGCAGCTGCGCCGGGCGATACAACTTGGCCCAGATGGGTGCTGCGCCATGCGTGGACGGCACTTGCACCAGTTGCGGCATGACCCAATTGCGCGCCTTGAAGGCCTCGCTGCGCGTATCCGTCAGAATATTCGCCTTGCCGCCTGCAACGGAAATCGTCGCCAGCTGGGCCGGCATATAGCTGCTCGAATAGCGCAGCAGCAGCTTGCCGTTATCGGGCGACAGGCCGAAGTTTTCCACGCCTTTCAACTTCGTCACTTCGCGTGCGCCGCCATCCTTGGCCGTGCTGGCGCACACTTCATACGTGCCTGGCGCTTGCCGGTTGCACATGAAATAGGCGCTCTTGCCGTCGCGGCTCCATTCGACGGCGCTCACTTCCCATTGGCCGCTGGTCAAGGCGCGCGCCGGCGCGGCGCCCGTCTTCGTGTACAGGTGGGCGTAGCCGCTTTCCTCGGACAGGTACCACAGGGTGGCATTGTCGGGCAGCCAGCCAAATTCCTCGGCGCGGCGGTTGACCCAGGCCGCGTCGCTGATGCGGTGCACGGGCAGCAAGGCGCCATTGGCCAGGTCGACGTTGGCGAGCCAGCCATCCTTGTTGTCGATGGCGCGCACGCGCACGGCCACCTTGCTGCCGTCATCGGTCCAGGCGATGCCGTCGCGCTGGGCGTCGATGCGCACGGGGCGGTTGCCTTTCAACGGCGGCAGCTTCTGTTCGGCGCGCAGAAGCGCCAGTGGGTCCACGGCGATGCCGGGCAGGCTGTCGAAAGCGATGTCGCGCACCTGGCCCGTGCGCAGGTCGGCCAGTTTCAGGCTTTGCGCGATCGGCATGTTGCGGCCCACGCGCGTGCGCTCGTCGTCCGCTTCCGGGTAGCCCGTTTCCGTCACGTAGCGGGCCAGTTTGCCCAGCTTGCCCTTCTCGGCGGCCTTGTCCTGCGTGACGAACAGCAGCCAGCGGCCATTCGGCGACAGGGCGCTGCCGGAAATGGTGACTTTGTCGCCCAGGTAGATCGGTTCCGGCGCGCGCGTGGCGTCCAGGCGGCGCTCTTCGTGGCGTCGCTCGCGGGCCGCGTCGCGCTCTTCCTTCTGGCGCGCCAGGTTGACGATCAGGCGCAGCTGCAGTTCGCGCAGGGCATCCGCTTCCGGCTTGGCGTCCGGGTCCTTGGCCGCGCGCAGCAGGGCGATGGGGGCGCTCAGGCGGTCAACGCGGCTCCAGCTGAACCAGTCGGTGCCGCTGCGGTATTGCACGGCGCCGCCGTCGGCGGAATATTGCGGGTCGCTGATGGCCGAGACGCCGCGCGTGATTTGCGTCAAGGTGCCGTTTTTCAGGTCGCGCTCGAACAAGTCGCCGTTGCGCAGCAGGATGGCGCGCGTGCCGGCCCGGTTGACGAGCATCTGCTGGCCATCAAGATGGGCCAGTTGCGCGTCGTCGACCTTCTTGCCGCTATTCAGTTTGGCGTGCGCGCCTGCCACTTGATACGTGTCGCGCAAGGGCGAGCCGAGGCGCTTTTGCTTGTAATACAGCTGGCCATTCCAGCCCCACCATGCCGCTTCGACGGGTGTGCCGATCCAGTCGGGATCGGCCATGGCCTGGTCCAGGGTGATCGGCGTGGGGGCGGTGGTGGAAGGGGCCGCATGCGCGGCGGGCAGCAGAGAGAGCAACAGCGGCAGCAGGGGAAGAACCAGACGCATCGGGGATCACTTTAGTCAAAGGGGATGGTGAAGGTACAGGCTATGAGGCCGGTATTCTAGCGGAGGAGTTTCGTACAGGAAATGTCGGAAAGCTAAGCTTGCTGCCGGGCCAGCCAGGTGAGAAAGTCGGCTAGCGGCATCGGCCGCGCATACAGGTAACCCTGCAAGCCGTCGCAATCGTGGGCGACCAGGAAGTCGGCCTGCTCCTGCGTTTCCACGCCTTCGGCCACCACGCGCAAGCCCAGGTGGCGCGCCATGGCCAGGATCGCCTGCACGATGGCCGTGTCGCGCGGCGTGTCGTCGATGAAGCGCTTGTCGATTTTGAGTTCGTACAGCGGCATCGAGGTCAGGTAGGCGAGGCTGGAATAGCCGGTGCCGAAATCGTCGATGGAAAAGCGGATGCCCAGGGCTGCCAGTTCGCGCATGCGCGCCAGCGAGGCGTCGCGCTGGTCGATCAGCAAGCCTTCCGTCAGTTCCAGGATCAGGGCGCCGGCCGGCGTGCCGTGTTCGGCCAGCGCCGCCTGCACGCGGCAGGTGAAATCGGGCTGGCGAAACTGGGCCGGGCTGACGTTCACCGACAGGGCGACGGGTGATCCCGCCTGCGCCAGCAGGCTGGCGGCGCGACACGCTTCGCGCAGGGCCCAATGCCCCAGCTTGACGATCAGCCCTGATTCCTCGGCGATGGGGATGAAGATGCCCGGTGCGATAAAGCTGCCGTCCGGCTGCGGCCAGCGCATCAGCAATTCGGCGCCCGTCACCCGGCCATGGCGGTCGACCTGCGGCTGCACGTGCATGCATAATTGATTGGCATCGAGCGCTCGCGCCAGCGCCCGTTCCAGGGTCAGGCGACGCTCCACGTCCGCCTGCATGGCCGCTTCAAAGAAGGCGATGCCGTTGCGCCCTTCGGCCTTGGCGCGGTACATGGCGATATCGGCTTCGCGCAGCAGGTCGTGCGCCTGCTGCTGCGCTTTCGGCAGCAGGGTCACGCCGATGCTGGCGCTGCAATGATACGACTGCCCGCCGATCTCGAAGTCGCGCGCGATGGCGGCGCGGATTTTCTCGGCCACCTGGGCCGCCGCATGGGCCGCGCCGTGCACGTCATCGGCCAGGTGCGCCAGCAGCACGACGAATTCGTCGCCGCCGATGCGCGCCACCGTGTCGGCCTTTCGCATCAGCTGTGCCAGCCGTTCGCCCGCCAGGCGCAGCAGCGCGTCGCCGGTGGCGTGGCCGCGCGCGTCGTTGATGTGCTTGAAGTGGTCGAGGTCGATGAACATCAGCGCACTGATGGACTGGTCGCGCGGCGCGGCGGCCAGCAAGTGGGCGATGCGGTCCATCAGCAGGCGACGGTTGGGCAAGCCCGTCAGCACGTCGTAGAAGGCCAGGCGGTGGATGTCCGCTTCCGATCGCTTGCGCTCGTCGATTTCGCGTTCGACCGCCACCCAGTGCGTCTGCCTGCCGTCCGCATCCGTAAACGGCACCAGTTCCGCTTCGACCCAGTACGCCTTGCCCGCCTTGTTGTAGTTCAGCAATTCCGCGCGTGCCGGTTGGGCGCGGGCCATGGCGGCGGCGACGCGCGCCAGTTCGCCCTCATCGGTGGCGGGGCCCTGCTGGAACAGCAGGCTGCGGCCCAGCACCTCGGCGCGCGCATAGCCGCTGCTGCGCTCGAAGGCGTCGTTGACGAAGATGATGCGCGTGGCCGATACCGTCCCGGCGCCGGGGCCGGGCGGGGCATCAGCCACTTCGGCGATCATCACCATGTCGTTCAGGCGGGCCAGCGCCGTGGCCGTCAAGCGCAGCTCGGCGTTGCGTTGCGACAGGGCCTGGCTGCTGCTTTCCAGGTGGCGCAGCAGGAAGGCGCAAGACAGGGTCAGCACGGCGGCGATGAACAGGAAGTTCAGGGCCACGATCAGCGCGCGCAGCACGGGAGAGTCGGGCGTGCCCGGCAGGTGCAGGGCGACGTCCGGATGCAGGCCCAGTAAAAAGATGGTCAGCGAGGTCAGGGCCAGGGTGGACAGGGCGGGTCGCATGCCCAGCAGCAGTGCCGCCAGCACGGGCATGAGCATCATGTAGATCTGGCTGACGGGGCCGATTTTCAGCAGCAGGCCCACGCCCACCAGGTAGGCGACGATGAGGAATTGCCACACGCGCCAGCGGTAGGGCATGGCGCGCAGATGCCAGATGACGCCGATCCAGCCGAGGGCCAGCAAGTCGAGGGCGACAATGGACCAGATGGCTTCGCTCGCGGCCAGCAGCGCGCTGGGAATGGCCGTCACGAAGCCAAGCAGCAGCACCACCTGCAGCAGGTGCTTGAAGACCTGGCCGCGCCAGTGCGCGAGATCGTTCGACGCCACCACGCTGCCGTCCTTTCTCCAGAATGCCGTGTAACCGTACTGAGCAGTAGGTTGATTAAATACTACGCGTTATCTTTCTCCATGTCATCTTGATCATTAAGCATGGTTGCATGCCTGGCGGCGGGTTGCTGGCAAAAAAAAGCCAGCCTTCCGGCTGGCGCTATGGGGTGAAGCGCACACTGGGGCTTCGAACCGGCGCTTATTTTTTCGGTGCGCTCAGGCATTCTTTCATGAATGCCTTGCGCGCGTCGCCCTTCATGTCCTTGGCATCGGCATTGCATGTTTTCATCTTGTTTTGCTGCGTCATGGCCGGCGCCGGCTTGGCGCTCAGGCATTCCTTCATGAAGGTTTTGCGATCATCGCCCTTCTTGCCGGCGGCGTCCGCATTGCAGGTGGTCATTTTCGACTGCTGCGCCGTCTTGGCGGCGGGGGCCGCTTCCGGTGCGGCGGCAAAGGCGGTGCTGGCAAACGCGGCAGCGATGCAGAGGGCGATTAATTGTTTCATGGCAAATCCTTGTAGACGCAGGCGATGGAAGGGGACGTGCAATCGGCAGTTCACTGCCGATATGCAGAACGTAACTAACTATATGACATTTATCAACAAAATTCCCACGCGAGTGTGTCTTTTTGTTACTGTCAGGCGCCATGCGTCCACCGGCTGGCCCGGGCAGCCATGTTGCGGCGGCAGCGCTCCTGTTTTTTGCTATGCTAGCGTCTTTCCACCGGCCGATGCCGCTGCCTTGGCCGGCGCACCCTCAATACGGAGTAGTTATGGTCTCGTTGCAAGAGCAGTTTTTAAAGGCCGGCCTGGTCGACAAGAAGAAGGTCAAGCTGGCCAACCAGGACAAGAGCAAGCAAAAAAAGGACGAGCGCAAGAGCGGCACGCAAAGCGTTGACGAGGTGCGCCTGGCCGCGCTCGAGACGCAGCGCAAGAACGCCGAACGCGCGCGCGAACTGAACGCCCAGCGCGACGCGGCCGCCAACCAGAAGGCCATCGTGGCGCAGATCGCGCAAATGGTGCAAAAGAACCGCCAGAGCAAGGGCAACCACGGCGAGCTGCCATATAACTTCACGTTTAACAACAAGATCGAGCGCATCTACGTGACGGCCGCCGTGCAGGCCCACCTGGTGGCGGGCCGTTTGGTGATCATCTGCCTGGGCGGCGCCGTGGAACTGGTGCCGCGCATCATCGCCGACAAGATCGCCGAACGCGATCCGGCCATCGTCGTGCGCGTGAAACAGGCCAGCACGCAAGTGGACGAGGACGATCCGTATGCGGCGTTCCAGATTCCTGATGATTTGATGTGGTAAGAGGGAGATCTCGCGGCGCCAGGTGCGTCGGATGGTGTAGCGAGCGGGCCGGGAACGGCCCGTTTTCATAGGCGTGCGGGCGCCTTGCAGAGCATCCGGTGCTGTTCGTCATTACTTCACAATAATTTCCCACGACCTACTTAGAATTTCTCGGCCTCAGTTTTTTTCTTCGCGGCTTCTTCTGCCGCCGTATCGGCGTTGAACTTCTGCAGGAGGTCGTTACGCAGATAGCGCACCTCCATCGTAAAACTCAGGTGCGGCGCATCGAGTTCGATTGTTGCGTCTGCAGGTTTGAAGAGAGCATATTGATCTCCGACAAAAGGGCGCCTCTCTGAGCGGACCTTATACTTTTGCCGCAGCAGTTGATAAATCGATGCGAAACGGTCTTTATCCATATCCATGATGACGCCGGCAAGCTTGCCCTGGGCGTCGAAGATATACACGACTTCCGTGAGCCCTTGAATGTCGTAGGATGAACCATCTGTCGCCAGCATCTTCCCGCCGCTGTACTGGTTGACTCCCCGGTCTCGAATTTTGGTGTTCCTGGACAGCGCTTTTCGCAGCTGCTCGCTGGTGGTGACGCCTATTTCCGCGCCGAGGACTTGCGTGCCGGCAATGGCCGAAGGGCACGCTAAAACGATGGCCGAGAAGGCAAGGACGATGAAATGCTTCATGGCGACCCCTTGATGAGCAAAAGACCTGTGAGAACCGAGGGAATGTATCGACGATCTGCGATTTTGCCCATTTCTGCCAGCGCGGACATGAGCGCGCGCAAAGTGGCGCTGGAAAGATCGGGTGATGGTGCTGCCAGGAGATAGGCCAGCCATTCGCCGGGGCGTGGCCATGGAGACGGGCTGATGTCGGGAATGTGTATTGCACAAACAAAAACGCCACCCGAAGGTGGCGTTTTTGAACGTATTACGAATTCTTGGTGGCCCGGGGCGGAATCGAACCACCGACACAAGGATTTTCAATCCTCTGCTCTACCGACTGAGCTACCAGGCCAAGGTGGCGAATTATAGCAGACCAAAACACGAATGCAAGAGCCGACTGTAAATTTTCCTGGATTTTCTGGGTATGCCTGCCTTTTATTGTCGCAGGTAGTATTTTTATCAACAAAGGATGGGGGCATGGTGTGGCGGTTGGCAGGACATGGTCTGGATCTTGTCGACGACCAAACACGCCAACTGGCGGTCGAGGCGGCCACGCCCGTCACCTTCATCGGCACGCCCGACGCGGGCGCAGGCATTTCTGCGCCAGGATCAAGAATAGTGAAAATCTTTGGCTTTTCGCCGTTTGCGCCGGCGCACGCGCATGCTGAAACGGAGCCGGCAAACGCTATAATGGCCGCATGAACAGTCCCACTCCCCCCACCATGCGGCGCTTCATGCATAGCCACAGCGACGTTTGCATCGTCGGCAATGGCGCCATCGCGAAAACCACGGCGCTGGCGTTTGCCCAGGCAGGACAAAGCGTCACCCTGTTATCCCCGGTGAGTCCGCCGGCACCCACGATCAAGCCGCTCGAAGCCAGTTGGGATGTGCGCGTGTATGCGCTCAATCACACGGCGCACCAGTTGCTGTCTTCGCTGAAGGTGTGGGGCGCCCTGGAGACCGACAGGGTGGCGCCCGTCGACGCCATGCTGGTCAACGGCGACGGCGCGCAGGCGGGCGGACTCGGTTTCGACGCCTACGGCGCCCATGTGAATACCCTGGCCTGGATCATCGAGGACCGCAACCTGGGCCAGGCGCTGGACGCCGCGCTGAAATTCGCGCCGAACGTCAATGTGGTGCAGGGCCGCGCCAGCCGCCTGGAATGGACGAACGACTCGGCCATCGTGCACCTCGATGGCGGCGACACCATCACCTGCGCGCTGGTGGTCGGCGCGGACGGCGCCCAGTCCTGGGTGCGCGGCCAGTGCGACATCGGCCTCGATTACCGCTCCTACGGCCAGCGCGGCGTGGTCAGCAACTTCGCCTGCGAAAAGCCGCACCATGGCGCGGCCCACCAGTGGTTTACGGGCAGCGAAGGCATCGTCGCGCTGCTGCCGCTGCCGGGCGACCGCGTTTCCCTCGTCTGGTCGGCGCCCGATGCGCTGGCCGATACCTTGATGTCCGAATCGGCCGACGCGCTGGCCGCGCGCCTGGCCGCGTATTGCCACGACAAACTGGGTAAGCTCACGCCGCTGCAGCCGGAGCTGGTGCGCGCGTTTCCGCTGACCCTGATGCGCCCGCACGCCATGGTGGCGCCGCGCGTGGCCCTGGTCGGTGACGCCGCCCACGTGGTGCACCCGATGGCCGGCCACGGCATGAACCTGGGCTTTGCGGACGTGGCGCAGCTGGTCAAGACGATCAGTGAACGCGAAGCGCACCGCGGCATCGGCGACGAGCGCGTGCTGGCCCGCTATGCGCGCGCGCGCAAGGAAGACGTGCTGCTGATGCAGCTGGCCACCGATGGCCTGGCGCGATTATTCGGCGCCGATCTGGAGCCGTTGCGCGTGGTTCGCAATTTGGGATTAAACTTGCTCGATAAATTGCCGGCGCTGAAGCGAAAAATGATTGCGCATGCATTGGGACATCAGTAAATCTTAAGATAGCGCCGGATAATAGTAGCAGTGAAAATTCAAGGTCGCCGCAGCTGGTCTGCGGCGATCGTTTTATCAAAGAGATAACGACGCCGGGCCAGAGGCCAGTTCCGCCAGGCGTTTCAAGTGGAGAAGTGATAGTGATAACAATGAACAGAAGCATGAGCAAAATCGCCTTGCTGATGGCCTCGGGCCTGATGATGTCGTGCGCCGGCGCGGAAACGCCGACGGAAGCGAGCATCAAAAAGCTGATCGAGCCGCGCCTGGGCGAAGGCGCCAAGGTCGACTCGGTCAAGGAAACGCCGTACGGCGGCCTGTACGAAGTGCGCACGGGTGGCGATATCCTGTACACGGACAAGGCCGCGCAATACCTGTTCGTCGGCCACGTATTCGATGCCAAGACCTCGCAAGACCTGACCAAGGTGCGCCTGGACGAAGTCAACCGCATCAAGTTCTCCGACCTGCCGCTCGACTCGGCCATGAAAACCGTCAAGGGCAATGGCAAGCGCGTGATCGCCGTGTTCGAAGATCCGAACTGCGGCTATTGCAAGCGCTTCCGCCAGAACGCGCTGAAGGAAATCGACAACGTCACCGTCTACACCTTCATGTACAACATCCTGTCGCCGGACTCCATCGTCAAGTCGCGCAATGTCTGGTGCGCACCTGACCGCAACAAGGCCTGGGATGACTGGATGTTGAACGGCAAGGCGCCTGCCACGGTCGCCGCCACGTGCGCCAACCCGCATGAAAAAATCCTGGCCCTGGGCCAGCAGTTGCGCGTCTCGGGCACGCCGGCCATCTTCTTTGCCGACGGCAGCCGCATTCCGGGCGCGGTCGATGCGAAGACGCTGGAACAGAAATTCTCGACCATTAAGTAATCCGGGCTGTCGCCAGGAAGGCTGGACGGCGCGCCCTCGCAAGGCGCGCTTTTTTTTGCACTTTTTTCCGCTGTCGTATCATCAAGTGTTGTTTGTAGACGCCATAACAATCCAAAAAAGGGGAAGCAGCAGATGATTACCTTGAATATCAACGGACGCGACACGCAGGTCGACGCCGATCCTTCCACGCCCATCCTGTGGGCGCTGCGCGATAACCTGAACATGACGGGCACCAAATTCGGTTGCGGCGCGGCCCTGTGCGGCGCCTGCACGGTGCACCTCGACGGCCAGCCGATCCGCTCCTGCATCACGCCGATTTCCTCGGTCGGCGCGCAAAAGATCACCACCATCGAAGCGATGGAAAACGACCAGGTGGGCAAGGCCGTGCAGGCGGCATGGGTGCGCCACGACGTGCCGCAATGCGGCTACTGTCAAAGCGGCCAGGTGATGAGCGCCACGGCGCTGCTGCGCAGCAACAAGGCGCCCAGCGATGCCGACATCGACGGCGCCATGAGCGGCAATATCTGCCGCTGCGGCACCTATCAACGGATCCGCGCGGCCATCAAGGACGCGGCCAAGACCCTGGCCTGAGGAGAGCGACATGCGTATCGAATGGTTGAATCAGGAAGCATTGCAGCATGGCGGCGTGACCCTGGGCGCGGCACTGGCAGCGGCGCCGGTGGCTGTGGTTGGCGCGGCCGATGGCGTCTCGCGGCGCGGTTTCATGAAGGCCGGCGCGGTGGCCGGCGGCGGCTTGATGCTGGGCTTTTTCCTGCCCGGCGCCGGCAAGCTGGCGCAGGCGGCCGATGCCGCCCCCGCCAAGCCCGCGTACGCGCCGAACGCCTTCTTGCACATCGCCCCCGATAACACGGTGACGGTGCAGGTGAACCGGCTGGAATTCGGCCAGGGCGTGCAAACGAGCTTGCCCATGCTGATCGCCGAGGAACTCGACGCAGACTGGAGCCTGGTGCATGGCGCGCTGGCGCCCGCCGGCGAGCAGTACAAGGATGCCGCCTACGGCATGCAGATGACGGGCGGCTCGGGCAGCATCGCCCATTCGTTCACGCAGTACCGCGAAATCGGCGCCAAGGCGCGCGCCATGCTGGTGGGCGCCGCCGCCGCGCAGTGGAAAGTCAACCCTGATCAGGTGCGCGCCGCCAAGGGCGTGCTGTATGGCCCCGGCGGGCAAAAGGCGACGTTTGGCGAACTTGCCGACGCGGCCATGCGCCAACCCGTACCTGCCACCGTCAAGCTGAAGGACCCGCGTGACTTTGCCATCATCGGCCAACCCGTGAAACGGCTCGACGCGGCCGCCAAGTCCACGGGAAAACAGCAGTTCGGTATCGACTTCAAGCCGCCCGGCGCGAAAGTGGCGATGGTGGCGCGCCCGCCCGTGTTTGGCGCGAAAGTAGCGAAGTTCGACGCCAGCAAGGCCAAGGCCATCAAGGGCGTGCTGGAGGTGCTGGAAGTGAAGACCGACCGTGGCGGCAGCGGCGTGGCGGTGATTGCCGACGGTTACTGGCCCGCCAAGCAGGGACGCGACGCGCTGGTGATCGAGTGGGATACCAGCGCCGTGGAAAAGGTCAGCAGCGACCAGCAACTGGCTGCCTTCAAGGCGCTGGCGAAAACGCCGGGCACGGTCGCCAAGCCTGCCGACATGGGCAAGCTGGCCAAGGCGCCGAAAAAGATCGAAGCCGTCTACGAATTTCCCTACCTGGCGCACGCGCCGATGGAACCGCTCAACTGCGTCGTTGACCTGCAAGCGGACAAATGCACGATGTGGGTGGGCTCGCAATTCCAGACCGGCGACCAGGCGGCGATTGCCGCCACGTCCGGCCTGAAACTCGAACAGGTGACCCTGCACACGATGATGGCCGGCGGCGGTTTCGGCCGGCGCGCCGTGCCCTCGTCCGATTACGTGGTCGAAGCCGTCAATGTGGCCAAGGCGTACCGGGCGGCGGGCAAGAGCGGCCCGTTAAAGCTGATGTGGAGCCGCGAGGACGACATCAAGGGCGGCTACTACCGGCCGTCGCATGTGCACCGTGCGCAGATCGGCCTCGACGCCAAAGGCAAGATCCTCGCCTGGGACCACACCATCGTGGGCCAGTCCATCATGGCTGGCACGCCGTTCGAAGCCTTCATGGTGAAAAATGGCGTCGACGGCACCATGGTCGAAGGCATGGGCGAGCCGTACACCTTGCCGATGAAATTGTCCGTGCACACGGCCAAGGCGAACGTGCCCGTGCTGTGGTGGCGCTCCGTCGGCTCGACGCACACGGCCTTTGTCATGGAAACCCTGATCGACGAAGCGGCGCATGTGGCAAAGATGGACCCCGTCGCCTACCGCAAGCAGCTGATCGACGCGAAGCATACGCGCCACATCGCCGCGCTGGACCTGGCCGTGGCCAAGTCCGGCTATGGCAGGAAGAAGCTGCCGAAAGGGCAGGCCTGGGGCGTGGCCATGCATGAATCGTTCAATTCCGTGGTCGCCTACGTGGTGACGGCGTCCGTGGTCCAAGGCGCGCCCAGGCTGCACCAGGTATGGGCGGGCGTGCATTGCAACCTGGCCGTCAATCCGTTGACGATCGAGGCGCAAGTGCAGGGCGCCGCGCTGATGGCGCTGGGCATGACCATTCCCGGCGCGGCCATCACGCTCAAGGATGGCGTGGTGCAGCAGCAGAACTTCGGCGACTACCCGGTGCCGCGCATGCCCGACATGCCGGTGATCGAGGTGCACCTGGTCCCATCGGGCGACGCGCCGACGGGCATGGGCGAACCGGGCGTGCCGCCGCTGGCGCCGGCGTTTGCCAATGCGCTGTTTGCCCTGACGGGCAAGCGCCTGCGCAAGCTGCCGTTCGACCTGGCGGCCGCATGACGGTAGCCATTTTTTGAGTACGGTCGGCATCTTGCTGGCAGCCGGAAGGGGACGCAGGTTCGACCCTTCCGGCGTGCAGAACAAATTACTGCAGCCGTTGACGGAAGGCCCGCATGCGGGCTTGCCGGTCGTGGTGGCGGCGGCCAGGAACATGCTGGCGGCCTTGCCGCGCGTGGTGGCCGTGGTGCGCGCCGACGACACGCAGGTGGCGCGCGTGCTCGGCGCGCTGGGCTGCGAGGTGCGCGTCTGCCATGATGCCGACACGGGCATGGCCGCCTCGCTCACCTGCGCCATCGACTACGTTCGCGGCGCGCCGGGCTGGCTGATCGCCCTGGGCGACATGCCTGGTGTAGAAGCGGCTACAATCGCCGCCTTGTCGCAAGCCATCGGCGATGGCGCGCACATCGCCGTGCCCGTGTTCCAGGGACGGCGCGGCAATCCTGTCGCGTTCAGTGCCTTTCACTTGCCGCTGCTGCTGGCGCTCGATGGCGACCAGGGCGCGCGCAGCATCGTCAACAGCCATGCCGTATGCGACGTGGCAGTGGACGACAGCGGCATCTTGCGCGATATTGATACACCTGACGATTTGTCGCCGGTGCATGGCATGCCCGGGCGACTTTAGAACATCCATGCCAGACACGAGAAAAACATGAAAAAAGCTCCAACTAAAAAAAGCATCGCCAAGGCGCCCGCCGCCGGCATCATCTACAGCATCGCCGCCCTTGATCTGGCTGGCCACATGTTCAAGGTGACCTTGACGGTCAAGTCGCCGGCCGCCATCGGCCAGGTCTTGTCCTTGCCGGCCTGGATCCCGGGCAGCTACATGATCCGCGAATTTTCGCGCAACATCGTCAGCATCCGCGCCGAGTCCGAGGGCAAGGCCGTGGCGCTGGCCAAGCTGGACAAGCATTCGTGGCAAGCGGCTCCGTGCCAGGGCGCCTTGACGCTCGAGTACGACGTGTATGCCTGGGATTTGTCCGTGCGCGCCGCGCACCTGGACCAGAATCACGGCTTCTTCAACGGCACCAGCGTGTTCCTGCGCGTGCTGGGCCAGGAGGCCGAGCCGCACGAGGTGCACATCGTGCAGCCCAAGGATGCGGCCTGCAAGACCTGGCGCGTCGCCACCACCCTGCCGGAACTGAAGGCGAAGCGCTATGGTTTCGGCAGCTACCAGGCGGCCAACTACGATGAGCTGATCGACCACCCGGTGGAAATGGGCGACTTCGCGCTGGCCACCTTCAAGGCGCATGGCGTGCCGCACGATATCGTCGTCACGGGCAAGGTGCCGAACCTGGACCTGGACCGTTTGTGCCGCGACCTGAAAGCCATCTGCGAAACGCAGATCGCCTTCTTCGAGCCGAAGTCGAAAAAAGCCCCGATGGACCGCTATGTGTTCATGACCATGGCCGTCGGCGATGGTTACGGCGGCCTGGAACACCGCGCCTCGACGGCGCTGATTTGCGCGCGCGCCGACTTGCCGACGACGGCGTCAAGCAGCACGGAGATCGGCGACGGCTACCTGAAATTCCTCGGCCTGTGCAGCCACGAGTACTTCCATACCTGGAACGTCAAGCGCATCAAGCCGGCCGCCTTTGCTCCGTACAACCTGCAGGCGGAAAGCTATTCGCCGCTGCTGTGGCTATTCGAGGGCTTCACCAGCTATTACGACGACCTGATGCTGGTGCGCGCGGGCCTGATCGACGAGGCCGCCTATTTCAAATTGCTGGGCAAGACCGTCAACAGTGTGCTGCGCGGCAGCGGCCGTACCAAGCAAAGCGTGGCCGATTCCAGCTTCGACGCCTGGGGCAAATACTATCGCCAGGATGAAAACGCGCCGAACGCCATCGTCAGCTATTACACCAAGGGTTCGCTGATCGCGCTGGCCTTCGACCTGACGCTCCGCAGCAAGACGAATGGTGAAAAGTCGCTGGACGACGTGATGCAGGCGCTGTGGCAGCGCTATGGCCGCGATTTCTACAAGGGCAAGGGCCGTGGCGTGACGCCGGCCGAAGTCGAAGCGCTGTTCGATGAGGTCTGCGGCACGCGCATGAAGCCGTTCTTCGAGCGCTACATCCGCGGCACGGACGATGTGCCACTGGCGCGCCTGCTGGCGCCGTTCGGCGTGAAATACAGCGACGCGCGCAAGGCGGAAAAGCCCAGCCTGGACGTCAGCCTGGGCCGCGACGGCAACGACGCCAGACTGGCGCAGGTGCACCAGGGCGGCGCCGCCCATGTGGCCGGCCTGTCGGCGGGCGACGTGCTGGTGGCCGTCGATGGCTTGCGCGTGACGGGCACCAACCTGGACACCTTGCTGGGCCGTTATGCCGTCGGCGCCAGGGTGGCCATCCACGCCTTCCGCCGCGACGAGCTGATGACGTTTGCCTGCGTATTGCAGGGCGACCGCGTGCCGGGTGTCAGTTTGACCCTGCTGCCGGCGCCAAAGAAAGCCACGGGGCCGAAGCGTCCTAGCGCGGCATGATGCTGATGGTCATGCGTTAAGACAGAGAACCGGCCGTTATGGCCGGTTTTTCATTTCAAGATGCCACTTCTTAAATGCAAGTTATCCACCAATATTGGCGCTGTACCATCATATTTACCGCAAATGAACTAATTTTCCTTTAAGTAAACTAAAATTGCCGAACTGTTTCTTTTAGATCGTGCCCAACGTGCAAACCCTCGATCCACGAACGATTATGTTGATGACGACCCTGATGTGCGGGGCGATGAGCATCGTCATGTTCTCGGTGTATCGCAGTTTCCGGCGCGAGGTACACGGCCTGGGGCATTGGTCGGCCGGTTTGCTGTTGCTGGTGTGCGCATCGCTGCTGTTCGGCACCCGCGAGGTGCTGCCGTCGGCATTGTGCATGATCGCAGCCAATGCGGCGCTGGTGGCCGGCATCGGCCTGTCGATGCTGGGCACGGAGAAATTCTTTGGCCTGGCGACGAGTCGCCGCGCCTATCTGCTGATATTTTCCCTGGCCATCGCTGGCAACAGCTGGTGGCTGCTGGTGCACCCCGACTTTTCGGCGCGCGTGGCGGTCTTCTCCCTGCTGGTCTTCCTGTTTTATGCGCGCCAGGTGCAGCTGGTATGGCGCTACGGCGAGCGCCATTTTTCGAGTTTTTTCTTTGGTGCGCTGATGCTGTTGCAAGCTGTCGTGGTGCTGGCGCGCGGCGTGTCGGCATTGCTGCATGGCGGCGCCAGCGTCAACCTGGCGGTGGCAGGCACGCCGGCCGGCATCTATCTGGCGGTCGCCAATTTCATGGCGCTGTTGCTGACGGTGGGCTTCATGACGGTGGCGACGCGCCGCCTTCAACAGATACTGGAGCGCCGCTCGACCCACGATCCGCTGACGCAGGTGCTGAACCGGCGCGGCTTTGGCGACGCCTATGCGCGCGAGATAGGTAATCTGCGCCGCCGCCGTTTGCCGTTGACACTGCTCAGCATCGACCTCGATTACTTCAAATCGATCAATGACCGCTACGGTCACGCGGTGGGAGACCAGGTGCTGGCGCATGTGGCCACCGTGATCAAAGACGCCTTGCGCGAATCGGATTGCGTGGCGCGTTTCGGCGGCGAGGAGTTCGTCGTGCTGATGCCGGACATGCCTGTGCATAGCGCCTTGGGCGTGGCCGAACGCATACGCGCCTTGCTGCGCGAGTCCAGTCATGCGGGACTGCCTTCGTGTACCGTCAGCATAGGCGTCGCTTGTCAGGCATCGGTGGTGGAGGGGCTGGAAGAATTGCTGTCGCGCGCCGATGCGGCCCTGTACCTGGCCAAGGAGCGGGGACGCGACCGCATCGAGCTCGATGCTTGCGCGTTTACTGAGGACCGGACAATGTCCGCAGCTGGAATCGGTACTGTTCGTTGAACAGGAAGGTTTCGGAAAAATCGAAGGTTCTGGCGTGGCGGTGCATCAGGTGTGCCGCTGGCGGAAAGAGTTCTTGCACGCGCCGCACGGCGGCCAGCGCCGCAGCCGATGCTTCGCTGTCGCGTGAGCGGTGTACCTGCACGCTTTTCAGCGCGCCGTCGGGGCCAACGCGCAGGTCCAGCACGACGATGGCCGGCAACATGGGCGGCAGGCGCCCGCTGAATGTATATGCGCCATTGGCGGCCATGATCTGCTGCGCCACCAGCGACTTGTAGGCGTCGATGCTGGCGGCGAGCTGTATCGCGGCCGGCGTGCGAGGTGGCGTAAGTGCGGGCGTGTGCGCCGCTGGCGGGGCCGCAGTCTGGCAAGCCGACAGCAGGCTGGCGGCGGCAAGGACGATTATCGCGTGTCTCATGCCTGCCAGCCTACCATGGTTTAACTGAACAGGCGTTCCAGTTCCACGCCGGGGTCTGGTGCGCGCATGAACGCTTCGCCCACGAGGAAGCTGTGGATGTGCGCATCGCGCATGCGTTGCACGTCGGCCGTGCTGTGGATGCCCGATTCCGTGATGATCAATTTGTCTTGCGGGATGCGCGGCAAGAGATTGATGGTCGTGTCGAGCGAGGTCTCGAAGGTGCGCAGGTTGCGGTTGTTGATGCCGATCAGTGCGCTCTTGAGCTTGAGTGCCGCGTCGAGTTCTTCGCCATCGTGGCTCTCGATCAGCACGCCCATGCCCAGTTCGTGGGCACACGCTTCCATTTCGGCCATCAGGCCATGGTCGAGCGCGGCGACGATCAGCAGGATGCAGTCGGCGCCCATGGCGCGCGCTTCATAGATCTGATACATGTCGACCATGAAGTCCTTGCGCAGCACGGGAATGGCGCAGGCGGCGCGCGCCTGCTGCAGGTAATCCACGCAGCCCTGGAAGAACGGTTCATCCGTCAGCACGGACAGGCAGGCCGCGCCATGCGCCGCATAGCTGGCGGCGATGTCCGCCGGGCGGAAGTCGGCGCGGATCACGCCTTTCGACGGCGAGGCCTTTTTGACTTCGGCGATGATGCCGGGCTTGCCGGCGGCGATGTGCTGGCGCAGGCTGGCCTCGAAGCCGCGCAGATCCGCGCGCAGGGCGCTGTCGCTTTCCACGTCGCCGCGCAGGCTGGCCAGGCTGCGATGGGCTTTCGCCTTCGCCACTTCGTCGGCCTTCACGGCCAGGATTTTATCGAGTATGTCGGACATGATGGTCGCTATTCTATCAAGGAGGGCGGGTGGAGCTTACGCTTGCTTTGGCGTGCCCAGCTGCTGCGTCACCTGCACGAATTGTTCCAGTTTTGCCAGGGCGGCGCCCGAGCCGACGGCGATGCGCGCGCGCGCCAGGCCGTCTTCGATCGAGCTGGCCACGCCGGCCGCGTACAGCGCCGTGCCCGCGTTCAGGGCGACGATGTCTGCCGCCGCACCGGGTTCGCCGCGCAGTGCTTCCAGCATCTTGGCCTTCGATTCGATGGAGTCGGCCACCTTCAGGTTGCGGCTGGCGATCATCGACATGCCGAAGTCTTCCGGATGGATTTCATATTCGCGGATTTCGCCGTTGACCAGTTCGCCCACGAGGGTAGAGGCACCGAGCGACACTTCATCCATATTGTCGCGGCCATACACGACGATGGCATGCTGCGCGCCCAGGCGCTGCAGCACGCGCACCTGGATGCCGACCAGGTCGGCGTGGAACACGCCCATCAGAATGTTCGGCGCGCCGGCCGGATTGGTCAGCGGGCCGAGGATATTGAAGATCGTGCGTACGCCCAGTTCGCGGCGCACGGGCGCCGCATGCTTCATGGCCGCATGGTGGTTCGGTGCGTACATGAAGCCGATGCCCGTTTGCGCGATCGACTGGGCAATCTGCTCGGGCTGCAGGTTGATGTTGACGCCCAGCGAGTCGAGCACGTCGGCGCTGCCGGACGAGGACGAGACGCTGCGCCCGCCATGCTTGGCCACGCGCGCGCCGGCTGCTGCCGCCACGAACATCGAGGCGGTGGAGATATTAAAAGTGTGCGCGCCGTCGCCGCCCGTGCCGACGATGTCGAGCAGGTTGGTGGTGTCGGCCATGGGCACCTTGGTGGAGAACTCGCGCATCACTTGCGCGGCGGCGGCGATTTCGCCGATGGTTTCCTTTTTCACGCGCAGGCCCATGGTCAGCGCCGCGATCATGGTGGGCGACATTTCGCCGGACATGATCTGGCGGAACAGGTACAGCATTTCGTCGTGAAAGATTTCGCGGTGTTCGATGCAGCGCAGCAGGGCTTCTTGTGGGGTGATCGGCATGATGCTTCCTTCTTCAATGATGGCGCAGGAGGACACTGATGGCACGCCGGGGCGTGCGCAGGGAATCAGCGCTCGAGGAAATTCTTCAGCAGGGCGTGGCCGTGCTCCGAGAGGATCGATTCGGGGTGAAACTGCACGCCCTCGATATCGTATTCCCGGTGGCGCACGCCCATGATTTCGCCGTCGTCCGTCCACGCCGTCACTTCCAGGCAGGAAGGCAGCGAGGCGCGTTCGATCGCCAAAGAGTGGTAGCGGATCACTGTGAAGGGGCTGGGCAAGCCTTGGAAGACGCCCACGCCCGTATGCGCGATGAGGGAAGTCTTGCCATGCATGACCTGCTTGGCGCGGATGACCTTGCCGCCAAACGCTTCGCCGATGGCCTGGTGGCCCAGACAGACGCCGAGTATCGGCTTCTTGCCGGCGAAGTGCTTGAGCACTGCCACCGAAATGCCTGCCTGTGCCGGCGCTTTCGGGCCGGGCGAGATGCAGATGCGGTCCGGATTCAGCGCCTCGATCTGCTCGATCGTGATTTCATCGTTGCGGTAGACCCGCACGTCTTCACCCAGTTCGCCGAAATACTGCACGATGTTGTAGGTGAAGGAGTCGTAGTTGTCGATCATCAGCAGCATCTTAAAACTCCCCATCCAGGCCATCTTGCACTTGTTCGGCGGCGCGCAATACGGCGCGCGCCTTGTTTTCGGTTTCCTGCCATTCCATTTCGGGGATCGAGTCGGCCACGATGCCGGCCGCAGCCTGCACATACAGCATGCCGTCCTTGATCACGCCCGTGCGAATCGCGATCGCCACGTCCATTTCGCCGCCAAACGACAGGTAGCCGCAGGCGCCGCCGTAGATGCCGCGCTTGGTGATTTCGAGTTCGTCGATCACTTCCATGGCGCGCACTTTCGGCGCGCCCGTCAGGGTGCCGGCGGGGAAGGTCGCGCGCAGCACGTCCAGGTTCGACAGGCCATCTTTTAAGGTGCCTTCGACGTTCGAGACGATGTGCTGCACGTGCGAGTATTTTTCGATGACCATGCGGTCGGTGACTTGCACGCTGCCCGTTTCGGCGATGCGGCCGATGTCGTTGCGCGCCAGGTCGATCAGCATCACGTGTTCGGCGATCTCTTTCGGATCGGCCAGCAGTTCGGCCGACAGTTCGGCGTCGCGCTCTGGCGTGGCGCCGCGTGGACGGGTGCCGGCGATGGGGCGCAGGGTGACTTTCTTGCCGCCGTCCGCCCTCGTCTCGTTGCGCACCAAAATCTCGGGCGAGGCGCCGATGATCTGCATGTCGCCGAAATTATAGAAGTACATATAGGGTGACGGATTGAGCGAACGCAGGGCGCGGTACAGGGTCAGTGGCGAATCGACATACGGTTTACGGATGCGCTGGCCGATCTGCACCTGCATCAAGTCGCCGGCCATCACGTATTCATGCGCCTTGGCGACCGCCTTCAGGTAGTCTTCCTTGGAGAAGTCGCGGATGGTTTCCGTACGCACGGAGGCGCTGGTGACGGGCGCATCGACGCCGCGGCGCAGCATCATGCGCAAGTCTTTCAGGCGCTGGCGCGCTTTGCTGAACGACTCGGGCTGCGTGGTGTCGGCATACACGATCAGGTAGAGTTTGCCGGACAGGTTGTCGATGACGGCCAGTTCTTCCGTCACCATCAACTGGATGTCGGGCAGGTTCAAGTCGTCTTTCGGCGCGCCGCCGGCCAGCTTTTTCTCGATGTGGCGCACGGTGTCGTAGCCGAAGTAGCCGGCCAGTCCGCCGCAGAAACGCGGCATGCCGGGGCGCAGGGCCACTTTGAAGCGCGATTGGTACTGTTCGATGAAGTCGAGCGGATTGCCTTCGTGCTCTTCGATCACGGCGCCGTTTTTGACGATCTCGGTGCGGTTGCCATGGCTGCGCAGCACCGTGGTAGCGGGCAAGCCGATGAAGGAATAGCGGCCGAAGCGTTCGCCGCCGACGACCGATTCGAGCAGGAAGGTGTTCTTGCCGCCTTGCTGGGTTTGCGCCAGTTTCAGGTACAGCGTGAGCGGGGTTTCGAGGTCGGCAAAAGCCTCCGCGATCAGGGGGATGCGGTTGTAGCCTTGTTGGGCCAGCGATTTGAATTCGAGTTCGGTCATGTATCTCTCCATGCCGCCAGGGTACGCGTGTGCGTCGTGCTTATAAAGCACAGACCCTGCGGTGGGTTATCAAAAAACCTGCCGGCGCATACAACACGCAAATGCGCGCGTGCCGCCGACAGCAATCTTACACGGCTCGGCCCTCAGGCCTGCCAGGATTGCCAGCGTCGCCAAAGCCAGGCCTCAATCGAGCCGGTTTGGGTGACATTGTGTTTTTTGATGAGAAACGTGTTCACGATGTGGTGTGGGTCAGTATGCTGGTCTGTTGTGCATGCTTATAAAATGCGCCGCTTCGAGCAGCGTATTTACTATACCATCGGAATCGGTGTCGTGTATAGAGTGTCCGTGGTTGTAACCATACGGTACGGTCAAGACGGGGCAAGCCGCCGCCCGTGCCGCTTGCGCGTCATTCGAGGAGTCGCCGATGGCCACCACTTTGGCGGGCGCCAGATCGAAGTCCGCACATACTTGCAGCAGCGGCATGGGATGCGGTTTTTTCTGCGGCAGCGAATCGCCGCCGTAGACGATCTCGAAATACCCGTCGAGTTTTTTCTGTCGCAGCAGGGGCAGGGCGAAGGCGATCGGCTTGTTGGTGACGCAGGCCAGGCGCAAGCCCGCCGCCTGCATCGCCGCCAGGCCTGCTTCCACGTCCGGGTACAGGGTGCTGAACTGGCCATTGATGGCCAGGTAGTGGCGCTGGTAGCCTTCCATCGCCGCGTCGAAGTGTTGTTCCACGCCGGCCGCGTCGAAGTCGAGGGCCAGCACGGTGCGGATCAGGTTTTCCGAGCCCTTGCCCACCATCAGCTTGATGGCGTCGGCGCTGATGGGCGCCAGATCCAGTTCGGCGCGCATGCCGTTGATGGCGACATGAAAATCGGGCACGGTGTCGAGCATCGTGCCATCGAGGTCGATGATGGCGGCGCGCACGCCGGCCAGTACGTGGTCTTTCACCGTGCCCGCTTGCATCAGGCGCCCGTCACTTTTGCCAATTCGGCGCGCATGGCGTCGATGACGGCCTTGTAGTCGGGCTTGCCGAAGATGGCCGAGCCGGCGACGAAGGTGTCGGCGCCGGCGGCAGCGGCGGCGCCGATGTTGTCGATCTTGATGCCGCCATCGACTTCCAGCATGATGTCACGGCCCGATTCGTCGATCATGCGGCGTGCTTCGGCGATTTTCTTCAGCGCTTGCGGAATGAAAGACTGGCCGCCGAAGCCCGGGTTGACCGACATGATCAGGATGATGTCGATCTTGTCCATCACGTGTTCCAGGTAGTGCAGCGGCGTGCCCGGGTTGAAGACCAGGCCCGATTTGCAGCCATTGTCGCGGATCAGCTGCAAGGAACGGTCAAGGTGATCCGACGCTTCCGGGTGGAAGGTAATGATGTTCGCGCCAGCCTTGGCGAAATCCGGGATAATGCGATCAACAGGCTTGACCATCAGATGCACATCGATGGGGACTTGCACGTGCGGGCGGATCGCTTCGCACACCAGCGGGCCGATGGTCAGGTTCGGCACATAATGGTTATCCATCACGTCGAAGTGGATGATGTCGGCGCCGGCGGTGACGACGTTGCGCACTTCCTCGCCCAGGCGGGCAAAGTCGGCGGACAGGATGCTGGGGGCGATACGGAATGTTGTCATGGTGGCTAAAGGCTCAGAGTAGAAAATACGAAGATGCGCTATTTTACGCTTGACGCCGTTACCATGGCTGACTGGAACGCAGAATACACGGCGCGCGATGGCCAATGCGGCGCGCGACACACAATATACGACTGACAATGTCTGAATAGGAATGACGATGGCGACTTATGAATTTACGGTAACGGTCAAGACACAATATCTGCCCGAGCAATCGGCTCCCGACCAGGGGCGGCACGTGTTCAGTTACACGATTCGCGTCGTCAACACGGGGACCGTTGGCGCGCAACTGATTTCGCGCCACTGGGTCATCACGGATGCGAACAACAAGGTGGAAGAGGTGCGCGGCCTGGGCGCCGTCGGCCACCAGCCGCTGCTGCAGCCGGGCGAGCAGTTCGAATACACGAGCGGCACCATGCTGGGCACGCCGCAAGGCTCGATGCACGGCGAATACTTCTGCGTGGCCGAGGATGGCCATCAGTTCGAAGCTTTGATTCCCGAGTTCGTGCTGTCGGTGCCGCGTACCCTGCATTAAGGAAACGCCGGGGGCTTGCGCCCCTATTTCAGTTTTTCGGTGGCGTCCCGTTCTTCACTGAGCTGCTTGCGCGCCGGTGGTGCGGGTTTTTTACCCGAATACATGGTCCACCAGACTATAAATGCCAGCAAGAAGAACGCCACCAGCGCCTCTATCATCAAGATCCACATACGCCCCCCTATGTTATTTACCCGCAGCTTAGTATTTACCCGCCGTCTGTTGACACGCGGTAGTCTACCCGTTTCAGTCGGCGCCGTCGCGCTTGCGCTTTCCGCCTGTACCACGCCGCCGGCAGAGCCGGTCGCCGCGGCTGGCAAGGCGCCGGCGATCGCACCGACTGTCGTCAGGCCAGTGCCGGCCAAGCCGGCCGATGTCAAGGACGCCAAGGACACGCTGGATGCAGCGGCGGCCCCCACCTTCGTGCCCGCCAAATTTGCCGCTTTGCCGGGCTGGGCCCGCGACGACATGCGCGCCGCCTGGCCCGCCTTCATGGCCTCGTGCGGCGTGCTGGTGAAACGCCCGGACTGGAAAGAGTCGTGCACCATCGCGCGCCAGGTGAATGCCGATAGCGACAAGGCCATCCGCCTGTTTTTCGAGACCTTCTTTGTGCCCAATCAAGTCGTCACCGCCGATGGCGCCAGTGCCGGCCTGGTGACCGGCTACTACGAGCCGCTGCTGCATGGCGCGCGCAAGCGCGGCGGCCCGTACCAGACGCCGTTGTACAAGGTGCCTGACGATCTCGTTTCGGTGGACTTGTCCGGCGTGTATCCGGAATTGAAAAACATGCGCTTGCGCGGCAAGCTGGTGGGCAAGAAGGTGATCCCGTACGCGACCCGCGCCGACATCGAGCGCGCCACGGCCGTCACGGGCAAGGAATTGCTGTGGGTCGATGACGAAGTCGAAGCGTTCTTCCTGCAAGTGCAGGGCAGCGGTCGCGTGCAGCTGACCGATACGCAGGAAACCGTGCGCGTGGCGTACGCGGACCAGAATGGTCACCCGTACAAATCGATCGGCCGCTACCTGGTCGACAAGGGCGAGCTGACGTTGAGCCAGGCGTCAGCGCAGGGCATCAAGGCGTGGATCGCCGGCCACCCTACGCGCAAGGATGAATTATTCAACGCCAATCCCAGCTATGTCTTCTTCAAGGAAGAGCGTCTGCCTGATCCCAAAGTGGGACCGAAGGGCGCATTGGGCGTGCCGTTGACGCCACAGCGTTCGGTGGCCATCGATTCGCGCTTCTTGCCGCTCGGTGCGCCCGTGTTCCTGTCCACCACGCAAGCCAATAGCGAGATTCCCATGCAGCGGCTGGTGATGGCGCAGGATACGGGCGGCGCCATTCGCGGGCCGATCCGGGTCGATTACTTCTTTGGTTTTGGTGCGGAAGCGGCGGAGAATGCGGGCCGCATGAAGCAGAGCGGCGCCGTGTGGGTGTTGTTGCCGAAGCAGGCGCCGGCGCGCTGAGTTTCTCGCGGCGCCGGGCGGGGATTGCGCTAGCGCAAGGTTAGCGCAAAACCATGACAGGTAAATGGGTATGCGCCAGCACTTTTTGCGTTTCGCTGCCCACGAACAGCTTGTTCAAGCCTTTGCGGCCATGCGAGGCCATCAGGATGATGTCGCAATGGTGGGTTTGCGCCGCATTGACGATTTCCTCGTGCGGGCTGGGCGAGACGACGACCACGCCTTCGAAGGGCACGCCGACGGCGCGCGCCGCTTCACCGATCTTGTCGACGGCGCGTTGTGATGCTTCCTGCATTTGTTGCTCGTACAAACCGGCGTCGAGCACGATGCCGCCATCGGCCATCGGCGAGAACGGGAACGGTTGCACCACGCTGAGGGCGACCAGTTTGGCCTTGTTCAATTGAGCGAAGGCGAGGGCCGTCTCGGCCGCTTTGTCGGACAGCGGCGAGCCGTCGGTGGGAAATAAGATGGTGTTAAACATGACGTGCTCCTAGAGTGATGTAAGACAGCTTATGGATTTACCTCAATTAATTCCTTGATGTAAATCAAAACTCACAGGCTTTGGCATGAATAGTGTCGCCAAGGCAATCTTTCAGCAGTGTATGCCCGTTCATCGCTTCAGGTGCGCACGCTACGCAGCGGCGTGCCCCACACCATGGCGATCGTCAGTGCGATGCTGCCTGCCGCGATGCAGGCCAGGCCATTGCGCACGCCAAAGTGTTCCGCTACCCAGCCTGCGGCCAGCGCGCCCAGCGGCGCCGTCGCCACCGTCAGGAAGCGCATGGTCGAGGTCATGCGGCCCAGCATGGGGTCGGGTGTGACTTTCTGGCGCAAGCCCAGGTAGGGAATAAAGAACAGCATCACGCCGCAATCAAAAAAGAACATCAGCACGGCATACGCCACAGCACTGGCGGCCGCACTGCCTAATAGTAAGGCGGGGATGGTGGGCGTCAGGGCAAAGCAGACGGAGGTGGACGCCAGTCCGATCAGAATGGTGCGGCCGGCGCCATAGCGGCGCGTCAATGGCTTGACGATGAAGGCGCTCAGCAGCACGCCGGCGCCACCGAGCATCTGCGTCATGCCCAGCACGCCAGGACTCATGCCCAGGTCGCGCGTGGCAAACAGCACCGTCAAGGCCATGCTGGCGTAAAACAGGAAGTGCCAGATGCCGGCGCCCCAGGCCAGCGCGCGCAGCAGCGGTTCATGCCAGACAAACAGCAAGCCGTCGGCGATGTCGCGCAAGGCGTGCTTGCTTGACGGCGCCGGGCGTGGATCGCGCACGCTCATGGCGCGCAGATTGCAGACGGACACCAGATAGCCGCAGGCCGTGCACAGGATGGCGACGGGCGCCGACAAGACTTGCACCAGCACGCCGGCCAGGCCGGGGCCGATCAGGCGCGAAGCCGATTCGGTGGCAGCAAATTTTGATTGCGCATCGATCAAACCGTCGCGGCCCACCAGGAAGGTCAGGAAAACCTGTTCGGCGCCGCCGCCGACGACGAAGCCCGTGCCGATGATGAATCCCACTATATATAACCAGGGCATCGACAGCACGCCGCACCAGTAGGCGACGGCGACGCTGGCCAGCGCCAGGCCCGACATGCTTTCGCTGAACAGCATGATCGGGTGCTTGCTGCGCCGGTCCAGCAGCACGCCGACGGGCAAGCCGAAGAGGGCAAACGGCAGCGCCTGCAGGGCGACGAGTACCCCCATTTGTTCTGGTGTCGCATGTAATAACAATACCGCGCACAGGGGCAGGGCCAGCGAGGTGATCTGGGCGCCGAAGCAATTGAGGCCGTTGCTGAACCACAGGCGGCGAAAATTGACGCTGGCGGCGCTGCCGTCGCCGCGCAGATGGTGGGCGCAGTACTGGAAGAAGGAAGAGAAAATACGCTGCTCGATAAAGGTGATCGGGCTCACAATAATAGCAGCGCACTTGTCGCGCCGCCGCTGTTAGCCGCTACAATCGTCACACCGTTCATCCAGAGGAGACACCATGCAATACGAAGACTTGATCATCGACATCCAGGACAAAGTGGCGGTCATCCGCCTGAACCGCCCGAAGGCGCTCAACGCCTTGAACGACAACATGATGAATGAGCTGGGCGACGCTCTGCTGAAATTCGACGCGGACGAGAATATTGGCTGCATCGTGCTCACGGGCAGCGAAAAAGCGTTTGCCGCTGGCGCCGATATCGCCGCCATGGCCGATTACACCTATCCGGACACCTTTACCCAGGGTTACATCAGTCGCAACTGGGAACATATCTTGCGCGTGCGCAAACCGGTGGTGGGCGCGGTGGCCGGTTATGCGCTCGGCGGCGGCTGTGAACTGGCCATGATGTGCGATTTCCTGATCGCCGCCGACAGCGCCAAATTCGGCCAGCCGGAAATCAAGGTTGGCGTCACGCCTGGTGCGGGTGGCACGCAGCGCTTGCCGCGCGCCATCGGCAAGGCCAAGGCCATGGATCTGCTGCTGACGGCACGCACCATCGACGCTGCCGAGGCGGAACGCATCGGCCTGGTGTCGCGCGTGGTGCCGGCAGATAAATTAATGGAAGAAGCCCTGGCTGCCGCCAAGACCATTGCCGCCATGCCGACCTCGGTTGCCATGATGATCAAGGATTGCGTCAACCGCGCCTTTGAAACGACCCTGACCGATGGCGTTGCCTACGAGCGCCGTTTGTTCCAGGCCGCCTTCGGCACGCCTGCACAAAAAGAAGGCATGCACGCTTTCCTGGAAAAGCGCTTGCCAAACTTCGACAGTCTTTGATATGATTCGCCTCCTCGCAAAACGACGCACACAAAACATGGTGTTGCAGAGTAAAACGGGGAGAAAAAGAAGGTTGACGAAATGCTGAAAAAGCTTCATACTCTTCCTTCTTCGCAGCTGACAAACACAACGCTTTGTCGATAGCGCGAAAGTAGCAACGAATACCGTTCTTTAACAATTAACAGTCGATAAGTGTGGGCATTTGATGTAAGTGCAGCGTCAATCTTCGGATTGGCGTCTAACTTAAAATATCAAATGTTCACAAGAAATAATGAAA
>NZ_JAFCWK010000022.1:0-38890 GCF_049897525.1 Janthinobacterium sp. PSRC1-1
TTCATTATTTCTTGTGAACATTTGATATTTTAAGTTAGACGCCAATCCGAAGATTGACGCTGCACTTACATCAAATGCCCACACTTATCGACTGTTAATTGTTAAAGAACTGTATTCGGTTACTGCTCTCGCGCTATCGACAAAGCGTTGTGTTTGTCAGCTGCGAAGAAGGAAGAGTATGAAGCATTTCACTACATCCGTCAACTCCTTCTTTTTTACTACCCAGCCCCGGAAGGCTGTCCCTTTTGTGTCGCAAACTAGTGCGTCTCATTGGGGAGGCGAACTATAGCAAAGCGCCCCGCCAGTAGCAAGGCTTTTCCGGGGTATTTGCGGCCAACTGCTACAATTTCGCCCCCTCAGCGCACATCCGCGTCCATCCATAGAAGATTCACCATGAAACAACAAGCTCAAGGATCAGGCCTGACCCTGAAACGAGCTGGCTTTACCACTGGCTTCGGCGTGCTCGCCGCCACCCTCGGTTCCGCAGTCGGTCTCGGCAATATCTGGAAATTCCCCTATCTGACGGGCGCCAATGGCGGCGCCGGCTTCCTGCTCATCTATCTGCTCGCCACCTTATTGGTAGGGTTGCCCGTGATGATCGCGGAAATCACACTGGGCCGCCGCGCCAAGGTCAATCCCATCTCGACCATGGAACAACTGGCACCGAAGGGCAAACCGTGGTGGCTGGTCGGCGTCATCGGCATGATCGCCGCCTTCCTGATCGTGGCGTTTTACTCGGAAGTGGTGGGCTGGGTGTTTGCCTATATCGCCAAGGCCATCGATGGCTCCATCCTCAGCAGCGACAAGCTGGTGACGGAAGCGGCCTTCGCTTCACTGATCAGCAATCCCCTGCAGTCGCTGTTCTGGCAATGGGGCGTGCTGCTGTTTATCGGTGGCATATTGATGCTCGGCGTGACCAAGGGCATCGAGGCGATCGCCAAGAAACTCATGCCGCTGCTGTTCCTGTTACTACTGCTGCTCTGCGCGGTCAGCCTGTCGCTCGATAAAGCGGGTGAAGGTCTGGCGTTTCTGTTTCGTCCTGATTTTTCCAAGCTGACGGCTTCCGTCGTGCTGACGGCCATGGGCCTGGCTTTCTTTAAATTGTCCGTCGGCATGGGCACGATGATGACCTATGGCAGCTATTTCCGCGACGACCAGAATATCCCTGTCACCACCCTGCGCGTCATGGCGGCCGACCTCGGCGTATCGATGCTGGCCGGCATCGCCATCTTCCCTGCCGTGTTCACGTTTGGTTTCGCTCCCAGTGCGGGACCGTCGCTGGTGTTCATCACGATCCCGGCCGTGTTCTCGCAAATCCCGATGGGGCAAGTCCTGATGGTGGTGTTCTTTATCCTGGCCGCCGTGGCCGCCACGGGCGCGATGCTGTCGCTGATGGAAGTACCGGTGGTGATTTTCCATGAACGCTTTGGCTGGACGCGCACCAAGGCCACCGTCGTGACCATGCTGCTGCTGGCAGTGCTCGGTTCCGTGTGCGCCCTGAGCAACAGCACCCTGGCCGACTTCAAGCTATTCAATTTGAATATGTTTGATCTGTTCGACTTTGTGTCGTCGAATATCTTCCTGCCCGTAGGCGGCATCGCGATTGCCTTGTTTACAGGCTGGGCCTGGGGCAAAGACCATTTCATCGAGGCGATCAGCAATCACGGCCAGTTGCAGAATAGAACTCTGGCGCATGTGCTGCTGTTCCTGCTGCGCTTTGTCTCGCCTGTATTGATCTTGATCGTGATGCTGAAAGGTTTGAAGGTCTTCTAATCAGAGTACCCGGGTGTAGGTCTGGCGCACCAGCACCCGGTCGCCGCAATCGAAATGCCACCATTCGCTGTTAATGCCGAAGAAGCCCGCCTGGAACATGGCGTCGCGCAACAAGCGGCGGTGCGCCACCTGCTCCTGCGTAATCTCCCCGCTTTCCAGCAAAGCCAGCTCCAGCGCCGGGTGCGAGCGCTCACTCAAGTCGTCAAAGCCCGTGCCCATGTCCAGTTCCCGGTCATCCGGGCCGACGATGGTGATGTCGAGCGCCATGCCGAACGAGTGGATGGAGCCGCGCGACGGTTCGGCGATATAGCCCAGCAACTCGGTTCCCTGCAGCGCATCCCACAATTGCTGCTGCACCCGCTGCGGACGCAGGGCGTCGAGCACCAATAAATGATGATCGGGCCGATGCGCGGCCAGCCAGGCCACGGCCTGTTCCAGGGCGGCGGCCGCATCGCGGTGCAGCCAGGCGCAATCGATGGGGCTGTATAAGTCGCGGCCGACGAAATTGTCGGGCGTGGCATAGCGCAAGTCGACGGCAATGCCGGCGATGCTGCTCAGGTGGCGAAATTGCGGATCGCTGCCGACCGCTTCCAATTGCAAACTTGCAACAGACATCAGACTCCTCTTTCCAGGCAGTTGCGCGCCGCCACGCCGATGCTGTCTGCCAGGCGCCGCGCGCCATGCGACAGCGGCGAGTGGCTCGCCGTCAATAAATACAGTTGGATCGGGATCGTAGGCGCCCAGGGACGACGCTGCAAGCGCTCGGGCGAGCCAGAGGCGGCCGTAAACGGGTCGACCACGGCCATGCCGGCGCCCGCTTCCACCAGGGAACGGGCAATTTGATACGTCTGCACCACGGTAGAAAAGACCGGGTGGATATCCTGCGCCTCGCAGGCGGCCACCACCAGTTCGCCCAGCGGATCGTTATCCGCATGGCCGATCAGCTCGCCATTCAGGCCATGCGCCGTCAATGGTGTGCCGCAATCGGCCGCGTGCCAGGTGCCGGCCGGCGCGATCACCGTCATGACGCCGTGCGCGATCGGTTCGGCCACGATGCCCGGATGGCGCGGGTCTTGCAGCGACACGGCCAGGTCCGCTTCACCGAGGCGCAGGGTATTGACGATCTCGCCCGTGTGGTGGGTAGCCAGCTGGCAACGCGTGTGGGGGAAGTCGCGCCGCCATTCCGTCATGGCGAATGGCAAGACGCTGATGGCGAGCGTCGGCGTGGAGACCAGGCGGATGGTTTCCACCGCATGGCCCTTCAGGCTGGCCGCCAGGCGGCGGATGCCCAATAAATCGCGGTTGAGCTTTTCCGTCTCGACAAACAGACGGTGCGCCTCGGGCTTCGGGTACAGCTTGCCCCGCACGCGCTCGAACAGCGGCATGCCCAGTTGCAACTCGCAATGCTGCAAGACCTTGGTCACGGCCGGTTGCGAGATATGCAGCACCTGGGCGGCGCCGCTGATGGTACCAACTTGCATGATGGCGTGAAACACTTCGATATGACGCAGCCGCATGAGCTATTCCTTTACCTTGCCGTGGCCGCCTGGGCCGTCAACGTTCAGCATATAAGAAAAAGTCATGGGCTGGAATGGCCATGCTACTTGGTTGCAACAGCTGGGGCCGGTGTCGTCAGCACTTCCAGCAGGGCCGCCGTTTCGCCATCCGGCGTGCCGTCGAACAAGCTGTTGCGGTATTTCATCTGGAAGGCGATCAGCACATTGCGCGTTGCTTCATCGAAGACGCCCGTATTCGGCGTCGCATAACCGTGCTGGGCCAGCTTCTTCTGGAACCAGACGGCGTCCGGCACCTGGCTCTCAAAAATAAGGCGCTGCGCGACCACACGGTTCGCGTCCGGCCAGACGATCAGGCCCGCATCGGCCAACTGGCGCCACGGGAACAGCGGACCCGGATCCTGCTTGCGCTGCGGGGCGATCTCGTTATGGCCGAGGATATTTTCCGGCGCGATGTTGTAGCGCGCCTGGATATCTTTCAACAGGGGAATCAGTTCATCGATTTGCGCCTGCGGGAATGGATACCAGAGGCGGCCTTCCGGCGTGTCCTTGTAGCCGGGGTTGACGATCTCGATGCCGATCGAGCTGACATTCAACTGTGTATAAGTCTTCCAGTTGCTCACACCCGCGTGATTGGCCTGGCGCGATTCGTCGACCAGCACGTAAAACTTCGGCTTGTCCGTGTCGGTCAGCAAATAATGGCTGCTGACCACCTGTTCCGTCAGGATCTTGATCGAGCGGGGCAAGTCGCTGACCGTGTAATGGATGACGATGAATTTCACGCGCGGGCTCTGGCTGCGCGCCGTCAAACTATGGTCGAGGTGCGGCGCGGGCGTGCTACAGGCGGAGAGCAGGGCCACCAGCAGGGCGAGGGCGATTTTTTTCATGAAAGATCCATGTTCGGGTTAATAAAATAGTCAGTTCTTGCCGGCATACAAGCTGGCCGTCCTGGCCGCCAGCTTGGCCGCGGCCTCATGCGAGCGGGCAACTTTTTGCTCCATCTGCAACGATACAGGCAAAGCGGCGCGCATGGCAGTGGCGATAGCCGGGTGCAACTGCGCCGCGCGCCCCGCCAGCACCACGGGACGGGGGCCGTAGCGCGCCGTCAGGGCCAGCGCCAGACGCGCCAGTTCCTGTCCCGCGCGCTGCAAGATGTCCAGCGCCAGCGGGTCGGCATCCGCACTGGCGGCCACGGCCAGCGCCAGCCGGCCGATAGCGCCCCGCTCCTGGCCATACATGAAGGCGCGCGACAGCGACCAGTCGCTACCGCCGATATGCGCAAAAACAGCTTCGGCCATGGGCGAGCTTTGCCAGCTGCCGGGCGCCTCGTCTTCGCGGCGCCAGATGTGGCGCAAGGCTTCGCGGGCGATCCAGTAACCGCCGCCGCCATCGTCAAGCAGCACGCCGCGCCCACCCGCCCGGTGAAAGCCGCCATCCGTATCGATCCAGGCGGCGATCGAGCCCGTGCCAGCGTAGACCAGATAACCTTCGCCTGGTTCAAAACTGTCGCGGTAGGCGATCTCGATATCGTTCCCGATACTGACGTCGGCGGTGTCCAGCGCCAGCAGGGCGGCCAGCGTTTGCGCCAAGACAACATCATCGCCGCCAAATCCCGTCAAGCCCGCCACCACGGCACGCGGCCGGCCGACAGCCTGCACGGCCTGGCACAGCCTGGTAAACGTGGCGTGCACGGCCGCGCGGCCCGCATCGCTGCTCATTTGCAAGGCAGACAAACCTTCCACGACGCCCTCGGCCACGATGACGCCGTCAACGGTGGCCAGGGCCCAGCGCGTCTGCGTGCCGCCCGCGTCGATGCCCAGGCCCAGCACGGGCACCGCATTATTGGCTGTAGGGAAGGAAATCATGGCAAGAGTGTAAAGCCAAGCTGGACTTGCAGGCATGAAAGCTTGCGCATGTTTCATGCCTGCAGGTTATGGACTACCGTTGAACGCTCAACAACTACTTGGCGGCGGCCGTGAACGGTGCGCGCACGGTGACGCGGGGGCTTTCATTGCCGAGGCGGTCCACCGCGCTGATCACCACCGCGTTGACTTTACCAACGGCATCATCAACCAGGGTCAGCTCGCCTTGCATGCCCGTGACGACGCTAAAGCGCCAGTCTTCGCCGTAGCGGGCCCAGATCGCATATTGCGCCACGGGTTTGCCGCCGCCCGCCGTCAATTTGACGTTCAGGCTGGTGGAATCGCGGCGCAAGGCCAGCACGGGCGTACCCGGCGCTTCCTTGCCCAGCCACGGCGTGGCGGGAATCAGGGCAGGGCTTTGGTAGACGGTCGCCTTGAGTTGCTCGCTGACACCCTTGCGATTCTGCATCAAGGGCGCCATGCTGAAATGCACCTGTCCATTCGCGCCGGGACGCGTGCGCGTCACTTCGATCTGCTTGATGATCTCTTGCGGCGTGAAGGACTTGGCGGAATTGTCGATGCGGCTCGTATACAAACCCGGCCACACGTGGCGGCCATACGGATTTTGCGCCAGCCAGTAATCGAGCAGCACGCCAAACGCTTGCGGCGCCTGCGCCACGGGCCAGTACAGCTGCGGCGACAGGTAGTCGAGCCAGCCCTTGGCCAGCCACAGTTCCGCATCCGCATACAATTTATCGTACTGGCTGAAACCGACGATGCCGGCAGGGCGGCGGTCAGGACGGCCGATGCCGAACGGACTGATGCCGAAGCGCACCCAGCTCTTTTCGCGGTGGATGCCGGTATACAAGGATTCGATCAGCTGGTTGACGTTCTGGCGGCGCCAGGAAGGGCGGTCCAGTTGGCCACCGGCCAGCAGATATTGCTGCCACGAAGCCTCATCGGGAAACGGCAGTTCGCGCTTGGCGCCGCCATTGCCCGCTTCCAGCGCGGCCGTCTCGGCTCCCGCACCGGCGCCGGGCGCGTCGATCGGATACGGATAAAAGTAATCGTCGATGTGTACGCCATCGATATCGTAGCGGCGCACCACGTCCAGCACCACGTCCGTCGTGTGCTTCGAGGCGGCGGCATCGCCCGGATCCATCCACAGGTAGCGGCCGTATTGCTTGACGGACGCCGGGTTGGTGGACGCGAAACTGTCGCGCGCCAGCGGCGACTTGGCCGTCGCATGGCGGGCCCGGTACGGGTTGAACCAGGCGTGCAATTCCAGGCCGCGCGCATGCGCCTGCGCCACCCAGAAGGCCAGCGGGTCATACATGGGCAATGGCGGCTGGCCTTGCTTGCCGGTCAGGTATTCCGACCACGGCTCCAGTTGCGACGGGTAAATCGTGTCGGCGCTGGGCCGCACCTGCAGCACGATCGCGTTCAGATTCAAGGACTTGGCGCGGTCGAGGATGGCGATCGCCTCGGCTTGCTGCTTGGCGACCGGCAAATTGCTGCGGCTGGGCCAGTCGATATTGGCGACCGTCGAGACCCAGGCGGCGCGGAACTCGCGCGGCGCCGGCGGCGGCACTTCGCCCGTGATGTGCTGCACAGCCGGCAGGCCCGCTTCGCCTGGCGTCACCGCGGAGGGCAGCTTGGTGCTGGTACAACTGCTGAGCAATGTGGCGGTGGCCAGCGCGGCCAGCACGCCAGCCGTGGCGCCCAGGCGTTTTTTCAAAGTAGACAACAAAACAATTCCTTGCAGTGGTGAAGCGCAGGTGTATCGGTGCGGGCATTTTACTGTGCGCCCGCCATCCTTGCGGGCGCACGGTTCAAAAGAATCAGGCCTCGGCCTTCTTGCCGAATTCGGGATCGATCTTGACCAGCGCGGCCATGATGAAGGCAGGAATGGTGGCGATGCACACCCAGATGAAGAAGTGCTGGTAACCGAGCATTTGCTGTATCCAGCCGCTGGCCATGCCCGGCAGCATCATGCCCAGGGCCATGAAACCCGTGCAGATGGCGTAATGGGCCGTTTTATGCGCGCCATCGGACACCATGATCATGTACAACATGTAGGAGGCGAAACCGAAGCCATAGCCAAACTGCTCCAACGCAATGCCACCGGCGATCACATAGATGCTGCTGGGCAAGGCGCTGGCCAGATAGACAAACACCAGGTCGGGCAAGTGGACGGACAGCACCATGATCCACAAGCAGCGTTTCAAGCCAAAGCGGGAAATAATATAACCGCCCAGCAAGCCACCGAGGGTCAGGGCGATCACGCCGATGGTGCCGTAGACCAGGCCCACCTGTTCCGTGCTCAGGCCCAGGCCGCCCTTGGCGACGGGGTCGAGCAGGAAGGGCGCAGCCAGTTTGAGCAATTGCGCTTCACCGAGGCGGAACAGCAGCAAAAAGCCCAGGATGACGACAATATCCTTCTTCTTGAAGAAGGCGGCAAAGGTGGCGATGAATTCCTGCAACGGGGAAATACCAGCGCCCTGGATGCTGGGACGGTCATCTTTCGGTTTCGGCAAGACAAAATAGTGATACAGGAACAGGGCGATGAACAGGCCCGCCAGAATCGCGAACACGACCGACCAGGCCAGCTGCACATTGCCCGTCGCATGCGTCAGATAGCCAGCCAGAAACACCAGGCCGCCCTGGCCCGCGATCATGGCCAGGCGGTAAAAGGTGCTGCGCACGCCGACGAAGGCCGCCTGCTGGTGCTCTTCCAGTCCCAGCATGTAAAAGCCATCGGCGGCGATGTCATGCGTGGCGGAACTGAAGGCCATCAGCCAGAAGATGGCCAGGCTGATCTGGAAAAAGTGCGGCAGCGACGTGGTCAGGGCCACCAGCGCCAGCGCGGCGCCAATCACCAGCTGCAAGCCGACGATCCAGAAGCGCTTGGTGCGGTACATATCGATGAAGGGCGACCACAGGGGCTTGATGACCCATGGCAAATACAGCCAACTGGTATACAGCGCGATATCCGTATTGGAAAAACCGTAGTTCTTGTACATGATCACGGACAAGGTCATGACCACGACATAGGGGATGCCCTGGCCGAAATACAGGGAAGGGATCCACAGCCACGGCTTGTTCGTGCGCGCCGGGGCGGATTGTTTCACTAGCTCCATACATCCTTCTTGGTCTCCCAGACAGAAGAATGCCGCGCCATCGGCTCAGGCCGCCAGTGCCGCCCGCACACTGCCGTCCGCGCCGGCCAACAATGCCTGTGCCTGGTTTGTGTTGATTTTTTTGATCAAGGCAACGATCGCCACCTTGACGTGATAGTGGCATTGCTCCAGCACGGCCCTGGCCTGCATTTCGCTGGCACCGGTGGCATGCATGGTCAGACGCACCGCCCGCCAGATCAGCTTGGCGTTGGTCGGCTTCAAGTCTACCATCAAGTTTCCGTAAGTTTTGTGCAAACCCACCATCAGGGCGCTGGAAATCGTGTTCAGGGTGATTTTTTGCGCCGTGCCTGCTTTCAGACGCGTGCTGCCGGAAATGACTTCCGTGCCCGTGTCGAGCACGATGCCGCATTGCGCCTCGTGCGCCATGGGGGCATCCACATTGTTGGCGATGCCGATGGTCAAGGCACCGGCCGTGCGTGCGGCCAGCAGCGCGCCCAGCACATACGGCGTGGCGCCGGAGGCGGCCAGCAGGATCACCACATCGTTGACCTGCGGTTGCAAGGCCAGCAAATCCCGCTCGCCTTGCTGCACATCATCTTCCGCCCCTTCGACGGCCACAAACATGGCGCCGGCGCCGCCGGCCAGGATGGCGACGGCACGCTCGGGCGGCCAGGAAAACGTGGGGTTCAATTCAACGCTGTCGAGTACGCCCAGGCGTCCCGAGGTGCCCGCACCCACGTACAGCAAGCGTCCGCCGGCCGCGATGCGGGGCAGGGCGGCCGTGATGGCGGCGGCGATCTCGGGCGAGGCCAGCCGCACAGCTTCGACGGCCCAGAACTGGTCATCGACCAGCGCCGCGACCAGTTGCTCCACCGGATACAGGTCCAGGTCCGGATGCCGCCGGCTCGGGGTTTCAGTTTTCAACATGATTTCAGAGCATAGTTGAACGTGAAACCAGTTTAATACCGATGTGCAAGATCAGCCATGAAAGCTTGGCGTGCAGGCATAACGGGAGTTTATGGGTGGTAACAGAATCGTGGCAGGCAGTGTTTGGGCTGAATGGATAAACCGCAGCGAGCGGTTTCCTGGCGGGTCGAGTAGCGCAACCGTACTTTACGTACGGTGAGCAACACAGGCCTGTCAGGGAGACGCGCAGCAGGTTTATGGCGCGCGGCGCATTTCAGCAACAAAATCGTAATGATCGCTGCGGCAATACGAATGCGTCAGTTCCACCGCTTCGCCCGACTCCAGGTAGGCGATGCGCGTGATGAACAGCACGGCCTGGCCATCGGGGATACCCAGTTGCTTGGCCAGCACGTCCGTCGCATTCATGGCGCGGATGTGCTGCAAGGCGCGCACGGGGGCCTTCTTGATGCTGCTCAAGTATTCATACAGCGAATCGCCCACGGCGGCCGGGTCCGGCACCACGCTGAAGGGCAGCACGCTCACTTCATACGCCATCACCACGTCGTCGGCCAGGCGCAAGCGCTCCAGGCGCGCCACTTTCGTGTTCTGTGCCAGGCCCAGGCTCAGCTGTTCATCGCTGCTGGCGATGACGACTTCGCGCTTGAGCCAGCGCGAGCCGGGGCGGTAGCCGCGCTGCTGCAACTGCTCGGAAAAGCTCGACAGGTTCGACAGCGGCTGCTCGATGCGCGGGGCAATATAGTTGCCCGAACCACGGCGGCGCACGACGAGGCCTTGCTCGACGAGCTGGTCGATGGCCTTGCGGGCAGTCACGCGCGATACATCGAGCAGTTCGGACAGGGTACGTTCAGAGGGCAGGGCCTGGTCTACCTGGTAGCGGCCGTTGCGTACGTCATCGCTCAGCTTGCGGGCGATCTGCATATATAAAGGCGAATTGTCATTTAAATCGACCTTGAGTTCTACGCTGGTCTGGCTCATACAGTTCTCCTTGTCCTCCTAGTGTAATAGCGATGGCGCTTGCGCGTAGCCCGTCCACCCATGAATATATGGAAAATGACCATAAATAACGGTTATACACTTAAAAAAACGATGTTTTACCGTGGGTATAGCTTTGCATTATAGATAAATAAGCAATTTTCATTGGCGTCGTCACGCATCGCCCCCTATGCTGGCAAGGCGTCCATCCACCATGACACAGGGAAAGCATGATCAACAAAATGACGGGTTTGCTGGGCTTGCTACTGCTGGGCACGACCTGGACGGCGCTGGCTACCCCGCCCGGCAGCGGCACTGAGCCACGCGTACCACAGGCACAGCGGCGCGCGCTCGATGCGGCGCTGGCCGCCATCGTCGATGACCCGCTCCACCCGCTGGCCAGCCTGTCCGTGCTGGCCATTCGCCATGGCAAGGTGTCGTATCAGCAGCAATTTGGCTACCGGCACATCGGCGCCACGCCGGCCGACAGCTTGCCGGTGACGCCGGCCACGCTGTTTCGCATCGCCTCCGTATCGAAGATGATGACCACTGTGGGCCTGATGCAGCTGGTCGAGCAGGGCAAGCTGAGCCTGGACCAGGACGTGGGCATCTATCTGGGCTTTTCCCTGCGCAACCCGCATTTCCCCCAGCAAGCCGTGACCCTGCGCAGCTTGCTCAGCCACACTTCCTCGCTGCGCGACGCGGGCGGCTATGCCTGGGGCCCCGAACGCAGCTTGCGCGACGTGTTTACGGCCGGCGGCGACCTCATGTGGGATGCGGCCATGCCGCCAGGCCGCTATTTCACGTATTCCAACCTGAACTGGGGAGTCATCGGCACCGTGATGGAAAAAGTCACGGGCGAGCGCTTCGACTTGCTGATGCGGCGTCTGCTGCTCGATCCCCTCGATGTGCGCGGCGGCTACCATCCGGCGGCATTTCCCAAGGAAGAGGTGGCGAACACGGCCACCCTGTACCGCAAGCGCACCTTGGAGACGGAAACCTGGCAACCGCACGGCCCTTGGATCGCCCAGGCCGATGCTGTTTACCAGCGCCCGCCAGCCGGCATCGAACGTTACGTGATCGGCAGCAACGCCACCGTCTTCAGTCCCACGGGCGGCTTGCGCATTTCCGCCGCTGACTTGGGCAAGATCATGCAAATGCTGCTCGACGGTGGCCGCTACCAGCATCAGCAGTTGTTGCAGCCGGCCAGCATCGCGCTGATGTTTGCCCGGCAATGGCAGCTGACGCCCGATGGCAGCAATGGCGACAGCGAGCGGGGCCTGTACCGCGCCTGGGGACTGGGCAACCAGCAATTCGATGCGCTGGCGGGGCAGGGCAATGGCCTGGTCGAGGGCGCCAGTTTCACGGCCGTCGGCCACCTGGGCGACGCGTATGGCCTCGTCTCCGCCTTCGTGCTCGATTTCAAGAACAGGAATGGCATGGTGATGCTGGTGGGCGGCACGGGCAGCGATCCCGCGCAGTATCCGGGCACGTATTCCGCCATGGGACGCAGCGAGGAATTGATCCTCACGGCGCTCTACCGTGGTGCGATTGCCAACAATCAATCCCTGCCTTGAAATGGTGCATTCCTGAAAGTTATGGCTGCACCATGATGTTTCATTGGCTCCCTGAACGGCCAGCCTCTAAGCTCTTCCCGAATGCTCCCGCACCATGGGAGCGCAACGCAGCGAGGCAACATGCAGCAACACGTCATCATCATCGGCGGCGGCGTCGTCGGCCTGACATCGGCCTGGTGGCTGGCCGAGGCCGGCTACAAGGTCACTGTCCTGGAACGCAATGAACAAGTGGCGATCGCCGCCAGCTACCGCAATGGCGGCCAGCTCAGCTATCGCTATGTGGCACCGCTGGCGGACGCGGGCGTCCCTTTCAAAGCCCTGCAATGGCTGTTGCAGAAAGATGGCCCGCTGCGCTTCCGGCCCGAGGCCGACTGGCGCCAGTGGCGCTGGATGGCCAGTTTCTTGCGTAATTGCAACAGCGCCAGCAATGCCCGCACGACGGCCAAGCTGCTGCAACTGGGAGAATTAAGCCGCGCCGGCATGGCGCAGCTGGAACTGAGCGTGCCGCCCGAGGCTTATGCCTGGCGCGATGCAGGCAAACTCATCGTCTACCGCTCGCCCGCCATCTTCCAGCGGGCCGTGGCGCGGCCCGAATCGGAAGAGGCACGCCTCGTCTTGTCGCCGCAAGAAGCCGTGCAGCGCGAACCGGCGCTGGCCGCCTTGCAAGGCTCCCTGGCGGGCGGCATCTTTACCGAGGGCGAGGCGGTGGCCGATTGCCACGCCTTTTGCCTGGCCCTGGAAGCGCGCCTGCTGCAGCACCCGAATTGTTCGCTCCTGCTGAAAGGCGAGGCGCGCCGCCTCGTCACGCACAAGGGCAGGATCACGGGCGTCGACACCAGCCTGGGCCTGTTACAGGCGGATCACTATGTGCTGGCGGCCGGCATCCAGAGCCGCGACCTGGCCGCCACGGCGGGCATTTATTTGCCGCTGTACCCTTTGAAGGGCTACAGCCTGACGGCGCCCATCCGCGCACAGGACAAGGCGCCCGAGATCAGCATCACGGATTTTGAGCGCAAGGTGCTGTATGCGCGCATTGGCAGCGACCTGCGCGTGGCCGCCATGGTCGACATGGTGGGCGCCGACAACAGCATCGATTGGAACCGCATCGCCGGCCTGACGCGGCTGGCGCGCGAAGCCATGCCGCACGGCGCCGACTACGACCAGGCCACGGCCTGGGCCGGCCTGCGCCCCGCCACGCCGAACAGCGCGCCGCTGGTCGGCGCCAGCACCTACGCCAACCTGTGGCTCAACGTGGGCCATGGCCCGCTGGGCTTTACCTTTGCCGCCGGCACGGCGCGCATCCTGGCCGACCTCATGGCCGGCAAGGCGCCACCGTTCGCGCTGGACTTCCTCAGCCCGAAAAAGTAGCAGGCCAAGGCGGCGCGCACGCGCCGCCGCCGATATGGCGGATAATTGCGGAACTTTCCTGTTCCCTCTTTTCTGTTCCATATCGCCACCGCATGCCCACACCCTCGACATCTGCCGCCTGCCCCTGTGGCGGCGCCTCCTACGCCAGCTGCTGCGGCCCGTATATCGCGGGCGACGCCTTGCCGCCCACGGCCGAAGCCTTGATGCGTTCGCGCTACACGGCCTTCACCTTGCGCGACGAGCCCTACCTGCGCGCCACCTGGCACGCCAGCACCCGTCCCACCGACGCTTTATTTGCCGAAGAAGAAAAAGTCCACTGGCTGGGACTTGAGGTAAAATCTGCTTTACGTTTACGTCAACGTAAAGCAGTATCAGCAGATCAAGCCGAAGAGATACACCGCGACAGCGTCGAATTCGTGGCCCGCTACAAGGTCAACGGCCGCGCGCACCGCCTGCATGAAGTGAGCCGCTTCGTGCGCGAGGCGGGTGACGGTGGCATGCGCTGGTTTTATCTCGACGGCAGTTTTCCCGAATAGCGCGACCCGAGAGACCGGGCGATCATAAAAAGGAACCGCAATGCCGCACATCGAAAGCAAACTCAATCCGCGCAGTGAAGATTTCAAGGCCAATGCCGCTGCCATGCAAGCCATCGTCGACGATCTGCGCGACAAAGTGGAAAAGATCGCGGCCGGCGGCGGCGAAGCGGCAGCCGCCAAGCACCTGGCGCGCGGAAAACTGCTGCCGCGCGACCGCGTGCAGATGCTGCTCGATCCCGGCACGCCCTTCCTCGAGTTTTCCCAGATGGCGGCCTATGCCATGTACCAGGACGCCAAGGGCGTCGATGCGGCGCCGTCCGCCGGCATCATCACCGGCATCGGCCGCGTCTCCGGCCAGGAATGCGTCATCGTCTGCAACGACGCCACCGTCAAGGGCGGCACGTATTACCCGATGACGGTCAAAAAGCATTTGCGCGCCCAGGAAATCGCCGACCAGAACAACCTGCCCTGCATTTACCTGGTCGACTCGGGCGGCGCCAACCTGCCGAACCAGGACGACGTCTTCCCCGACCGCGACCATTTCGGCCGCATCTTCTATAACCAGGCGAATTTGTCGGCCAAGGGCATCCCGCAGATCGCCGTGGTGATGGGCTCTTGCACGGCGGGCGGCGCGTATGTGCCTGCCATGAGCGACGAGTCGATCATCGTCAAGGAGCAGGGCACGATTTTCCTCGGCGGCCCGCCGCTGGTGAAAGCGGCGACGGGTGAAGTGGTGACGGCCGAAGACCTGGGCGGCGGCGACGTGCACACGCGCTTGTCCGGCGTGGTCGACCACCTGGCGCAAAACGATTTGCATGCGCTGTCGCTGGCGCGCACCATCGTCTCGAACCTGAACCGTAAAAAACCGCAGCAGATGGCCTTGCGCGAGTCCGTCGAGCCAACATACCCGACGCAGGAACTGTATGGCGTGATTCCCGTCGATACGCGCAAGCCCTTCGATGTACGCGAAGTGATCGCGCGCATCGTCGACGGCAGCGATTTCGACGAATTCAAGGCGCGCTACGGCACCACCCTGATCTGCGGCTTCGCGCATATCTATGGCGTCAAAGTCGGCATCATCGCCAATAACGGTATCTTGTTCTCCGAATCAGCCCTGAAAGGCACGCATTTCATCGAATTGTGCTGCCAGCGCAAGATCCCGCTCGTGTTCCTGCAAAATATCACCGGCTTCATGGTGGGGCGCAAATACGAAAACGAAGGCATCGCCCGCAATGGCGCCAAGATGGTGACGGCCGTGGCGACGGCCGCCGTGCCGAAATTCACGGTCATCATCGGCGGCAGCTTCGGCGCCGGCAACTATGGCATGTGCGGCCGCGCGTTCTCTCCGCGTTTCATGTGGATGTGGCCCAATGCGCGCATTTCCGTCATGGGCGGCGACCAGGCCGCGTCCGTGCTGGCGACCGTCAAGCGCGACGGCATCGAAGGCAAGGGCGGGCAGTGGAGCGCGGGCGAGGAAGCGGCCTTCAAGCAGCCGATCAAGGAGCAATACGAACACCAGGGCCACCCATACTACGCCACCGCGCGCCTGTGGGACGATGGCGTGATCGACCCGGCCGACACGCGCATGGTGCTGGGCCTGGGCCTGTCGGCCGCCTTGAACGCGGAAATCCCGGACACGAAGTTCGGCGTGTTCCGCATGTAAGGGGGGAGAAAATCATGGAATTTGAAACCTTAAAGCTGGTCATCGAGGGCAATGTCGCCACCGTGACCCTGAACCGCCCCGATGTGCGCAATGCCTTCAACCAGACGACGATCGCCGAACTGGCGCGCGCCTTCGAGGGGCTGGGACGCAGCGACATGGTGCGCGCCATCGTGCTGGCGGCGAACGGCGCGGCGTTTTGCGCCGGTGCGGACTTGAACTGGATGAAGAAGATGGCCGGCTACACGCATGCCGAAAACCAGGCCGACGCACTGCAGCTGGCGCAGATGCTGCGCACGATTTACCTGTGTCCGAAACCCGTGGTGGCGAAGATCCAGGGCGACTGCTATGCGGGCGGCATGGGCCTCGTCGCCGCATGCGATATCATTCTGGTTGCGGAAGACGTGCATTTCTGCCTGAGCGAAGTGCGGCTGGGACTGATCCCGGCCACTATTTCACCGTATGTCATCAAGGCCATGGGCGAAAACGCGGCACGCCGCTATTTCCTGACCGCGGAGCGATTCTCCGCCCAGGAAGCGCTGCGCATCGGCTTTGCCCACGAGGTAGTCGAGGCAAGCGCGCTGGACGCGAAAACGGCCGAGGTACTCAAAGCGCTGACGGGCAACAGCCCGCACGCCGTGGCGCAAGCGAAAACGCTGGTGCGCGAGATCGTTGGCCAACCGGTCGACGACGCGCTGCTGGCGGACACCGCCGAGCGCATCGCGCAGATCCGCGCCTCGGAGCAGGGCCGCGAAGGCGTGCAATCGTTCCTCGACAAGCGCAAGCCGGGTTGGCTCATGGGCTAGTTAATAGTCCACAGCTCATGGACTAAGAATATCATTGGAGCAGTTTTGAAAGCAGAAAAACAATCGGGCTGGGTCGAACGCAGTCTGCGCAGCGTGTGGCACCCTTGCACACAGATGCAGCATCACGCGAATGGCAACAACAGCGTTCCGCTCATCCCCGTCAGCCATGGCCGCGGCGCCTGGCTGTATGACCACGAGGGCCGACGCTACCTGGACGCCATCAGCTCCTGGTGGGTGAACCTGTTCGGCCATGCGAATCCGCGCATCAATGCGGAACTCAAGGACCAGCTGGACCGTCTGGAACACGCGATGCTGGCCGGTTTCACGCATGCACCGGTGATCGAGCTGTCGGAAAAGCTCTCCGCCTTGACGGGCGGCGTGCTCGGTCACAGCTTTTACGCGTCCGACGGCGCCTCGGCCGTGGAAATCGCCCTGAAAATGAGCTTTCATGCGTGGCGCAACAGCGGCAAGGGTGACAAGCAGGAATTCGTCTGTTTAAAAGGCAGCTACCACGGCGAAACCATCGGCGCGCTGGCCGTCACGGATGTCGCCCTGTTCAAGGATGCCTACGGCCCCTTGCTGCGCGCCACAACGACGGTGATATCGCCCGACTTCCGCCAGGCGTTTGAAGGCGAGTCCGCCGAAGACGTGGCGCGCCGCGCCGCCGCCGACGTGGAACTTTTGTTCCAGGAAAAAGCGGACAAGATCGCCGCCATCATCATCGAACCATTGGTCCAATGCGCCACCGGCATGGCCATGCACGACCCGCTGTACCTGTCGCTGGTGCGCGCCCTGTGCGACCGCTATCAGGTCCATTTGATCCTCGATGAAATCGCCGTCGGCTGCGGCCGCACCGGCACTTTCTTTGCCTGCGAACAGGCCGGCATCTGGCCCGACTTCGTGTGTCTGTCGAAGGGCATCAGCGGCGGCTATTTGCCCCTGTCCCTCGTGATGACGCGCGACGACATCTATCAAGCGTTCTACAGCACCGACGTGCGGCGCGGCTTCTTGCATTCGCACTCGTACACGGGCAACCCGCTGGCCTGCCGCGCCGCGCTGGCGACCCTGGCCATCTTCGAGGAAGACGATGTGCTGGCGGCCAACCGGGTGCGCGCCGCGAAGATCACGCAAGCGCTGGCGCCGCTGGCGCAGCATGAGCGCGTAAAACACTTCCGCCAGCAGGGCATGATCTGGGCCTTCGATGCCGTCGATGCGGCGCCCGATTTTTCGCGCCGCTTCTTCAGCACGGCGCTGGAGCACGAACTGCTGATGCGCCCCATCGGTTCGACCGTCTACCTGATGCCGCCGTACATCCTCGACGACGAGGAAATCGCGGGCCTGGGCCAGCAGACGCTGGCCGTCTTCAACACAGTGATCGGGGCCTGAGATGGAACTGATCGCGCGATTACAACAGCAGCTGCAAGGGCTGGAAGAGCGCAGCCTGATCCGCCGCCGCCGCACCGTCGACACGCCGTGCGCGCCGCGCCTGACGGTGGACGGCCGCGACATGCTGGCCTTTTGCAGCAATGACTACCTGGGCCTGGCGTCGCATGCGCGCATCGTCGCCGCGCTGAAAGAGGGCGCGGACCTGTATGGCGCCGGCAGCGGCGCTTCGCACCTAATCAGTGGCCACAGCCGCGCCCACGCGCAGCTGGAAGAGAAGCTCGCCGATTTCGTCGGCGCCAACCTGGAAGCGGCGCGCGCCCTGTATTTTTGCACGGGCTACATGGCTAATCTGGCTGTGCTGACCGCCCTGGCGGCGGGCGATGCGGACACGGAGATTTTTTCGGAAGCGCTGAACCACGCCTCGCTGATCGACGGCACGCGCCTGGCCCGCGTCAAGACGCGCGTGTATCCGCACGCCGACCTCGATGCCCTGGCGGCCCTGCTGGCGGCAAGCACATCGAAAACGAAAATTGTCGTCACCGACAGCATCTTCAGCATGGATGGCGACCTGGCGCCGCTGCCCGCGCTGCTGGCCCTGTGCGAGCGCTATGGCGCCTGGCTGGTGGTCGACGATGCGCACGGTTTCGGCGCGCTGGGCGCCAATGGCCGTGGCGCGCTGGAACACTTCGACCTGCATTCGCCGCACCTGGTCTACGTGGGCACGCTGGGCAAATCGGCCGGCGTGGGTGGCGCCTTTGTGTGCGCGCACGAAGCCGTGATCGACACGCTGATCCAGAAGGCGCGCCCCTACATCTTCACCACGGCGGCCGCGCCCGCGCTCGCGCATGCGCTCTTGGCCAGCCTGGACATCATCGCCGGTGAGGAAGGAAAACAACGTCGGAGGCACCTGGCGGCGCTGGTGGCGCAATGGAACGAGGGCTTGCAGCTGCAACACTGGCAAGCCTTGCCGTCGCTGTCCGCCATCCAGCCCGTCATCATCGGCGAAAATGCGGCCATGCTGGCCATCGCCGCCACCCTGTACGAGCAGGGACTGTGGGTCGGCGCCATCCGCCCGCCCACCGTGCCAGCAGGATCGGCACGCCTGCGCGTGACCCTGTCGGCCGGCCACACGGCGCAGGAAGTGGCGCAATTGATCAATGCAATCAACACCCTGGAAAGGATACGCCATGAGCCTTGATGACCCTATCGTGGCGGCAGTGCTGGCGGACCTGGCACCGGCCGTGCAGCCGGCTCCGGCCATTGCCGGCCTGCCATCGCGCTTTGCCTGTTTCGTCACCGGCACGGACACGGAAATCGGCAAGACCTTGACCTCGTCGGCCCTGCTGCACGCGCTGGTCGCGCGCGGCGTGCGCGCCTGCGGCATGAAACCCGTCGCCGCCGGCGCCGAGATGCGCGACGGCGAACTGCATAATGAAGACGCCGACAGCCTGATCGCCGCCGGCAACGTCACCATGCTGCGCAATATCACCACGCCCTACATGCTGAAGGAGCCGGCCGCGCCGCACATCGCCGCCGCGCTCGAAGGCGTCAGCATCGAGTCGGTGCCGATCCTGGCCGCCTACCTGGAAATCGCCGCCGCCTCGGACGCCGTGGTGGTCGAAGGCGTGGGCGGATTCCGCGTGCCGCTGTCGCCCGGTTTTGATTCGGCCGACCTGGCGCAGCAGCTCGATCTGCCCGTGATCCTGGTGGTCGGCATGCGTCTGGGCTGCATCAGCCAGGCCTTGCTGACGGTGGAAGCGATCGAAGCGCGCGGCCTGACAGTGATCGGCTGGGTCGCCAACACCCTGGAAGTGGAGATGCGCTTCCTCGACGAAAATATCGATGCGCTGATCGAGCGCATCCCGGCGCCGCTGCTGGGCAGGGTGCCGCGCCTGGCGCAGCCCACTGCCGCAGCGGCGGCGGCGTATCTCGATTTCACCGGCTTGCCCAACTGGCCGGCGCAGCACCCCAACACTTAAACGTCTCCAAAAAATAGAAGCGAAGGAATCACATGTCTCACGTCCAAGAAGCAGCAAAAACCGTCGAACTGCACCGCCCTGCGGCGCGCATCACCGTGCCGGAAGCGGCCACCTGGCCCGTCGCCGACGTGCTGGCCCTGTTCGACCTGCCATTCAATGACCTGATGTTCAAGGCCCAGCAAACCCACCGCATCAACTTCCCCGATGGCGACGTGGAACTGGCGACCCTGTTGTCGATCAAGACCGGCGGCTGCGAAGAAGACTGCGGCTACTGCCCGCAGGCGGCCCGCTACGACACGGGCGTGGAAGCGAAAAAAATCCTCGACATCGACACGGTGCTCGACGCGGCGCGCCAGGCGAAAGCCAATGGCGCCACGCGCTTCTGCATGGGCGCCGCCTGGCGCAGCCCGAAAGAGCGCGACATGGAAAAAGTCGAAGAGATGGTGACCAAGGTAAAAGCGCTGGGCCTGGAAACCTGCGCTACTTTGGGCATGCTGGAAGAGGGGCAAGCGGACCGCCTGAAAAACGCGGGCCTGGACTTCTACAACCATAACCTCGATACGGCGCCCGAGTTCTACGACAACGTCATCTCCACGCGCGAATACCAGGACCGTCTGGACACTTTGGGCCGCGTGCGCGAAGCAGGCTTGAAAGTGTGCTGCGGCGGCATCGTCGGCATGGGAGAAACGCGCTTGCAACGCGCGGGCCTGATCGCCCAACTGGCCAATTTGAATCCGTATCCGGAATCGGTGCCCGTCAATCACCTGGTGCAGGTGGAAGGCACGCCTTTGTTCGGCCTGGAAGCGCTCGATCCATTTGAATTCGTGCGCACGATCGCCGTCGCCCGCATCACCATGCCGAAGGCGCGCGTGCGTTTGTCGGCGGGCCGCCGCCAGATGGGCGAAGCCGTGCAAGCCATGTGCTTCCTGGCTGGCGCCAACTCCATCTTCTACGGCGACAAGCTGCTCACCACCGACAACCCGGAAGCGGAAGACGACCGCGTCTTGCTCGGCAAACTGGGCTTGCAGACGCGCGGCGCCATGCTGGACTCGGTGCAGAAAGAGAAGTGCGGCTGCTGATGACAGCCTTGTCGGGTTACGCCGTGCCGGCTAACCCGACCTACGAATACCGCCTCACCAATGCGTAGGTCGGCTTAGCGCAAAGCGCGTAAGCCGACACGCCAGCACACAACGTCCATGACAAGAGACAGCTGCCACTTTTTGAGAGAATAGAGAGAGACCATGTTCACTAAAATCCTGATCGCCAACCGCGGCGAAATCGCTTGCCGTGTCGCCGCCACCGCGCGCCGCATGGGCATCCAGACCGTCGCCGTGTATTCGGAGGCGGACGCCAACGCCAAGCACGTCGCCGTGTGCGACGAAGCCGTCCTGATCGGCCCCGCGCCGGCCAAGGAAAGCTATCTGTGCGGCGACAAGATCATCGCCGTGGCGCTGGCCACTGGTGCGCAGGCGATCCACCCCGGCTATGGCTTCCTGTCAGAAAACGCCGACTTCGCCGACGCCTGCCATGCTGCAGGCCTGGTCTTCATCGGCCCGCCGGCGTCCGCCATGCGCGCCATGGGCTCCAAATCGGCCGCCAAGTCGCTGATGGAAAAGGCCAACGTGCCGCTGGTGCCCGGCTACCACGGCGAGAATCAGGATGCGGACTTTTTGCACACGCAAGCCGACAAGATCGGCTACCCCGTGCTGCTGAAGGCGTCCGCTGGCGGCGGCGGCAAGGGCATGCGCGTCATCGAGCATTCCGCCGACTTCAAGGCCGCACTGGCCTCGTGCAAGCGCGAAGCGATCAGCTCTTTCGGCGACGACAAGGTGCTGGCCGAAAAATACCTGTCGCGTCCGCGGCATATCGAAATCCAGGTGTTCGCCGACACGCTCGGCAACTGCATCTACCTGTTCGAACGCGACTGCTCGGTGCAGCGCCGCCACCAGAAGGTGCTGGAAGAAGCACCGGCACCAGGCATGCCGGCGGAGCGCCGCGCGGCCATGGGCGAGGCGGCCGTCGCCGCCGCCAAGGCCGTCGGCTATGTGGGCGCGGGCACGGTGGAATTCATCGCCAACCAGGATGGCTCGTTCTACTTCATGGAGATGAACACGCGCCTGCAGGTTGAGCATCCGGTAACGGAAATGATCACCGGCACCGACCTGGTGGAATGGCAGTTGCGTGTCGCCTTTGGCGAGCCACTGCCGAAAAAACAAAGCGAACTGACGATCCACGGCCACGCCATCGAGGCGCGCATCTATGCGGAAAATCCGGAAAAAGGCTTCCTGCCGTCGATCGGCACCTTGCGCCACATGCAGTCGCCATCGGCCGTCACGTTCGAGCTCGGTGGCACGGTCGTTCCGGCCGCCGTGCGCATCGATTCGGGCGTGCGCGAGGGCGACGCCATCTCTCCGTTCTACGACCCGATGATCGCCAAGCTGATCGTCTGGGGCGCGGACCGCCGCGAAGCGCTGGCGCGCATGGCGCAGGCGCTGTCGGAATACCAGATCGTCGGACTGGCCAGCAATATCGCCTTCCTGAAGCGTCTGGTCGAAGGCCAGGCATTTGCCAGCGCCGACCTCGACACGGGTCTGATCGAGCGCAATCAGGCGTCGCTGTTCCCCGCCCTGCAGGCGGCGCCCGACACGGCCCTGGCGCTGGCGTCCGTCGCCCTGCTGCTGGAAGAAAAAACCGCGGCCGAGGCGCAGTCGGCCAACCGCGCCGACCCGTGGGGCAATGCCCTGGGCTGGCGCTTGAACAGCACCCTGGGACGCAGCCTGGCGTTTGCCGACGAATTCATCCTGGCCGGTGAGGGCAAAGCCTATGCCGCGCGCATCGCCTATAAAACCGATGGCTGGCTGTTCAACGGCCAGCCCCTCACCCTGACGGCGCGCACAGGCAACGAGCTGCACATCAAGCTGGGCGAACGTGCCGTACACGGCACGGTGCTGCGCGACGGCGAGCAGTTCCACGTGTTTACCAGCGGCTTGCACCACACCCTGCATTACAGCGACCCGATGGCGCATGCGGGTGAAGTGGAAGCGGAAGGCGGACGCCTGACGGCACCGATGCCGGGCAAGGTCGTCGCCGTGCTGGTCAACAAAGGCCAGGACGTCAAGAAGGGCGAGCCTTTGGTCATCATGGAAGCGATGAAGATGGAGCACACGATCGCCGCGCCGCATGACGGCCTGGTGGAAGACGTGCTGTATGCGGTCGGCGACCAGGTGGCCGATGGCGCGCCGCTGCTGGCCTTCAAGGCCGCCGCATAGAGGTAAGCACATGCGCATCCTGTTACAACGCGCGGACGGCAAGCAAGCGGCGTGGATCGCCGATTTCAAGGACTTGCTGCCCGAAGCCGAGATTGTCTTCTGGCGCGAAGGCGAAGCGGTTGAACCATGCGATTACGCCGTCGTATGGCAGCCGCCCGCCGCCATGCTGCCGGAACTGGGCTGCGTGAAAGCCATCTTCAACACGGGTGCCGGCGTCGACGCGCTGTTGAAATTTGGCGACGCGCTGCCCGTCCACGTGCCGCTGGTGCGCCTGGACGATGCGGGCATGGGCGTGCAGATGGCCGAATACGTGAGCCACGCCGTGCTGCACCACTTCCGCCGTTTCGACGATTACGAGGCGCAGGGCCGCGCCGGCATCTGGCAGCCGTTGCCCGCCTTCGACAAGATGGATTTCCCCGTCGGCGTGCTGGGCATGGGCGTGCTGGGCACGCGCGTGCTGCAAGCGCTGGCGCAGTTCGAATTCCCGCTGCGCGGCTGGAGCCGCAGCCAGAAGCACATCGATGGCGTAGCGTGCTTTGCGGGCGAGGAGGGGCTCGATGCATTCTTGCGCGGCACGCGCGTGCTGGTGTGCATGCTGCCGCTCACGCCGGAGACGCACAACCTGCTTGACCGCACGCGCCTGTCGATGCTGCTGCCGGGCGCCTACGTCATCAACGTGGCGCGCGGCGCGCATCTCGCCGAACCGGATTTGCTGACCCTGATCCGCTCCGGGCATATCGCCGGGGCGACGCTGGACGTGTTCCGCAACGAGCCGCTGCCGCAGCAGCACCCGTTCTGGCAAGAACCCCGTATCACCATCACGCCGCATATTTCGGCGGCCACCCTGCGCCGCGAAAGCGTGGCGCAAATCGCCGCCAAGATACGCCGCCTGCACGCCGGAGACTCTGTCGCCGGCATCGTCAACCGTTTGCAAGGATATTGAGATGAGCAATCAACCGCATTTGCCCAAGCAGGTCAAGATCGTCGAAGTGGGTCCGCGCGACGGCCTGCAAAACGAAAAGGACACCATCAGCGCCGCCGTCAAGATCGAACTGGTCGACCGATTGACGCAGGCGGGCTTCGCCAATATCGAGGCGGCGTCCTTCGTCTCGCCGAAATGGGTGCCGCAGATGGCCACCAGCGCGGAAGTGATGGAAAAGATCGCACGCCGCCCAGGCACGATGTATTCGGCGCTGACGCCGAACATGCAGGGGTTTGAGGCGGCGCTGGCGGCGAAGGCCGATGAAGTGGTGATCTTCGGCTCCGCCTCCGAGGCCTTCTCGCAAAAGAACATCAACTGCTCGATCGCCGAATCGATCGCCCGCTTCGAAGGCGTGGCGAAGGCGGCCAAGGAACACGGCCTGCGCCTGCGCGGCAGCATCAGCTGCGCCTTCGGCTGCCCCTACCAGGGAGAAGTGCCGCTCGACGCCGTGGCCGACGTGGTGGGCCGCATGCGCGACCTCGGTTGCGACGAGATCGACATCGCCGACACCATCGGCGTGGCCACGCCGCGCAAGACGCAGGCGGTGATGCAGCGCGCGATTGCCGCCTTCCATGTGCAAGGCCTGTCCGGCCACTTCCACGACACCTACGGCCAGGCGCTGGCGAACATCTACGCCAGCCTGGAAACGGGCATCGCGATCTATCACTCGTCCGTCTCGGGCCTGGGCGGCTGCCCCTACGCCAAGGGCGCCACCGGCAACGTGGCCACCGAGGACGTGCTGTACATGATGCAGGGACTGGGGATAGACACCGGCATCGACCTGGACCTGGTGGTGGACGCGGGGCAATTCATTGCGCAGCAGCTGGGACGCAAGGGGACTAGCCGGGCGGGCAACGCCATCGCGGCGAAACGCGCCGCTGTTTGAGGTAGGTCGGATTAGCGCGCAAGCGCGTAATCCGACGCCACCAGGGACATGGCCAACAATGTTGTCGGGTTACGCGCTACGCGCTAACCCGACCTACCCGACCGGCGTGAACCGTACAGACGAAAAAAAACCCAAGAGTCGAAACTCTTGGGTTTTTTTCTACAAATTTGGTCGGAGTACAAGGATTCGAACCTTGGACCCCCTGGTCCCAAACCAGGTGCGCTACCGGGCTGCGCCACACTCCGAAGACCAAGATAATACAGGCCGTATCGACTTCGGTCAAGGGTCAGGTGAAACTCTATGTAAATTATTTACGCGCGGCACTTGAAGCCATGTATTTTTCAAAACGATTGAAGTATGCGACACTCGGTTTGCAAGTTTTCCCGATCAGACATGAAGGCGACGACGGCAATGGATTTCAGTATTGAAAGAAACGGCGGAAGCGGCGGTGGCCAGCCTATGCCGAACCGCCGCGGCATCGCGCTGGGCCTCGCCGTATCCTTGCTGCTGCATGGCGCCTTGATCACTCTGTGGCGCCATGTGCAGCCGACCGTGCCGCAGGACACGGCGTCGCGCGTGGAGTCGATCGCCGTGTGGATACGTCCGCTGGCCGCCAAGCCGCCTCCGCCGCCTGTCGAGGTCATCAAGCCGAAGCGCGAAGCAAAACCGGTCAGCAAGCCGAAACTCGCCACTGCCCGGGAAACGCCAGCGGCGGCCTCGGCGCCAGCGGCCAGCCCGCAAGCCATCACGGTGGTGCCGGCCTCACCGGCCACGCCAGCGGTCAGTGCCGATACCTTCAGGCAAGAAACCCCGGAGACGCCAAAGTTCGACATGGAAGCGGCCAGGAAGACGGCGCGCAAGATGGCCGGCGAACGCGACCCGTCCAAGGTAGGCACGGCCGTGGGGCAAATCCCCGACAAGCCGCTGCAAACGGAAACCCAGCTGGCGCGTGATATCGCGCAAGGCAAGCGCGGCGACTGCCGCACCGCCTATGCAGGCGCAGGCTTGCTGGCGCCCGTGCTGATGTTGCTCGACAAGAAGGATAGCGGCTGCAAGTGGTGATAATTTAACAACAAACCCACTGGGTATGCCTGATAAACTATTCCTGCCCCTTCAACTGCAACGCCCGTTCATACAGGGCGTTTTTCTTGCGCCCCGTGATTTGCGCCGTCAGATTGGCCGCCTGCTTGACGCTGCATTCGGCCAATAGAATGTTCAGGATGCGTTCCGCTTCCACGTCTTCCGCGTCCTGCGCCTCCGTCGCGCCCTCCAGCAGCACGACGAATTCTCCCTTTTCGCGGTGCGCGTCGGCACGGATCCAGCTTTCCGCTTCGGACAGGGGGCAGCGGTGGATTTCTTCGAACATTTTCGTCAGTTCGCGCGCGAACACCACCTGGCGCGTGGGCTCGAACGCTTCCACCAGGGCCGTGGCGCAATCGAGGATGCGGTGCGGCGCTTCATAAAACACCATCGTCGCCGTCACGCCGCGCAGGCTGTGCAGCATGTTTTCGCGCTGCTTGGCCTTCGCCGGCAGGAAGCCGACAAAGTAAAACTGGTCATTCAACAAGCCGCTGGCGGAGATGGCCGTGATCGCCGCCGACGGACCGGGCAGGGGCAGCACGCGCAAGCCGGCCGCGCGCACGGCGTCGACGATGCGCGCGCCCGGGTCGGACACGGCGGGCGTGCCCGCGTCCGCGACGAGGGCGATACGCTCGCCGGCATGCAGGCGGGCGATCAGCGTCTGCGCCACTTCGCGTTCGTTATGTTGATGCGCCGCAATTAACGGCTTGTTCAGGCCAAAGCGCGTCAGCAGGTGCGCCGTGTTGCGCGTATCTTCACAGGCGACGGCGTCGGCAATGCTCAGCAAATGCAGCGCGCGCAGACTGATATCGGTCACATTGCCGATCGGCGTGGCCACTATATACAATGTTGCGATAGGATAGACCTGGTGCGCCGCCTCTGTCATGATGGGCAGGCTGGCGATGGAACTGATTTCTTGTACGGTCATTTTGGAGGTTAAATGCTTGCTAATAGTGTGAAGTTACTGCTTGTTTGTGCCGCGACCGGCATGCTGAGCGCTTGCAGCACGCCTTGCGACGCGCCCGGGCAATTGTGCGCGCCTATTGAATCTAACACAAGGGCGCTGCCGCCACCGACGCCGCTGCCGCCGCCCGTGCCGCCCAAGCCGCCCGCGCCCGAACCGGTGACGTTTGCCGTGGCCGTGCCCGATATTACCGCGTACGACGGCAACGGCGCGCCGCTGGCGCCCATCACCACCAAACCGGCGACCGGCACGCCACTCGACATGCCGGCCGCCACGGCGCCGGCGCCGTCCGACGGCAAGGTCCACCACATCGGCCTGCTGCTGCCGCTGCGCTCGGCTTCGCTGGGCCCGGCCGCCGAACTGCTGCGCGCCGGCTTCATGGCCGCATACGAGCGCGACCGCAGCGGCTTCGAAGTGACGGTGATCGACACGGGCGACGGCAGCAGCGACGTGCTGAACAAGTTTGCGCAAGCACAGGAGGAACAGGACGTCGTCGTAGGTCCTTTGTCGCGCTCGGCCGTGACGGCCGTGGCGAACAGCGACCTGGTACGTAAACCGACGATCGCCCTGAACCACCCGGACAACCGCGGCGAAGCGCGCCTGCCGGCCAAGCTGCTGGTGATGGGCCTGTCGATCGAGGCGGAAGCGCGCCAGGTCGCCGCCTGGGCCGCCAGCGAACAGCCGGGCGCCAGCGCGCTGATCCTGTCGGCCGGTTCGGCCTCGCAGCGCCGCATCAGCGCCGCCTTCAAGCAGGAATGGCTGCGCCAGGGCGGCAAAGTCGATGTGATGGACTTGACCGCCACGAATGGCTACCTGAGCGATGCGGAACTGGTGCAGCTGCGCGCGCGCCTGGCCGCGACGCCGCCGGGCCTGCTGTTCGCCGCGCTTGACGCCGACCAGGCGCGCCAGCTGCGCGTGGCCATCGGCAGCGATCTGCCCCTGTATGGCACCTCATCCTTGAATCCCGGTGCCGGGCGCGGCGCCAGCGGCCCCGAGCTCGACGGCGCGCGCCTGCTGGACTTGCCATGGCAAGTCCAGCGCGACCATCCGCAAGTGATGGTGTATCCGCAGCCGCCGCAGGCGGGCGACGTCCGCCTGACGCCCGACATGGAACGCCTGTATGCGCTAGGCATCGATGCCTTCCGCGTGGCGCGCGAAGTGGCGTTGCGCCCGAACGCGCCGTTCACGCTCGATGGCGTGACGGGCCGTCTGGCCGTGCGCTTTGACGATGATCAAAGCGTGTTCGAACGCACGGAACAAGCCGCCACTTACCAGCAGGGCGTGCTGGGCACCTGGCCACCGGCCGCGCCGGCCACGCCACCGGTACAGTAAGGACATGCGCCATGCCGCCCTTCGCTTTCTGGAACAAACGGGAACGGGGACGGCAGGGAGAAGACGATGCGCTCGCGTATCTGCTGCTGCAAGGCCTGGTGCTGCTGCAACGCAATTATCTGTGCAAGGGCGGCGAGCTGGACCTGATCATGCGCGATGGCGCCTGCATCGTTTTCGTCGAAGTGCGGCTACGCAGCAGTGCAGCCTGCGGCGGCGCCCTGGCCAGCATCACGCCGGCCAAGCAGCGGCGCATGGTGGTGGCCGCGCAAACCTGGCTGCAGGGGCAAAAGGCCTTGCCGCCGTGCCGCTTCGATGCGCTGGCCATCGATGGCGGGCACATCAGCTGGCTGCGGAACATCCTCGATATGTAAGCATTTTTAACAGTGCTTGTTCGCCATGCCGCGCGCCTGCACTATAATCGGCAGACTATGAATAATCAACGCATCCTCTCGCACTTCCACGAAAGTGCCGAACTCAAGATCCAGGCCGCTACCGTGCTGGCGCCACCCATTGCACAGGCGATCGACCTGATGTTTTATGCATTGTCCAACGGCAACAAGATCCTCGCCTGCGGCAACGGCGGTTCCGCCGCCGATTGCCAGCATTTCGCGGCCGAGCTGGTGGGACGCTTCGAACGCGAGCGCTTTCCGCTGCCGGCCCTGGCGCTGACGACGGACACCTCGATCCTGACGGCCGTGGCGAATGACTACAGCTACCGCGAGATTTTCTCGAAGCAGGTGCAGGCCTTCGGCCAGGCCGGCGACATCCTGCTAGCCATCTCCACGTCGGGCAATTCGGCCAACGTGCTGGCCGCCGTGGAAGCGGCGCTCGAGCGCGAAATGCGCGTCGTGGCGCTGACGGGCAAGGATGGCGGCGCCATCGGCAAGATACTGACGGACGCCGACGTGCATATCTGCGTGCCGGCCGAGCGCACGGCGCGCATCCAGGAAGTCCATCTGACCACCATACATTGCATCTGCGACGGCATCGACGTCGCGCTATTCGGAGGAGACGTGAATGACTAAATTCGGTACTGGCCCAGGCTGGAAACGCGTACAACGCCCATTGGCTACCGCATTGCTGTGCGGCGCCATGCTCACCTCGCTCACCGGCTGCATCGAACTGATGGTCGGCGGCGCAGTGATGGGCGGCGTTGCCGCAGCGGACCGCCGCACCCTGGGCGCGCAGACCGAAGACAAGTCGATCGCCCTGAAAGGCGAGTCGCGCATCCCCTCCATCGTCGGCGACGTGGGCCATGTGAATGTCACCAGCTTCAACCGCCGCGTCCTGCTGACGGGCGAAGTGCGCGATGAGGCGATGAAAAATGCCGTCGAACGCGAAGTGCGCAATATCGAGGGCGTGGAATCGGTGGCCAATGAACTGATCATCGCCGGCCCGGCCAGCTACACCTCGCGCTCGAACGACGCGCTGCTCACGGCCAAGGTCAAGGCCAGCCTGGTCGACATGAAAACCATCTCGGCAGCCTCGTTCAAGGTCGTCACGGAAAACGGCACCGTCTTCCTGATGGGCCGCGTTACCCAGCGCGAAGGCACGGTCGCGGCCGACGTGGCGCGCGGCGTGGGCGGCGTGCAGAAAGTGGTCAAGCTGTTCGACTACATTTCGGAAGCGGAATTGAAACAATTGCAGCCCGACCCGCCGCAGCAGCGCACGACGAACACGGTCAGCGATACGGTCCAGCAATAAGATCCTCCCCCATCCGGCCTACGGCGCCTGAGTGATGATGCGACTATAATGGCCGCATCGTTGCTCTACATTAGTGAAACTTTGCCATGTCAACTTCGCCCTCCGCAAGCAAGTCCTGGATCAAGCCAGCCCTGATCGCCGTCTTCGTGGCGGGCGTGGCGGCAGCCGGCTATCTGTCGCTGAATGACAAGCAAAGCGCGCCGGACGTGACCTTCCACGGCATCCATGGCGAGAAAATCACCTCAAACAGCCTGCGCGGCAAGGTGGTGATGGTCAATTTCTGGGCCACCTCGTGCACCACCTGCGTGGCAGAAATGCCGGAGATGGTCGACACCTACAACAAGTACAAGGGGCAGGGCCTGGAATTCGTGGCCGTGGCCATGAAATACGATCCGGCCAACTACGTGCTCAATTTCGCCGAAACGCGCCAGCTGCCGTTCAAGGTGGCGCTCGACGTGACGGGCGAGGCGGCCAAGGCCTATGGCGACGTGGCCCTCACGCCCACCACCTTCGTGCTCGACAAGCAGGGCAAGATCCTCAAGCGCTACGTGGGCAAGCCCGAGTTTGCCGAACTGCATAAACTCCTGGAAAAGGCCATCGCCGGCTGATTCAGTCCCCAGCACCGCACAAAACCCTGTTGCCAGGTGTTGCCAAGCTGTTATAACCTTCCCTTGCGTGATCCCAATCCCCTTGTGAAGGCCAGCCGTGTCCCTCGCCGCTCAATCGCTCGACCCGCAACAACTGAAAACCTGGCTGCTCGCCGCCGGCAACAAGGACGCCACCGCGTTCCGTCAGCTATATAACTCCACCTCATCGAAACTGTTTGGCTTCGCGCTGCGTATATTGCATAAGCAAGAGCTCGCTGAAGAAGCCTTGCAAGAGGGTTTCGTCGCCATCTGGAACAACGCCGCCACTTACCAGAGCCATCTGGCCGCGCCGATGACCTGGATGGCCACCATCGTGCGCAACAAGGCGTTCGATGTGCTGCGGCGCAGCGACGATACCGTGGAAATCGATGCCGACCAGTTTGATAGCGAAGTCATGAATGCACTGCGAGACCCCCAGGCCACGCCGATCGAATCGCTGCAACTGAGCGGTGACGCCAAGGCGCTGGCGTTTTGCATGTCGGCCCTGGAAGGGCTGCACCGGCAGGTGGTGGCCCTGGCGTTCTATCACGACCTGTCGCACAGCGAAGTGGCGCAGCAGATGTCGCTGCCGATCGGCACCGTGAAGACCTGGATACGCCGCAGCCTGGAACGGCTGCGCACGTGCCTGGCGAAACGGGAGGCAGCATGAATATCCGCGGCAATGACAGCCTGCGCCAGAAACTGGCGTCCGAATACGTGCTGGGCACCTTGAAAGGGGGCGCGCGGCGGCGTTTCGAAGGCTGGCTGCACAACGATGCCGATCTGCGCAATATCACGGCCGAATGGCGCCAGCGTTTGGAACCGATGGCGGAATTTGCCACGCCCATGGCGCCGCCCAAGCGCGTGTGGCAGCAGATCGAGCAGCGATTGCACCTGAAGCCGCAGGGCCGCTGGTCGCCATGGCGCGATGCGCTGTCGTTCTGGCGTGGTCTGGGCATGGCCTCGAGCGCCATCGCCGCCTTGCTGGTGATCGTCGTGGCCACGCGCATGCTGGACGCGCCGCAGATCAGCTATGTCGCCAGCCTGACGGACGAGAAAGCGCAAACGGCCCTGCTGCTGACGGCCGACAGCCGCCACGGCGCCCTCGAAGTGCGCATGGTGGGCAACGCGCCCGTGCCAAGTGATAAGGATCTGGAACTGTGGGCCGTGCCGAAGAGCGGCAACCCGCGCTCCTTGGGCTTGCTGGCCGACAAGGGCAACGTGACGCTGGCCCTGTCGCAGCGCGCCATCGGCAACGACGTGGCCCTGCTGGCCGTCACCCTGGAGCCGAAAGGCGGTTCGCCGAATCCGAACGGACCGACGGGACCGGTTTTGTATAAAGGTAACTGGGTAAAAATGTAAGCTTATTTGGGATACAGAATCATCTGCGTGCAGCGGAACAGGGCGATCGTCTTGCCCGTTTCCTTGCTTTTCACCACGGCATCCCACACTTGCGTGTTGCGGCCCTTGTGCTCGACCTTGGCCGTGCACGTGAGCGTGCCTTCGCGGGCCGTGCCCAGGTGGTTCGATTTGAGCTCGATGGTGGTGAAGTTGTTCGCGCCCTCGGGCAGGTTGACGATGCAGCCATAGCCGGACGCCGTGTCGGCCAGGGTCACCACGCTGCCCGCGTGCAAATAGCCGTTCGGCGCCAGCAAATGCGGCAGCACGGGCAATTCCGCCGTCAGCTGGCCATCGCCCACTGCCGTGATGACGATGCCCAGGTGGCCGGGCAGGCGGCCTGTGCCGCGTTCATTCAACATTGCTACGGTGATGTCGGGATGGCTCATGCTGGTCCTTGTGCGGGTGAATCCGGGCAATGGCTACGCCGGAAAATACTATGATGATAGCAACTTTCCCCGCAGCGGTTTGGCGGCCGCTTATTTCCGGCCGCGCCGCCGTTTCCACCACACCAAACTGCCCGTCAGCAGGAACAGCAAGGGCATCAGGCCGAAGGCCGTGATGAAGGCGCGCCCGGCCACGCCGAAGGCCTGCCCCGAATGCAGGGGGAATTGCCAGCCCAGGAAAACATCGCCGGCCGGCGCCCGCAAGGGATCGCGTATGCGCAGGGGCAAGCCGCTGCGCGCGTCCAGGGTGATGCGCGTGGCGCCGTCGCCGTGGGCGATCTCGCCGGGCTGGCGCACGCGCACGTCATACGGCTGGTCCTTCTTGGCCGGCAGCACGATGCGCGACACGCGCGCCTGCGGATACAGCCGCTGCGCGGCGGCCATGGCCTGGCCCGCGTCTAGCAGGGCGCCATCCTGCGCCACATTGTTCAATTTTGCCGTGTCCGGCACCGCCGATACCAGCGCCACCAGCGGCACGATCAATTGCGGCAAATTGAAATAGATGCCGGAAAAGGCGAGCACGGCCAGCACGGGCGCGGCAAAGAAGCCCGCCGCCTTGTGCAAGGTGTAATGAAAACGCGGCCAGGAACCGCCATGCGACACAGTCAGCGCACGCTTGATCGCCGTCCACTGCAGGCGCGGCCACCACAAATAGATGCCGGTGAGCGCCATCAGCAGCAGGGCCACGCCGGAAATCCCCGTAATGGTCTTGCCCGCGTCGCCCGTCAGCAGGTAGCGGTGCAAATGAAACATGCCCGACATCAGCAGCGGGCGAGAAAGGCCAAAGCGTCCCCAGTCGCGCTCGCCTTTGACTTGCAGGGTATAGGGGTCGACCATCACTTGGCGCACGATGGCCTGGCTGAAGACGGAAGGCTTGCCGGCCTGACGGTATGACGCCACGTACACGTCGCGCGCATCGGCGGGCGGATTAAGCTGGCTCGGCTTGCCGTAGGCGGGGTCGGCCGCAAGAGTGTCCACCACCGCCTGCAGCGTGCGCGGCGTCACCTGGAAGGCCTGGCCAGGCGCGGGCGTGCTCGCCTGCAGCAAATTAGGATTCAGATACGCATCGATCTCCGGCAGCCAGGCGATGGCGGAGCCCGTCAAGCCCAGCAGGACGAACAGGGCGCCGAACCACAGCCCCGCATACAGATGCAGTTTGCTGAGCAAGCACTTGATCGAGCATTGGGACATGGAAACTTTGGGGAAATTTTGGGCTGCGGAACGATAGCATGAAAGCCGCGCAGTGAAAATCATGCGCTTCAAGAAAGGGGAAAACCAGACAACACGCTCATGGCAAGGCCGGATTCGGGTAAAAGCGAGCGTTTCGGCACCATCGTCGAGCGCATCGGCATCGCGGGTACAGCTTGCACGGCATACACTTTCCCCTATACTTATCGAAAGGAAAATGATGACTACCTCCCGCTTCCTCGCCGTCACGCTGGGCCTGGCTCTGCATTTGGGCGCCCACGCCGCCGATTTCACCCTCACCAGCGCCGACATCGCCCCTGGCCAGACCCTGGCAAGCACGCAAGTGTTCCAGGGCTTCGGCTGCACGGGCGGCAACCTGGCGCCGCAATTGTCGTGGAGCAATGCCCCGGCCGGCACCAAAAGCTATGCCATCACCGTGTACGACCCCGACGCGCCCACGGGCAGCGGCTGGTGGCACTGGAGCGTGTTCAATATCCCAACCAACACCACGTCCCTGGCTGCGGGAACGACCACGTCCACTTTGCCCACCGGCGCCATGCAAGGACGCAACGATTTCGGCGACAGCGCCTACGGCGGCGCCTGCCCACCACCCGGCGACAAGGCGCACCGCTATCAGATCACCGTCTGGGCCTTGGGCGTGGACAAGCTGCCGCTGGACCAGCACGCCAGCGGCGCGATGCTCGGTTACATGCTCAACGCCAATGCGCTGGGCAAGGCACAGCTGACGGGATTGTATGGCAGATGAGATGGAGGCGGTGGCCCTGAGCGAGCTGCGCATCGCGCATGGCACCATCGAGGCGCGCCGCGCGCAAACCCTGCGCCGCGTGCCCGTCTTCCAGAGCGCCCTGTGCCGCGTGCGGCACGGAACCAAACTGCTGGAATGGGGCGCGCGCCAGGTGCGCGCCACCACCAGCGATGTGGTGCTGATGCCGGCGGGACAGGAACTGGGCGTGGCCAACCTGCCCGGCACGCAAGGCTACCGGGCCGAAGTGCTGAGTTTTTCACCAGCCCTGATCGCCCGTTTCCGCGCGCGCCATGGCGGCCTCGTCGATACCCAGCTGCGCCAGGCCACCACGGCCAGCCTGTGCGTGCCGCTCGACGTGCACGCGGCGCTGGCCTGGGACCAGCTGACGGCCAGCCTGGCGGGTCGCACACCGCCCGCGCTGCTGGCGCACCAGGCCGAAGGCTTGCTGCTGGCCCTGGCATTGGGCGGCCATTGCGGCCCATTGTTGCTGGACCGCCGCGATCCGCTGGCCGCGCGCGTGCAACAAGTGCTGTTGCTGGACCCGGGCGCTGACTGGAGCGTGGCCAAGGTGGCTGCCCAACTGCATCTGGGCGCGTCCACCCTGCGCCGCCAGCTGGCCCTGGAACAACGGCATTTCCGCACCATCCTGGAAGACGTGCGCCTGGGACTGGCCTTGCAGGAATTGCAATCGGGCATCTTGCCCATCGGCGACATCGCGGCCGCCTGCGGCTACGCCTCGCCATCGCGCTTCGCGGCCCGTTTCCGCCAGCACTACGGCCTGTCGCCGCGCGAGCTGCGCGCCACCCTGTAAGCGCGCTCTGGCGCAAATCACGCAACAAGCGCTGACAGCGGGGCGATTTTCTTGCTACTATGCGCCCATGTCTTCCCGCCAGCCATCCCGCAAGCCTACCCCGGCGTCCGCCCTTGCGCGCACGCCGTGGCAGCTGTGCGTGGCCCTGTTCAGTGCGCTGGCCCTCGTGTTCCTGCTGTCGACGGCCGCTTCGCACCTGCACAAGACGACGCTCGACGCGGAAGAGTGCGCGCTGTGCGCCACCGTCATCGACAAGGTGGCCGATCTCGCCGTGCCGCCGGCCATCACCGAGCCGCCCGCCCAGTTATTGCCATACCGCTTGCTGGCCATCGCACCCGCCACCCTGGCGCCCATCGCCGCTCGCATTCTGCCGCCCGTACGCGGCCCGCCTGCCGCCTCGCTGTAGTTCCCACGCCGTTTTCCCTTTTTCAGGCTGCCCCGCCGCGCGCCGCGTCCTCCGTATGCGCGCCGGGCCGCCTGGCGTTGACTATTTTCGAGGTTTATCATGCAACACACTCCACGCCTGAGCGCGCTGTCGCTCGCCCTTGCCAGTCTGTTTACCGCTTCCGCGCATGCCGCCGAAGCCACCGCTGCGACGGACGCCGCGCCACAAGAAATGCAAAAAGTGGAAGTCACCTCCGCCCATTTGAAAAGCGCGCGCATCGAGCTGTCGCCCAAAGTCGGCACCACCATCTACAGCATCGACAGCCACATGGTCGACATGCTGGGCCAGGGCGACAACACGCCCTTCAATGAAGTGCTGCTGCGCCTGCCGGGCGTGTCGCAGGATTCGAAGGGCTCGGGCGCCCTGCACGTGCGCGACGACCATGCCAACGTGCAATATCGCATCAATGGCGTGCAGCTGCCGGAAAGCATCAGCGGCTTCGGCCAGTCGATCGACACGCGCCTGATCGACAAGACGGATTTCATGACGGGCGCCTTGCCGGCCCAGTTCGGCCTGCGCACGGCCGGCATCGTCGACATCGAAACGAAGGAGGGCGGCTTGACGCCGGGCGGGCGCATCGGCGTCATGGTCGGCAGCCACGACCATGTGGAGCCCAGTGCCGAATTTTTCGGCAGCGTCGGCAAGTTCAATTACTACCTGTCCGGCAGCTACCTGGGCAACGCCCTGGGCGTGGAAAACCCGCAGGATACGCGCAGCGCCCTGCACGACAAGACGCGCCAGAACAAATCGTTCGGCAGCCTGTCATATTTCCTCGATGACAATACCCGTCTGGGCGCCATGTTCGGCACCTATAACGGCCGCTTCCAGATCCCGAACAATCCGGACCAGGCGCCGGCCTTCTCGCTGGCCGGCCACAGCGATGCGCAGGCGGGCACGTCCACCTTGCCGTCGTCGCAGCTGAATGAAAACCAGCGCGAGGTGAACCGCTTCCTCGTGTTGTCGCTGCAAAAGAGCCTGGGCGACCTCAATTATCAGGTGTCGGCCTTCCACCAGTATTCGGAACTGCACTTCACGCCCGACGCCATCGGCGACCTGATCTACAACGGCGTGGCTTCCGACTCGCGCCGCGCCAACAACGCTTCCGGCGCGCAATTCGACATCAGCTACAAGCTGCACCAGGACCACACCGTGCGCGCGGGCCTGGCCTACACGCGCCAGAAGACGACGAGCGACAACACGGTGGCCGTCTTCCCGAGCATGGACGGCGCGCAAAGCGCTACCACGCCGATCAGCATTGCCGACAACAGCGGCAAGACGGGCACCCTGGCCAGTGTGTACCTGCAGGATGAGTGGCATATCAGCAAACCCTTGACCCTGAATTACGGCGCCCGCTTCGACAAGGTTGCGGCCTACACGAGCGAGCAGCAATGGAGCCCGCGCGTGAATCTGGCGTATCAACTGGCGCCGGGCACGGCCCTGCACGCCGGCTATTCGCGCTACTTCACGCCGCCGCCGCAGGAACTGGCGGCGCAAGCCAGCATCGACCTGTACGCCAACACGACGAATGCGCCGGAAATCGGCCAGTCCGACAACGTCAAGGCCGAACGCACGCACTACTATGACGTGGGCATCAGCCACCAGGTGAGTTCAAAACTGACCGTGACGGCCGATGTGTACTATAAAAAGATCAACAACCTGCTGGACGAAGGCCAGTTCGGCCAGGCATTGATTTTGACGCCATTCAACTATGCGGATGGCTACGCCAAGGGCCTGGAATTGTCCGCCATCTACAGCGAGAAAAACTGGGGCCTGTTCCTCAACGCCAGCACGCAAAAGGCCCAGGGACGCAACATCAATTCGGGCCAGGCCCTGTTTGGCGCCGATGAGTTGAACACCATCCGCTCCCACTATGTCTACCTCGATCATGACCAGAAATACACGCTGTCAGGTGGCGGCCATTATCACTTCGGCGATTCGAAAGTGAGCGCTGACTTCCTGTACGGCAGCGGCCTGCGCATGACGCCGGACGGCGGCGCACCCAATTCCGGCCACTTGCCCAGTTACTTCACCGTCAACACGGCGCTCACGCACACGTGGAAAAACACGCCCGTGGGCAAGGTGGAAGGACGCCTGGCCCTGGTCAACCTGTTCGACAAGTCGTACTTGCTGCGCGACGGTTCCGGCGTGGGCGTGGGGGCGCCGCAGTATGGCGCCCGCCGCAGCATCTATGCAGGCCTGTCCACCAGTTTTTAACACCTGACAGTACCTACTGCGCGGCGTGGGGCGCGGCCTCCGATGCTCACTGTGCTAAAGCACAGCTGCGCTTCTCGGCCACGCCGCACATCCGCTCGCTACGGTTCTGTCCAGCTGTTGTAAGTCGCGCGAAGACAGCGGCAGGGTGCAACGCCTGCCGCTGTCGGTTGCCGTCAGGAATCAGCCATCGCCCCAGGCGACGGGCGTCTGGCCATGCGCCTGCAAATACGCGTTGGCCTGGCTGAACGGCTTACTGCCAAAGAAACCTTTGCTGGCCGACAAGGGAGATGGGTGCGGCGCCGCCAGCACCAGGTGCTGGCCGCGATTGATCAGGCTGCGCTTGGCTTGCGCATAGCCGCCCCACAGGAGGAACACGAGGTGCTCACGCTCGGCGGACAGGTGGGCAATCGCGCTATCCGTCAGCTTTTCCCAGCCCTTGGCCGCGTGCGAGCCGGCCGCCCCGGCGCGCACCGTCAGCACGCTGTTGAGCAAAAACACGCCTTGCCGCGCCCAGTCGGACAAATCCGTGCGCGTGCGCTCGACGCCCATGTCCGTGGCTAATTCCTTGAAAATGTTTTGCAAGCTCGGCTGCGCGGGATGGCCTTCCGGCACGGAAAAGCACAAGCCCATGGCCGCGCCGGGCGTGTGATACGGATCTTGCCCCAGGATCACGACCTTCACCTGCTCGAACGGCGTCAGATCGAACGCGCGAAAAATGGTTTTACCGGGAGGACAACACGGCCCCGCCGCATATTCCGCCTTGACGAAGGTCGTCAGGCGTTCCCAGTAGGGCTGGGCGAATTCCCCTTCCAGCCGCGCCTTCCACGATGCGTCGATGCGTACGTCCATGCGTCACCTCATAGCCGATTCGTCCACCATGCTTTTTCAGCATGCCAGTATAGGACGCTCAGCCGCATGAAGTGGACACGATACGAACAGGCAAAAAAAAGCCACCGGCGTGAGCAGGTGGCTTTGATGTGGCGCAAGGTTACTTAGAGCGTATCCCAGTAGATGAATACATCCCCTGCTGGCGCCCCTCAGAAGCGGGGACTGCGTTGATCGTCGTCGCGTGGCTCGCCACGCGTCCTCCTCACGCCTTGTCCGCGCTCCTGATGCGCTGCCAGCAGAAGACGCTCCCTACTGGGATAGGCTCTTAGAAACACCCCTTTAAAGGTGTGTCGTCACAGATGAGATAAAAAACTGCACTCTTTGTAGCAAACATCATCTAACTGGGACAGGAGGACACTGCCATGATGATGAATGCTGTGGTATCGCACTG
>NZ_JAFCWK010000023.1:0-26751 GCF_049897525.1 Janthinobacterium sp. PSRC1-1
AGGGCGGATACGGCATCCAGTTACCCGGTCTTGATATGCCTACCAAGATTTTGACAGCGGTCGATACCGTCCGCAATATCGCGAACGGCATGAAGGGAATAATACAAGGTCGGATTAGCCCAAAGGGCGTAATCCGACAACGCTGCTGACAATGTCGTCGGATTACGCGTGGCGATGCCACGCTAATCCGACCTACGCGCCCTTCTTTTTTACGTCGTCACCGTCGGTGCGTCGCGCCCCGTGCGCTCGCGAATCTGCGCCAGCTGCTCGGCCACGGCGATCAGTCCCGCCAGCGCCTCCTGGGTCGGGATGTCATGCAGTGCCGGATCGGCCTCATAGCGCTCCAGGTACAGGCGCAGGGTGGCGCCCTCGGTGCCCGTGCCGGACAGGCGCAGCACGATGCGCGCGCCATCCGTCATGATGATGCGGATGCCCTGCTGCGTCGCCACCGAGCCGTCGACGGGGTCCGTGTAGCTGAAATCGTCGGCCAGCGCCACCGTGTAAGCACCCAGCACCTGGCCCGGCAAGGCGGCCAGCTGGCCGCGCACGGCGTCCATCAGCTGCGTCGCGCACGCGCTGTCGATGTCTTCGTAATCATGGCGCGAATAGTAATTGCGGCCATACGTGGCCCAGTGCGCGCGCACGATGTCTTCCACCGATTGTTTTTTCTCTGCCAGCAGGTTGAGCCAGAACAGCACGGCCCACAGGCCATCCTTTTCGCGCACGTGGTTCGAACCCGTGCCGTAGCTTTCCTCGCCGCACAGCGTCGCCATGTCCGCGTCGAGCAGGGTGCCGAAAAATTTCCAGCCCGTCGGCGTCTCGTAGCACGGAATGCCCAGCGCGCTGGCCACCCGGTCAGCCGCGCCCGACGTCGGCATGGAGCGGGCGATGCCGGTCAAGCCCCCACGGTAGCCTGGCGCCAGCGTGGCATTCGCGGCCAAAATCGCCAGGCTGTCCGAGGGCGTCACGTCGAAGCGCCGGCCGACGATCATGTTGCGGTCGCCGTCGCCGTCCGAGGCGGCGCCGAAGTCGGGCGCATCCTCAGCGGCCATGATGGCGATCAATTCCTGCGCGTTGACAGGATTCGGGTCCGGATGGCCGCCGCCGAAGTCTTCCAGCGGCACGCCATTGATGACGCTGCCCTTCGGCGCGCCCAGCATGCCTTCCAGGATGGCCGTCGCATACGGGCCGGAGACGGCGTGCATGCCGTCAAAGCAGATGCGCAAGCCGCCCGCGAACAGGGCGCGGATGGCGTCGAAGTCGAACAGCTGCTGCATCAGTTCCGCGTAGTCAAGCACCGGGTCGATCACTTCGACCGTCATCTGCTCGATGCGCGTCAATCCCGGCGCATCGAGGTCGATGTCGGCAGCGTCGCTGATGCGGTATTCGGTGATGGTTTGCGTGCGCGCAAACATGGCTTCGGTGACCTTTTCCGGCGCCGGGCCGCCATTGGCGATGTTGTACTTGATGCCGAAATCGCCATCGGGGCCGCCCGGATTATGGCTGGCCGACAGGATGAGGCCGCCGCTGGCGCCATGCTTGCGGATCACGCAGCTGACGGCAGGCGTCGACAAAATGCCGCCCTGCCCCAGCAGCACGCGCGCGTAGCCGTGCGCGGCCGCCATGCGCAGCACCGTCTGGATGGCCGCGCGGTTGTAGTAACGCCCGTCGCCGCCCAGCACCAGCGTCTGGCCATGGCAGTCGCCGAGCGTGTCGAACACGCTTTGCACGAAGTTTTCCAGGTATTGCGGTGCGCTGAAGACCGCCACCTTCTTGCGCAAGCCCGAGGTGCCGGGCCGCTGACCAGCCACCGGTGCCGTATTGATAATTTGAATAGCCATCTTGCCTCCTTATTAACTTCCCATGTTAACCGATGCTGGCCGCGAGGCAAAGCGTTGTAGGCCTGCCACGGTGCGGCAAGCCGCTTAGCGCGATCTCCCGGCATGCAATATAATGAGAATCATTCTCATATGCGGCATTCCTGGCTGCTGACTCAACCATCGGACGCCGTGATTGCACGCTATTACCAAGAACTGTTGAACTATTGCTGGCACAGCTTGCGCAACCGCGAAGCTGCCGCCGACCTGGTGCAGGAGAGCTACGCGCGCGTGCTGGGCGAAGCGGCCGTGCGCGAACCGCGCGCGCTGCTGTATCACACGGCGCGCAACCTGCTGATCGACCAGCACCGGCGCGCCGCCTTGCGCCAGCACGAGGAACTCGACGCCCTGCCGGAAACCGCGCATCCGGCCGCACCGCGCCATTTGCAGCCGGAGCAGGCGCTGGAAAGCAGCCAGGACTGGCAAGCCTGCGTGGCCGCCATCGACGCCTTGCCGCCGCGCTGTCGCGACGCCTTCGTGCTGCACATCTTCGAGCAATTGCCGCACGCGCACATCGCCGCGCGCATGGGCATTTCCGTGAGTATGGTGGAAAAACATATCGCACGCGGCATGCTCAGTTGCCAGGCGCAGTTGTATTCTTTACGGGAAGCCACATAATGGCGCCCATGACCGCCCACCCGCCTCGCCACGCTTTCGGCCCTTCTGCCCAGGAGCAGGCGGACTTGCGCGAGTACGCCGACTTTGCCGCCACGCAAGACCCGATAGCGCTGGCGGCCGCCACCTGGTTCAGCCGGCGCGGCCAGCTTGATGCGCAGGCCGAGTTTGCCGCCTGGCTGGCGGCCGATGCGCTGCACGCGCACGCGTATGCCCAGTTGCAAGACAGCTATCGCGCGGCGCGCCGGATTCCCGCGCAGGTGACCACCCGCTGGACAGTACCAGCGCCATCCCCCCGCCGCCCGCTTCTGCGCTCCCTGCGCGTGCTGCCGTATGCGGCCGCCGCCATGCTGCTGCTCAGCGTGGGCGCGGGCGGCTACCAGTGGTGGCAACAGCAACCCACGTTCAGCCAGTCGTATGCCACCGCGCGCGGCCAGCGCCTGGCCATCGCCCTGCCCGACGGCAGCAAGGTTCAGCTCGATACGGCCACGCAGCTGCACGTCACCGTGTACCGCCAGCGCCGCGAAGTGCGTCTGGCGCACGGCGAAGCGCTGTTCCAGGTGCAAGCGAAGCAGGGCCAGCCTTTCAACGTGCTGAGCGGCCCCTTGACGGTGACGGTGGTGGGCACGCAGTTTTCCGTGCGCAACACCGTGGCCCACGACGGCCAGCTGCGCGTGGCCGTGCAACATGGCCAGGTGCGCGTGGCGGGCGCGCGGCAGGAGCAGGTCGCGCTGACGGCCGGCCAGGGCGTGACGGCCGACGCCGCCGGGAATTTGTCGGCCGTCGCCAGCCTGGCTCCCGGCAGCGTGGCGCCGTGGCGCGACGGCCGTGTCACCTTCGACAACGTGCCGCTGGGCGCGGCGCTGGCCGAGTTCGAACGCTATGGCGACACGGGCCTGGCCGTGCGCGATCCCGCCGTGGCCAGGCTGCGCATCGGCGGCAGCTTCAGCCTGACACAGCTCGACCGCTTCGCCTCTGCCTTGCCGCAGCTGCTGCCCGTCCACGTCGTGCGCGATGGTGGCGTCAGCGAGATCCGCATGGCGGCAACAATGCCGGCGCAAGCCCCTGCGATGCGGCTGCCTGCAAAATAAATGAAAATAGTTCGCATTCGCAGGTGAGGATTTGGCGCACTGCCGCGTCTACCAAGTTAATCGACACCAAATTAACTTGGAGAAATGCAACATGTGGTCCCCCCGCCTCAATCTGACACCCGCTCCCCTCGCTCTGGCCGCCATGCTGGCCCTGGGCAGCATCCCCCAGGCACAGGCGCAAACGGCGCCCACCGTCAAACTGGCCATCGCCGCCCAGCCGCTGGGTCAGGCGCTGAATGAGCTGGCGCGGCAAGCCAATCTGCAACTGCTGTTCGCACCCGAACTGGTGGCTGGCAAGACGGCGCCCGCCGTCAGCGGCACGCTGAGCGTGGCCGACAGCCTGGAACGCCTGCTGGCCGGCAGCGGCCTGGCCGCTGCCATCGACGGCAACAGCGTCATCATCCGTCCGGCGCCCGCCGCCACGGGCAAGGTGGCGACCCTGGCGGAAATCACTGTCAGCGCGCGCCAGGAGGCAACGACTGATACCGAGCTGACCAAGTCGTATGCGGCGCAGGCGGTGAGCATCGACAAGGGCCGGCAAAGCCTGCGCGAGATTCCCCAGTCCGTCTCCGTGCTGACGCGCCAGCAATTGAACGACCAGAATTTGCTGAACCTGGACGACGCCATGCGCGGCGTGACGGGCATCACCGTCGAAGCGAGCAGCACGGGCGGCAACCACGGCAATTTTTACTCGCGCGGCTATGCGCTCGATGCGGTGCAGGTCGATGGCGTGATGACGCCGGCCAGCACGGGCAATGACCTGTCGGCCGGCTTCGGCCTGGCCATCTATGACCGCGTGGAAGTGCTGCGCGGCCCGGCCGGCCTGTTCCAGGGCGCGGGCGACCCGGGCGGCAGCATCAACCTGGTGCGCAAGCGGGCGCGCGACACCTTTGCCGCCAGCGGCGTGCTCAGCGCGGGTTCCTGGGACCGCTACTACGCGGAAGCGGACGTCACGGGCCCCCTGAGCACGGATGGCAAGGTGCGCGGCCGCCTGGTGGCAGCGTATGAGCACCGGCGCTCCTTCGTCGACCATGTGTATGCGGAAAAACCGCTGCTGTACGGCACCGTTGCCGTCGATCTGGCGCCGGGCACCGTGCTGACGGGGGGCGTCACCTGGCAGCAATACAAGGGTCGTCCCGCCTTCGGCCTGCCCGCGTATGAAGACGGGCGCCTGCTCGATGTGCCCCGCTCCACCTACCTGGACCCGGCCTGGAACCACATCACGGAAAAGGTCACCGAGTACTTTGCCGAACTCGATCACAAGCTGGACAACGGCGGCCAGTTCAAGGTCACCGCCCTGTACCGTGAGCAGGATGAACCGTCGCGCAATTTCGGCTGGTCCGACTGCTCGGCCGATCCCGTCACGGGTGACAGCTGCCTGATCAGCTGGAACTACCGCAGCCACTGGAAGACGCAGGGCCTGGACGCTTACCTGGCCACGCCGTTCCAGGCGTTTGGCCGCAGCCACGACCTGATCGTGGGCGCCGACTACCGCCAGGTGCACAAGCATTTCCAGTATGGCGGCGGCGACAATGCGCCGATCAACATCTTCCATCCGGATAACAATCTCGCCCGGCCCAGCTATACCTTTTCCAACGGCAATGACAACCGCACGAAGCAGTTCGGCCTGTACGCGCGCACCCGCCTGCAAGCCACCGAGCGTCTGGCCGTCAACCTGGGCGGACGCCTGACGCACTGGGACAACCACACCATCAACCGCAATGCGTATTTCAACCAGTTCACCGATGTCAGCAACACCATCAATGCGAAATTCACGCCGTACGCGGGCCTGGTCTATGAGCTCGACAAGCAGGTGTCGGCCTATGGCAGCTACACGCGCATCTTCTCGCCCCAAAGCACCACGGACGCCGCCGGCCAGACCCTGAAACCGCGCACGGGCCAGCAATTCGAACTGGGCCTGAAGGCGGAGCTGTTCGACAAGAACGTCAATGCGCATGCGGCCCTGTTCCGCATGGAAGATGAACACCGCGTCATGCCCGATCCGGCCAATCCGCTGTTTTCCATCGGTGCGGGCAAGATGCGCAGCCAGGGCATGGAAGCCGAATTGAGCGGCAGTCCCCTGCCGGGCTGGAACATCACGAGCGGCTATTCCTACACCAGCACGCGCACCCTCGAAGGCAGCGACGACCAGAAGGCCCAGCTTTACACCTTCATCGCGCCGCGCCACAATGTCAATCTGTGGACCAACTACCGGCTGGCCGGCGCGCTCGACAAGATCAGCGTGGGCGGCGGCTTGCGCAGCGTCAGCAGCATGTACCGCCTGAACGGCCCTGTGAAATTCGCGCAGGGGCCCGTCACCACGGTGGGCTTGCAGGCAGGCTACCGCCTCAGTCCCACGCTGGAGCTGTCGCTGACGGTGAACAACCTGTTCGACAAGAAATACTACACGCGCGTGTGGGCCGCCTATGGTTCCAACTTCTATGGCGAACCACGCAATGCCATGCTGACCCTGCGCGGCCAGCTGTAACGCGCCCCCCGGGACGGCCGCCGCCAGCAATGGGGCGGCCTTCTTCGTTTACAACATCGCACTCTTGCATGTCTCGCAACCCCACACTATAATAAGAATAGTTCTCATTCACATTTGGATTCCGTTCGGAGTCTGCATCGCGCATGTCCCGCCTGCCATCGACCGGCCAGGACGGCATGGCTGATGCGCAGCTGGATGACACGCTGCGCCAGCCAGGCATCCCCGCCAAGCAAGCCTTCCCATATCAACAACGAAAAAAGGGCGTTTCATGGCGCAAGCACGTTCGCTGGCCGGCACTGCCGCCGCCACTTCCCGGTACTTTGCAGCGCTGCGACAACCACGTTTCTCACCACAAACCAAGGCATACAGCATGCACATCACTTCCATCGCGCGCCTCGGCGTCCTCGCCACCGCCCTGCTGGGCGCGGCCCTCGCTTCTGGCTCGGCCAGCGCGCACCAGATCTGGCTGCAGCAGGACGGCAAGGCAGCCAGCGTGTACTTCGGTGAATTTGGCGACAACCTGCGCGAAGCATCGCCCGGCCTGCTGGACAAGTTCAGCATCAGGAACGTGACGTGGATCTCGGCCAAAGGCGCGCAGCCGCTGCAGGCAAGCAAGACGGCCGGCGCGTTCATCCTGAATGGCAAGGTGGGCGCCGGCGAAAGCATCGTCGTCGAAGAAGACAATTACCCGTCGTGGGAAGAAAAGAAGGATGGCAAGAGCACGCGCACCGTGTGGATTCCCGCCGCGCGCCTGGTCGCCGACAGCAAGGCGCAAGCGCCCGCGCTGACCCTGGACCTGGTGCCGACCGGCCAACCGGGCCAGTTCCAGGTCAGCTACCAGGGCAAGCCGCTGGCGCAAGCCAAGGTCAACGCCGTGGTGCAATCGGGCTGGGGCAAGGAAGCGTGGAGCGATGCGCAAGGCCTGGTCAGCTTCCCGCTGCCATGGAAGGGCAGCTATGTACTGGAAGTGCAGCACACGGACAAGACGGCCGGCCAGCGCGGTGCGCAAGCCTATGACAAGGCCATGTTCGTGACCACCCTGAGCCTGCTGCAGCCGCACGGCGTGACGCCGCTGCCGGCCGGCCCGGCCCAGCCACCGAGCAAGGATCACGACTGACCATGCAAGCACCAGCCATCATTAAAATGCCGCGCCTGCGGCTCTCCGCCAGCGCCGTCTACCGCCTCGGCGTGGCCTCGCGCAGCGTGGCGGCCATCGTTGGCGGCTACGTGCTGGCAGCGCTGGTCACCATGCTGCTGTCGGTCAGCCTGCCTATGGCCCGTGCCGAAGCCGTCATGACGGCCACCCTGCTGTCGTTTGCCATCTACACCTGCGCCGTGATGTGGGTCTTCGCCACGCGCAGCGCCCTGCGCGCCTGGCTGGGCCTGTTGATTCCCGCCGCCGTCATCGCCGCCATCCTGCAGTCGATGGACGCACTCTCCTGGAGTCTCGCATGAAAGAAGGTTTCCGCCAGTCGATGGCATGGCTGCACACCTGGTCCGGCCTGCTCGTCTGCTGGATTTTGCTGCTGGTGTTTTGCGCCGGCACGGCCAGTTACTACCGCAATGAAATCACCCTGTGGATGCAGCCCGAATTGCACGGCGCCGCCGCCAGCCAGGTCAGCACCGAGGAAGCGGCCAAGGTCGCGCAACAAGCGATGCAGGAGCGCGCCACGGGCGCCACGCGCTGGTTCATCAGCCTGCCCGGCGAGCGCAATCCCGCCACGCAACTGGGCTGGAGCAAACCGTCGAAGCCCGGCGAAAAGAAACGCGGACGGCGTGGCAATTTTCATAGCGAAAAAGCCGACCCGGCCACGGGCGAGGTGCTGTCGAAGCCGCGCGAGACGCGCGGCGGCGAATTCCTCTACCGCCTGCATTTCGACCTGCACTACATGTCGGCCATCTGGGGCCGCTGGATCGTGGGTTTCTGCGCCATGTTCATGTTCGTTGCCATCATCAGCGGCATCGTCACGCACAAGCGCATCTTCAAGGACCTGTTTACCTTCCGGCCGAAAAAGGGCCAGCGCTCGTGGCTCGACGCGCACAACGTGACGGCCGTGCTGGCACTGCCCTACCACATCATGATCACCTACACGGGCCTCGTCACCCTGATGTTCCTGTACATGCCGTCCGGCGCCACGGCCGCCTACAAGGGCGACCAGGACGCCTTCTTCGCCGAAGCGTTTCCCGGCCGCTCGGGCGACAGCAAGCCGGCCGGCGTGGCCGCGCCGCTGACGCCGATCGCACCGCTCGTGCGCCAGGCGGAACAGCACTGGGGCGGCAAGGTCGAACGCATCTCCGTGAATCACCCGGGCGACGTCAACGCCACCATTTCGCTGACGCGCGCCGGCGGACGCGACATGTCGTCGAAGCAGCCGTCGATGGAATTCGATGGCGTCAGCGGCAAGCTGCTGTCGACCGACGGCGACGCGCAGCCCGGCGCGGCCGCCACACAAGGCGTGATGGTCGGACTGCACGTCGCGCATTTCGGCGGGCCGCTGCTGCGCGCGCTGTTCTTCCTCTCCGGCCTGGCCGGCTGTGCCATGGTGGCCACGGGCGCCCTGCTGTGGGCCGTCAAGACGCGCCAGAAGCAAGCCAAGGCGCTGGCCGCCGGCAAGCGCGCCAGCTTCGGCCTGCGCCTGGTCGAAGCGCTCAACATCGGCGCCATCGCCGGCATCCCGATCGCCTTCGGCGCCTACTTCTGGGCCAACCGCCTGCTGCCGGTGGCGATGGAAGAGCGCTCGAAGGAAGAAATCGCCTGCTTCTTCGGCGCCTGGGCCCTGGCCGCCATCATCGCCCAGCTGCGCCCCTCGCGCGCCATGTGGCGCATGCAGCTGGCCGTGGGCGCCTTCCTGCTGGCATCGCTGCCCGTGCTGAACGTCTTCACCACCAATTCGCACCTGGGCGTGACCCTGTTCCTGGGCCGCGGCCCCGTGGCGGTGGCCGCCTTCGACCTGGTGGTGCTGATGCTGGGCCTGGGCTTCGCGTATGCGGCGTTCAAGTTGAAACCGCTGCCGGTGAAGGCGGCCAAAACCACACCCGCCGCCAAGCCGGCAACGACGATGGAGGCCGCGTAATGGAGCTGCTGTCGAATTTTCTCGTCTTTGCCCTGTGCTATGCCGGCCTGTCTTCGCTGTGCCTGGCCATGGACCGCCACTACGCGGACCTGCACGGACGCGGCGCCGAACCGCCCGCGCCGCTGCGCCGCCGCCTGCAATGGACAGGGTCGCTGGCGCTGGCGGCCTCCCTGGCCTGGGCCATGCACATCGCCGGCGGCGGCTATGGCCTGGTCTACTGGGTCGGCAGCCTGACGGGCTGCGGATTGCTGCTGATCTGGCTGCTGCCCTACGCGCCGCACCAGGCCATGCGCCTGGCGCGCATCATCGGCGGCGCGGCCGTGCTGGCCGCCGTCGCGCTGGCAGTGCTGTAACCATCATGGCCATGCTACCCCTGCTGCCCACGCAGCTGGAAAGCCATTACCGCGCGCACCACGGCTGGCTGGTGCACTGGCTGCAGCGGCGCCTGGGCAATGCTTTTGATGCCGCCGACCTGATGCAGGACACTTTCATCCGCCTGCTGGCCGGTGCCCCCGCACAGCCGCAAACGCCAGCCCTGCGCGCGCCGAAAGCTTACCTGGCCACCGTCGCCAAACATCTGCTGATCAATCATTTACGGCGCCAGTCGCTGGAACGCGCGTGGGCCGATGCGCTGGCCGCGCAGCCAGAGCAGTACCAGCCCTCCGTCGAGCAGCGCGCGCAAATCCTGCAGGCGCTGCAAGCGGTCGATGCCATGCTCGATGGCTTGAAACCGAAGGTGCGCGCCGTCTTCATCCTGGCGCAGATCGAAGGCTATACGTATGCGGAAATCGCCGCGCAGCTGGGCATCGGCGAGCGCTCCGTGAAACGCTACATGGCCGAGGCGCTGACCGAATGCGTGCTGCAGGCGCCGGACCGGGCGCCATGAGCAGCGCCGCTCCCCTGTCTCCCCCGCTATATCCTCCGCTATCGCGCAAGGTGGCGCGCCAGGCCGTCGAATGGTATTTATTGGAGCAATCGGGCCAGGCCACGCGTGAGGACCTGGCGGCGTCGGCGCAATGGCGCGCGCGCGACCCGGAACATGCGCGCGCCTGGAACAAGGTGCAGCAGGTCGGCCAAACGGCCAGCCTGCTGCCGCCGGAGCTGGCCGCGCCCGTGCTGCGCCGGCCGCAGCGCCGCGTGGCCGTGCAGGTGCTGCTGGCATTGATGACGGCGCCGGCCGCCTGGCTGCTGGTACGCCACGAGATGCTGGCCGACTACCGCAGCGGCGTGGGCGAACGGCGCGAGGTGTCCTTGCCCGATGGCGGCACCCTGGTGCTCAACACGGACAGCGCCGTCGACCTGGCGTATGGCGCCGATGAACGGCTGCTGACCTTGCGCCGCGGCGAAGTACTGGTGCAGACGCGCCCCGACCACGCAGGCAGCCGCCCCTTCATCGTCGCCACCTGCCATGGCCGCATCCGCGCGCTGGGCACGCGCTTCACCGTGCGCGTCGACGACGACAGCAGCCGCGTGACGGTGCTCGAACACGCCGTGGAAATCACGCCGCGCGCGCCCTCGGCCACCGTGCGCACGCTCATGGCGGGACAACACAGCCGCTTCGACGCCAGCCACGCCGGCCTGCCCGTGCCAGCGCAGCCGCAAGCCGATGCATGGGCGCGCGGCATGCTGGCGGCGCAGGACATGCGCCTCGATGCGTTCGCCTTTGAGCTGTCACGCTACCGCCCCGGCCTGCTGCGCGTGGAACCGCAGGTGGCGGGCTTGCGCCTGTCAGGCGCCTTCCAGCTCGACGACACGGACGCCGTGCTGGAAAGCCTGGCGCACATGCTGCCCATCGACGTGCTGTACCGCACCCAATACTGGGTCACCCTCACAGCCCGCAAACAATAGTTTATAAAAGTTGGCCCTTTTTTTCGGCATGGCCTGTCCTGTAAGTACGACAACGACACTCCACCAGAAAGGCCAGACCATGCACCCACCCCGTTTGACTCCCCTCGCGCGCGCCATCGGCGGCGCCGTGATCCTGCTGTCGCTGGCGCAGCTGCCAGCGATGGCGGCCGATGCCGCCGCGCCAACTGCCACGCAGGTGAATGTCAGCGTGCCGCCCGGCGAACTGTCCGCCGCCATCGCCCGCTTTGCCATCGAAGCAAAAGTGAGCGTCGGTGCGGCGGCCGAACTGCTGCAAGGCGTGCGCACGCCGGGCCTGAGCGGCAGCTACACGGTGCCGCAGGCACTGGCCCGTTTGCTGGCCGGCACAGGCCTCGAGGCGCTGCCCAGCGGAGAGCGCAGCTACGTGCTGCGCAAGGCCAGCGCAACATCGCCCGGCGCGCCGATCGCCGCCACCCTGGATGAAGTCGCCGTCAGCTCCAGCGCCCTGCGCGACGGCACCACGGAAGGCAAGCGCGGCTACGCGGGGCTGACCAGCGCCACGCGTTTGAACCTGTCGCTGCGCGAAACGCCGCAGGCGGTCAGCGTCATCACGCGCCAGCAGATCGACGACCAGGGTTTGCGTACCTTGCAGGATGTGCTGGTCCAAGCGCCCGGCATCACGGTCGACCATTCGTCGAGCACGCGCGAATACGACCAGGTGTTTTCACGGGGATTTGAAGTGACGTCGTATATGTTCGACGGCATCCCGACCAGCAAGAACCTGGAAGCGCGCACCTACGACATGGCCATCTACGACAGGGTCGAAATCATCCGCGGCGCGACGGGCCTGATCAGCGGCACGGGCAGCCCGTCGGCGGCCGTCAACCTGGTGCGCAAGCGCCCGGGCCGCCGCTTTGCCGCCACGGCCGGCGCGCAACTCGGTTCGTGGGACCGCTACCGCATCGAAGGCGATGTCTCGACGCCCTTGACGGCGGACGGCAAGGTGCGCGCGCGCATCGTCGCCGCGCACGAAGACCAGCGCTCGTTCATCGACCGCTACCAGCAAAAAAAAGACGTGCTGTACGCCATCGTCGAAGCGGACCTGACGCCATCGACGGTGCTCAGCGCCGGCATCAACTACCAGAAGGAAAAGCTCAAGGGTGCAGGGCGCGACTTCCCCATGTTTTATGCCGACGGCTCGCAGACGCGCTTCCCCCGCTCGATGAACGGCACAGCCGCGTGGAGCACGTACGAGCGCGAGCAGAGCATGCTGTTCGCCACGCTCGACCACTATTTCGAGAACGACTGGATCGCCAAGCTGGCCGTCAGCCGCAGCAGCAACCAGTACGATGCCTTGCAGGGCTTTTCCGGCAATGGCTACCCGGACCGCGTGACGGGCGGCGGCATGCGGCTGTGGCTGGCCAACTGGCACAGCAAGCCGCAACAGACCTCGCTCGACGCCTATGTCAGCGGCCCGTTCCAGGCCTTCGGCCGCCAGCATGAACTGGTGCTGGGCGTGAGCGCCTCTGAACTCAAGACGAACAGCCCCATCTATCCGGGCTGGCGCCTCGATGGCTATGACTACACGGTGCCCGATATCCACGCCTGGAATGGCGATATGCCGGTGCCCGACTACAGCGGCACGCGCCTGGGCAGTTCGTACGACAAGGAACGCGAAAGCGGCCTGTACTCGACCCTGCGCCTGCGCCCGACGGATGCGCTGTCGGTGATTATTGGCGCGCGCCTGTCGTACTGGAAGCGCGACATCCGCAGCGACTATGTCAATGACACGGACCTGTACGACGCGATGCGTGAAAACGGCAAGATCACGCCGTATGCGGGCCTGGTCTACGACCTGGGCCGGCACTGGTCGGCCTACGCCAGCTACACCAGCATCTTCACGCCGCAAAGCCAGCGCGACGTCAACAGCCGCTTCCTGGCGCCGCTCGAAGGCAAGAACTACGAAGTGGGTGCGAAGGGCGAATTCTTCGGCGGCAAGCTCACCACCAGCGCCGCCGTCTTCCAGCTGAAGCAGGAAAACCTGGCCGAAGCCGATCCGGGCAATGTCTGGATCATCGGCACGGGCGGCGGTTCCTACGCCTATCACACGGTCAAGGGCGCCACCACGCGCGGCGTCGAAGCGGAAGTCTCGGGCCAGCTGCGCCTCGACTGGCAACTGACGGCCAGCTATGCCTACAGCCGCATCCGCAATGCCGCCGGCGAACGCATCCAGACCAACCAGCCGCAAGCCATGGCCAAGCTGTGGAGCACCTGGCGCCTGGCGCAAGGCATACCGGGCCTGGTGCTGGGCGGCGGCGTGAACTGGCAGAGCAATATCTACATGGATGACCGCGGGCCGAACGGCGAACGCTTCACGCAGAAAGCGTATGCGGTGGCGGGACTGATGGCGCAGTATCAGGTCAGCAAGCAATTGCTGGCGACCCTGAACGTCAACAATGTCTTCGACAAACGCTACTACTCGACGGGCATGGGCGGCTACTACGGCGATCCGCGCAACGCCATGCTGTCGCTGCGCTATCAGTTCTGAAGGACTGCACTACTTTTGAGCAGCACCTCAATGCCCTCGGGCGCCATGGCGCGGCCCAGGTAGTAGCCAAATGCCTCGTCGCAGCCCATCTCGGCCAGCAGTTCCAGCTGCGCGCCGCTTTCCACGCCGCCGGCGATGGTGCGCAGTCCGAGCGTGCGCGCCATCGCCACGATGGCGCGCACCATGGCGCCGTCGCCACCGGGCTTGCCCAGGTCGTCGACGAAGCACTTTTCGATCTTCACGGCATCCGTGGGAAAGCGTTTCAGGTAAGTGAGCGACGCGTCGCCCGTGCCGAAATCGCTGATGGCAATCGCCATGCCCAGCTGGCGGAACTGGCGCAGTATCAGTTCGCAGTTCTGGTTGCGGTCGATCAGGATGCCGGCGGCGATTTCCAGCTCGATGCAGTGCCCCGGTACGCCGGCCGCCTCCAGCGCGGCGGCGAAATTGCGCGCGATATCGCGCTGGTAGAACTGGCGCGCCGACAGGCTGACGGACACCGTCAGCATCTGCCCCTGCGCGATCCAGCTGCGTGCCTGTTCCACCGCCGTGGCCAGCACCCAGGCCCCGACCGGCAGGATCAAGGCGCTTTCTTCCAGCACCGGCAAAAAATCGAGCGGCATCATCAGTCCCAGTTCCGGATGCTTCCAGCGCAGCAGCGCCTTCACGCCCGTGATGGTGCGCGTCTTCAGGTCCATGCGCGGCTGGTAGAACAGGGCGAATTCGTTGCGTTCGAGCGCATGGCGCAGGGCCGTCTCGAGGATGGTGCGCGAATACGACTGCGTCTGCATGCGCGGCGCGTAGCGCAGGCAGGTACCTGGCGCGTGGCGCTTGGCCGCGTACATGGCCAGGTCGGCCTTCTCGATCAGTGCATTGACGTCGTCGTCATCGTCCGGGTACAGGGCCACGCCCACGCTGGCCGCCACCGACAGGCTGTATTCGCCGATGACGAAGGGCGCGGCGATGGCGGCGACGATTTTTTCGGCCACCCGCTCGGCATCGTGCGCCGTGCGCAGTTCCGTCAGCAGGATGATGAATTCATCGCCGCCCTGGCGCGCCACCGTGTCGACCTTGCGCACGCACTGCTGCACCCGGCGCGCGAACTCCGTCAGCACCTGGTCGCCCACGTCGTGCCCCAGGCTGTCGTTGATGGACTTGAAGCGGTCGATATCGACGAACAGCACGGCCAGCAAAGCCTGGTGACGGCGCGCGTAAGCGATGCCGTGCTCGAAGCGGATCTGGAAATGCAGCCGGTTCGGCAGCCCCGTCAAGCCGTCGTGGTGGGCGATGAATTCCAGCTGCTGCTCGGCGCGCCGACGCGCCGACACATCGTGCAGCAGCAGCACCGCGCCGCCCTGCGCCAGCGGCGCGCAGCTGTACTGCACGTCGATGCGCTTGCCATCGAGATGGCGCAGCAGCACGGCGCCGCGCGCCACTTCCAGCACTTCCTGCCGCGCCACGCAATCGCGCACCTGGCGCGCCGCATCGACGGGCGCGCCGTCATGGAACAGCGGCAGCAGCTCGGTCACAGGCTGGCCCAGGCCATCGTCGCCCAGCCGGCCGCCCATGGCGCTGGCGCGGGGATTGAGGTACTGCACCACGCCATCGTGGTCGGTGCCGATGACGGCTGCCGGCAGCGCGTGCAGCAGCGCCAGCGCATCTGCCATGCGCTGCGCCTGCGCCGCCTGCAGCACCACGCCCGTCGCATGGCGCATGCGCCACATGCGCGCCGCCTGCCACTGGCAGGCCAGCAGCACGGCGAGCAGCAGGGCCAGGGTCAGGCACAGCGCCAGCAGCAGCGCCGTCATGCATCACCCGGCAGGCGGAAAGTGAAGAACATGGTTTTCCTTTGCAACGCGCGCCATGCGGCCGGGCGCAGATCCATGCGGAAAGGAAATAGTATAAGAATTTCGGCGCGATATTTGCCTGATCGGACGCCGCTTGACTGGCATCAAGCGGCGCGGGGCGGGCCTGCGTCAGGTCAGCGACAGTCTCCGGGACGGCGCGGCCACGCCGGGAACGGCGTGCAGTTTGAAAATGCTGACGGCGTCGGCCAGGCTGGCCGCCTGCTGCTGCAGCGCGTCCGCGGCGGCGGCGGCCTGCTCCACCAGGGCCGCATTCTGCTGCGTCACGCCATCCATCTGGCTGATGGCGATGCTGATCTGCTCGATGCCATCGCGCTGCTCCACGCTGGCTACGGCGATCTCGCCGATGATGGCGTTCACGCGCTGCACGCTGCTGACGACATCGTCCATCGTGCGCCCCGCCTGGCCCGCCAGCACGCTGCCCTCTTCCACCGTGCGCACGGATTCGCCGATCAGCTGCTTGATTTCCATGGCTGCCGAGGCCGACCTGTGCGCCAGGCTGCGCACTTCGGTGGCCACGACGGCAAAGCCGCGTCCCTGCTCGCCCGCGCGCGCCGCTTCCACGGCCGCATTCAGGGCCAGGATATTCGTCTGGAAGGCGATGCCGTCGATGACGGCGATGATGTCGACGATGCGCTTCGACGAGGCATTGATATGGCTCATGGTCTGCACCACCTGCGCCACTGCCTCGCCGCCGCGCTGCGCCACGTCGGATGCGCCGCCGGCCAGCTGGCGCGCCTGGTCCGCGTTGTCGTTATTCTGCCGCACGGTGGAGGTCAGCTCGACCATCGCGGCGGCCGTTTCTTCCAGCGAACTGGCCTGTTCCTCCGTGCGCGACGACAGGTCCATGTTGCCGTTGGCAATTTCGACCGACGCCGTGGCGATGGCGTCCGTGCCGGCGCGCACCCGTCCCACGATGTCGGCCAGGTTGCCGCTCATCGCCTTCAAGGCACGCAGCAGGTCGCCGATTTCATCGCGGCTGCTGTCGGCCACCACGGCGCGCAAGTCGCCGGCCGCCACTTGCTGGGCGATGCCGACGGCCGCGCCCAGCGGCACCGTGATACTGCGGATCAGCCACCACACGGTGATTGATCCGACGACCAGGGTCACCAGCACGGTGGCCAGCATGGCGATGCTGGCGCTGCGGTGCGCGATGGCGTCCTGCTCCTTCATCTGCGCCATCAGGCTGTGCGACTGCTTGCCGATGGTGGCGACGATGGCGTCGATCTGGCGCGTCGGTTCGCGGTCCATGCCCTTGACCAGCGCATCGACCGTGTGGGCGCTGTCGGCGCGCGCGCCGTCATACTGCTGCAGCGCCGCCAGGTAGCTCACGCCCAGCGCGTCGTGCGCCTGCAGCGCTTGCGCCACGGGCGCCGTATCGAGTTTCAACGCGGCCATCATGGCCTGCAAGCCGGCCAACTCCTTGCGCGTCTGCGCGCCGCTGGCGACAAACGCTTCGCGGTAGCGCCGGAAGGCGGCCGCATCGCCGCCGCGCAGCAGGATGTTTTTCCACTCCTGCACCTGGATCTTGAATTCCACCTGCGCGCTGCGCGCCGCGTCGACCGCTTCCGTCAGGGCCACGGAGCGCTGCATGGCCTCCGCGCTGCGTGCGCTGGCCGCATCGAGCGCACTCCAGCCGCGCACGCCAACGAACACCAGCGCAAGGAAGAAGAAGGCGCCCAACAGACCCAGGCGGATGGAGATTTTCAGATTCGCGAGTTGCATATGTTTCTCCCGATGGCAAGAACAGGATGGCAACAAAGGCGCCACCAAAACTATCCAATTCCCACCAAATGAAGAAATCATGCCGCGCACCCCGTGAAAAACCAAGCGCTGCTTTCGCTAGAGAAACACTTTCAACACAGAAACAACAAATTACACGGGAAGGTTGACTGTCTGGCCATATTGCCCGGCTCACAGCATGGTCGGGCCGGCAACCTTGCCGGTCGCCTCAGCGCGCCGCTGCGGCCGCGCCCACGAACTCTTCGCGCAGCAGCGGGTACAAACGCCGGTAGCGCGCCAGCCGCTCGTCCAGCATGGCGCACGCCTGCGGCGCGATCGTTTCCTGCACGGGTGGGCGCGTGCACACCTGCGCGGGCGACAAGCCCGTCACCGCCATCTGCGCCAGGCGCGCCGCGCCCAAGGTGCCGCCAGCCACGCCATGGTCGTGCCGCAGCACGTGCAAGCCCGAGGCATTCGCGCACAGCCGGGCCCAGAAGCGGCTGCGCGAGCCGCCGCCGACGAACGACGCTTCTTCCAGCCGCGTGCCGGCGCTGCGCAGGGCCGCATTGCCGTCGGCCATGGCAAAGGCCACGCCTTCCATCACACTGTAGGCCAGTTCGGCGCGCCCATGTTCCGTCGACAGGCCAAAAAACACGCCGCGCGCCGTGGCGTCGTTGTGCGGCGTGCGCTCGCCGCTCAGGTAGGGCAAAAAGATCGGTGCCGTGCGCGCTTCCACGCCTTCGGCCAGCGTCACCAGTTCTCCGATGTCGGACGACTGCGTCAGCCGCGCCACCCAACTGAGGCTGGACGCGGCGCTGAGAATCACGCTCATCTGGTGCCAGCGTCCGGGCAGGCAATGGCAGAAGGCGTGTACGCCCTGCCCCGGATTGGGCGCGAAACCGTCGCTGCCGGCGAACAGCACGCCGGAGGTGCCCAGCGACAGCAGGCCGGCGCCCGCTTCCACCACGCCCAGGCCCACGGCGGCGGCGGCATTGTCGCCCGCGCCGCCGGCCAGCACCACCGCATGCGCGATACCCCATTCCTGGCACAGCGCCGGGCGTATCTGCGCGGCGGCATGGCTGCCTTCGACCAGGCGCGGCATGTGTTCGCGCGAGAGGCCAGTGGCCGCCAGCATGCGCTCGGACCAGTCGCGTTTGGCCACGTCCAGCCACAGGGTGCCGGAGGCGTCGGACATGTCGGAGACGCAGTCGCCCGTCAGGCGCAGCGCCACGTAATCCTTCGGCAGCAAGACTTTACTGATGGCGCGAAACAGCGACGGCTCGTACTTTTGCAGCCACAGCAGCTTGGGCGCCGTGAAGCCGGGCATGGCCTGGTTGCCCGTGATGGCGCGCGACTCGGGCACCAGCGCTTCGAGTTCGACACACTCGGCAAAGGCGCGCGTATCGTTCCACAAAATGGCCGCGCGCAGCACGTGCTGCTGCTTGTCGAGCAGCGTGGCGCCATGCATCTGGCCCGACAGCGCGATGCCGCGCAAGCCGGAAAACGCCACCGGCTGGGCGCTGCGGATGGCGGCGATCACGTCCAGCGTGGCGTGCCACCAGTCCTCCGGATTCTGCTCCGACCAGCCGGGATGGGGGCTCGACACGCGCAGGGTCACGCCGCTGCTGGCGAGGATGGTTTGCGCGTCGTCGGTCAGGATGGCCTTGACTTCGGAAGTGCCGATATCGATACCGAGATAGGTCACGATGGTTCCATGAAAAGTGTATGGGCGCCCGCGCACGGCGGCGATGTCACGTTATGGTAATCGCCCGGCGCCGCCAGCAGCACGGCTTTCCGCATACTTTTTCACACTTTGCCGATACGCGCCAGCCAGCGCGTTCAACCATGCTGGCGAAAATCCTTGCGGTAGATATTGGTATCCTTGCCCGTCGGCGGCAGGCGCGAGAAGCGCTCGAAGCGCAAGCCCAGTTTATTGAGCAAATTGATCGACGCCTGGTTCTGCGGCGAGGTGATGCCGTACAGGGTGGGGATGCGCAGCGTGTGCCGGGCATGCCGCACCACGGCGGCGGCGGCCTCCCAGGCATAACCCTGGCCCCAGTAGGCGGGCAGCATGGCGTAGCCGATGTCGGGGCCGGGCAGGCTGTCGCGGCGTATCATGCCGCCCATGCCGATGGCCACGCCGTCGCTGCGGCGCTCGATAACGTAAAAGCTATAGCCATGCTCGCGGAACTGCGCGATCGGACCGGCTTCCAGCGCCGCGCGCGCCGCCTCCACGGTATGGATGTTGCGGTCGCCGATATTGGCGATCCACGACGGCTCATTGATCAGTGCCAGGTAGAACGGCGCGTCCTCGGGCGTGAAGGTGCGCAGGAGCAAGCGGGGCGTCTCGATGACGATCACCGATTCTGTCGCGGCGCCGCTCATGCCGGCCACTGCATCGGATCGGTCAGCAGCTGGTACATCACGTAGGCATCGACATAGCCCAGGTGCGCGTGGCGGAAGGCCAGCGGCAGGGTGCCGATGATAGAAAAGCCCAGCTTTTTCCACAGGGTGACGGCGGCCAGGTTGGTGCTGACGACGAAGTTGAACTGCATCGCCAGGTAGCCCGCGCGGCGCGCTTCTTCCATGCAGTGCACGCCCATCATGCGACCCACGCCCACGCCCTGCGCGGCCGGGTCGACCATGAATGAGGCATTGGCCACGTGCGATCCATGGCCCGGCTGGTTCGCCACCAGCTTGTACATGCCCAGCAAGCGCTCGCTGCCCATCACGGCGACATGGCTTTGCACACCGGGGCCGAACCAGTAGGCGTGGCACGCTTCACACGTGGTATCGGCCGGGAAGGTGTAGGTGTCGCCAGCGGCCACCAGGGTCTGGAAAATCGGCCACATGGCGTCGAAGTCGGCTTCCTGGGCCAGGCGGATATCAATTTCTTTCAAGGCGGTGCTCCAGATAACAAGTGATGGCTGATTGTATCAGCGCCCCAGGCGGAAATTGACCGTTTCGGGCCGGCCCGGCAGTTGCAGACGCGATTGCGCGCGCGGCGCCTCGCTGACGATTTTCCCGCGCCGCAGTACCAGGCGCCGCGCCGCGCGCAGGCGCAGCGCTTCGACCGTGGAGCCGCAATCGAGGATCAGCAAGTCTGCGTGGCAGCCAGGCGCGATGCCATAGCCGTCCAGGCCCAGGATGCGCGCCGGCGTCTCGGTCACGGCCAAAAAACAGTCGTGCATCGCTTGCTGGCCCGTCATCTGCGCCACGTGCAAGCCCATGTGTGCCACTTCCAGCATGTCGCCCGAGCCGAGGCTGTACCACGGATCCATCACGCAGTCGTGACCAAAGGCGACGGGAATGCCGGCGGCCAGCATCTCGGGCACGCGCGTCATGCCGCGCCGCTTCGGATACGTGTCGTGGCGCGCCTGCAGGGTGATGTTGATGAGGGGGTTGGCAATGGCCGCCACGCCGGCCTCGCGGATCAGCGGCAGCAGCTTGCTCACATAATAATTGTCCATCGAATGCATGGACGTCAGGTGCGAGCCCGTCACCCTGCCCTGCATGCCGAGGCGCTGGCTGTGAAAGGCCAGGGTTTCGATGTGGCGCGACAGCGGGTCATCCGACTCGTCGCAATGCATGTCCACCATCAGGCCCCGCTCGCAGGCAAATTCGCACAGCAGGCGCACGGATTCGGCGCCGTCGGCCATAGTGCGCTCGAAATGCGGGATGCCGCCCACCACGTCAACGCCCATGGCGATCGCGCGTTTCAAATTATCAAAGGCGCCGGCACTGCGCAAGATGCCATCCTGCGGGAACGCCACCAGTTGCAGGTCGAGATACGGCGCCACTTGCCGCTTGACGTCGAGCAGCGCTTCCACGGCCAGCAGGCGCGGGTCGCAGATATCGACGTGCGAGCGGATGGCCAGCAAGCCGCGCGCCACGGCCCAGTCGCAATACTGCAAGGCGCGTTGCACCAGCGCGTCCTGCGTCAATTGCGGCTTCAGCTCGCCCCACAGGGCGATGCCTTCGAGCAGAGTGCCGGAAGCGTTCACGCGCGGCAAGCCGTAGCTGAGCGTGGCGTCCATGTGGAAGTGGGCGTCGACGAACGGCGGCGTGACCAGGTCGCCGGCGGCGTCGATCTCCTGCGCGCCCTGCACGGGCAAGGCGGGGCCGACGGCGGCGATGCGGCCGTCCTCGATGGCGATATCGATGGCGCGGCGCCCGTCGGGCAGGCTGGCATTGCGGATGACTAAGTCCATGCGGACACTCCTTGGGTTGACTACGGTGCCTGGTGTTGCAAGTTAATTGTAATTTTATACATTTTCTATAAAATGTTGCAGTGCACGAATGCTGCCACTCGCAAAAGCATGGCCATAGATTCGCTGACAACACCTTGCGCGTGCGCAAACTTCCCGCAAATGCTGCCGGGCGCATGAATAGGGCAAGCAGGTGCCGCGCGGCTGAATAAAATAACTTTCAACTAACTCGAATCACCGCTAGAATATTCATATTGCGTTGCATCATAACAAGTCCATGATCAGCTTTTAGCGCGCTACCCACTTTACAAAACGCGGCCAACTCTGGTTTTCGGGATTTTGCAGAGCGTTTTGCCAGCATTTTAATCCGTACAAAGGAGTAAATATGTTTCCGCTTCCAGAACACATTTCCAGCGCCGCCAAGTCGCAACTGGAAAGCCAGCTGCAAATCTTCAGCACCCTGACCAGCAAAGTCTTCGAAAGCGCCGAGAAAATCATCGCCCTGAACCTGAACGCAGGCAAGGCCGCGCTGTCGCATACGGCAGAAACGGCGCAGCACCTGCTGGTCACGCAAGACCCGCGCGACTTCTTCAGCTACAGCACCAGCCAGGCCCAGCCGAATATCGAAAGCGTGCTGGCGTATAGCCGCCAGCTGTTCGGCATCGCCTCGAGCACCCAGGCTGAATTGCTGGCCTCGGCCAAGGCCCGCCTCGATGCGGCCGCCCCTGCTGCCGTCCCCGCCCCGGCAGCGGCCAAGCCGGTACTGGCCGCTGTACCTGCTACTGCGGCGCCCGCGCCCAAGCCGACCGCCGCACCAGCACCGGCACCAGTGGCAGCAGCACCTGCGCCCGCCGCCAAGCCGGTCGAAGTGGCCAAGCCTGCCGCCAAGGCAGCACCCGCCCCCGTTGTCGCCCCCGCCCCAGCAGCCAAGCCAGCGGCAGCACCGGCCAAGGTTGCCGAGAAGGTCGCCGACAAGCCCGCCGTGAAAGCCGTCGACACCAAGCCAGTGGCCAAGCCGGAAGCCAAGCCTGAAACGGCCAAGCCAGTACCGGCGCCAGCGAAAGCCGCCGCACCAGCGCCAGCCAAGCCTGCCGCGAAACAATTTCCTTCCAGCAAACCCGTCGCCAAGCCGGCCAGCTCCGCCGGCAAGACCGTGGCCAAGGTTGCCGTGAAGCACGCGCCAGCACCGGCCGCCAAGCCGGCAGCCAAGACAGCCCCCAAGGGCGCGCCATCGAAACAGCTCGACATGCTGGGCGGCAAAGGCAGCGGCCGCAAGTAAGCCGCGCGCACGCCACTGACGCAGCAAAACAACGGGCTACGGCCCGTTTTTTGCGTGCCCGTCCACAGCGCGCTTTTCCGCCTTGTTGTATCCTACGCGTACTTTCCGTCCGCGTGCCCATCCTTCCGCCCCGCGACACCCCATTACTCAAAACAAAAGGTAACCATGAGTTTATCGAGGCTCATCGCCGGCTTCGTGCGTCAGCATTGGCCGGCGTATGCCGCCGCCGCCGTCATGCTGACCGGCGTGGCGACACTGACCGTCTGGATCCCGCGCCGCGTGGGCGCCATCATCGACGCGCTGGCCGCGCACCGCATGACGGCGGCCGAACTGTGGCTGGAACTGCTGACCCTGCTCGCCGTCGGCGTCGTCATCTACTTCCTGCGCGTGGGCTGGCGCATCACCCTGTTCAAGGCCGCCTACCAGCTGGGCGTGATGCTGCGCACGCGCTTCTACACGCGCATGTCGCAGCAGGGCGCGTCGTTTTACCAGAACCAGCGCACGGGCGATCTGATGGCGCTGGCGACGAACGACATCGACGCCATCGAAATGGCCGCTGGCGAAGCCATGCTGGCCGGCTTCGACGGCACCTTGACCCTGCTGATGGTGCTGGGCATCATGCTGCTGGGCGTGGACTGGCGCCTGGCCTGCATCGCCTTGCTGCCCTTCCCCTTGATGGGACTGGCCTTCTGGCGCATTTCCAGCCATATCCACACGGCGTCGACGGATTCGCTGCAACGCTTTTCCGCGCTGAACGACCATGTGCAAGAGTCCTTGTCGGGCGTGCGCACCTTGCGCGCGCTGGGCCTGGAAGAGCGCAGCAGCCAGCAATTCTCCACCCTGGCCGGCCATGCAGCCAACGCCAGCCTGACGGCGCAGCGCTGGGAAGCGGCGTATGAACCGGCCGTCGGCCTGACCCTGACGGCCGCCACCGCGCTGACCCTGGGCCTGGGCGGCTACCTGGTATGGCAAGACCAGCTGACCATCGGCGCGCTGACCAGCTTTTCCATGTACCTGGGCCAGCTGATCTGGCCCATGTTCGCCGCCGGCTGGGTACTCTCATTGATCGAACGGGGCCGCGCCGCCTGGCAGCGGCTGCAACCGATGCTCGATGCGCCGCTGGCCATCGACGACCACGGCACCATCGCCACGCTGACGCCCGGCCCCCTGCAACTGACGCACATCGGCTTCGCCTACGCTGGCCAGACGGCGCCCGCGCTGTCCGGCATTTCGCTGCTGTTGCAGCCGGGCCAGACTCTGGGCCTGGTCGGTCCCACGGGCAGCGGCAAGTCGACCCTGCTGCGCGTGCTGCTGCGCCAGGTCACGCCGCAATCGGGCACGGCCACGTGGAACGGCCAGCCGCTCGACGCCTACACCCTGCATGCGCTGCGCGCGGCCATCAGCTGGGTGCCGCAGGAGTCGTTCCTGTTCTCCGCCAGCATCGCCGACAATATCGCCCTGGCCCGTCCCGGCGCCACGCGCGAGGACGTGGAACGGGCGGCGCAGCTGGCCGACATCCACGCCGATATCCTGCAATTTCCCGAAGGCTATGCCACCCATGTGGGCGAAAAGGGCATCACCCTGTCCGGCGGCCAGCGCCAGCGCGTGGCGATCGCCCGCGCCCTCCTGGCCGACAACGGCTTGCTGCTGCTCGACGATGCTTTATCCGCCGTCGACACGGGCACGGAAACGCGCATCCTGCAGCACCTGGAAGAACTGCGCCGCAAGCGCCCCGAGCGCAGCGCCATCATCGCCAGTCACCGCCTGAGCGCCGTCGTCAACGCCGACCTGATTTTGGTGCTGCGCGATGGCCACGTGACGGAAACGGGCAGCCACGACGCGCTGATGCAGCGCGACGGCTGGTATGCCAGCCAGTGGCGCTATCAACAACTGGAGGCCAGCCTCGATGCCATCTGATATGACCAAACAACCCGTGCGCCGCCAGGCCGCGCAAGCGATCGGCCTGCTGCGCCGCGCCGCCGCGCCCGATCTGCGCCATTTATACTGGGCCACGTTCTGGCTGATCCTCGCCGCCGCGCTGGAAGTGACGGGACCGATTCTGGGCAAGGCCCTGATCGACCAGCATCTGCTGCCGCGCCACCTGGACTGGACGCGCATGTCGCTGCTGCTGGGCGGCTGCCTGCTCACGGGCTGGGTCGCCTCGGGCCTGCGCTATTTGCAGCTGGTGCGCCTGTCCGGCCTGGCCATGCGCTCGGTGCAGCGCCTGCGCGAAACCGTGTATCAACACGTGCTGCGCCTGCCGATGGCCTTTTTCGACCGCGCCATCACGGGCCAGCTGGTCAGCCGCGTCACCAACGACACGGAAGCGGTGAAATCGCTGTACGTGCAGGTGCTGTTCGTCATCCTCGACAGCTCCATCGTGCTGGTCGGCACCATGGCCGCCATGGCCTTCCTCGACTGGCGCCTGATGCTGATCGTGCTGGCCCTGCTGCCGGCGGTGCTGGTGATCGTCTTTTTGTACCAGCGCTGGAGCGCGCCGGCCGTCACGCGCGCGCGCGCGCTGCGCAGCGAGATCAACGGGCAGATCGCCGAATCGATCGGCGGCATGAGCGTGCTGCAGGCGAATAACGCGGAAAAACGCTTCGGCGCGCGCTTCACGGGCATCAACCAGGACCACTACACGGCGCGCATGCAGGAATTGCGCGCCAACGCCTGGCTGCTGCGCCCCGCGCTCGACATGCTCAACATCGTGCTGCTGGCCGTCGTCATCTTCAGCTTCGGCCAGCGCGAGATGGGCGCCCTGGAAGTGGGCGTGCTGTATGCGTTCATCAGCTATATCGCGCGTGTGATCGAGCCGCTGATCCAGATCACCATGCAATTCAGCCAGCTGCAGCAGTCGGTGGTGGCGACGGCACGCGTCTCGGCCCTGCTGGACGAAGCGCAGGCGCTGGAACACGCGCAGGGAAGACAAACACCGGCCCTGCGGCAGGCGACAGCGGACAGCAACACGCCCGCCGTGGACATCGCGCGCCTGACCTTCGCCTACGTGGAAAATCAGCCCGTGCTGCACGAGCTGTCCCTGAGCATTCCGCAGGGCGCGTTTTTTGGCATCGTCGGCCACACGGGCAGCGGCAAGTCGACTTTGCTCTCGCTGCTGCTGCGCTTTTACCCCGTCACGCAGGGCAGCATCAGCATCAATGGCGTCGCCCTCGACAGCATCGACAATGACCACTTCCGCGCCGACGTGGGCCTGGTGCCGCAAGACCCCTTCCTGCTGGCCGCCTCGGCGCGCGAAAACATCGACATGGGCCGCGGCTACACGCAGCAGCAGATCGAGACGGCCGCGCGCGCCGCGCATGCGCATGACTTCATCGCCGCGCTGGAACACGGCTACGATACGCCGCTGGGCGAAAGCGGCTCGCGCCTGTCGTCGGGGCAGAAGCAGCTGATCGCGATTGCCCGCGCGCTGGCCGGCCAGCCGCGCATTTTGCTGCTGGACGAAGCGACCTCGCGCATCGATAGCCAGACGGAGCAGATCGTGCAGCTGGCCCTGAATGAATTGCGCGGCAAGGTGACCATCATCGCCATCGCGCACCGCCTGTCGACCATCCGCGAGGCCGACCGGATCATCGTGCTCAACCATGGCCGCATCACGGAAGCGGGACCGCACGAGGAACTGATGCAGATCGAGGGCGGTTTGTACCAGCGCCTGTACCTGCTGCAGCAACTGGCAGTGTGATAGGCACGGGCGCCGTTGCGCGGCGCCACTTTTTTCTGTATGGCATTAAAGACGCCATACAGAAGGGAGTATATTGATCTGGCGGGCAGTACCAACGGCCCCAACCACACTTCCGGGGGACGCCATGCGCAGCAAACTGTCGATCAGGAATATCTTTGCCGCCATTTTTCTGCTTAGAGCCTATCCCAGTAGGGAGCGTCTTCTGCTGGCCGCGCATCAGGAGCGCGGATAAGGCGTGAGGAGGACGCGTGGCGAGCCACGCAACGACGATCAACGCAGTCCCCGCTTCTGAGGGGCGCCAGCAGGAGATGTATTCATCTACTGGGATAGGCTCTTAGCCTCACCCCTTTAAAGGTGTGTCGTCACAGATGAGATAAAAAACTGCACTCTTTGTAGCAAACATCATCTAACTGGGACAGGAGGACACTGCCATGATGATGAATGCTGTGGTATCGCACTG
>NZ_JAFCWK010000024.1:0-21091 GCF_049897525.1 Janthinobacterium sp. PSRC1-1
AGTGCGATACCACAGCATTCATCATCATGGCAGTGTCCTCCTGTCCCAGTTAGATGATGTTTGCTACAAAGAGTGCAGTTTTTTATCTCATCTGTGACGACACACCTTTAAAGGGGTGGCTCTTAGCGCCGGCGCATGGCCTCGGCGATCTTCTGGTCCGTCTTGTACTGGCTCAGCGCATATACGGCCCAGATCGTCGCTGGCAGCCAGCCGATCACGGTAATTTGCAGGATCAGGCAAATGATGCCGGCAATGGGGCGTCCAATGGTGAAAAAGGTCAGCCATGGGAGTAACAGGGCAATCAGCAAGCGCATCGTTCGTTCCTTGAGTATTCCCCTGTGCCGCGGGGACCGGGCCGGCATGCACCGGCGGTCAATTCAGTTAAACCGATTATAGCGATACTGGCGCTTCATGCCGGCACGGGTGCCAGCAGCTTCTCGATCCAGGCCAGGATCGCGGCAAAGATCACGTCACGGTTCAGCTCATTGAAGTTCTCGTGATAATTGGCCGGATAAAAATGGTAGTCGAGCAGGCCATCGGGCACGCTGCGCAGCAGGCTTTCCGTGGCGCGGCTGTCGGCCAGCTTGTCGTCGCCGGCCACCACGGCGAACAGGGGGAAGCGCCAGTCCGACAAGCCGCCCGCCAGTTCCTTTTGCGCCGACGTCAAGGCATGGGCGAAGCGCACCGACGCCGCACTGGCACGGATGCCGTCGCGCTCATCCTGGAAATGGCGCGCGGTGATGGTCTGGTCGTGCGTCAGCAGCATGGTCAGATTCCCCAGCGGTACCTTCATCGTCGGGAAGCGCCGCGCCAGCCAGCCGGACAACATCTGCAGCACCTTCGGCACGGGAATCGCATTCACGTAATACGGCGATGAGATGATGAAGCCTTTGATCGCCGGGTCGCCCGCGAAACGCCGCAATCCCAGGTGCGTGGCGATCAGGCCGCCCATGGAATGACCCATGACGAAGATCGGCACGCCGGGATATGCCTGCTTGACCCAGGCGAGGAACAATTCCTCGTCGTCGAGGAAGGCCTCGAACGAGGGGATATCGACCTTGCGCTTGCCATCGTGGCCCACCATGTCGAAGCTGACGGTGGCGATGCCATGCTGGCGAAAGTATAGCGCCGGCGTGACATAGTCGCCCGCGTGCGCCATGCCGCCGTGGATCGCCAGGATCACGGCGCGTGGGTGCTCCGGTTGCCAGATGTGGATCGGCCGTTCGACCTGGTCGCTGCATAGCAGGCTGGCCATCTTGTCTTCTGAAAAACGCATCGCTGCTCCTGTCATGCCCTGTCACGCTTTCAGATGATCGATCAAATGGCGCGCATACAGGGGTAATTCACTGAACTGGCGCACGCAGATCGTCAGATTGCGTACCGACCAGGGATCGGATAACTCCAGGCAGCGCAGCGCCATCGTCTGCTGGCAGCGGCTAGCCGCCGCCAGCGGCACCACGCTGATGCCCACGCCGCTGGCCACCATGCGGCACACGGCATCGAAGCTGCGCAGGCGCACGCGCACCTTCAACGGACGGCCCAGGCGCGCCGCGTGCATGCCGAGGTACTGCTGCATCGCGCTGTCGTCGGCCAGGCCGATGAAATCGTGATCGAGCAGCGTGGAGAACGCGACGACGCCATCCTGGCCGAGCGCGCGGTGATGCACGCCGTCGGCCGCGGCGATGACCACCAGCCGGTCGGGGCGGAACAGAAACGTCTGCAAGCCGCGCATGTCGACCGAGTCGGACACGATGCCCATGTCGGCCAGCCCTTCCGAGACGGCCTTGACGATATCGTAACTGAGGCGCTCTTCCAGGTCGATGGTCAGATTCGGATGGCGGTCGAGAAAAGCGCCGAGCGCTTCGGGCAAGAATTCGCTGAGCGCGGCCGTATTGCACAGCAGGCGCAACTGCCCTTTCAAACCGCGCGCAAATTCGCCGAGCTCACCGCGCATTTTCTCCATTTGCAGCAACACGAGGCGCGCGTGATGCAGCAGGGTCTGCCCTACCGGTGTCGGCTCCACGCCGCGCCGCCCGCGCAGCAGCAGCGGCATGCCCAGCATCTCTTCCATGCCGCGCACGCGCGCACTGCTCGAAGCCAATGCGAGATGGCTGCGCGCGGCGCCCGCCGTCAGGCTGCCCGCCTCCACCACGTTGACAAACAGCTGCAAATCGACCAGATCAAAGCGCATGGCGGCTCTCCTTTCCGCCATCTTATCAGCCTTCGGCTATTCCTTAGGCTGACTCAAAATAATCCACCTTGGCGAAACCGCCCAGCGCGCGCAGAATCCACGCAATTCACTGTGGAACAGAAAAATGGAGACCTCATTCCTGCTGGCCGTCGGCGCCAGCTTCCTCGTCGCTGGCTTCGTCAAGGGCGTAGTCGGACTGGGCTTGCCAACGGTAGCCATGGGCACGCTCAGCCTCGTCATGCCGCCCGTGCAGGCGGCGGCCCTCTTGATCGTGCCGTCGCTGGTGACGAACGTGTGGCAGCTGGCGGCCGGCCCCGGCCTGCGCGCCCTGCTGCGGCGTTTGTGGCCCATGCTGGCGGCAGTCATGGCCGGTACCTTGGCCGGCGGCGCGTTGCTGCCGGCCGACAGCGGCGCCTGGGCCGTCGTCGCGCTGGGCGTGGCGCTGATGCTGTATGCGCTGGCGGGATTGTTCTCGCTGCAGCTGCGCGTGCCGGCACGGCACGAAGCGTGGCTGGGCCCCGTGGCGGGCGCGGCGACGGGACTGGTGACGGCCGCCACGGGCGTGTTCGTGATCCCCGCCGTGCCGTATCTGCAGGGACTGGGCCTGGCGCGCGACGCCCTGATACAGGCGCTGGGCCTGGCGTTTACCGTGTCGACCGTGGCGCTGGCGGCCAGCCTGGCCCTGCACGGCGACTTCAGCCTCGGTGCGGCCGGCGCCTCCGCGTATGCGCTGTTGCCGGCGCTGGCCGGCATGCTGGCCGGTCAATGGCTGCGCGGGCGCATCGCGCAAGCAATATTCAAACGGTGCTTTTTTGCCGGCCTGTTCGCCCTCGGCCTGCATGCGGCGCTCACACCATGGCTGGCGTGATGCACATCGATTGGCAAGGGGACAGCGCGCTGTGCGCGTGGATCGACGGCCAGCAGGTGGCCATGCTCGATATCAGCAAGTGCGCGGATGGAGTGACGGTGAACATGCTGTTCGTGAAACCGCCGTTCCGCCGGCGCGGCATCGGCGGCGCGCTGTTGCGGCGGCTGTTGCAATGCCATCCGCAAGCCGGCGCCGCCTGCAGCGACCCGCGGTTGCGGGCGCTGCTGGAGAGGACTACTTAAATGCCATACTTGGCGCGATACGCGGAAACGGCATCCTTATATTGCAGCAGTTCCGGATCGGCGCCGGCGCCATTCAGGTAGCCGAACAAGTCATCCAGGTTGCCGATCGAGATGACGGGAATGCCATATTGTTTCGACACTTCCTGCACCGCCGAACTTGGCGACAGCTGGCCGTCCGGGCCCGAACGCTCCATGCGGTCCAGGGCGATCAGCACGGCGCAAGGCTCGGCGCCGGCGGCGCGGATCATGTCCACCGATTCGCGCACCGAGGTGCCGGCCGAGATCACATCGTCAATGATGACGACTTTGCCATGCAACTTGGCGCCGACGATGGTGCCGCCTTCGCCATGGTCCTTGGCTTCCTTGCGGTTGAAGGCGAACGAGGTGTTGCGGCCCTTGCCGGCCAGCGCCACGGCGGTGGCCGACGCCAGGGTGATGCCCTTGTAGGCGGGGCCGAACAGCATGTCGAATTGAACGCCCGAGTCGAGCAGGGTCTGCGCGTAGAACTGCGCCAGCTCGGCCAGGGTGGCGCCGTCATGGAACAGGCCCGCATTGAAGAAGTAAGGCGACTGGCGTCCGGCCTTGGTGGTGAACTCGCCGAACCGCAAGACGCCCTTGGATACTGAAAACGCGATAAACTGCTGGCGTAAATTATTCACATTAGCCTCATTTTTTAAAAGTGCCTGTATTTTAATCCGCGCGCAGCGGCGAGACAATCGCCGTGCCGCGCCCGCCGGCCCCGTCCAGCGCCCTTTTCACTCTCAATCTATGCCAAAAATTATCTCCGCCAATCTGAACGGCATCCGTTCCGCCGCCAAAAAAGGCTTTTTCAACTGGATGGGCACGCAGACGGCCGATTTCATCTGCGTGCAGGAATTGAAGGCGCAGCTGCCCGACATGACGCCGGAATTCCTCAACCCGCACGGCTACCATGGCCATTTCCACTATGCCGAGAAAAAGGGTTACTCCGGCACGGGCGTGTACAGCAAGGTGGAACCGGACGCCGTGCATATCGGCTTCGGCAGCCCCGAATTCGATGCCGAAGGCCGCTACGTGCGCTGTGATTTTGGCAACCTGTCCGTCATTTCCGTGTACTGCCCCTCCGGTTCGTCCGGACCGGAACGCCAGGAAGCCAAGTTCCGCTTCATGGAACTGTTCCTGCCGCACCTGCTGGCATTGAAGGCGCTGGGCCGCGAAGTGGTCATCTGCGGCGACTGGAATATCGCCCACCATGAAATCGACCTGAAAAACTGGAAGGGCAACAAGAAGAATTCCGGCTTCCTGCCCGAGGAACGTGCGTGGCTGACGCGCGTCTTTGACGAGGTGGGCTTTGTCGACGTGCACCGCGGCCTGGACAAGCGCGAAGACCAGTACACGTGGTGGAGCAACCGCGGACAAGCCTACGCGAAGAACGTGGGCTGGCGCATCGACTACCACGTCGCCACGCCCGGCATCGCGGCCCAGGCGCATACGGTCAGCGTCTACAAGGACGAGCGTTTTTCCGACCACGCGCCGTTGATCATCGATTACACCATCAAGGCGTAAGCACCGCTACAGGCTGCGCCGGCTCTCAAAACGGCGCGGCTCCCCCGTCAACGGGTCCGTGAAATCGATGGCGCGCGCCAGCAGCTGCAGCGGGTGCGACATGTCGTCTTCCTTGCACGGCTGGGCCAGCGGGTAAAACGCGTCGTTGACGATGGGTATGCCGAGTGCCGCCAGGTGCACGCGCAGCTGGTGCTTGCGCCCTGTGTGCGGGTACAGCCGGTACAGGTTCACCTCGCCACGCCGTTCGATCACGTCGATGACGGTTTCCGAATTCGGCTCGCCCGCCTCCTCGCGCATGAGGAAGAACTGCTCGCCCTCGACCATGCGGCTGCGATACGTGAACGGAAAATCGCGGCCAGCCAGGTGCGGCGCCAGCGCCTCATACATCTTGCGCACTTCGCGGCGCTGGAACAGCGTCTGGTAGGCGCCACGGCTGGCTACCTGGCGCGAAAAAATCACCACGCCAGCCGTCTCGCGGTCGAGGCGATGGATCGGCGTCAGCTCGGCGCAGCCCAGGCTTTTCTTCAGGCGCGTCAGCAGGGTCTCCTGCACGAAGCGCCCGGCCGGCGTCATGGGCAAGAAGTGCGGCTTGTCGACCACCACCAGGTGTTCGTCCTGGAACAGGATCTCTTCCTGGAAGGGGATCGGCGTTTCGTGTTCCAGCTCGCGGTAGTAAAAAATGCGCATGCCGCGCCGGTATGCGCTGTCGGGGCCGAGCACGGCGCCATCGCCATTGAGCACTTCGCCGCGCGCCATGCGATCCAGCCATTGCGCGGCGCTGATCTGCGGATAGCGCTCGAGCAGAAACGACAGCATGTCCGGCCACTGCCCTTCCGGCAACCACAGATAGCTGGGCGCCACGCCGTCGCGCATGGGCAAGGGTGCGGCGGCGTGATGCTTCAACATCCTAGCGCTGCGCGATGGCGGTGCTGCGGTACGGCGGCAAGGCATCCACGCTGACGCCCTTGCTGCGCGCGTACAAGGGCAGCACTTGCGCCATGTGGCTGTTCATCTGCGAGATGCGGTCCTTGCCAGACGGGTGGGTCGAGAGAAATTCCGGCGGCGCGCCCTTGCTGACTGCCGCCATTTTCTGCCACAGAATCACGCCGGCACGCGGATCGAAGCCGGCGCGTGCGGCCAGGTCCATGCCGATCAAATCTGCCTCGCGTTCATCGTCGCGCGAGAACTTCAGCATCACGCCCTGCGCCGCCATATTCGTGGCGGTACTGGTGATGGTCGGATCGACGCCGAGCCAGGCTGACAGCCCGGCGCCGGCCAGCTTGGCGCCGACGGCGGCCAGGTTGCCCTTGCCGGCCTGCGCCTGCGAGTGTTCGCGCAGCGCGTGCGAAATTTCATGCCCCATGACGATGGCCACTTCATCGTCGGTCAAATTGAGCTTGGTGATGATGCCGCTGTAAAAAGCGATCTGCCCGCCCGGCATGCAAAAGGCGTTGACCTCGTCCGAGTTGAGCAGGTTGACCTGCCAGTTCCAGTTGGCCGCCGCCTCGTTCCAGCGCGTGGCGAACGGGATGATGCGCTGGGCGATGGCGCGCAGGCGTTTCACTTGCGGATCGTTGTCGGGCACCAGCGCATTTTTTTCCTTCGCTTCGTTGACCAGCTGCGTATATTGCTGCTTCGATTCTGCATTGAAATCGGCGCCGCCGGCAAAGATGCGCGAGGTCGACAAGGGCCGCACCTTGATGCCATCTTGCATCGTCGCCTGCTGGGCGTGGGTGGACAGGGGGGCCAGGGCGGTGGCCGCGCACAGGCTGGCCAGGACGGCGTAACGTTTAAGGGATATTGGTGCCATTGGCAGACCTCCATGGAGCGATTTTAGGCAGCATCATCATGGCCGGGAAGGCCAGGAAGAAGCACACGATGAAAAACGAAAACCAGCCCAGTTCCGCGACCAGAAAGCCCACCGAGGCATTGATCAGGGTGCGCGGTACGGCGCTCAGGCTGGAAAACAAGGCATATTGCGTGGCTGTGTAGCGCGGGTCCGTGGTGCGCGACAGGAACGCGACAAAGGCGGCCGCACCCAGGCCCAGGCTGGCAAAGGCTTCAAAACCGATCACGGCGCTCAATAGCATGGTGTTCGGCCCCACCTGTGCCAGCCAGGCGAATCCCAGGATGGCAATCGCCTGCAGCGCGCCGAACACCCACAGGCCCCGGTTGATGCCCAGCTTGAGCATCCACACGCCGCCCACCACGCCGCCGGCCAGGCTGGCCCAGAAACCCGTGGTGTTGGCGGCCAGGCCGATCTGCGTCATGGAAAAGCCCAGGTCGAGATAGAACTTCGTCGCCAGCGCCGTGGCCATGCTGTCGCCGATTTTGTAGAGTAATACGAAGGCCAGGATCCACATTGCGTTACGCCAACCATCGCGCGCGATGAATTCCTGGAACGGCAGGATGATCGCTTCGCGCATGGTCTTCGGCGGCGAGCCGTAGACGGTGGGCTCCCTGATCAGCAAGGTGCACACGAGGCCAGGCAGCATGAAGGCAGCCGTGATCCAGAAGACGGGCTGCCACGGCATGCGGTCGGCCAGGATCAGCGACAGCGCGCCCGGCACCATGCCCGCCACCTTGTACGCGTTGACGATGACGGCGGCGCCCAGGCCCTGCTCGTTATCGTCCAGGATTTCGCGCCGGTAGGCGTCGATGACGATGTCCTGGCTGGCCGACAGAAAGGCGACGCCGCCGGCGGCCGCCGCGATCAGGCCGATCTGCGTGAGCGGGTCGAGCATGCCCATGGCGCCGATGGCAAAAAACAGCGCCACCTGCGTCAATGCCATCCAGCCGCGCCGGCGCCCCAGTCCCAGGATGCGGTAGCGGTCCATCAGGGGCGCCCACAGGAATTTCCAGATGTACGGGAACTGCACCAGGGCGAACAGCCCCAGCGCCTTGACGTTCAGTCCCGACTTGGCCAGCCATGCCTGCAGCAGGTACAGCAGGATGAACAGGGGCAGGCCGGAACTGAAGCCCAGCACCAGCACGGCCAGCATGCGGCCATTGGCATAGGAACGCCAGCCTGGCGCCGGGCTTGTGCTCATCAATGCACCGCTTTTTTACGCAGGCGGAAAACGGCCAGGTCGCCGCGCAGGTTGGGCAGCACGGAGACCATCTTGCCTTCGGCCAGGGCCACGCATTCGATCACTTCCAGGCCGCATTCCTCGGCCAGCTCGCGAAAGTCGTTGATGGTGGCGCAGCGCACGTTGGGCGTGTCGTACCACTGGTAGGGCAGCGATTTCGACACGGGCATGCGCCCTTTCAGCAGCGCCACGCGGTGCGGCCAGTAGGCGAAGTTGGGGAACGAGACGATGGCCTCGGCGCCCACGCGCACGATGTCGCGCAGCAGCGGCTCGACCTGCTTCATCATCTGCAGCGACGACAGGCACAGCACCGTATCAAAACTGTTGTCGCCAAAGATGGCCAGGCCCTTTTCCATATCCTGCTGGATCACGTTGACACCGCGCAGGGTGCTGGCCAGCACCTTGTCGTCGGCGATCTCGATGCCATAGCCGCTGCACTCCTTGTCGCTTTGCAGGTACTGCAGCATCACGCCTTCGCCGCAGCCCACGTCCAGCACGTGCGCGTTGTTCGGCACCCAGTGGGCGATGAAGGCCAGGTCGGGGCGCAGCGCGCTCAATTCGTCAAAAGTCATGCGGTCTCCTTGGCGCCCTGGCGGACGGCGGTATGCGGTGCAGGAACGGGCAAGCCCGTCCCGATGTCGTGCCAAACCTGGCCATAATAGGCGCGCACCATGTTCATGTAGCGCGCATCTTCCAGCAGGAAGGCGTCGTGGCCGTGCGGCGCGTCGATTTCCGCATAGGTGACCTGGCGGCGATTGCACACCAGCGCTTCGACGATTTCGCGGCTGCGCTCGGGCGAGAAGCGCCAGTCGGTGGAAAACGAGGCGAGGAAGAACTTGGCCTTGGTGCCCGACAGGGCCTTGGCCAGGTCGCCGCCATGCGCGCGCGCCGGGTCGAAGTAATCGAGCGCCTTGGTAATGAGCAGGTAGGTGTTCGCGTCGAAGTACTCGGAGAACTTGTCGCCCTGGTAGCGCAGATACGATTCGATCTCGAAGTCGATGCCGAAGCCGAATTTGTAGTCGCCCGTCTGCGCCGCGTCGCGCAGCTTGCGGCCGAATTTCTCGGCCATGTCGTCATTCGACAGATACGTGATGTGGCCCACCATGCGCGCCACGCGCAAGCCGTTCTTCGGCACCACGCCATGCGCATAAAAATCGCCGCCATGGTAATCGGGGTCGGACAGGATGGCCTGGCGCGCCACGTCGTTGAAGGCGATATTTTGCGCCGACAGCTTGGCCGTCGAGGCGATCACCACGCAGTGACGCAGCCGCTCGGGGAACATGATGCTCCACGCCAGCGCCTGCATGCCGCCCAGCGATCCCCCCATCACGGCGGCGAACTGGGCGATGCCCAGTTCATCGGCCAGGCGCGCCTGCGCGCTGACCCAGTCTTCCACGGTGACGACGGGGAAAGAGGCGCCATACGGCTTGCCGGTGGCCGGATTGGTGTGCATGGGACCCGTCGAGCCGAAGCAGGAGCCCAGGTTGTTGACGCCGATGACGAAGAATTTATTGGTGTCGAGCGGCTTGCCCGGTCCCACCATATTGTCCCACCAGCCCGTGCTTTTCGGTTCATCCGCGTAGACGCCGGCCACGTGGTGCGAGGCGTTCAGGGCGTGGCAGACCAGCACCGCGTTCGATTTGTCGGCGTTCAGGGTGCCGTAGGTTTCATACATCAACATGTAGTCGCGCAGCGATGCTCCGCTTTGCAGCTGCAGGGGTTGCGCAAAATACATGGTTTGCGGCGAAACGATTCCAATGGATGACATGTGTGTCGGTTTATAAAAGGGGGTGGCCCCACGGGCCATGGTCGATGCGGCACCGCGATGATAGGTGCTGCAACTGTCGCATCAGGACACCTCTTGCCGCGCGCGACGTGTCCTGATGCTGATACGGTGACAGTTTACATGAGCTGCAACTGTTGCACGGCTTCCGCGATCACATTTGGTTCCATGGAACGCATAATTTTGCGCATTTGTGGTGCGATCAGGCCCAGGTCGCTGTTGAGGATCTCTTGCTTGACCGCTAACAGCTGGGCCGGATGCATGGAAAACTCGCGCAGTCCCATGCCCAGCAGCAAGCGCGTGAGCTTCACGTCGCCCGCCATCTCGCCGCACACGGCCACGTCGATGCCCGCCTTGTGGCCGGCGGCGATCGTCATCGAGATCAGCTGCAGCACAGCCGGATGCAGCGGATTGTACAAATGCGCCACTTCGTAATCGACGCGGTCGATGGCCAGGGTGTACTGGATCAGGTCATTCGTGCCGATCGACAGGAAATCCATGCGCTTGACGAACATGGGCAGGGCCAGCGCGGCGGCGGGAATTTCGATCATGGCGCCCACTTCGACGGCATCGTCGAACTTGACGCCGTCCTCGCGCAGGCTGGCCTTCGCTTGCGCGATCATGGCCAGCGACTGGTCGATCTCGAACGCATGCGCCAGCATGGGGATCAGGATGCGCACCTTGCCGAAGGCCGAGGCGCGCAAAATGGCGCGCAGCTGCGTCAGGAACAGTTGCGGCTCGGCCAGGCAGTAACGGATGGCGCGCAGGCCCAGGGCGGGGTTCAAGGCCGTATGATCGGACTGGTCGAGCGGCTTGTCGGCGCCGATATCGAGCGTGCGGATGGTCACCACGCGGCCCTTCATCGACTGCACCGTGTTGCGGTACGCCTCGAACTGCTCATCCTCGGTGGGAATCTTGTGGGCGCGGCCCATGAACAGGAATTCGGAGCGGAACAGGCCCACGCCGCTGGCGCCGGACTCCAGCGCAAACGCGCAATCCTCGGGCAGTTCGATATTCGCCAGCAGGGTGATGGGTGTGCCGCATTTGGTGACGGCCGGCGTCTTTTTCAGCTTGCCCAGCTTCTTGCGCGCGCGCTGCATGGCCACCTGGCGCTCGCGGTACTGCTCCAGCACCAGCGCGCTGGGGTTGGCGATGACCACGCCGGCGTCGCCGTCGATGATCAGCCAGTCGTCCTGCTCGATCAGCATCGACGCCTGCGACATGCCGACGGCGGCCGGGATATCCAGGCTGCGCGCGACGATGGCCGTGTGCGAGTTCTGCCCGCCCACGTCGGTGATGAAGCCGATGAAGGAGCGGTCGCGAAATTGCAGCATGTCGGCCGGAGAAATATCGTGGGCGACGACGATCATCTGCGCCACCAGCTCATCGGCGGTGGCCGCCTTGGGCAGCAGCTGTTCCGTGCCCAGCAAGACCTTCAGCACGCGCTCTGCCACTTGCTGGATATCGGCCTTGCGCTCGCGCAAATACGGGTCTTCGATTTCGTCGAACTGCGCCGATAATTCATCGATTTGCGTCAGCAGCGCCCATTCGGCGTTGTAATGGCGCGAACGGATGATGTCGAGCGGCGCTTCGGCGATCAGCGGGTCCGACAGGATCAGCGCATGGACGTCGATGAACGCGCCCAGTTCGGTGGGCGCGTCTTTCGGCAGTTCGTTCCACAGGGTTTGCAGCTCCTTGTGGACGGCGGCGATGGCGTTTTGCAGACGCTGGACTTCGGCTTCGATCTGTTCCTGGGCGACCAGGTAATGTTTGACGTCAAGGGCGGCCGGCGCCAGCAGATGCGCGCGGCCAATGGCGATGCCGCGGGAGACCGGGATGCCGTGGAGCGTGAAAGATGCCATGGGGTGACCTGTCGGAATGCGGCTGCGGCTACGTTCGGCGGGCATTACTCGCCTTCGCCAAACCTGTCATTAATCAGGGCGGTGAGGGCATCGACACATGCCTGCTCATCATCGCCCTCGGCTTCCAGGGTCACTTTCGCGCCCTTGCCAGCGGCCAGCATCATCACGCCCATGATGGACTTGGCGTTGATGCGGCGCGCGTTACGGGTCAGCCAGACGTCGCTCTTGAACTTGGCGGCGAGCTGGGTAAATTTGGCGGAGGCGCGTGCGTGCAGTCCCAGCTTGTTGATGATTTCGAGTTCTTTTTGAATCATTTTTGTATGGTCTCTATCCCTGAATGCACTACGCTGATGACAATCTTGGCCTATAAAACCCGCCGCCTTCAGGGCGGCGGCCTTGCACTTCCCTATTCGCCTACGCGGATGCGGTTATCGACGCGCACGGCGCCGCTTTGCGCGCCGGCCAGCGCCATCTCCACCACCACGTCGAGCGTGTCGCGGCGATACGTGATGGCGCGCAGCAGCATCGGCAGGCTGATGCCGGCGATCACTTCCACCCGCCCCGCATCGGCCAGCTTGTTGCAGCAGTTCGACGGCGTGCCGCCCTTCACGTCGGTAATCACCAGCACGCCGGAGCCGTCGTCGAGGCGGCAGATGGCTTCCGATGCCAGCTTCTGCACCTCCGCCAGGTCCTGGTCGGCGACGACGTCGATGGCTTCAAACCGTTCCGTTGGCCCACGAAACACATGCGCGCAGGCGGCGATGAAGGCCTGTCCCAGCGGTGCATGTGTCATGAGCAAAATCCCTACCATAGTCATTTCACCTTCTGATGCTGCTGCGCTTGCGCAACGCCATGCTCGACGGCGTCGACAAACATGGCAGCGACATCAAAACCCGTCTGCTGCATGATTTCCTGGAAGCAGGTCGGGCTGGTGACATTGACTTCCGTCAGATAGTCGCCAATCACATCCAATCCTACCAGCATCAGGCCGCGCGCGGCCAGGATCGGGCCCAGTTTTTCAGCGATTTCCAGGTCGCGCGCCGTCAATGGCTGTGCCACGCCCGTGCCGCCGGCGGCCAGGTTGCCGCGCACTTCCCCCGCTTGCGGGATGCGCGCCAGCGAAAACGGCACCGGCTTGCCGCCGATGACGAGGATGCGCTTGTCGCCCTTGACGATGTCGGCAATAAAACGCTGCGCCATGATGGTTTGCGCGCCGTTCTCGCTCAAGGTCTCGATGATGGCGCCCAGGTTCAGGCCATCGGCCTTGACGCGGAAGATGCCCGTGCCGCCCATGCCGTCGAGCGGCTTGAAGATGACGTCTTGGTGCTTGGCGTGGAAGGCGCGCAGGCGCGCCTCATCCGACGTTACCAGGGTCGGCGAGGTGAATTCGGAAAACTGGGCAATGGCCAGCTTTTCATTGTTGTCGCGGATGGCGGACGGCTTGTTGAAGACGCAGGCGCCCTGCTTTTCCGCCAGTTCCAGCAGATACGTGCCATACACGTATTCCATGTCGAACGGCGGATCCTTGCGCTCGATGATGGCGTCCAGGGCCGACAAACGTACTTCCTCGGTGGAAACCACCTTGTACCAGTCGTGTTCTTCACCGGTCAGCTCGATGTGTTTTACCCGCGCCGTGACGATGCCCTCTTCCAGCGCCATGTCCTTCTGCTCGAAGGCGTACACGGCGTGGCCGCGTTTTGCCGCCTCGCGCATCATGGCGAAGGTGGAATCTTTGTAAGTCTTGAAGCCTGCCAGCGGGTCGGCAAGGAATGCAATTTTCATGGTGCGTCCAATCGGGGAGCCTGGATAAGGAATGCTTGATTCTAGCCGAGATCGCCAGGCGCGGTAGTCACCGCGCCCGGCAAGCTGCAGGGAGGGATCAATACACCTCGGGATTCGGGTCCGTGCGCTCCATTTCCAGCGACGCGGCCAGCAAGGCCAGGCGCGCCACCACGCCATACACATAGAAGCGGTTCGGCGCGGCCGTGCCCGGCTTGGCCTTCAAGTCCGGCACGGCATGCTGCTGGGCAAACGCCAGCGGCACGTACTGCGAACCGGGCGCGTTCAGGTTCTGGTCCACGCCCTTTTCCGCGTGCACGCGATAGAAGCCGCCCACCACGTAGCGGTCGATCATGTAGACGACGGGCTCGGCCACGGCATCCTTGATGCTTTCGAAAGTCGGCACGCCTTCCTGGATGATGACGTCGGTTACCAGCTGGCCATCCTTGACGATCGACATTTTTTCGCGCTGCTTGCGCGACAAGTCGCGTACTTCGCTGGCGTCGCGCACCGTCATGATGCCCGTGCCATACGTGCCCGCATCGGGCTTGACGATGACAAACGGCTTTTCCTTGATGCCGTATTCCTTGTATTTCTTGCGGATCTTGGCCAACAGCACATCGACGCTGGCGGCCAGCGCATCTTCGCCCTCGCCTTCCTGGAAGTTGACGTCGCTGCACTTGGCGTGGAAGGGGTTGAGCATCCACGGATCGACATCGATCATCTTGCCGAATTTTTTCACCACTTCATCGTAGGCCGTGTAGTGGTTGCTCTTGCGGCGCAAGGCCCAGCCCGCGTGCAGCGGCGGCAGCAGGCTTTGTTCATGAATATTTTGCAAGATGTCGGGGATACCGTCCGACAAGTCGTTATTCAGCAGAATCGTGCACGGATCGAAATCCTTCAAGCCCAGGCGGCGGCCGTTGTTCAGGCGCACGAGCGGCTCGATGACGAGCATGTTGCCATCTGGCAACGCCAATGGCGTCGGCTGGGTGATCTCGGGCGACCACGAGCCCAGGCGCACGTGCAAGCCGGTCTGGCGGAAGATCTGCATCAATCGCGCCACGTTTTGCAGGTATTGCGGCGTGGTGTTGTGCAATTCCGGCACCATCAGCAGGTTGCGGGCGTCCGGACAATACTTGTCGATGGCGGCCATGGCCGCCTGCACGGACAGGGGCAGCATTTCCGTGGCCAAGTTATGAAAACCGCCAGGGAACAGATTGGTATCGACGGGCGCCAGCTTGTAACCCGCGTTACGCAAGTCTACCGAGCAATAGAAGGGCGGCGTATGTTCTTGCCACTCCATGCGAAACCAGCGCTCAATGGCCGGCGTCGCGGCCAGAATCTTTTTTTCGAGGTCGAGCAGCGGTCCGGTCAGGGCCGTGACGAGATGGGGAACCATAGTTACATCCTTAAATTATGTGCAGTATTCAAAAAAGCACACAGAACTGCCGACTATATTACCGTGTAAGTACCCCAAATCGGGGCAAAACCCTTGTTTTAAAGACCTTTTCCATTCCCACAACGAAAAAAAGGCACCTCGATGAGGCGCCTTTTCCAGCCGGACATGCCGCGCCGGGGCGCTGGCATGCCAGATAATGACTATTTAGCCATGATACGCCTGCTCGCCGTGGCTGGTGATATCGAGGCCTTCGCGCTCTTCTTCTTCCGGTACGCGCAGGCCGATGACGATGTCGACCAGTTTATAGGCGATGACGGAGACGATGGCCGACCAGAGGATGGTGGTGCCGACCGCTTGCGCCTGCACCCACACCTGATGGCCGATCGAGTACGGATCCGCCGACATCTTGTTGGTGACATAGTCGAAGATGCCTTGACCGCCCAGTTGTGGTGCAGCAAACACGCCCGTCAGCAAGGCACCGAGGATGCCGCCCACGCCATGCACGCCGAACACGTCGAGCGAATCATCGGCGCCGATCAGGCGTTTCAGACCATTCACGCCCCACAGGCAGACGACACCGGCCAGCAAGCCGATGACCAGGCCGCCCATCGGACCGACAAAGCCGGCCGCCGGGGTGATCGCCACCAGGCCGGCCACGGCGCCCGATGCGCCACCGAGCATCGATGGCTTGCCTTTGCTGATCCACTCGCCAAATACCCACGACAGGGTGGCGGCGGCAGTGGCCAGCAAGGTGTTGACGAAGGCCAGGGCCGCCACGTCGCCCGCTTCCAGCGACGAACCGGCATTGAAACCGAACCAGCCCACCCACAGCAAGGATGCGCCGATCATGGTCATCGTCAGCGAGTGCGGCGCCATCGATTCGCGGCCGTAGCCGACGCGCTTGCCGATCATGATGGCGCCCACCAGGCCGGCGACGGCGGCGTTGATGTGCACCACGGTGCCGCCGGCGAAGTCCAGCGCGCCTTTTTGCCAGATCCAGCCAGCCTTCAAGGCTTCGCTGGCCGAGGTGGCGGCATTGGTGATCAGGTCAGGGCCGGTCCAGAACCACACCATGTGGGCCGCTGGCAGGTAGGCGAACGTGAACCACAGCACGACGAAGGCCAGCACGGCGGCAAACTTGGCGCGCTCGGCAAAGGCGCCGACGATCAGCGCGCAGGTGATGGCGGCAAACGTGCCCTGGAAAGCCACGAAGACGAACTCGGGAATGACGACGCCCTTGCTGAAGGTGGCGGCGGCGGCAAACGTGCCCTTGGCCGGATCCCAGATACCGTTCAGGAACAGGCGGTCGAAGCCACCGAAGAAGGCGGTTTTTTCCGTGAAGGCAATCGAGTAGCCGTAGATGCACCACAGCACGATGACCAGCGCGAACACCATGAACACCTGCATCAGCACCGACAGCATGTTCTTCGAGCGCACCAGGCCGCCGTAGAACAGGGCCAGGCCGGGGATGGTCATCAAAATCACCAGCAAGGTGCTGATCATCATGAAGCTGGTATCGCCCTTGTTGGCGACGGGCGCGGCCGCTGGCGCGGCAGCGGCCGGGGCCGGGGCCGGTGCGGCGGCAGCGGGCGCGGCATCAGGCACGGGCGTCACGGCGGGGGCGGCAACGGCCGTAGTCGTGGCCGCCTCCGTCTTGGCGGGCGCATCGGCAAAGCTCGGCGTGGCGACGCCAAACGCACACAGGCAGGCTATCCCGGCGAGCAATTTTGTTATATTTTTATGCATCAATATTCCCCTTAGAGCGCTTCGTTGCCGGTTTCACCGGTACGGATGCGGATGACCTGTTCCAGGTTGTAAACGAAAATCTTGCCATCGCCGATTTTACCGGTACGCGCGGCACCTTCGATCGCTTCGATGGCCTGGTCGACAATGGCGTCATCGACGGCCGCTTCAATCTTGGTTTTTGGCAAGAAATCGACGACATACTCGGCCCCACGGTAGAGTTCCGTGTGACCTTTCTGGCGGCCGAAGCCTTTGACTTCGGTGACGGTAATGCCTTGCACATTGATAGCCGACAAGGCTTCACGCACTTCGTCCAGTTTGAACGGTTTAATGATTGCGGTAATCATTTTCATGGCAGTCTCGCTTAAAAGGTTTTGGACACGGTCAGCACGAGACCGGATTTCGCCAGGTTCTTGCCATTCGGTGCCAGCGACGTGATGTTGGCTTTGACGTAAGCCAGGGCGACTGTTGCCATGCCGAAATCCTTGGTGATACCCAGCTTGTAGTCGGTGTAGCTGAGGGCATCGTTATGCGCGACCTTCTGGCGGCCCACATGCAGGTTCAGCAGATAACCTTCGTACATATCGATATTCGCGCCCACATCGAGGTAGCCGCTGTTCTTGCTGTCGGCGACACCAAACAGATTGGTCGTCGAGTGCGAGTACTTGATATAGGCAGGGCCATAGCCAAGCTGGCCGTACAGCTCGAAAGTGTTGGCATTGGTGCTCAGCCCATTCGAGGGATAGAAGTAATACAGGCCGCCCACGTCATAGGTGAAATCCTTGCTGATCTCGCCACGCTTGCCGCCGTAGACATCCCATTCCAGGTTGGTATCGCCGCCGCCATCCTTGATCCATTTGATGCTCGACAGCCAGGTGCCCACGTACAGACCCGTCGGATTGTGGGTATAGTCGGCGCCGCCGCTGATGGCAGGATCGAGACGGCTTTGCGACACGCCACGGTAACGATAGTCGCTGGTCAGCGCCACGTTGTAGCTCACCACGTTATCAGGTACGGCTTCGGCCGCAGCAGGCGCTGCCACTGCATCCTGGGCCATGGCGCTACCGCACACGGCGGTCATGGCCAGCGTCAACGCGGCTACTAAAGTCATGTTCTTGGACAGATTCTTCATGGCGATTCCCTTTTATTGAACTTTTAAAGCGGTTGAGGTTTAAAATCTTGGCTGGAGATCACAAAGCGTTCATCCCTTCTTTAGCAGAATACGTGCCAGCTCTCAGCCACCTTGACAGGGGGATTTCCGTCCATACATACCCTGCAAGCCCCTGGGCATGCGGAAATGGACTGCTGAAGCATTGTGGATTTGCCTATTTCCGCACCAGATTAACACCGCTGTGCACCGCAATGGTGCGATGCACATGCCGCACCATAAAAGGACTGACCATGGACATGAATACCTTCTTTAACGACTTGCAAGGCAAGATTCACCAAGCCATCGAGAACTCGCCGGCCAAGGATATCGAGAAAAACGTGAAATCGATGATGACCCAGGGCTTCGCCCGTCTCGATCTCGTCACGCGCGAGGAATTCGATATCCAGGCGCAAGTGCTGGCCAAGACCCGCGCCAAGCTCGATGCACTGGAATTGCGCCTGATCGAACTGGAAACGCGCCTGAACGACCCAAAGGCATAACGTACCGCCAGCAAGGTCGCGTTATACGCGACCTTGCTGGCATAGCTCAAGCCTGACAGCGCTTCAAGCGCTAGACTGATCCTGACCGCGCTCGCGCCACAGGGGAGTCTGATGAGTCTGGCCGTCCTGAAAAGCCGCGCCCTGGCTGGCATGGAGGCGCCCGAGGTAAGTGTCGAAGTCCACCTTGCCAATGGCTTGCCCTCGTTTACGATAGTCGGCCTGCCGGATACGGAAGTGAAGGAATCGCGCGACCGCGTCCGCGCCGCGCTGCAAAACTGCGGCTTTGAAATGCCGGCGCGGCGCATCACGGCCAATCTGGCGCCGGCGGACCTGCCCAAGGAATCGGGCCGCTTCGACTTGCCCATCGCACTGGGCATCCTGGCCGCCTCCGGCCAGTTGCCGGGCAACCAATTACACCACTATGAATTCGCGGGCGAACTGTCACTGTCGGGCCAGCTACGCCCCATCCGCGGTGCGCTGGCCATGACGTTTGCCATGCAGCGCAGCCAATCGGGCACACCACGCGCCTTCATCCTGCCGCAAGTGAACGCGGACGAGGCGGCGCTGGTCAGCGATGCCTGCATCTATCCCGCCCACAGCCTGCTCGAGGTCTGCGCGCATTTTGCCGCGCCAGCCAGCCAGATGGCCCTGCAACGCCATCAGCCCGTGCTGGCAGCGCACGCTTTTGCGTATCCCGACTTTGCCGATGTGCAGGGGCAGCAGCAGGCGCGACGCGCGCTGGAGGTGGCGGCTGCGGGCGGCCACAACGTGCTGATGGTGGGGCCGCCTGGTGCGGGCAAGACCATGCTGGCCAGCCGGTTTCCCGGCGTGCTGCCACCCATGAGCGATGCAGAGGCACTGGAATCGGCCGCCGTGCATTCGCTGGGCGGCCACTTCAAGGTGGAACACTGGAAACGCCGTCCCTATCGTGCCCCGCACCAGACGGCGTCCGGCGTGGCCCTGGTGGGCGGCGGCAACGTGCCGCGCCCGGGAGAAATCTCGCTGGCACACTGCGGTGTATTGTTTCTCGATGAAATCGCCGAATTCCAGCGCCGGGTCCTCGATGTCTTGCGCCAGCCCATGGAATCGGGGGTCATCAGCATTTCGCGTGCGGCCCGCCAGGCGGAGTTTCCTGCCCGCTTTCAGTTGATCGCCGCCATGAATCCCTGCCCGTGCGGCTACCTGGGGCATGCTTCCGGCCGTTGCCGCTGTACGCCGGACGCCGTGCTGCGCTATCACAGTCGCCTGTCCGGCCCGCTGCTCGACCGTATCGACCTGCAGATCGAAGTGGCCGCCATGCCGCCGGCGGCGCTGGGGCGGCACGCAGGCCCCGGCGAAAGCACGCAGGCCATCGCCACGCGGGTAGCGGCAGCCTTTGCCCTGCAGCTGGCACGCCAGGGGAAAGCGAACCAGCGCCTGAGCAGCACGGAAATCGAGCAGCATTGTCGCCTGGAGCCACATGGCGAACAGTTGCTGCATGGCGCCATGGCGCGCCTGCACTGGTCGGCACGCACCTACCACCGGGTACTGCGCGTGGCGCGCAGCATCGCGGATCTGGCGGGCAGCCCCGGTATCATGCAAGCGCACGTTGCCGAAGCGATCCAGTACCGGCGCGTACTGCGTGAAATGTAAGGAGAGCAATGAACGCCACACGTGCGCGATTGCGCGTGATTCGCGGCACTGCTACCATCTGCTGATGAAAAAACCATCACTTGCCCTCTTCCTGGCTACGCTCGCGGCCGCCAGCGTCCTGTCCGCCTGCAGTCCGAAATTCGACTGGCGCGACTATCGCAGCCCCGACGCCCAGTTCACGGCCCTGTTTCCAGGCAAGCCGGCCGTGCTGACGCGCGAGATCGATCTCGATGGCAAGAAAGTCAACCTGACCATGACGGCGAGCGAGGTTGATGGCGCTACCTTCGCCATCGGCAGCGCCGTGCTCGACAACGCAGAACAGGCGCAAGCGGCCCTGCCCGCCATGCAGACCGCCCTGTTGAAAAATATCAACGGCACTGTGCGCAGCGAAAAATCCGCATCGGCAGCCAGCAGCACTGCTGCCGGAATACATCAGCGCAGTTCGCTCAGCATCGAGGCCAGCGGCACGCAGCAAGGCAAGCCTGTGGTGCTGGTCGGACGTTTTGTGGCACAGGACAAGCACATCTTCCAGATCATCATTCTCGGTGAAGAACGCAAGCTGTCGCGTGACACCATCGACACCTTCATGGACTCAGTGAAACTGGATTGAGACTTAGCGATCGCTTAAACAGGTAGCTGCCTGGAACAGCCGCCCTTGTAAATACGTGGGTTGTCCAACAGATGGCGATATCCGGCGCGCAAATGTGCAATTCGCGCAATCGGACGGACTGTGCGATATGTCAAGTCGTGATATTGTTTCGACACTAACAACAAGTCTCAGAAAGCCCCTATGTTGATCTCATTCAAATCCAAATCCTCCCCTGAAGTGCTGATGTACCAGGAACATGCCCAGCGTATCCTCGACATCCTGCACAAGAACCCCACGCGCGGCGTCATTACGCCAACGGAAGCAGGAGATGCCCTGGCCTTGCTGGAAAAAGAAGTCGCGGAAAGCAAATTGCATCCGGAAAATGACATCGAGCACGATGTCCATACGCCGGAAACGCTGGAAGACGGCGAAACGGGCACCCATGCGCGCGCGCAAAAGGTGCATTTTTCGCAGCGCGCCTATCCCTTGATGGAGATGCTGCGCTCGGCCAAGGCAGAAGGTGAAAGCATTACCTGGGGCATCTGATCCCATGAACGCTGCAGACGAAAAAAAACCCCGCACCTAGCGGGGTTTTTTTATATAACAAGCCTGACGATAACCTACTTTCACACTGGTTGCAGCACTATCATCGGCGCAAAGTTGTTTCACGGTCCTGTTCGGGATGGGAAGGGGTGGGACCAACTTGCTATGGTCATCAG
>NZ_JAFCWK010000025.1:0-17111 GCF_049897525.1 Janthinobacterium sp. PSRC1-1
TACATCAAATGCCCACACTTATCGACTGTTAATTGTTAAAGAACTGTATTCGGTTACTGCTCTCGCGCTATCGACAAAGCGTTGTGTTTGTCAGCTGCGAAGAAGGAAGAGTATGAAGCTTTTTCAGCATTTCGTCAACCTTCTTTTTTTCCTACTTCACTCAGCATTTGCATGCATCGTTCAGCGAGGGGGCGAATTATAGCCCTGCCCCGTGCACCCTGCAAGGGCTATTTTTCAGCTCCGAGAAACAGCCCTGGCACCGCACTTGCTTATACAGACATATGCACTACACACTGATGGCAGCAACTCTGGGCCTGGCAGCAACACCGGGGATGGTCCGGTTCGCTTTGCTTTGCTCCCATCTGTGACAGGTGCTACATTATGGAACACTCTCGATATTCAAAAGAGCGCCGCAGTACAGGGCCCAACGGAGGCAACGAGATCATGTATCAACCTTCAGCTACTTACCGTAGCGCACCGTTTTCGTCCATTGTGGACGCAAACATTTTGCCGGCAGGACAGCACAACGTCCCCGTCATCATCGAAACGTCCCATCAGCGCTCCGTCGCCTTTGGCCTGTCGCCCACGGCCACGCCCGACTTTACGCCGGTCGGCAAATCCGACCTGTCACTGCTGATCGAGCAAAACCGCATGCTGCACACGCACGCACTGCCGGCCATGGAAACGCTGTACCAGCAAATCGTCAACACGCACAATATGGTGATCTTGACGGATGCCAACGGCGTGATCGTGCATTCGCTGGGAGACGATGACTTCCTGGAGAAAGCCAACCGCGTGGCGCTGCAGCCGGGCGTGGCATGGTCGGAACAAAGCCGCGGCACGAATGCCATCGGCACGGCCATCACGGAAAAAGTACCGACGTTGGTCCATGCGGACCAGCACTACCTGGCCGCCAATCATTTCCTGACGTGCTCCGCGGCACCGATCACCGATCACCGGGGCAATGTCATCGGCGTACTGGACGTCTCGAGCGATCAGCGCAGCTTTCACAAGCATACGATGGCCCTGGTGCGCATGTCGGCGCTGATGATCGAAAATCAGCTGTTTTCCGCCACCTTCGAAGACGCCATCACCGTGCACTTCCACGCGCGTCCCGAATTCATCGGCACTTTAATGGAAGGCATCGCCTCATTCACGCCGGGCGGGCGGTTCTTATCCGCCAATAAAAACGGTTTGTTCCAACTGGGCCTGTCATTCGCCGCGCTGCAATCCCATACCTTCAGCTCACTGTTCGGCTTGCCCGTGTCTGCCCTGTACGAACATTACCGCACGGCCTCACCCGGTTTGCTGAACCTGTGCATGCACAGCGGCGTGCGCGTGTACGGTCGCGCGCAGTTGCGCTTGTCCAATAGCGTCTTCCAGCACGGTTTCACTGCCAGCACCGACCATAGCGATATCAACGCCGTGCCGGCCCAGGTTCCCGCTCCAGCCAGCCATGCGGCCAACGCGGCGCGCCGCCTGTCCGGCCTGCGCTACTTGCGCACGGGCGATCCGCAACTGGAACTGGTGATCGAAAAAGTCAACAAGGTGCTGGGGCGCGATATTCCCATCCTCGTCATGGGCGAGACAGGCACGGGCAAGGAATTGCTGGCGCAAGCCATCCATAACGACTCGCCGCGGGCCATGGGACCGTTTATCGCCGTCAACTGCGCGTCGATCCCGGAAACCCTGATCGAGTCTGAACTGTTCGGCTATGAAGACGGGGCATTTACGGGCGCGCGCAAGAAGGGGGCCATCGGCAAGATTTTGCAAGCCAATGGCGGCACCCTGTTCCTCGATGAAATCGGCGACATGCCCTTCGGCTTGCAGGCGCGCCTGTTGCGCGTGCTGCAGGAACGCATGGTCACGCCGCTCGGCAGCAGCAAGTCGATCACCGTCAATGTGGAACTCATTTGCGCCACGAATCACAACTTGCGCGAGCGCATGGCCAAGGGACTGTTCCGCGAAGACCTGTATTACCGCCTGAATGGCCTGGTGGTCAAACTGCCGCCGCTGCGCGAGCGCACCGACCTGGACACGGTTGTGAAAAAAATCCTCGCGACGGAAGCGCCCGATACGCGCTACACGGTGGCGCCGGACATCTTGCGCATGTTCCACCAGCATAAATGGCCGGGCAATTTCCGCCAGTTGACCAATCTGTTGCGCACGGCCATCGTCATGGCAGGCGACGAGCATGAAATCTGTCTGCGCCACATGCCCGATGATTTCCTCGACGATATTGAGATGACGCAAGCGACTGCCGCCAGCGCCAGCACGGATCGCATGATCGCCGCCGGCGCCAACCTGGAAGAAATGGAACAAAGCGCGATCCTCAAGTCGCTCGATGCCCACGGCGGCAACGTCTCGGCCACGGCGCGGGCCCTGGGCGTGTCACGCAATACGATCTATCGCAAGGTACCGCATTTGAAATAGCCTAGAGTAACCGGGCAAAGCCGGGCGACATCTTGCGCTGGCCCGACTTGTCGATGGTCATCAGGTCAACGCCCTGCATGTGCGCGGCCATCGCATGCGCGCGCGCGGCCCCCGTCACCATGAAGGTCGTCGACAAACCGTCGGCCAGCAAGCCCGTGGGCGCCAGCACGGTCACGCTGGCCAGTTCACCCGGCGAATCACCGTTCACGGGGTCGAAGATGTGGTGATGCACGAAGTCGGGCGTGAACGTGCATTCGTAATCGCCTGACGTGGCCACGCTGCGCCCTTCCACTGTCAAGGTAGCTGCCAGGATTTCCCTGTCGCGCGGGTCCTGGATGCCCAAGGTCCACGGACGGCGCAGGGAGCGCTGTCCGCGCGCAATGAACTCACCCGTGTCGAGCAGCGCGTGCCGTATGCCGCGCGCCTGCACGGCCGCCAGCGCCATGTCCGCCGCGTAGCCTTGCGCCAGGCCATTCAAGGTCAGCGCCATGCCGGGCTGAAGAAAACGCACTTCGCGGCTATCCCACGCCAGTTGCCGCCAGCCAACCCGCGCCTGCGCGGCACGACGCAATGTGTCCGTCGGCAAGCTTGCCTGGTCTGCCGCCGCGCGAAACAGCTGCCACAAGGGTTGCACGGTGATATCAAACGCCCCATCGCTCGCTTGCGACAAGGCTTGCGCCTGCGCCAGCACGGCCAGCAGATGCGCGTCCGGCCGGGCCAGGAGGCCATCGCGGTTCAGCTGGAAGACTTGGCTGGCCGGGCTGTAAATGCTCATCAGCCGGTCGATATTCCTGGCCGCATGCAAGGCGTCTTCAATCGCCAGTTCGGCCTGGTGCTGATCGTGGTGCAACACGGTGACGGCGATCGTCGTGCCAAACGCCAGCGCGGCGCCTTGATACGGCCGCACGCCGGACGCCGTGGCCGTGCCGCGCGCCATGCTGCCAGGCAAGGACAAACCCGCCATGCCGGCCACGCTGCCGATCGCTGCGGAAATAAAGGTTCTACGCTGCATTGCTGCTCTCCTCTGCCGTGGCCCGGACGATGGGAATGGTGCGGGCACGCTTGATTTCCAGCATCAAGGGTGCGCATTTTTCATCGCTGGCGTAAATCACCACGCAATCCATGCACTGGAAACACTCACCGTAATCGACCTTCCCGCTGGGCGCGATGGCGTGATACTCGCAACGGTGGCGGCAAGTCTGGCAAGGCGTGCCGCATTGCTTGCGGCGGGGAATCCAGTTGAACAGGCGAAAGCGCCCCAGCAGCGCCAGCGCCGCGCCAAACGGACACAGGTAGCGGCAAAAGAATTTATAGGAAACACTACTGAGCAGCAGCAAGCCCACGGCATAGGCGACGAAGGGCCAGGCGCGCACGAAATTCAAAGTGATCGCCGTCTTGAACGGCTCCAGCTCCACCAGCTTGTCCGTGATCTGGCTGGAAAACATGCTGCTGCCAAGAATGGCCGCCAGCAAGCCATACTTGATCCATTTCAAGCGCCCGTCCAGGCGCGGCTTGATCTTCCACTGCGGCATTCGCAACCACTGGCCCAGCTTGCCCGTGAATTCCTGCAGCGCGCCAAACGGACACAGCCAACCGCAAAACGTGCCGCGCCCCCAGACAAACAGACTGAGCAGCACGAAAACCCACAGGATCACCGTCATCGGATCGAACAGGAAAAATCCCAGGCTGCGCCCCGCCAGCAGTGCCTGAATGACGCCTGTGATGTTGACGATCGATAACTGCCCCTGCGCGTAGTAGCCGATGAAAGCGATGGTAAACAACAGGAACAGGTTGCGGAACCCCACAAATTGTCGTCCATTACGCACCAGGCGTTTTTGCCAGGCCAATGCGCCGGCCAGCAGCGCCAGCCCGGCCAGCAAGGTCAATAGCTCGGCCCTGCGGTTCTTCCAGGTGCCACGCCATGTGGCATCGTCGCCTTGCGGCGCGACATAAAAATCAGCAGGCAGGCGGTAGCTGACATCCACGTTGCGGGCGATGCGTTCCGGATACACGATGCCCTTGCTGCGCGTGATCGGCAACGTGAACGCCAACGGGCTGGCCGCATCGAGTCCCGCCTGGCTGATGATGCGAAACACGGCGATATTTTCCGTCGGCAACGATCCCCCATCGGACAGGCGCAATTCCAGGTCCAGGTCGCGCATGTCGATGGGCAAGCCATCCTGCTTCAGCAATAGCCGGTCCGGCACAGTGCCGCGCACGAAATCGTCGCCCAGCACGCTGTAGCGCCCGCGCGACATGACGAGGATGGCGTGGTCGCCCTCGTCGAGCCGGCCGCGCAGCTTGTTCCAGCTGCGCTCCGTCAACAGGTTGCGTCCCACGCTGGGCACGGACACATAGGCCAGGTACAGGTCGATGAACACGCCATCGGGCTCACGCGTGGCTTCCACATCGAGTCCCGCGCCGGCACTGCCGGCAAACAAGGTTTCCACGTCCTTGTTGCTCAGGCGCACATGCTGGATCAAGCCCTGTTCGAGCATCTGCGCCACGCTGAGTTTCTCGAACACGTCCATGCGGATGCGGGCGATCTGGTCCGGGTCACGGCCTTGCGCAAAACCGAGTTTTTTGCGCGACACTTTCAAGGCCGAGGCCAGCACGCTCTGGTTGATGATGCGCACGGAGGCCGTGGCCTTCGACACGCCGTCGATATCGGCGTGGGTCGCATCTGGCGCGCGTTTCTTCTTGGCATCGATGGCGATATTCTGTTTCAGCGACAGGCCCTGGTACTGTTTGACGAATTGGAACAGGGGCGCTTCACCGAGGCCGTCGAGAAACACGGGTTCGTGCTGCGACAGCACGGCGACGTCGAGAAAACTGCCTTGCGGATCGATGGCGATCAGCAGATTGACGGGCACGCCGGAAAAGCCGGGAATCGGGGCCAGGTCCACCGATTCAAACACGTAGCCGACCAGTTCGGTGGCCGTGGCGTTTTGCCGGAACAAGGGCCAGACGGGCAAGTCGGTCTCCTTCTCGCCGACGACGATGGGAGCAGGAAAACGCCGTGCCAGCTCGGCCTTGGTGAGCACGCCCGCCCACGCCTGTCCCAAAATGAACAGGAATAGCCAGCATCCGATGAACAAGCGCATTATCCGCATGCATTGTGCTCCGTGCGGCGCCCTGTCGCAGGACGCCGCGTTGATGAATTAGAAGAAAATAATGCCGCCCAGCGACACGCCATTCATCTTCGCTTCGCCGCCCGCAAAGCCTTTCGAGCGCGTCTGGCCCAGTTCGCCCACCAGGGTGATCGCACTGTTGAGCGAGTAATACGCGCCCAGGGTCAGGTTGGCGTTCGACTTCAAGCCGCCCGTGCCGGCCGTGTTGTCGTCGTTCTTGCTGATGCCGTAGGACAAGCCCAGCTTCAGCTTGTCCGTCGTTTTATACGTGCCTTGCAGCAGCCAGTTCTTCGACTTGGTATCGCCCTGATCCGCATCGGAGAGTATCCCCAATCCTTTGCCGCCCTGGAAGTTGACCAATACGCCGGCCGGGCCCATCTGGTACGAGCCGCCCACTTCCACGCCGCGCATGGTCAGGTCATCGACACCGGGCGTTTTCGAGGTGAATTTTTGCGACTTCACGCCCAGCCAGGCTTTCAAACCTTCCTGCGCATACGTCAGCTGCGCCTGCACTTGCGGACTCGACTTCGAGGAATAAGTCGAGCCTGACACGATGGGCGTATCGGAAACGGGGCTGACCAGCGCCACATCGACGCCAACGCCACCGGACTTCGGCGAGCTGTACATGATCTGGCCATAGTTGCCCAGATAGGTGTAGCCGGCGCCGATATGGCCCAGGGTCACCCGGCCCCGCTGTGTCGCTTGCACGGGTGCGCCCGAGCCCAGCAAGGTCATGTCGGACAGGATCGCGTTCGCGCCGAAGATGCCATAGTCGCGGCCCAGCTTGAAGGTGCCCATTTCCGCATTGCCGAACGTGAAGAAGGCCTGGCGCACATCGACCACGCTGTTCTGGCTGATGGCGCTGTCGGTGGCCGTCGAGTTGTAGATGCCGATCAAGGCTTTCACGTCGTACTCGCCCAGGCGCGAGCTTGCCGAGGTGATCAAGCCATTCGGCAGCAAGCCGTTGCCAATCGTGGTGCGGTCCTTTTCGCCGCCGCAACCGAGCGCCTGGCCACCCAGCGCCAGCCCGCCCACCGCATCGCCCGAACACGACACTTGCGTGTAATAGGCGTTGACGATGCCGCCCACCGACACGGTCCAGTCGCCCGCCTTGAGATCAACGGCCTGTGCCTGCCCCATCGCTGCGATTGTCATGACACCCAGGCTCCCCAGCTTGATCAATGTGTTCATTGCGTCTCCTCTTTCTTCTCTGTTTTTAGTGTGCACACCAGTGATTGATGTACCTCAAGCTTTGGCAATAAGCGTGCCCAGTACGGCTCAGAGGGAGAAAGAGAAAAAGCGTATTTAACGTGTGCAGCAGCGGATCAATTGCCACAGATAGTGTTCATTTTTTGACCGCAAGTATACGTAGCGGGCGTACAGGTAAACAAAAAACTGACGGCCTGGGCCGTCAGCAAAAAGAAAGCGCCCGGCGGACAGGGAGACACCCGTCCGAGTGGCCCGGGCGTTTCACCCCGTTACTTCGATGCCAGCTTGAAGACCCACACGGAGCCGCCCTGTTCCAGGAAGTTGACCTTCTTGGCCACTTCGCCGCCCCACAGCGGCACCGCGCCACCCCAGCCGGATACGACGGCCACATATTGCGTGTCGCCATCCTGCCAGGTGACGGGTGGCGCCACGACGCCGGAACCCGTCTGGAATTTCCACAGTTCCTTGCCCGTCTTCGCGTCGACGGCTTTCAGGAAGCCTTCCGGCGTGCCGTAGAACACCAGATTGCCGGCCGTGCTCATCACGCCGCCCCACAGCGGCGCATTGTTCTTGATTTCCCACACGATCTTGCCCGTCTTCGGATCGATGGCGCGCATGGCGCCGATGTAGTCGTCAAACAAGGGCTTGATGGTGAAGCCGGCACCGAGGAAAGCGCCACCCTTCTTGTAGCTGATCGGCTCGTTCCAGATGTCCATGCCCCATTCGTTGGCGGGAACGTAGAACAGCTTGGTTTGCGGCGAGTACGCCATCGGCATCTGGTTTTTTGCACCGAGGAAAGCGGGTGCGGCAAACACGGTCGTGCCCTTCTTGCCTTCCTCTCCTTTGGTCGGGTCGCCAGGGCGGCCGGCGGCGATATAGTTCGGCCGGCCCGTCTTCAGGTCGATGCTGCTGGCCCAGGTGATTTTCTTCACGAACGGAAAGGCGTTCTGCAGCTTGCCGTTGTTTGCATCGATGACATAGAAGAAACCGTTGCGGTCGGCCTTGCCGCCGTAGCGCTTGCCATCCATGTCGAAGGTGACGAACTCGTTGGCGCCATCGAAATCCCAGGCATCATTGGGCGTGTTTTGATACGCCCATTTGATCTGGCCCGTCTTGACGTCCAGCGCCACGGTGGACGAGGAATACAGATTGTCGCCGGGACGCAAATGGCTGTTCCATGGCGCCGGGTTGCCCGTGCCGAAATAGGCCAGCTTGGTTTGCGGATCGTAGGTGCCGCCCATCCAGGTCGAGGCGCCGCCCGTTTTCCACAGGTCGCCCGGCCAGGTTTTGTTCACCGTGCCAGATACGCCGTTATCGATGGCCTTGCCATCCTTGTCGTAGCGGTGGCCCATATGGCCTTCCACCGTCGGACGGCTCCACACGAGGTCGCCCGTCATCGGGTTGCGCGCTTCGACCCGCCCCACGATGCCGAATTCGCCGCCCGACACGCCCGTCAGCAGCAAGCCTTCGGCGATCAGCGGCGCGGCTGTCATCGAGTAGCCGGCCGCATAGTCGTCCACTTTCTCTTTCCAGACGATCTTGCCCGTGTTCTGGTCCAGCGCCACCAGGTAGGCGTCGAGCGTGCCGAAAATCACCAGGTTGCCATACAGGGCGGCACCGCGGTTGACCACGTCGCAGCACGGCATGATGCCGTCCGGCAAGCGATGCTCATATTTCCACAGCTTGGCGCCCGTTTTCAGGTCGACGGCAAAGATGCGCGAATACGATGCCGTGACGAACATCTTGCCGTTATGAATCAGCGGCTGCGATTCCTGGCCCCGCTGTTTTTCGCCGCCAAACGAGAACGACCAGGCCGGCACCAGCTTGGCCACGGTCTTGTCATTGATCTGCGTCAACGGCGAATAGCGCTGCCCCTGCGTGCCCATGCCGAACGACAGCACGCTGGCTGGATTCTTCGCCGTGTTGTCGAGCATGGCATTGGTGACATTGCCCACGTCGGCCGCCTGGACCAATGAGGCCAAGGATGCCAACCCCAAACCGACGACGATCCCCATGATTTTTTTCTGCACAATCATCTCCCTCTGTTTTATTAGTATGTGTGTATCAGGTCTTGCGGTGCTCATGCGGCTGGGCATGCAACAGCGCGCACTCTTCATCGGTGAACAGGCGCGAGCGCGTCAGGAAGCGCTTGCCCGTGCCGTTGTCGAGTGAAAACATGCCGCCATTGCCATCGACCACATCGATAATCAACTGGGTATGCTCCCAGTACTCGAATTGCTCGAGTCCCATGTAAAACGGTGTGCCATTCAAGTTGCCGAGATAGATATCGGTATCGCTGACATCGAACTCGCCCAGCGCATAGCACATGGGCGCGCTGCCGTCGCAGCAACCGCCCGACTGGAAAAACATCAACGGGCCGTGACGCTGGCGCAACTTGTCCATCATTTCCAGCGCCGCATCGGTGGCGACCACCCGGGCAATTGCTGCACTCATGGCATCCCTTTCTGCGCGCCGCCCCCGGCTAAGGGTGCGGCGCGTGTTGCCGGTTTAGAAGAAGCCCAGCGCTTTCGGGCTATAGCTCACCAGCAAGTTCTTCGTTTGCTGGTAGTGGTCGAGCATCATCTTGTGGTTTTCGCGGCCGATACCCGATTGCTTGTAGCCGCCAAACGCGGCGTGGGCTGGATACAGGTGGTAGCAATTGGTCCACACGCGGCCCGCCTGGATGGCGCGTCCCATGCGGAAGGCGCGCGAACCGTCGCGCGTCCACAAGCCGGCGCCCAGGCCGTACAAGGTATCGTTGGCAATCGCCAGCGCTTCGGCCTCATCCTTGAAGGTGGTCACGGAGACGACGGGCCCGAAAATCTCTTCCTGGAAGATGCGCATCTTGTTGTTGCCCTTGAACACGGTCGGACGCACGTAGTAGCCGCCCTCCAGGTCGCCTGCCTGCGTATGGCGTTCCCCGCCGGCCAGCACTTCGGCGCCTTCCTGGCGGCCGATGTCGAGGTAGGACAGGATTTTTTCCAGCTGCTCCTGCGACGCCTGGGCGCCGATCATGGTCGACGAGTCGAGCGGGTTGCCCTGCTTGATGGCGGCCACGCGCTTCAAGGCCCGTTCGATGAATTTCTCGTAGATCGATTCCTGGATCAGCACGCGCGATGGGCAGGTGCACACCTCGCCCTGATTCAGCGCAAACATGGTGAAGCCTTCCAGGCACTTGTCGAAATAATCATCATCGGCATCCATCACATCTTCAAAGAAGATGTTCGGCGACTTGCCGCCCAGCTCCAGGGTGACGGGAATCAGGTTTTGCGCCGCGTAACCCATGATCAGGCGGCCCGTGCCCGTTTCACCCGTAAAGGCGATCTTGGCGATGCGCTTGCTCGACGCCAGCGGCTTGCCCGCTTCCAGGCCGAAACCGTTGATGATGTTCAACACACCCGGTGGCAGCAAGTCGCCGATCAGTTCGATCAACACCATGATGGAGGCGGGGGTTTGCTCGGCAGGTTTGAGGACGACGCAATTGCCGGCGGCCAGGGCTGGCGCCAGTTTCCACACGGCCATCAGAATCGGGAAATTCCACGGGATGATCTGGCCCACGACGCCCAGCGGCTCATGGTAGTGATAGGCATAGGTTTCCGCATCGATTTGCGCGACGGAGCCTTCCTGCGCACGGATGCAGCCGGCGAAGTAACGGAAATGGTCGATGGCCAGCGGAATGTCGGCATTCATCGTTTCGCGGATCGGCTTGCCGTTGTCGATGGTTTCCGCCGTGGCGATCAGGCTCAGGTTTTGTTCGATGCGATCGGCGATGCGGTTCAGGATATTGGCGCGCTCGGCGGGTGACGTCTTGCCCCAGGCATCCTTGGCGGCATGCGCGGCGTCCAGCGCCAGCTCGACGTCTTCCGCCGTGGAGCGGGCGATTTCGCAAAACGGCAAGCCCGTGATGGGCGTGATGTTAGGAAAGTATTCACCTTTTACTGGTGCAACGAACTGACCACCGATGTAATTGTCATAGCGTTGTTTGAAGGGATTGGCTACGCCCAGTTTGCTGATGTCTGCGAGATTCATGTCGTCCTCTATCGGGTTAATTAGAATGGAATTACTTAATTAAAATCAAACGTCCTGGTACAGATGGGGTGAGTACACGGAGTCTTCCGCAAATGCCGTGCCAGCTCACCATCCCACTACAAACTTAGCCGCTTTTCCCCCTGTTACAAGGGCGTGGCGTCAAACCCGGCGCGCTTTTCGGCGCATGCCCGGGCTAGAGCTGCGGGGGCGGGCCTGTGTGCGTTTTGAACAAGGTGAAGGCATCCTGTTCCAATCCGGGCCAGCCCTGCGGCATCTCCCCTGCGCCGCTGCACAATGGAACAGGTGTACCAGACTGGAACACCTGTTCCTGTACCGCTAACGAATCACCACGCCCCACGGCAATTCACCGACGGCAATGTCGGCCACCTTGCGCGCGCTGGCCGTGTCGATCACGGAAACGCTGTTCGAGCGGCCATTGGCCACGTACAGCTTGTTGCCATCGGGCGTGATGGCCATGTTCCACGGGCGCTTGCCGACGGCAATGGTGGCCGTCACCTCGTTGCTGGCCGTGTCGATCACCATCACCGTGCCGTCCGTGCCGTTCGAGACATACACCTGCTTGCCGCCAGGATGGACGGCGATGCCATTCGCATTCTTGCCCGCTGGAATAGTGGCAATCGCCTTGCGCGCGGCCATGTCGATCACATACACGGCGTTGACCAGTTCGCACGCCACATAGGCGCGGCCCGAGTCCGGACTGAAACCGATGCCGCGCGGACGCAGGCCCACGGCGATGGACGCGACCTGGCGGCGTTGCGCCACATCAATGACATCGACTTGCTCGGCCTCTTCCGCACTGACCAGCAGCCAGCGTCCATCCGGGCTGAACACGGCATGCTCCGGATTGCGTCCCTGTACCTTGATGTCGGCGAGCAAGGTGCCCGACTGGCCATCGAGCAAGGCCACGCTATTGTTTTCCTCGACGGCCACGGCCACAAGGCTGCCGTCGCGGGAGGCGCTGACGCCTTCGGGCGACTTGCCCAGGGCCACAGCGCGCACGGGCGTGCCGGTCGCGTTATCGATCAGCAGCAAGGCGCTGCTGGCGGCATCGGTGACAAACAATTGCCGCCCTGTCGGGTCGGCGGCGATGCCGCGCGGACGCTTGCCTGCCGCGATCTGGCGCACCACCTGGTCGGTCGCCGTGTCGATCACGCTCAAGGTGCCCGATTTTTCATTGGGGACATAGGCAAAAGGAGCGGCCTGGAGGGCGCTGCTGGCGAGCGCAGGCAGCAGCCAGCACACCTGGCGCAAGCGCGAGAAGAAGTTGGGCATAATCACCTTTTCAATGGAAAAATACGGGAAAAGCGCGCGGCATCGGCGCCTCTGAACATTGCTGCATGCAAACGCCGTGCCACGGACACGCGTATAATTTCAGCCCACCAATGGAGACATGGCAGGCATATTGCTTGATACACCTACGCAGACCTGCGCCGCTCACGCGCTCAAGCAGGCTTTTATTCACATTGGAGAACCCGCATGCAGCATCGTTTCCGCTTGAACACCATTGCCAGCCTGTTTGTCGCTGGCAGCGCCACCCTCGCCCCTCACGTTTTCGCCGCCGAGGCAGCTGACCCGGCCAACGGGCAACTCATGGATACGGTGGTCGTCAGCGGCAGCCGCATCGCCCACCCCAGCCAGGAAGTGCCGGCCTCGATCGACGTGGTCGACAGCGCCCGCATCCAGGACGGCCAAATCCGCGTCAATGCGTCGGAAGCGCTGGCCGCCGTGCCGGGCCTGGTTGTGCAGAACCGCCAGAACTACGCGCAAGACTTGCAGATCTCGTCGCGCGGCTTCGGCGCCCGCTCGGCCTTCGGCGTGCGCGGCGTCAAACTGATCAGCGATGGCATTCCCGCCAGCATGCCCGATGGCCAAGGCCAGGCGGCCACCTTCAACCTCGATACGGCCGAGCGCATCGAAGTGTTGCGCGGACCGTTTTCTGCCATCTACGGCAACCACTCGGGCGGCGTGATCCAGCTGTTTTCCAGGGATGGACAGAATCCCCCGTCCGTCGAACTGAACGTGACGGGCGGCAGCTACGGCACCAGCAAGATAGACCTGACGGCGCAAGGCCAGGCAGGCGGCATCGGCTACGTGCTCGACGGCTCGCGCTTCCGCACGGATGGCTTCCGCGATCACAGCGCCGCCACGCGCGAACAGGCGTTCGGCAAGATCACCGTCAAGCCCAATGCGGACAGCAAGCTGACCATCGTCGCCAACAGCCTGCACCAGGGCAATACGCAAGACCCGCTGGGCGCCACCTGGCCCACGTTTGCCCGCGACCCGCGCGCCGGCGAAATCGATACGACGGATACACAGAACCCGAAACGCACCCTGGCCGAGCGCTACAACACGCGCAAGAGCATCGACCACCAGCAAATCGGCGCCACCTATGAACAAGCGTTTGGCGATGACCGCCTGCATGTGATGGTGTATGGCGGCAACCGCGATGTCATCCAGTACCAGGCATTCACCAAAGGCTTCCAGGCGCCCGCCAGCCATTCGGGCGGCGTGGTCGATTTCCAGCGCCAGTTCTATGGCATCGATACCAACTGGCTGCACGTAAATCAATTGGCTGGCGGCAAGCTGAGCACCACCATCGGCATCGATTACGGCCGCTCCAGCGATGACCGCACCGGCTATGAAAACTTCATCGGCAATAGCTTTGGTGTAAAGGGCAAGTTGCGCCGCGACGAGCAGAACGTCGTCTCCAGCCTCGATCCGTATCTCCAGGCGGAATGGCAAAGCGGCCCATGGCTGCTGAGCGCAGGTGTGCGCTACAGCAAGATGAAAGTGTCGGTCAACGACCATTTTCTCAGTAATGGCAACGACAGCGGTAGCCTGAAATTCAGCCACACGACGCCGGTGCTGGGCCTGCTGTACAAACTGACGCCGAACGTCAACGTCTACGCCAGCGCCGCGCGCGGCTTCGAGGCCCCCACCCTGAACGAACTGTTTTACTCGGGCACGGGCGGCGGCTTCAACTTCAACTTGAAGCCGGCCTCCAGCACCAACCTGGAAGCGGGCGTCAAGGCCAGGATCAATAACAACACGCATGTGAACGCGGCTGTGTTCCAGATCAAGACCAACGACGAGCTGGTGGTCGACAAGTCCAGCGGCGGGCGCACCAGCTACCGCAATGCGGGTAAAACCTTGCGCCAGGGCATGGAAGTATCGCTCGATTCGAACCTGCCGTATGGTTTCACGACCAAAGTGGCGCTGACCAGCCTGCACGCCGTGTATGACCAGGCCTTTGGCAGCGTACGCGAAGGCAGCCGCTTGCCGGGCGTGCCCAGCGCCAACCTGTTTGCGGAACTGGCCTGGAAAGACACGTTCGACCGTTTTGGCGCGGCGCTGGAAAGCGTGGCCAGCAATCAGGTCTACGCGGAAGACAGCAACAGCGAAAAACCGGCGCCCGGCTACACGGTGTTCAATGCGAGGTTCAACGCCAAGCAAAACGTAGGGAACTGGCGCTTCAAGGAGTTTGCCCGCCTGAACAATCTTTTCGACAAGACCTACGTGGGCTCCGTCATCGTCGGCGACAGCAACAAGCGCTACTATGAAGCGGCGCCGGGACGTAATTGGTTGTTGGGTGTGAGCGCCCAATACTCCTTTTAAGAACACCTGAGAAAAAGTCCATGGCGGCGTTGCATTGCCTGGTCGTACTATTCGTACTGCCTGCGGCAATGCGCCTTGCCCTGAACATTTTTCAGGCGTTCTCATGAAAAATAAAGCCCGCGCCTCTTCCGATGCGCGGGCTTCTTACCTTACTAGCATGGCCTGTTACGGCCGTGCTTCCTTCACCCCATATTTCTCAAAAATGGCTTTCAATTCGCCGCTGGCCACCATTTCGTTCATGGCTGCCTGCAGCAACTTGCCCACGTCGAGCTGCTGGCGGCTGACGGCCAGGCCCACGGCCCAGCCCGCACGCGGCAGGCGGGCGAACGCCACTTCGCTCATGGGGAAAGCGGGATCGCTTTTCAGCACCGACTCGATTTCCGAACGATTCGCCAGCACGGCGTCGAGCTTGCCCGCCTGCAATTGCTGCAAGGCTTCGGCCGCCGTGTCGAAGATACGCACGTCGTCGCGGTACTTGCCATTGTCTTCGCCCAGCATCAGCATGGCGGCGATCGATACCTTTTCCACGCCGATACGCTTGCCGGCCAGCGAAGCGACGCCATCGAATTGCGGCACGGCTTGCGCGCTGCGCGCCAGGCGCACGGTTTCCACGTAATACGGCGCAAAGATTTCGACCTTGTCGTTATCGGCCATCAACCTCTTGTCGACCGGCACGTGCAGCATCACGTCGGCGGGACCATAGCCGAGGTAATGGCCCTTCCACACCATATTGCGCAAATCGTCGTTCAGGTTTTCACCGGCGGGAAAGGGCAGCAAGTTCAGTTTCAGCCCCAGCTTTTTGGCCAGCGCTTCGGCAATATCGATATCGATGCCCGTGCCCTTGTCGGAAAACGGCGCAAACTCGTTGTACACCGCCACTTTCAGGCTGCCCGACTGCTGCACTTTCTGCCAGTCGGCGCGCGCTGGCGCGGCTGCGCACAGTGCCAGGCAGGCGAGCGAAAGCATCGCGCGCGCGCCAGGGAGTTGGAATGAACGCATGGGACTCCTTCGTGATCAATTCGACCTAATTAGACTCGCGGCGGGTTTCCAGGTAGGTCTTGATGGCCCACATGGCTTCCTGGTTGAAAACGCCTTCGAACGGCGGCATGTACACGGCGCCATTGCGTACTTTACCGTGGCGGATAGTCGTCAGGAAATAATTGTCCGTTTCCTTGTAGCAGGCCTGTTTCTTTGTCTCATTTTTGATGCCGAAGCAATCGCGGTCGAGCTGGCGCAAGTCCGGCGCGATGCCGCCCGAGATGGCTTCGATGCCGTGGCAACGCGCGCAATTCTGGTTGTAGGCCGACGTGCCGACCGTCAAGGCCAGCTTGTTGCCACGATACGGGTTTTGTTCGAGCCACTTGTCGCCCACCTTGGGCAAACCCGTGGTGTCGACGCCTTGCGGCGTGACATTGCCGTGCGCATAGGCCTGCGGCAAGGTCAGCAGGGAAGTGAGGGCGACGGCGCCGGCGGCTGCCACGCCGAGCAGGGTACGGATGGAATAGGTCATGCTGGTCTCCTTGGTTTTTTTAGTGAATATCCAAGAAGAGCAAATGCCATGCCATGCGTACATGCCCCACATCCAACCGCCCATGTATCAATTTGGAACAGCTGCAACAGGTAGTTGTGTCACCACGAGGGTCAGGCGGCGGCCACCGTGCAGATGCTGCCCCGCTCCTGCTGCTCGAAAGTGATACGCACGGGAAAAAATCGGGCAATCACCTCGGCATTCGTCAGCGCATGTTGCGTCACCTTGCTGCAACTGAAGCTACCGCCACCGGCCAGCGCCATCGGCAGCAAGAGCTGGTCGGCCAGGTGCTCGCCGACGGCCGCGTCCGTCTTGAGATAGGCGCGCACCTCGTTCAGCAGGCGCTTGGCCACCGTTGCTTCGCCACCCTACCCACCTCGGCATGGAAAGGCAATTTCCGCGCCCTGTCTGCCGCTGTTACGCGCCTGGCCACGCTATCGGAGGCGGGGCGCATCACGGATAGTGTCGTCGACGAAGAGATCAAGCGCCTGCAGCGGATGTGGCGACATCATGGTGGGCGCAGCGATAGTGCGGAAGTGGACCTGACAGGGATCATGGGTGAGCAGGCGGCTTCGCAACTCGACCTGTTCGATGCGCTGCAGTTGCAGGCTGTGATCCAGGTGTGCCGGCAATCGAACAGCCTGTCCGATGCTGGCCGCACGCTGTATGCCGTCTCGCGTGCGGCGAAAGCCAAGCCGAATGACGCCGACAGGTTGAAAAAATACCTGACGAAGTTTGGCGTGAGCTGGGAAGACGTGAGTCGATAAAACCCAGCAACAGCCGGGGTCAGTCACTTCGTGATCGGGATGTGCCCCAATGGGGCGCATCCCCCCCGCCTCGCACGTTGGCGATGACCTTTGCGTTAGCGCTATTGAGGATCTGACCGTAGGTCGGCGTAGGTCGGCTTAGCGCGCAGCGCGTAAGCCGACGGCACCCGCGGCATCGACAAACCACCAGACGAAAAAAAACCCGCCAATTGCTTGACGGGTTTTTCTCAAGGAGAAACAGCCGGGGGCTGTTTCACCAAATAACAAGCCTGACGATAACCTACTTTCACACTGGTTGCAGCACTATCATCGGCGCAAAGTTGTTTCACGGTCCTGTTCGGGATGGGAAGGGGTGGGACCAACTTGCTATGGTCATCA
>NZ_JAFCWK010000026.1:0-16770 GCF_049897525.1 Janthinobacterium sp. PSRC1-1
GCCCGCATGGCGGAATTTACGGGCCGCTGCTTTGACCGCGCCATGTCGGAAATGGGCCCGACGCAACTGAACATCCCGCGCGACTATTTCTATGGCGAAATCAAGGCCGAAATCCCCAAGCCGAACCGCCTGGACCGTGGCGCGGGCGGCGAACACAGCCTCAATGAGGCGGCCGAACTGCTGGCCAAAGCCAAGTTCCCCGTGATTATTTCCGGCGGCGGCGTGGTCATGGGCGAAGCCATCGAGGAATGCAAGGCGCTGGCCGAACGCCTCGGCGCCCCCGTGGTGAACAGCTATCTGCATAACGACTCCTTCCCCGCCAGCCATCCGCTGTGGTGCGGTCCGCTCGGCTATCAAGGCTCGAAGGCGGCCATGAAACTGATCGCCCAGGCCGACGTCGTCGTGGCCCTCGGTTCGCGTTTGGGACCGTTCGGCACCTTGCCGCAGCACGGCATGGATTACTGGCCGAAAAACGCCAAGATCATCCAGATCGACGCGGACAACAAGATGCTGGGTCTGGTGAAAAAGATTTCGGTGGGCATCTGCGGCGACGCCAAGGCGGCGGCGAAGGCGATTCTTGCGCGCCTCGATGGCAAGACGCTCGATTGCGACGCCACGCGCGAGGAGCGCTACGCCACCGTGCAAGCAGAAAAAGCCGCGTGGGAAAACGAACTGGACAACTGGACGCACGAAAAAGATGCGTACAGCCTGGACATGATCGAAGAGCAAAAGAAAGAGCCGGGCAACTACCTGCACCCGCGCCAGGTCTTGCGCGAGCTGGAAAAAGCCATGCCGGAAGACGTGATGGTGTCGACCGACATCGGCAACATCAACTCGGTGGCCAACAGCTATCTGCGCTTTGAAAAGCCGCGCAGCTTCTTTGCGGCGATGAGCTTTGGCAACTGCGGCTACGCGTTCCCGACCATCATCGGCGCCAAGGTGGCCGCGCCGCACCGTCCGGCCGTGTCGTATGCGGGCGACGGCGCCTGGGGCATGAGCCTGATGGAAACGATGACCTGCGTGCGCCACAACATTCCCGTCACGGCCGTGGTGTTCCATAACCGCCAGTGGGGCGCGGAAAAGAAAAACCAGGTCGATTTCTACAACCGCCGCTTCGTCGCCGGTGAACTCGACAACCAGAGCTTCGCGGAAATTGCGCGCGCCATGGGCGCCGAAGGCATCACGGTCGACAAGCTGGAAGACGTGGGGCCGGCCCTGAAGAAGGCCATAGCCATGCAGATGAATGAAGGCAAGACGACCATCATCGAAATCATGTGCACGCGCGAGCTGGGCGACCCGTTCCGCCGCGATGCGCTGAGCAAACCGATCCGTCACCTGGACAAGTACAAAGACTACGTGTAATCAGTCAGTTCGATCCTTGTATGACCCCGGCTTGCCGGGTTTTATGTGCCGGAGCCATTGCTTCATATTTCCTACCTTATGCTGCCATGGTTCCGGCACTTTTTTTACCGAATTGGAGTAGTCATGAAAGCCCTGCACCGCATCATCGCCCAAGCCCGCGCCGTGCCGAAAAACATCGTCTTGTGCGAGGGTGACGATGCGCGCGTGCTGCAGGCGGCCGCGCGGGCGGCCAGCGAAGGCCTGGCGCATATCACCCTCGTCGGCAAGCCGGCCGCCATCCTGGCGCTGGCGCGCGAACACGCGCTGGAGCTCGATGCCGTGCGCCTGGTCGACCCGGCCACTTCCGAGGAGTCGGAGCACTATGCCCAGCAATTGTTTGTGCTGCGCCAGGCCAAGGGCATGACGGTGGAGCAGGCGCGTATCGCCGTGCAAGACCCGCTGTGCTACGCCAACCTGATGGTGCGCCTGGGCGACGCCGACGGCTGCGTGGCGGGGGCCGTGCACACGACGGCCGACGTGGTGCGCAGCGCCATCCAGATCATCGGCGTCGATCCCGCCTTCAAGCTCGTGTCGAGCTTTTTCCTGATGATGCTGTGCGAACCGTTTCACAGCCTGAAGGGCGGTTTCATCTTTTCCGACTGCGCCCTGGTGGTCGACCCGAAGGCGGAGGAGCTGGCCGACATCGCCATGGCCGCCGCCGACAGCGCGCAAGCGTTGCTGATGGAAGAGCCGCGCGTGGCCATGCTGTCGTTTTCCACCAGCGGCAGCGCCCACCATGCGGCCGTCGACAAGGTGCATGCGGCCACGGACCGGGTCAAGGCCCAGCGCCCCAAGTTGGCCATCGATGGCGACGTGCAGCTCGATGCGGCCATCGTGGCCGAGATTTCGCAGAGAAAAGTCAAGGATTCCGTCGTCAACGGCCGCGCCAACGTGCTGGTGTTCCCGAACCTTGATGCGGGCAATATCGGCTACAAGCTGGCCGAGCGCATGGGCGGCGCCGTCGCCATCGGCCCCTTGCTGCAAGGCTTGAACAAGCCGGCCAACGATTTGTCGCGCGGCTGCTGCGCCGACGATGTGTACAACGTGATCGCGGTCACTGCCGTGCAGGCCCAGGGTGGGCGCTGAGTTGTTCAGCCTGCCCGTGCTGGCGCTGCTGGGCGTGGTGGCGGCAGGCACGTATTTCCAGACCGTCACGGGCTTTGGCCTGGGCATGATCGTCATGGGCGTGGCCAGCGGACTGGGCCTGGCGCCCGTGCCCGCGCTGGCGGCCCTCGTCAGTTTGTTGTCGCTGGCCAATTGCCTGGTCGCCTTGCCGGGCGCCTTGCACCACCTGGACTGGCGCGCGATCCGCGCGGCCAGCATCGGCTTGCTGCCGGCCATGGCGGCCGGCGTCTTGCTATTGGGATATCTGGACCAGGCGTATGCGCCCGTCCTGAAACTGTTATTGGGCGCGGCCATCGTGTATGGCGGCGTCAGCATTGTGCTGCAGGCGCCGCCGGGACCGGGCGCGGCCGACAAGCGCAGCTTCTTCATCAGCGGCGTGTGCGGCGGCCTGTTTTCGGGCCTGTTTTCGCTCGCGGGCCCGCCGCTCGTGTACCAGTTTTATCGTCAGGAAATGAGTTTAAAGACCATCCGCTACAGCCTGATCTTTTTGTTTGCCATCAGCGCGGGCGGACGCTCGCTGATGGCGGGCAGCCAGGGCCAGCTCGATGCGAAAGTGTTACTTTTGTGCGCGCTGGCCCTGCCTGTCGGCGTGCTGGCCACCATGGCCGGCAAGCGCTATCCGCCGCCGATCGCCCAGCGCGGCATGCGCCGCATCGCGTTTGCCGTGCTGACCCTGATCGGCCTTTCCTTGATGGCGGCGGCCGTGCCGCAATTGTTCACCTAGCGAGCGCGGGTTCAGGGCCGTACTGCCGCGTTGGCGAAGAAGCGGTAACCGGCGTTGCGCGCCGTATTGATCGGCAGGGACAGCCCGGTGGCTTGCTCGGTCTTGCGGCGCAGGCGGCGGATCTGCGTGTCGAGGCGGCGCTGATCGTAGTCGAGGAAATCCTCGCCCAACGACTCGACGATTTGCTGGCGGCTGACGATGCGCTCGGGCTCTGCCATCAGTACCTGCAGCACGGTCAAGTCTTGCTGCGACAGCGCGATGGCGCAGCAACCGGGCGGCAACAGCCGGCGCGGCCCCAGTTCGAGTATCCACGTGGGCACGCTCACCGGTTCGCCCAGGCGGCGGCGCAGGCTGCTCAGGGTGGCAGCCAGTTCATCGAGGTCGGTATTTTTGGGCAGATAGTAATCGGCGCCGTCGATCAAGCCGCTTACCTTGTGTTGCATCGCGCTGCGCGCAGTAAAGACGACAATGCCTAGTTGCCGGCCCTGCGCCCGCAGCGCGCGGACCAGTTCCATGCCGTCGCCATCGGGCAAGCCCAGGTCGATGACGGCAATATGGTGCTGCGTGGGAGCGTAACAGGCTTGAAAGTCGGCCAGGTTGGCGACTGCACTGACGCGATAGCCGCAATCGCCAAGAAATTCGGTCAGTTCTTGCCGCATGACGGCTTCATCTTCAAGCAGAATAAGGTTCAACATGGGGCAAGGATACCCGATCGTTTTCGCGGCGTGAAGGTCAGACTGGAATTGCCCGCGCTGTTTCCCCGCTTGACCCGTGGCGTTGTCGGTGTCACCGCTGCCGCTGATCGTCCTGTTCATCGTGCTGGCCACATGGCTCACACTGCGCGGACACCGTCCGGCACGCGCTTTCCTGCTGATTTTCGGCATCTTTTACGCGGGTGTCCTGATCAGTTTTCTGCGCAGCATGGCGGTTCTGCGGAACAGTGCCGGCATGGATGGCATCGTCAGTTTTTCGCTGCATATACCCGTGCATATACCCGCCTGCTTACATCTCGATTCCCGACTGAATCAGTCGGGAATCGCTCAGGTTTGCTCACTTATAAATCTGGAATCTTTGTTATATTTTCCCTAAAGAAATTTCTGTAGCTTTTGGCCACATTTATGTGGTGAAAGGCAATAGGGATGGAAGCGAGGGAGAGGCTGTCTGTGCGCATGGCGCATGCATGGCCGATATCGCCATTTCCGCCGACTCACCCGCCGCCAGGGGCGCGGGTGAGTCGGCGCGTGGGTGCTCCGTATACAAAATATCAACAAGGATAGACTGCATGCATCGTCACGGATCATTGAATCACATTTATCGACTCGTCTGGAGTCATGTTCTGAACGCCTGGGTTGCCGTTGCCGAGACGTCGCGCGGGCGCGGCAAGGGCGGACGCCGCAAGTTGGCCGCGGCCGCGGCCGCCATGGCGGCGTTGACGCTGGGAGGCCCCGCCTGTGCCGGACCCACGGGAGGCCAGGTGGTGGCCGGCTCGGCGACCATCACCCAGTCCGGCGCGACAACGACGATTCAGCAGACGAGCCAGCAAGCTTCGCTGAACTGGGCCAGCTTCAATGTGGGCAGCAAGGAAACCGTCAACTTCGTGCAACCGTCGGCCAGCGCGCTCGCCGTCAACCGCATTCTCGACAGCAATGGTTCGCAGATCCTCGGGCGACTTAATGCCAACGGCCAGGTCTACCTGATCAACCCGAACGGCATCCTGTTCGGCCGCACCGCGCAGGTCAATGTGGGTGCTCTTGTTGCTTCGACCCTCGATGTCGACACTGCCAGCCTGGCTGGCAACAAGCATGTCTTCAGCGGCAAGGGAGGCGGACGCATCGTCAATGAGGGCACCATCCGTGCTGCCGATGGTGGCTATGTCGCGCTGGTGTCCGCAAAGATCAGCAACAGCGGCACCATCGCTGCCCATGCCGGCAGCGTGCTGATGGGTGCAGGCAGCGCGGTCACGCTGGACCTGGGTGGTCCCGTCAAGCTGCAAGTGACGCAGGGCGCGCTCGATACCCTGATCGAGAATGGCGGCGCCATCCGTGCCGATGGCGGCCAGGTCTACCTGACGGCCAAGGCGGCGGGCGAACTGGCGGCGAGTGTCATCAACAATACGGGCGTGATCGAAGCGCATACCCTGGCCAGCGGTGAAAAAGGCCAGATCGTGTTGCTGGGCGATATGAAGAAGGGCAACCTCCATGTCGCCGGCGTGCTCGACGCCAGTGCGCCGCAAGGCGGCGACGGCGGCTTCATTGAAACGAGCGCAAATCGGGTGGACATCGGCGCCGCGCGTGTCACTACGGCTGCACCGCGCGGCAAGACGGGCACCTGGCTGATCGATCCGAACGACTTCACGGTCGCTGCCAGTGGCGGCAACATGACGGGATCGGCGGTGTCCAGCGCCCTGGCCAGCAACAATTTCGCCATCATGACGACCAGCATGGGGACGACGGGCGGCAATGGCGACATCCACGTGAACGACGCGATTAATTGGTCGGCCAACAAGCTCACGCTGACTGCCGAGCGCAACATCAATATCAACGCGAACCTGAACGCGAGCGGCACGGGCCAGCTCGCATACCAGTACGGGCAAGCCACGGCCGATGGTGCCGGCAGCTCCTACAGTGTTTCGCTGGGCGTCGCCGTGAACATCCCGCATGCCAGCGCATTTACCTGGCAAAAGGGCAGTGGCGGACGCGTGAACAATCTGGTGCTGGACAATGGCAAAGTGCGTTACGGCAACGGCGTGGAAAATTCGTTCACGGACGATGGTCTGCTGAAAGGCCCGGCCTATTTCGATAACTCGACCACGGGCCGTAATGGCTGGTTCCAGCTCACCTATCGCGCAAGGCCATTCGAGTTTGCCATCGCCGCTGGCGGGGACGGCAGCAACTCCTGGAATGGCACTGGGGAAGTGCTGGCCTCCAATTTGAATGGGGGCGGGGCGGGGATGGGCTCGGCAGGCAGCTATTTGAATGCGCTGAGTAATCGTTCGCTGAATATTGCCGGTTATCAAGAGGGTGTCGGTACCGTGGTGACGACGGGAACGTTGACTTTCCAGACCTTGCAGCAATCTGCCGGCGTGACGCACAGCTACACGTTGAAGACAGGAGACGCCTATATCAACATGGATAGTCGCGTCACCAACCAGAGCAGCGCACCGCTGACGAATGTACGTATGTGGCTGGGGACTGGCGACGACTTCATCGGTACATCGGACCGCAATTTCAAGACCAAGGGGATCATCAGCGGGGGCGCATTCGTGCCCTTGACTGACGCGAATGCGCCCTCGAATGCGATCATGGTTAGTGAAGTCGGTAGCGGTACCAACGGGTCGGCCGCGCTGTTTTATTCGACAACAGCTGGCGTGAATACCGTCCATAGCGATTGCTGCGAGTTTTCCAAGGTGGTGTTCAAGGATCCGAAAAGTTCATCGATCGCTTCTGCGCAGAATGATGGCAGCTATGCCATCTTCATGCGCGTGCCGGACTTGGCTCCGGGGCAGTCTGGCGGTCTGTCGGTTTATTATGCTGCGGCGCCCATTTTGCAATTATCGTCCGCCATCGTCTCGGTCGACGATGCCGCCGGTAATACCCCCAAGTCGGTGTATCTGCGCCTGACGCCCGGCAGCAGCGTCTATGGCAATACGCCGATCTTTAATTATGCGCTGTATGACGCGCTCGTGGACGGGCGACTGGTCACGGATGCCGGCGTTAGCGGCACCATTAGCTGGCTGGGTGCGCCTTCCGCCACCTCATCGACCGGCCTCTACACGATCACCTATGGCACCGGCCTCACCTTGGGCAAGGCTGGTTATACCTTGACGCCGGGCGGCCCGGTCTACTGGACGGTCACGCCCCGTCCGTTGAACGTGGCCGTGACGAAGACCTACGACGGCAGCGGCACGTTTAATGCCGGCTTTGTGCTGTCGGGACTGGTCAATGGCGATAGTGCGCCTAGCATAACGGGTTCAGCCAGTGTCGGCAGCCGCAACGCGGGACGTTACAGCAGTTTTGACTCCAGCACGCTGAACCTGTCAAACAGCAATTATGTGTTGAACGCCAGCGGCATCAGCGCCAGCATCGACCCTCGTCCCATCATGGTGGCCGCCGATGCGAAGAGCAAGGTGTACGGCAATGTCGATCCGAGCCTGACTTACCAAGTGACGAAAGGTGCGCTGGTGGAAGGCGACAGCCTGGGTGGCGTCTTGCGCCGCGCAGTTGGCGAAAACGTCGGCAGCTACACGATCGACGCCTCGGCCCTGGCCAACGGCAACTATGTGGTGACGGCGCACAACGGCGCCTTGAGCATCGCCGCCCGCCCGATCACGGTAACGGCCGATGCGAAGAGCAAGGTCTACGGCAACGTGGACCCAGGCCTGACGTATCAGGTGACGCAGGGCAGCCTGGTCGCTGGCGACAGCCTGGGTGGCGTCTTGCGCCGTGCAGCTGGCGAGAACGTGGGCAGCTACACGATCGACGCCTCGGCCTTGGCCAACGGCAACTATGTGGTGACGGCGCACGACGGCGCCTTGAGCATCAATGCGCGTGCCATCACGGTAACGGCCGATGCGAAGAGCAAGGTCTACGGCAACGTGGATCCTGGCCTGACTTACCAGGTGACACAAGGCAGTCTGGTGGCTGGTGACAGTCTGGGCGGCGTCTTGCGCCGTGTTGCCGGTGAAAACGTGGGCAGCTACACGATCGACGCCTCGGCCCTGGCGAATGGCAACTATGTGGTGACGGCGCACAACGGCGCCTTGAGCATCGCCGCGCGCCCGATCACGGTAACGGCCGATGCGAAAAGCAAGGTCTACGGCAATGTCGATCCTGGCCTGACGTACCAGGTGACACAAGGCAATCTGGTGGCGGGCGACAGCCTGGGCGGCGCCTTGCGCCGCGTGGCCGGTGAAAACGTGGGCAGCTACACGATCGACGCCTCGGCCCTGGCCAACGGCAACTATGTGGTGACGGCGCACGACGGCGCCTTGAGCATCGCCGCGCGCCCGATCACGGTGACGGCCGATGCGAAGAGCAAGGTCTATGGCAACGTCGATCCTGGCCTGACTTACCAGGTGACGCAGGGCAGTCTGGTGGCGGGCGACAGCCTGTCCGGCGCCTTGCGCCGTGCTGCTGGCGAGAACGTGGGCAGCTACACGATCGACGCCTCGGCCCTGGCCAATGGCAATTACGTGGTGACGGCGCACGACGGCGCCTTGAGCATCGCTGCTGATCCAGGACTGGAAAATGCGATTCGCCTGGCGCGGCGCCAAGTCACCACTGGCACCAATGATGTGGCGGCGGGTACGGTGGCAAACGCCGGGGCACTAGCCGTACCGGGTGTCGCGGCATATGTCGTGCCCGGCGCCGGCAGTATGCCTGATAACGGCGTCAACCTGATCGGCGGACTGGCGCTGGTGCCGGTAACTGATGCGGCGCACGCCACGTCAGCGCAGGGCGGTAGCGGCACGTCTGGCTTTACGCGCATCTTTGTCGTCAACGGCGGCATTAATGTGCTGGCTGCCGCCCCGGTAGACGGAGGAGTGGCGCAATGATTGTACTGATTCAACAAACAAAAAAATCGATGAAAAAACAACAACCACCTCGGCGCAACACTGTTGCCATGGCGCTGGGCGTCGCCTTATGCCATTTTTCGCCCGCCGCACAGGCGCAGGTTCCGCCTGACGCGGGCCAGACCTTGCAGCAACTTCAGCCGCCGATCGCAGCGCCGCGCGAAAGCCAGCCTTTGAAGATACAGGCGCCGCTCGATGCCGCGCCCATCGCGCCGGGAGGGGCGGCCGTCATCTTGAATGCGGTCAAGCTGAGCGGCAATTCCGTGTTCAGCGAAGAAACGCTGCGCGCGGCGCTGGGCGACGTCACGGGCAAGACGTTCGACCTGGCCGGCTTGCGCGGCCTGGCCCAGCGCATCACGGACGTTTACCAGGCGGGCGGCTACCCGTTCGCCCGCGCCATCCTGCCGCCGCAAGACCTGGCGAACGGTGACTTGCACATCGAGGTGATCGAGGGACGTTATGGCGTGGTGCAGGCACAGGGCGACGATACCGGCCTGGCGCGGCAGGCGACAGCCTTCCTCGACGGCTTGCTTCCTGGCAGCGTGATCGCCAGTGCACCGCTGGAACGCGCCGCCTTGTTGCTCGATGATTTGCCTGGCATCCAGACCAGCGCCACGATGCGTCCTGGCACGCAGGCGGGGACGGGCGATTTGATCGTCCAGGTCGCCCGCGACCAGCGCGTGCGCGGCGACATCGGCCTGGACAATGCCGGCAGCCGCTACACGGGGAAAAACCGCGTGCGTGCGAATGTCGACATCAATAGTCCCTTCCTGCTGGGCGACCAGATCACCGTGCGTGCGCTGCTGAGCGAGGAGAAATTGTGGCTCGGCTCGCTTGGCTACAGCCTGCCGCTGGGCACGTCCGGCTTGCGCGGCAATGTCGGCTACTCACATACCAGCTATGAACTGGCGAAGGAATTCGCCAGTCTGCATGCGAACGGAACGGCGAAGGTTGCCAGCGCTGGCCTTAGCTATCCCATCCTGCGCTCGCAAAAGGCCAATCTGACCTTGATCGCCACCTATCAATCGAAGGATTTGCACGATAACCGCGATAGCACCCGGACCTACGAAAGCAAGTCCAGCCAGTCCATGCCACTGGCCCTGCAATTCGATTACCGCGACGCGTTCGATGGCATCACCTACGGCAGCGCGAGCTGGACTCCAGGCAAGCTGAAACTCGATGCGGGCTTGACGGCCGTTGATGATTACAAGAGCAACGGTCGTTTTCACAAGGTCAACCTCGACGTGGTGCGCCTGCAATCCTTGCCCGCCGGTTTCAACCTGATGGCCCACCTGAGCTGGCAGCAAGCCAACAAGAACCTCGATTCGTCCGAAAAGCTGAGTCTGGGCGGCGCCAGTGGCGTGCGCGCATATCCATCGGGTGAAGCCACCGGCGACGAGGGGGGGCTGGCACAGCTGGAACTGCGCTATGACGCAGGCGCCTATACGCCATATGCCTTCATGGATGCGGGCCGCATCACGGTCAACGCCAAACCGGTGGTGGCCGGTGACAACCGGCGCAGCCTGAGCGGCGGCGGCCTGGGCTTGCGCTACCAGCGGCAGGCATGGAGTGCGGACGTGGCCCTGGCCTGGCGCAGCATCGGTGGCCGTTCACTGTCGGAAACGAACAGCGATCCCAAACCGCGCGTCTGGCTGAATGTGGAATACCGCTTTTAGTTTTTAGTTCGTCGGATGGCAAGGCGCACGGTTGACGCGTGCGCCTTGCAAAATAATCTGACACCCGTTATATTCCCCGTTCTTTCTCGAACCTCTTCCTTATTGGAGCCAAAAGTGCCTCGCTTCTTCGCCATCACCTGCTAACGCTGACGAAATGCTCTTGCAGCATCGTTCGGCGCGTTGACGCCCCCGATTGCTGCGGCACTGCTCTTTCCGCACACGTATCCAGGACCACCGTCCTGATCGTCCACGCCCGAACACGTCGTCAGCACCCCTGACCCTGTATGGACACGCCCCGGTGAACGCGGCGTGGGACGCTATGTTTTTACACTCTTTACCCTTATTCAAATACCCGCGCACGCCGCACCTGGAAGGCTCGCGCCTGCAGGACGGCGACGACGCTTCCGACCAGATGCCGCTGAAAAAGCTGGCCGGCCAGTACGTCGTCATCGAGGAAAAAATCGATGGCGCCAACTCCGCCGTGTCGTTCAGCGATGCGGGCGAGGTGCTGCTGCAGTCGCGCGGCCACTACCTGGCGGGCGGCGGCAGCGAACGCCAGTTCAACCTGTTGAAACCGTGGGCGCATGCGCATGAACACGCCTTGCTGCATCTGCTGGAAGATCAGTATGTGCTGTTTGGCGAATGGTCGTACAGCAAGCATTCCGTGTTTTACGACCGGCTGCCCCATTACTTCAACGAGTTCGACGTGTATTGCCGGCGCAGCCAGATGTTTCTGTCGACGGCGCGCCGCCACGCCATGCTGGCCGGCTCGCCCGTGCTATCGGTCCCCGTGCTGTATGCGGGCGCCATGCCCGCGTCGCCCAAGCAGCTGTGGCAACTGCTGCGCCATTCGCTGGCCAAGTCCCGCCTGTGGCGCGACGCCTTTGACAATGTGGTGGCGCGCGAGCGCCTGCCGCTGGACCTGTGCTGGAAGCAGACGGACAAGTCCGACCATGCGGAAGGCCTGTACCTGAAGGTGGAAGACGACGAGCAAGTGCTGGCCCGCTACAAGCTGGTGCGCCATGACTTTACGCAAACCATCCTCGACAGCGGCTCGCACCACAGCACGCGGCCCCTGATCCCAAACCAGCTGGCCAACGGCGTGGATCTGTACGCGCCGCAGCCGCTGGTCACGTGGGAAAGCCTGGGCCTGCATACCTGCCGTTCGCTCGACGAACTGGCAACCTTTTCAAGGAGTACAAGATGAACTGGAAACAGTTGCAACAGCTGGTGCCGCCAGCGGGCCAGTCGCCCGATTTCAATGCCTGCCTGGCCGCCTTCCCGCAGCTGGAACTGGCCAAGACGACGCCGCAAAACCCCGTGTATCACGCGGAAGGCGATGTGTGGACGCATACGATGATGGTGGTGGAATCCCTGCTGGCCATGCCCGGCTATCAGCAAGCCACGCGGGCGCAACAGGAAATCGTCTTCCTGGCCGCCTTGCTGCACGACGTGGCCAAGTGCAGCACCACGGTGATCGACCCGGTCACGGGCGCCATCGGCCAGCCTGGCCACTCGCGCAAGGGCGCCCTCGATGCGCGCATCGCCCTGTGGGATGGCGACGTGCCGTTTGCCGTGCGCGAGGAAATCTGTCGCCTGATCAATGTGCACCAGGTGCCGTTCTTTGCGCTGGAAACATCGCGACGAGGCGTCACGCCCGAGTTCACCGTGCGCGAACTGTCGTGGCAGGTCGATATCCGCCTGCTGGCCATGCTGGCCGAGGCCGACATCCGTGGCAGGATTTGCCCGGACCCGCAGCGCATCCTCGACGCCATCGAGCTGTTCCGCGAACTGGCGCGCGAGGAGGGCTGCTACGGCCAGCGCAGGGCCTTCGTCGACGACCACACGCGCGTCAAATACTTTCGCGGCGCCGAGGCGCATCCCGATTATTCCCTGTTCCAGGAAGCGGGTTCGCACGTGATCGTGATGTCGGGTTTACCCGCGTCGGGCAAGAACACGTGGGTGGAGAAGCACCATCCGCGCCTGCCCGTGGTCTCGTTCGACGATGCGCGCACGGCCCTGGGCTTGAAGCATGGCAAGAACGAGGGGCAGGTGGGCGACTACGCGGAAGAGCGGGCGCGGGAGCTGTTGCGCAAGAGCGAGCCGTTCGTGTGGAACGCCACGCATCTGTCAAAACTGATGCGCGAAAAGACGCTCAACCTGCTCTACAAATACCACGCGCAGGTGGAACTGGTGTACCTGGAGCAGCCGCGCAAGGAATTACTGCGGCGCAACGGCCAGCGCGACACATCGCTCAGCAACAAGAAGCTGCAAGCGATGTTGTGGAACTGGGAAATTCCCTTGCCGATGGAAGCGCACACGGTGCGCTACGAGGTGGCTTGACGGTCTAGCGTTTCTGTCCGCCCAGCAACTGCGCGATCTCGCTGAACAGTTCATTGTTCAGCGAGGCGGGCAGGGTGGTGGCCAGGCTGCGGCTGTAGTAGGCACCCAGGTCCAGGCCCAGGCCCAGCCCGCAAATTTCCACGGCGCCCTGCGCTTCGCGGCGCGCCACCACCTGCTTCAAATGCTGCGCCAGGTAAAACTCGTCGTTGGCCAGATTCGTGGCCGTATCCATCGGGCAACCGTCGGAGACGACCAGCAGGATGCGCCGCCGTTCCGGGCGCGCCAGCATGCGCGTGCAGGCCCAGTCCACCGCTTCGCCATCGACGCCTTCGCGGTACAAGTCCGCTTTCAGCAGGGCCGCGATGTCGGGCCGCGCGCGGCGCCAGCGCGTGTCGCCATCCTTGAACACCATGTGCACGAGTTCATTTAAACGCCCCGGATTCGCCGGCGAGCGGGCGCGCATCCAGTCGCGCCTGACTCTGCCCCCGTTCCACGCGCCTGTCGTAAAGCCCAGCAATTCCGTGGTGATGCCGGCCTGGTCCAGCGCGCGCAGCAGAATGTCGAGCAGCACGGCGACCGACTCCGCGTGCGTCTTCATGGAACCGGAGCAATCGACGAGAAAACTGACCAGGCAATCGGCTTGTGGCAAAAATTGTTCCTTGCGGAACAGCCTGCGCTCGGACGGCGAGCTGATCAGCTGCGCCAGGCGCCGGCCATCGACGTATCCCTCTTCCTCGCCGAAGGACCAGCCGTCGCGCTCGGGCACGGCCAGCAATTGCGTAAAGCGCCGCGCCAGGCGCGCCGTGTTGATGCCCAGGCTGGCGATGCGCTCATCCATGCGCTCGCGGTAGTCGAGCAGCAGGGCGCGGCGCACCAGTTCGCCTGCTTTTTCCTCGCGGTCGTAGGCCATGGAGTATGCCTTGTAGCCGCCATCGCTGTCGCGCAAGGCGCGGCTGTCGCCCAAAGGCGCCGCATCGGGAAGGTGGTCGTTGTCGCTGTCGAAATCGAGCAGCAGCTTGAAGGCCGCCTGCGCTTTCGCGTCGCCGGCCTCGTCCTTGCTACCGTCGCGCGCCGCCTGCGCCTCTTTCAGCATGGCATCGACGGCGTGGGCGATGGCCAGCGCATGGCGCGCAAAGGCGGCTTGATCCAGGCGGTGGCGGCGCAAGCCCGCCAGGTCGCCGCTCAGTTGCGACGACACCGACCAGCGCGTGGCTTCAATAAAATCTTCCGTTTTTTCCAGCACGGGCCTGGCCGTCAGGCGCGACCAGCACATCTGGAACACGGTATACAAGAGCAAGCCCGAAGCGCCTTCGGCCAGGCCGGAATCGTAAAATGCGTGCGACCAGGCAGTAAAACGGTGGCGCAGGTTGGCGATGACGCCAGCGTGGTGTTCTGGCGCAAGCGTTTCCACCCTTAACTGCTCCAGCAGCTCGAAGACGAGGCGCGCCACGGGGTCAAGCGGGCACAGCGACTTGTGCAGCGCCGCATCCGTATGCAGCAGGCGCAGCGCCACGCTGTCGGCCGCGCCGCGCAGCGAGGGCAAATCCTGCAGCGCCGCAGCGGGCTGCAGATGGGCGGCGTGGATGGGCAGGGGGCGGTGACCGTCGTGCAGGCGCCGGCCACGATAGCGGATGGCGGCAACGCCGCTCAGCGCGCGGATGGCGCCCGCGCACAGTTCATCCGTTTCCTGCTGCTCGCGCGTGTAGGGAGCAGGCGCGGTCGCGTCCGTACTCATGCCTGGCTCGCCAGCAATTCCTCATTGAAACAGCGCTGGTAATACTCGGCCACCATGGGCCGCTCGGCCTCGTCGCATTTGTTGAGGAAGGACAGGCGGAAGGCCAGCGCCGGGTCGCGGAAGATCTGGCAATTTTCCGCCCAGGTAATCACCGTGCGCGGCGACATCAGACAGGCCAGGTCGCCCGCCGCATAACCGTGGCGCGTCAGGCTGGCCACGGCCACCATGCTGCTCGCCAGCTGGCGGCCCGCCTCGTCGTTCATGGCGGGGACTCGGGCCAGCACGATTGCCGTTTCCTCGTCTGGCGGCAGATAGTTCAGGGTAGCAACGATGTTCCAGCGGTCGATCTGCGCGTGATTGAGCACTTGCGTGCCGTGGTACATGCCGTTCAGGTTGCCCAGGCCCACCGTGTTCGAGGTGGCGAACAGGCGGAAGTGGGGGTGCGGCGTGATGACCCGGTTCTGGTCGAGCAAAGTAAACTTGCCGTCGCGTTCGAGGATGCGCTGGATGACGAACATCACGTCGGGGCGGCCCGCGTCGTACTCGTCGAAGATCAGGGCCACGGGGCGCTGCAATGACCAGGGCACGATGCCTTCCTGGAATTCGGTGACTTGCTGCTGCTCGCGCAGCACGATGGCGTCCTTGCCGACCAGGTCCAGGCGGCTGATGTGGCCATCCAGGTTGACGCGCACGCAAGGCCAGTTCAGGCGCGCCGCCACCTGCTCGATATGCGTCGACTTGCCCGTGCCGTGCAAGCCTTGCACCATCACGCGGCGGTTATGCGTGAAGCCGGCCAGGATCGCCAGGGTCACGTCCTGGTTGAAGCGGTAGGCAGGATCGATGTCGGGCACGTGCGCGTCGCGTTCCGTGAAGACGGGCACGAGCAGGTCGCTGTCGATATGGAACAGGCCGCGCACGGACTGCATGGTTTGCGCTGCGGCGGCGGGGGGATGTTGGCGTGAATCTGGCACCTTGTTCTCCTGATCTGGCCGCAGCATGGGAGCCGCAGCGGTTATGAATTACCTGCTTGCAATGCGTCGTCGTCCCCGCCCGTCGTCGGCATGGTTTCCGATTCGATGGCGGCCAGGGCTTGCGCGGCGCGTTGTAATGCTGGCAAGAAATGTAAAGCCTTGTCGTGCGTCAAACGGATGATGGGCGCCTGGATCGCCACGGCCAGGTTCGAGCGGCCGTTCGGGTTCGGCACCAGCACGGCCACGCACAGCAGGCCGGGCAGGAATTCTTCGTCGTCCAGCGCGTAGCCGTTGCGGCGCACCAATTCCAGTTCGCGTTCCAGCTTGACGGGGTCCGTTTCCGTCTTGTCCGTAAAGCGCGTCAGTTCCATGTGGCCCAGCAGGCGGCGCCGTTGCACCGGCGTCATTTGCGCCAGGAACAATTTGCCGCTGGACGAGCAGTGGGCCGGCACGCGCGAGCCGGGATGCAGATAGAAGCGCAGCGGGGCCGCCGTTTCCACCCGGTCCAGGTACACCACTTCGCTGCCGCTGAAGGCCGTCAGGTTGCAGCTTTCGCCCACTTCCTCGACCAGCTGGCGCAAGACCATGCGGCGGGCGCCATGGAACGTGTTGTTAATCAAGAGGTTCGATGCCAGGCGGCGCAGGCGCACGCCGGTGCTGTAGTGGCGGCCATCGCTTTCGCGCTGCAGCACGCCCACGCTTTCCAGTTGCTGCAACATGCGGTGCAGGGTGGGTTTCGGCAAGCCCGTTTCTTCCACCAGCGCTTGCAGCGACAGCAACTGGTCTTTCTCGGCAATCACTTCCAGCAAGGCAAACAAACGCATCGTGGGCGTGTCGCCTTCCAGTTTTTCCGGCTCAAGTTTTGGGGATGAAATCATGTCCATGGTGGCCTCGGTGTGGTGTCTGTAGTGTTATTTCATTTTCGAACTCAAATTGTACCGTTTTCTCGAAATTCTGTTTGACTTTTGCACGTCGAACGCTTAAATTGAATTGTATATCAAATTCCGGAACAAAATATACCGTTTTTTGATAATTTAGCCGAAACTTATTACCACAGACCAGGAGACACCCATGAATGACATGACCGAGCAAAAAGCCGCCGCCGCAGTGGCCACCCCCACCGGCCCGCAAAAAATGACGCCTTCCGAAGCGTTCGTGGAAACCCTGGCCGCCAATGGCGTGACCGACATGTTCGGCATCATGGGCTCGGCCTTCATGGACCC
>NZ_JAFCWK010000027.1:0-12633 GCF_049897525.1 Janthinobacterium sp. PSRC1-1
GCCCGCATGGCGGAATTTACGGGCCGCTGCTTTGACCGCGCCATGTCGGAAATGGGCCCGACGCAACTGAACATCCCGCGCGACTATTTCTATGGCGAAATCAAGGCCGAAATCCCCAAACCGAATCGCCTGGACCGTGGCGCGGGCGGCGAACACAGCCTCAATGAGGCGGCCGAACTGCTGGCCAAAGCCAAGTTCCCCGTGATTATTTCCGGCGGCGGCGTGGTCATGGGAGAAGCGATCGAAGAGTGCAAGGCGCTGGCCGAGCGCCTCGGCGCGCCAGTGGTGAACAGCTATCTGCATAACGACTCCTTCCCCGCCAGCCACCCGCTGTGGTGCGGTCCGCTCGGCTATCAAGGCTCGAAGGCGGCCATGAAACTGATCGCCCAGGCCGACGTCGTCGTCGCCCTCGGTTCGCGTTTGGGACCGTTCGGCACCTTGCCGCAGCACGGCATGGATTACTGGCCGAAAAACGCCAAGATCATCCAGATCGACGCGGACAACAAGATGCTGGGTCTGGTCAAAAAGATTTCGGTGGGCATCTGCGGCGACGCCAAGGCGGCCGCCAAAGCGATTCTTGCGCGCCTCGATGGCAAGACGCTCGACTGCGACGCCACGCGCGAGGAGCGCTTTGCCACCGTGCAAGCAGAAAAAGCCGCGTGGGAAGAGGAACTGGACAACTGGACGCACGAGAAGGATGCGTACAGCCTGGACATGATCGAGGAACAGAAGAAAGAGCCGGGCAATTACCTGCACCCGCGCCAGGTCTTGCGCGAGCTGGAAAAAGCCATGCCGGAAGACGTGATGGTGTCGACCGACATCGGCAACATCAACTCGGTGGCCAACAGCTATCTGCGCTTTGAAAAACCGCGCAGCTTCTTTGCGGCGATGAGCTTTGGCAATTGCGGCTACGCGTTTCCGACCATCATCGGCGCCAAGGTGGCCGCGCCGCACCGTCCGGCCGTGTCGTATGCGGGTGACGGCGCCTGGGGCATGAGCCTGATGGAAACCATGACCTGCGTGCGCCACAACATTCCCGTCACGGCGGTGGTGTTCCATAACCGCCAGTGGGGCGCGGAAAAGAAAAACCAGGTCGATTTTTATAACCGCCGTTTCGTCGCCGGTGAACTCGACAACCAGAGCTTCGCGGAAATCGCACGGGCCATGGGCGCCGAAGGCATCACGGTCGACAAGCTGGAAGACGTGGGGCCAGCCTTGAAAAAGGCCATCGACATGCAGATGAATGAAGGCAAGACGACCATCATCGAAATCATGTGCACGCGCGAGCTGGGCGACCCGTTCCGCCGCGATGCGCTGAGCAAACCGATCCGTCACCTGGACAAGTACAAAGATTACGTCTGATGTGGCGGGTGTTGTTGGATTACGCCCTGGCGGGCCTCGGCGGCCCCGCTAATCCAACCTACCCAACCCACCCAACCTACGTGACTGTGTAGGTCGGATTAGCCGGGCGCAAGCCCGGCGTAATCCGACACAGCGCTGTGACCAAATTCTCACAGATTGTCACGAAAACATCATAATTTCATTAAAGAATACAAGGCGTCCCGTTTTTTGGATTATTTGATTTGACAAGGCCATGCTTAAGGCTTAAATTCAATAAAAGACAAAAAACGGAACGTAGCGTATCAAAAACGATTTACGGAGACAAAGATGAACACACGAGTACCTGCCGATGCCGTCACCACCGACTTCCTGCAAGCGTTCGGCGATGCCTGGAACCGCCACGATATCGAAGCCCTGATGGCCGCCATGGCCGACGACTGCGAATTTCACGCCGTGGCCGGCCCTGACTTGCTGGGCAAGAGTTTCATTGGCCGCGACGCCGTGCGCGCCGGTTTTGAGCTGGCCTGGCAAACCTTCCCCGATGCCGCCTGGCTCAATCCCGAACACTTCGTCAGCGGCGAGCGCGGCGTGACGGAGTCGACGTTTGCCGGCACCAAGGCGGACGGCACGCGCATCGAAGCGCGCATGGTCGACATCTTCACTTTCCGCGACGGCAAGATCGCCGTGAAGAACGCCTTCCGCAAGGATCGCCCACCGGTCGCTACCGGCAACCAAGCCTGAGCCAGCACGTTCACCGGGAATGATCATGAACAAACCTGTCGACACTCCATCTGACGTACTGGGCAACAGCACCGCCGCCCGCACGCCTTACGATCCCGCCTTCGATCCGCTGGTGGCCCAGCGTCCCGGCCACGGCAATGCCTACGCGCCCACCTACTGGATCGGCACGGCCGGCGAGCCGCCCGCCGACGACGGCCCCATCACGCATGACATCGACGTCGACGTGGCCATCATCGGCTCGGGTTTTACCGGTCTCTCCTGTGCCATCTTCCTGGCCCAGGAACACGGCATCAAGGCCACCGTGCTGGAAGCGAACCGGGTCAGCTGGGGTTGCAGCACGCGCAACGGCGGCCAGGCACAATGCACGACGGGCCGCCTGAAGCGTTCGCAGTGGATCGACCGCTATGGGCTGGACACGGCCCTGAAACTGCACACGGAAGTGTGCGACGCGATGCAAACGTTCAAGAAGATCACGGCCGACATCGATTGCGAGCCGCAGCCGGGTGGCCACCTGTACATCGCCCACAAGGCGAAAGCCATGCCCGCCCTGGTCAAGGAAGCAAAGCTCATGCGCGAGGTCTTCAAGTATGACGCCCGCATCCTCGACGCCGACACCGTCAAGCGCGAATTCGTCGACGACAAGGAAGCGGCCGGCGCGCTGCACGAGCCGGAAGGCATCGGCATCCACGCGGGCAAGCTGGCGTTCGGCTACCTGCGCAAGGCGCGCGCGCTGGGCGCCAAGGTGCACCCGTCGAGCCCCGTGATGGGCTGGGAGACGCGCAACGGCGTGCATTATCTGCAAACGCCAGGCGGCGTGGTGCGCGCCCGTGCCGTGGCCGTGGCCACGGGCGGCTACACCTCGCCCCATCTGCATCCGCAAGTGAAGAACCGCCTGCTGCCGATTTTGTCGAATTCGCTCGTCACGCGTCCGTTGACCCCGGCGGAAATCGCGGCGTGCAACTTTCGCACCCACCAGGTGATCACGGATACGCGTATTTTGCGCCATTACTATCGCTTGATGCCGGACAACCGCGTGCAGATCGGCAGCCGCAGCGCCATCACGGGCGCCGACGCGCCGGACGAGAAATACAAACAGTTTTTGATCAACGATCTGCACCGCAAGTTCCCCGCGCTGACCGGTATTCCCATCGATTACTCGTGGTGGGGCTGGGTCGACGTCAGCCACGACATGATGCCGCGCATCGTGCAGCCGGACCCGAAGCAATCGATCTTCTATTCACTCGGTTACGGCGGCAACGGCGTCATGTATTCGGCGCAGGCGGGCCGGCGCATGGCCGAACGCATCGCGGGCAAGGCCAGCGACACGGGCTTGCCGATCTTCAATTCGAAACTGCCGTATCCCAACATGATGGAACTGGTCGAGTCGCAAGCGTTCGCCCCGTTCCGCCGCCTGGGCCAGCGCTTCCTGTACCGCTGGTATCACTTGAAGGATGAAGTGTTTTAAATAGTAATAGCAGTAGCCGTACTAAGCCGCCGCATGGTTGACAAAGAGCAACCAGCGGCGCCTCCCGAAAGGGATGAGATTGCCCGCACGTTCACACATAACAATAAACTTGGAGTGAGACATGAACACAAATACGAGCAAAACGGTTTTTTCAACGATGCGCCGCGCCGTCCTCGGCACCCTGGTGCTGGGCGTCGCCCTGGCGTCCAGCGGTACGGTCTTTGCGCAAGGCAAGGAAGTGACGATTGCCTACCAGGAAATCAACGGTCCCTTCCTGGTGGCGATTGCCAGCGGCGAAGTGGAAAAAACCACCGGCTATAAAATCAACTGGCGCAAGTTCGACTCGGGCGCCAAGGTGGCCACGGGCATGGCGTCGGGCGACGTGCAGATCGGCGTCATCGGTTCGAGCCCCCTGACGGCGGCCGTCAGCCGCGGTGTCGATCTGCAGCTGTTCTGGATCATCGACGACATCAATGAAGCCGAAGCGATGGTGGCCCGCAATGGCGCCGGCATCAGCAAGCCCACGGACTTGCGCGGCAAGAAGATCGCCGTGCCGTTTGTTTCCACCACGCACTTCCACACCATGTTCGCGCTGGAAACGTGGGGCATCAAGCCGACGGAAGTGAAATTGCTCAACATGCAGCCAAACCAGATCGCCGCCGCCTGGGAGCGTGGCGATATCGATGCCGCCTTCGTGTGGGACCCGGCCTTGAGCAAACTCAAGCAAAACGGCAAGGTGCTGGTCACGTCCGGCGAACTGAGCAAGAAGGGCAAGGCCACGTTTGACGGCATGGCCGTCGAGCGCGCCTGGGGCGAGGCGAACGCGGACTTCATGGCCAAGTTCGTCAAGGTGATGGCCGCGGCCGACGCCGACTACCGCGCCAATCCGAAGGCGTGGACCATCGATTCCCCGCAAGTCAAAGCCAACGTCAAGCATTCTGGCGCGGCTGCCAAGGACGTGGCCGCTTCTGTGGCCCTGTACGCCTACCCATCGTTGCAGGAGCAGGCCTCGCCGGCCTGGCTCGGTGGCGGCGCGAAGGGCGGCGTGGCGCAAGCCTTGCTGGCCACGGCGCAATTCTTGAAGGGTGAAGGCAAGATCGACACCCTGGCCACCGACTACAGCAAATATGTCACGCCCCGGTATGCACAGGCCGCCGGCCTGCTGAAGTAAACGTTGTGCGATGGCGCGCCTGCGGGCGCGCTGACTGAACAGAATGCGTTGAACAGAACTGTGGGGACACAATGGAAAATCTGTACGTCAAGGATGTCAGCGTGATTTATCCGGGCAAGACGGCCGGTGAACGCGTACATGCCTTAAACAATATCAATCTCACCATCAATAGCGGCGACTTCGTCGTCGCGCTCGGTGCTTCCGGTTGCGGCAAGACCACCTTGCTGAGCCTGATGGCGGGCTTTATCGCTCCATCCAAGGGCGAGATCATGTTGGGCAGCAACAAGGTGGAAGGACCGGGCGCCGACCGTGGCGTGGTGTTCCAGAAACATGCCTTGCTGCCCTGGCTGAACGTGATGGAAAACGTGGAATTCGGCCTGAAGCTGCAAGGCGTGCCGAAAGCCGTGCGGCGCGAACAGGCGGCGAAGAACCTGGCGCTCGTGGGTTTGAAGGATTTTCACGACAATATGATTTATCAATTGTCGGGCGGCATGCAGCAAAGGGTGGGCATCGCCCGTGCCCTGACCAGCAATCCCGCCATGCTGCTGATGGATGAACCGATGGCGGCGCTCGACGCGCTGACGCGTGAAACCATCCAGGAATTGCTGCTCGATATCTGGGCCAAGTCCAGCACCATGTTCTTCTTCATTACCCACAGCGTCGACGAGGCGCTGTTCCTGGCGAACCGGCTGATCGTCATGTCGCCCCGTCCGGGCCGCATTACGCACACGTATGAACTCGATTTCAACAAGCGCTTCCTCGAATGCCGCGATGCGCGCGCCGTGAAATCGAGCCCGGACTTCATCGCCATGCGCGAAACCGTGCTCAACATCATTTATGGCGACGAGCGCGCGGTCAATAAAGAGCTGGAGGTGTCCCATGCATAGCCCATCCGTCGTGGGATTTCCTCCCACTACCGCCAAGCGCGCCGGTTTCTTTGGCCGCCTGTTCGCTCCCCGCTGCGCCATGCCCGGCGAAGCGTTCGGCGCGCCGGGGCAGGGCAATTCCAGCCGCATCGCCAGCGTCACCGTCATCGCCGTGCTGTTGCTGTGGTTTGGCGTGACGGCCAGCGGCATGGTGAAACCCTTGTTTTTACCTTCGCCGCAAGCCGTGTACGAGAAATTCATCATGGCGGCCACCACCGGTTTCGGCGGCGCCACGTTGTGGGAACACACGGTCGCCAGCCTGGTGCGCGTGTTCGGCGCCTTCGGCCTGGCTTGCGTGCTGGCCATTCCCATCGGCGTGATGATGGGCGTCAATCGCGTGGCACGCGGCATCTTCGATCCCTTGATCGAGTTCTACCGTCCGCTGCCGCCGCTCGCTTACTTGCCACTGGTTATCATCTGGTTCGGCATCGGCGAATTCTCGAAGGTCTACCTGATCTTCCTGGCCATCTTCGCGCCGATGGCCATCGCCGCCCGCGCCGGCGTCAGTTCGGTGTCGCTGGAGCAAATCCACGCGGCCTATTCGATGGGCGCCACGCGTTTCCAGGTCATCGTGCACGTGATCCTGCGCGCCGCGATCCCGGAAATTCTCACCGGCATGCGCATCGGCATCGGCGTGGGATGGACCACGCTGGTGGCGGGCGAGATGGTGGCGGCCACGCGCGGCCTCGGCTACATGGTGCTCAGCGCCTCCGAGTTCCTCGCCAGCGATGTGGTAATCATGGGCATTATCGTGATCGGCTTCTTTGCTTTCCTGTTTGATTTGATGATGCGCTACCTCGAACGTACCCTCGTGCCATGGAAGGGCAAGGTGTAAGACGTTCCCGGGAGTGGCGCGCACGCCACAAGTGTTGCCGCCGCTCCCTTTTTTTTTACCGCCATACCCCGTACGTATTCTCCAGCGCGCTTGCCCCTTGGCTGCCGCGCCGGGCCGCTGCATTTCCAGATTGACTTATGGCATGCAGCCAACCAGACTGATTTGATGATGTATCGATGCTGCTTGACGGTGTTGCCTAAATAAAACAAAGCCGCGCGGCAGGAGCAAGCCGCAGCAGGCCAGGGCGCACCGAGCTTCAGATATTACTAGGAGACAAACATGATTAGCGACAACCACAACAACACAGGCTTGCAGCACTCGCTCAAGCAACGCCACATGAGCATGATCGCCATCGGCGGCGTGATCGGCGCCGGCCTCTTTGTCGGCAGCGGCGTCATCGCCAAGGCCGCCGGCCCGGCCGCCATCCTTTCCTTCCTGCTCACGGGCGGCCTGGTCGTCCTGATCATGCGCATGCTGGGCGAGCTGGCCTCGTCCCTGCCCGTGGTCGGCTCTTTTTACGAATATGCGCGCCTGGCCTTCGACGACAAGCCGAAGGTGTCGAAATTCCTCGGCTTCATGAGCGGCTGGATGTACTGGTATTTCTGGGTCGTCGTCGTGGCTCTGGAAGCCATCGCCGGCGCCAAGCTGGTCAACTTCTGGCTGCCCGATGTGCCATCGTGGTCTATCAGCCTGGTGCTGCTCGTGTCAATGACGGTGCTCAACCTGTTCTCGGTGAAAGCGTTTGGCGAATTCGAATTCTGGTTCGCCTCGATCAAGGTGGTCGCCATCGTCGTCTTCCTGTTCGTCGGCGCCCTGTTCATCACGGGCAGCTTGCCCAACAGCATCCCAAGCCTGGGCTTTTTGACCAGTAATGGCGGCTTTATGCCCCACGGCTGGGGCCCCGTGCTGAGCGGCGCCGTCGCCGCCACGGCCTTTTACTCGGGCGCCGAAATCGTCACCATCGCCGCCGCCGAAACGTCGGACCCGGCCAAGGCCATCGCCCGCGCCACCAATTCCGTCATCACGCGCGTGCTGATGTTTTATGTCGGGTCCATGTTTGTCGTCGTCTGCATCGTGCCCTGGGATTCGCCGGCCATCGCCACGCCGTTCGTCAGCGCCCTGACGGTCATGAACATCCCGTACGCGGCCCACATCATGAACGCCATCATCCTGACGGCCGTGTTGTCGGCCTTGAATTCCAGCTTGTACGCGTCCTCGCGCATGATCTTCGCGCTGACGCGCCGTGGCGACGCCCCCACGGGCCTCGTCAAGCTGAGCAAGAACGGCGTGCCGATTCGCGCCATCCTGTTCAGCACCCTGTTCGCCTACTTCGCCATTGCCGTCTCGTATGTGTCGGCCGACCTGGTGTTCCCGTTCATCGTCAATTCCTACGGCATCCTGATCCTGTTTGTCTACCTGCTCATTGCGATCTCTCAATTGCGCCTGCGCCGCCGCCTGGAACGCGAATGTCCCGAACGCATCAAAGTGCGTATGTGGCTGTTCCCCTACCTGACGTATTTCACCATCATCGCCATGCTGGTGATCCTCGGGGCCATGAGCGTGTCGTCCGATACGGAGCAGCGCGTGTCGTTCTGGTTCGGCCTGCTGAGCGTGGTCATCATGAGCGTCATGTATTACATCAAGAAGCTGGTCAACGATGACCGCAACGGCGGTGCCCCCGCCGACACCAAAGTGGAGCTCAAACATGTCTGACACGACTTTGTTGCCCGCCGGCCGGCGCCGCTTCCTGCGCACCACGGCCACCCTGGGCGCCGCCGCCGTGGCGGGGCCTGGGTCAGCCTTGGCCGCCTCCGTCACTTTGCCGTTTGAAAATGGCGAGCGCGAACTGGTGGCCTTCCCGCAAAAGCGCCCGTTGATCTTGCTGACCAGCCGCCCGCCCCAGCTGGAAACGCCGTTCAGCGTGTTCAATGAAGGCGCGATCACGCCCAACGACGCATTTTTCGTGCGCTACCACTGGAGCGGCTTGCCCACCAGCATCGATGGCGACAGCTACCGGCTGCGCATCGGCGGCCTGGTCAAGGCACCGTTGGAACTGTCGCTGGCCGAGCTGAAAAAACTGGCCGAACCCGTCGATGTGGTGGCCGTGACGCAATGTTCGGGTAACAGCCGCGGCTTCTTCGCCCCGCGCGCGAATGGCGGACAGCTGGGCAATGGCGCCATGGGCAATGCCCGCTGGACCGGCATCCCCCTGAAAACCGTGCTGGAAAAGGCCGGCATCGCCGCCAGCGCCGTGCAAGTGGCCTTCAATGGCCTGGAAACGCCGCCCGTGGGCGACGGTCCCGACTTTCAGAAAGCCTTGTCCGTCGAGCACATCATGGCCGGCGACGTGCTGCTGGCCTGGGCCATGAATGGCGAGGACATTCCTTTCCTCAACGGCTACCCGCTGCGCCTGATCGTGCCCGGCTATTACGGCACTTACTGGGTCAAGCACCTGAGCGACATCACCGTTCTCGACAAGCCCTTCGACGGCTTCTGGATGAGCACGGGCTACCGCATCCCCGACAATGGTTCCGGTTTCATCGAACCGGGTACACCGGTGGGCAAGACGACGCCGATCAGCCGCCTTAACGTGCGCTCCTTCATTACCAGCGTGCCAGATGGCGCGCAAGTGAAGGCGGGGCGCGACCTGGCCCTGCGCGGCATCGCTTTCGATGGCGGCCAGGGCATCAGCGAGGTGACCGTCTCGGTGGACGGCGGCCAGACGTGGCAGGAAGCCAGGCTGGGCAAGGACCTGGGGCGCTTTTCGTTCCGCGAGTGGACGATGCTCATGAAGGCGCCGCGCAAGGGCAAGCACGTGCTGATGGTGCGCGCCGTCAACCGCATCGGCCAGAGCCAACCGATGAAAGCCCTGTGGAATCCCATGGGTTATATGCGCAACGTGGTCGAAACCACGCGCATCGACGCAGTCTGAGGAGATTCACATGGGAATGAACATATTGATTGCCGCGCTGGCACTGTCGGCGGCGGGCGGCGCGTGTGCGCTGGAGATCCACTTGCCGCCGGAAACGGCGACCTACAAACCCAGTGAATTGCCCGGCTACCAGCTGGTGCAGCGCAATTGCATGACCTGCCACGCGGCCCAGTATGCATCGAGCCAGCCGCCTGCCTCGCCGCGCGCCTACTGGGAAGCGACCGTCAAGAAGATGAAAAAGCCGTTCGGCGCCCAGTTTGACGACGCGGACATGCCGGCCATGGTCGATTACCTGGTGAAAACCTATGGCGCGGAGCGGGGCGCCGCCGTACCTGCCGCGGCCGTGGCCAGGCCGGCCGCAGCGGCTGTCCCGGCCGCCAGTGGCAAGGATGTCAACACCTTGCTGGCGGCGAATGGCTGCATGGCATGCCACGCCCTCGACCAGAAAGTGGTCGGCCCGGGTTTTGCCGAGGTGGCAGCCAGGTACAAGGGCAAGGACAATGTCGCGGCCGTGGCGGCGAACATCCGCAGCGGCGGCGCCGGCAAATGGGGGCCCGTGCCCATGCCGCCATTCAGCCAGCTCAGCGTCGCCGATGCGGCTACCCTGGCGAAATACGTGCTGTCCAGATAGCGCCTGGCCAGACCAGTGCAGTAGCGCACTTCCGCTCTTTTTCCTCTCCACAGGCATGCGCCATCTCACCCCCTGACTGAGGTGTTGCATGCCTGCCGCGCCGGTGTTCCTCGCGGAAATTTAAGCAGCCGCCCATCCCCGTAGCGCATCGTTAAAAATAATCTATATATCAATATTCATGTATTAAAAATTTATTTTTGCAAGTATGTGACATGCCAAGGCGCAAAAAGAAAGTGTGTCATGGAAGTCGTATCTTGCTATGGAAAAAATAACATTGTTTTGTGTTGCGAAAATGCTAATGCCTTGCCTAATTTTCAGATGTGGTGCCTGCGAGGAATAGCGTGTTGATAGTGGCGGTATTGCAATGTTGTTGTGTTGTAGCAACGACATTTTCAGTTGAAGTGCGCATTTTCATAGGACTTTTCGTATTTTAGGACTGTCGCCATTTAGGTCGCACCAATGTGGTGAACGAGGTCATCAGATAGGTATTTTCTCGCCTGACGAAGGGCTAAAATGGAGGAAGGTTGCTGAGCGGAACTTGATTTTTCAGTTGCCATCAAATTTAACATTGATGTTAAAAAATACTCCCATTTCAGCTTTTGTATTCCCCCATTGGTGCAGCCGGAAGCGGTGTACCTGGCGCGGGTGCGCCGCCAGAAAGGATGACCTTGAACACCAAATTACTTCCCCTGACCCTGCTGCTGCTGATCCAGTCCGCCTGGGCCGTCGATCCGCCGAACGCCGGCAGCCAGCTGCAGCAGATTCCCGTCGCGCCCCAGTTGCCGAAGGCGCCGCCGGCCATCCGCGTGCAGCAGGGCAATGTACCGGCCGCCACGGTGGGCGATACCACGCGCATCACGGTACGGCGCCTGCAGGTGACGGCGCCGCCCGTGTTTCCTGAAAGCGAACTGATCGCCAGCACGGGTTTCGTGCCGGGCAGCGAGCTGACCCTGGGCGAGTTGCGCGCCATGGCCAGTAAGATTGCCAGCTATTACCAGGAGCGTGGCTATTTCCTGGCGCAGGCGTATCTGCCGGCGCAGGATATCGAGGATGGCGTGGTGCAAATCAGCGTGCTGCCGGGCCAGTATGGGCAAGTGCAGCTGCGCAACCAGAGTAATCTGTCCGACGGCCTGGCCGGCGCGATACTGGCCGGTCTCGACGGGCAAGTGATTGCCACGCCGCCGCTGGAGCGGCGCTTGCTGCTGCTGTCGGACTTGCCGGGCGTGCAGGTCAGCTCGACCCTGGCGCCGGGAGCGTCCCTGGGCGCGTCCGACCTGATCGTCGAGGTGCAGCCGGGATCGCGCTTCAACGGCAGCATCGACGTCGATAACCAGGGCAACCGCTACACGGGCCGCAACCGCATCGGCGCCACCTTGAACATCAATGAACTGGCCGGCATCGGCGACGTGGCCAGCGTGCGCGCGTTTACCTCGGCCGACGGCTTGAACTACGGCCGCCTGGCGTATCAGGGGCAGGCCGGTTTGCTGCGCCTGGGCGGCGCCTACACGTATATGGATTACAAGCTGGGCAAGGAATTTGCCGTGCTCGAGGCCAAGGGCACGGCGAAGATCGCCAGCGCGTATGGCAGTTATCCGCTGATCCGCTCGCGCAGCAGCAACCTGTATGCGCAAGTCAGCTACGACGACAAGACGTTCCAGGACCGCACGGAATCGACGGGCACGGTCAACGACAAGACGGCCAGGGTGTGGATGCTGAACCTGAATGGCGACGCCAAGGATGGCTGGGGCGGCGGTGGCGCAAGCACCTATTCCGTGACGTACACCACGGGCAAGATCGACATCGAGACGCCGCTGGCGCGCCTGATCGACCAGCTGACGGTGAAGAGCAACGGCAGCTTCCACAAGCTCGCCTTCAACGCGGCGCGCCTGCAAAGCCTGGGCGGCGAGACGAGCTTGTTCGGCACCCTCAGCGGCCAGGCGGCGTCGAAAAATCTCGATGTCTCGGAAAAGATGGGCATCGGCGGCGTGGGCGGCGTGCGCGCCTATCCGGGCGGCGAGGCGTATGGCGACCAGGGTTACGTGCTGAATCTGGAACTGCGCCAGAACGTGACGGCCTTTGCGGCCTTGCCCGGCCAGCTGCAGGTGCTGGCCTTTGCCGACACGGGCAGCGTCAAGCTCAATCGCGACGCCTGGAGCGCCGGCGACAACCGCCGCACCCTGAGCGGGGCCGGTGTGGGCGTGACGTGGACGGGCGCCAATGCGCTCGTGCTGAAAGCGTATTACGCGCACAAGCTGGGCAATGCCAAGGCGACCTCGGCACCGGATGCGGCAGGCCGCTTCTGGCTGCAAGCCGTCAAGTACTTCTAAATTAGTACAAGTTAAAACACTCAGGACACCGCCATGAACCGCATCTACCGCTCCATCTGGAACCAGGCCACGGGCGCTTACGCCGCCGTGTCCGAAAACGTCAACTCGGCCGGCAAGCGCTCGATGCCAGGATGCAGCGGCGGCAGGGCGCATTTCGCCTTGACCAGCATGGCGGCGGCGCTGATGCTCGGCTACGGCAGTCTTGCGCTGGCGGGGCCGGCGGGCGGCACTGTGGTGGCGGGGCAGGCCAGCATCACCGGCGCG
>NZ_JAFCWK010000028.1:0-8193 GCF_049897525.1 Janthinobacterium sp. PSRC1-1
GAAAAAAACAGCGAAAAAAGGCTATGTGGCCGGTGCTGTTGCCCGACGCCACGTATCAACGGCACGGGTACTAAAAGACGGGGCTGTCAATGTACACCTTTAAAGGGGTGGCTCTTAGCCTGGCGCTCTCCATCGTCAGCCTGCTGGCCCTGTTCCGCGTGGCCACCAAACAGGCCGAAGCGAACCAGGTCACTGAAACGCGCTTCCAATCCTATCTGCTGGCCGATGAATTGCGGCAAAGCTCGGATGACCTGACCCGGCTGGCCCGCACCTACGTCGTCACGGGCGACGCCAGCTACGAGCAGCAATACATGGACATCCTCGACATCCGCAACGGCAAGAAGCCGCGCCCCGAGCATTACGAGCGCATCTACTGGGACTTCGTGGCGGCGGGCATGCCGGTGCCGGCATCGACGGGCCCCAGCGTGCCACTGGCCGAGCTGATGCGCAAAGCCGGCTTCAGCGAGCAGGAATTTGCCAAACTGCAAGAGGCCCAGGCCAATTCCGACGGCCTGGTGAAGACCGAGGTGATCGCCATGAACGCCGTCAAGGGCTTGTTCGACGACGGCAGCGGCAACTTTACCAAGAAGGGTCCGCCCGACCTGGAAATGGCCCGCACCATCATGCATGATGTCCAATACCACCGCAACAAGGGCAAGATCATGCAGCCGGTGAATGAATTTCTCACGCTGCTCGACCAGCGCACGAGCGCGGCCGTGCAGACGGCGACGGGCGGCACCATGGCGGCCTATTCCGTCACCGTCGGCGTGCTGCTGGTGTCGGTCATGGTCTCGCTGCTGTGCCTGTTTCTCGTGTACCGCCACATCAAGCGCAGCCTGGACCAGGCGATCGCCACGGCGCAATTGATCGCCGGCGGTGACCTGAGCATCGATGCCGTCATCGAAAGAGCCGACGAAATCGGCGTGCTGCTGCACGCGATGAACACCATCAACGCCAACCTGACGGGGCTGATCGGCGACATCCGCACCAGCACCGGCGAAATGTCGGTCGCCACGCACGAAATCGCGCTGGGCAATGCCGACCTGTCGGCGCGTACTGAAGCGCAAGCCAGTTCCCTCGAAGAAACGGCCAGTTCGATGGAAACGCTGACGGCGACGGTGCGGCAAAACGCCAGCAACGCCGGCGAGGCAAACCAGCTGGCCGCCACCGCCTCGGCCGTCGCCGTGCAGGGCGGCGCCGTCGTCGCCCAGGTGGTCAACACGATGGGCGCCATCAAGGAAAGTTCGAGCCAGATCGCCGACATCATCGGCGTCATCGACGGCATCGCCTTCCAGACCAACATCCTGGCCTTGAACGCCGCCGTCGAGGCGGCGCGGGCGGGCGAACAGGGACGCGGCTTCGCCATCGTCGCCGGCGAGGTGCGCAGCCTGGCCCACCGCAGCGCTGCCGCCGCCCAGGAAATCAAGACCCTGATCGGCGCCTCCGTGGAACGGGTTGACGCCGGCAGCAAGCTGGTCGACGAGGCGGGGCGCACCATGGCGCTGGCGGTGGAATCGATCCAGAAGGTGGCCGCCATCATGAGCGAGATCACCAGCGCCAGCCACGAGCAAAGCGCGGGGATCAGCGAGGTCAACCAGGCGGTCACGCAGATGGACAACATCACGCAACAGAACGCCGCCCTGGTCGAGCAGGCGGCGGCCGCTGCCGAAAGCCTGCAAGAACAGGCGCAAGCCCTGATTGAGGCCGTCGCCATCTTCCGCCTGAAAGGCAGCCCGCCGGCCACGGCCGCCCTGGCCCTGCGCTGACATGCAGCCAAAGTGTGCACTTTCGCAAAAATCTGCACATACCATGATATTTCTTGATTGCAACATCATATAATCGTTGCAAACAGGCATGGTCATTGCGAGGGCGGGAAGTTGGCAGGCAGACACACACGGGCATCGTGGCGAAGGGCGCATTGGCTGCTGGTACTGGCCTGCGTGCTGCCGCCTGCCGTCCAGGCCCAGATCGACAACCTTGAGCAGCATATCGCCGCCGTGCGCGAAGATGGCCGTTTCGTGCCCGCGCGCGCCCTGCAGCGCCTGCAGGAGGTGGAAACGCAGGCGCGCAGCGCGCCCCTGCCCGTGCGCGCGGAATTCCTTACCCAGCTGAGCAACGCCCGCATGCGCCTGGGGCAGAACGATATCGCCATGCAGCTGGCCGAAGAACTGATCGCCTACGCCCGCATGAACAAGAGCGATGTGGCGCTGGCGAAAGGCATGCTCAACAAGGCCTACATCACGTTTGCCAGGAACGAAGGCCGCGCTTCGCATCTGCTGGCCTTCGAAGCGGAAAAGATCGCCAACCGCACGGACGACCTGCCCGTGCGCGTGCAGGCCACCATCAGCGCGGGCCAGTCGTGGGCCGAGGAAGGCAATTTTCCGTTTGCGCTGGCCAAGCTGCAGGCGGCCGTCGACCTCGCGCGCCAGAGCAAGTCCCCCTCCAGCCTGGCCGCCGCCCTGAATGCCCTCACCCTGCTGTACACGCAGATGCGCGAGTACGACAAGGGCTTCGAGGTGCTCGACGAGCTGCTGGCCGTATCAAGCACCCTGGAATCGCCGGGCCGCATGGCGCAGGCGAAGAATACGGAATACGGGCTGGCGCTCGACGCGCAGCAGCCGCAACGGGGCCAGCGCGCCCTGCTGGCGGCCCTGGCGCTGGAACGCCAGCTGGGCGCCAGCGGCATGGTGGCCATTACCCTCGTCAATCTGTCGGACAGCTATCTGAAAGAAGGCGACTATGCACGCGCCCTGCGCTTTGCGAATGAAGCCATCACGGCGGCGCGCCTGGTCAACGATGAACAGGTGGAGGCGACGGCGCGCCTGAACATCGGCCAGGCGCTGATCGGCCAGGGACGCTTGCAGGAAGGCAAGCAAAGCGTGGCCACGGGCCTGGCCTTCTACGAGCGCACGGCCAACCAGCCGGACATGCAGGCCGTGCTGCTGGAATACGGCATGGCGCTGGAAAAGGCGGGCGACATGCGCGGCGCCGTCACGGCCTACCACCGCGAGCGGAGCATTTCCAACCAGCTGTTCGAAAAGCAGCGGCAAAAGGCCGTGTATGAGCTGCAAGAAAAGTATGAGGCGGAAAAGAAGCAGCGCCAGATCGAGCTGCTCAGCCGCGAGAATCAGCTCAAGAGCACGGAGATCGACAACCGCCGCCTGCAGCAGCGCGTATGGTGGCTGCTGGCGCTGGTGCTGGCCATGGCGTCCGTCATCGTCAGCTTGCTGTACCGCAAGGTGCGCCACGCGAACGTGCAGCTGAAGGTGAAGAACCAGGAACTCAAGCGCCAGAGCTCGCGCGACCCGCTGACGGCCCTGTACAACCGCCGCCACTTCCAGGAATTCATGCGCAGCCATGCGGGCAAGCCGCAGCCGTCCTGCGGCGGCGATGTCGTGGGTGCGCTGTTCCTGCTCGATGTCGACCATTTCAAGCACATCAACGACCGTTACGGCCATGCGGCGGGTGATCTGGTGCTGACGACGATCGCCGAAACCTTGCACGACGTGCTGCGCGAAACGGACATGATCGTGCGCTGGGGCGGCGAGGAATTCCTCGCCTTCCTGCCCGCCGTCGCGCGGGACGGACTCGACGATATCGCGCGGCGCATCCTCAACGGCATGGCGGCGCAAGTCATCCGCTACCAGGGACAGGCCATCCAGGTGCATGTGTCCGTGGGCTTTGCGCCCTATCCGCTAACGCCGCTGGGACGGCCGCTCACGTGGGAACGCAGCGTCAACCTGATCGACATGGCGCTATACCTGGCCAAGGCGCACGGGCGCAACCGGGCGTATGGCTTGCGCGGTTTTCAGCAGGTGGAAAGAACGACGCTGGAAGCGGTGGAGCAAGACCTGGAACGCGCGTGGCGCGACGGCTTTGTCGATTTGAGCGTGGTGCTGGGGGGAACGGAAGGGATGGACAAGACGGGAACGGAGGCGGCCGGGCCAGAAGGCCAGGCCAGCGATGGCGTCGCCGCAGCTGCCGTCACCTGACGGCGGCTGCGGCAGCCGGGCCGGCGCTGGCCAGCCCTGGCGCTTGTTACGATGATTACTTGTGCGCGGATTCCTGCATCTTTTCGCCGGCTTTTTCCACTTTCTTGCCGACGGCATCGGCCGCTTCGCTCATTTTTTTGTCGGCGTCAGCGGCGACCTGGTCCATCTTGGCGCCCGTATCGGCAGCGGCCTGGCTCACGGCAGCGTCCGCTTTGGTCGCAGCGGCCTTGATGTCGGCTTCAGCCTTGGCAGCGGCCGCATCGATCTTCTGGCCAGCTTGTTCCGCAGGACCGGCAGCGACATCATCCTTCTTCTGGCAGGCAGCCAGTGCCACAACCATCATCCCGGCGACGCACACGGTCATCCAATTTTTGCTTACTTTCATGATATTCCCTTTCATTATTATCAAAAGACACAGATCAGTTCGCAATATACACCTGCCTAAAATTTTCTAGCGTGCGCTAACGCACATAAGAACAGGCTTTTGTGGCGTAGTTGTAAGCAATGGTATCTTGATATGTTTCACGGCGCCTTCCCGACAAGCAGGCATGCCAGACATTGCTTTGCGCTACTGCGCCGGGACCGGGGCCGGGGCCGCATCGAGCAGCGAACGTTCGAGCAATTGCGACAAGGCCGTGCGCAGCGCCTGCGTGCGCGCCGCCAGTTCCGGCCGTTGATAGCGCTCGGCGGCAATCAGGCTGTTTTCCAGGCAGACGCGGTCGCTTTTCGCCAGGCAAGCGTCGGCCAGGTCGAGCTGGGCGCTGGCTTGCGCCACTTTGACTTTGGCATCGAGTTCCAGCGTGTCGGGATCGTCGCCCCAGCGTTTCACGTAGATGGCCAGGCGTGTGGCGGCCACGTCCGGCTTGCCCGCATCGAGCGCCTGCCTGACGCTGTCCTGCAGCGCCGTCCACGCCTGCGCCCGCTGCTGTTGCCGCTCGCACGCGGCGGCGGATTTGGTGATGTTCGCCTGCAAGCGTTTGATCTGCGCGGCGGGCGCCCTGGCGCTTTTCAGCACGGCCAGCGCACTGCGCGCCCCGTCCAGGTCGCACTGCGCCGCCAGCGCCGTGGCTGCCGCCACCTGCTCGGCCACGCTGGCCGGCTTGTCGGCTGGCTTGTTATAAAACCAGATACCGGTCAGCACCACGGCCGCCGCGATCCAGGTGCGCAAGCGCACGGGTGGGCGTGGCGGCGGCACCGAACCCTTGATGGCAGGCTTGGCGGGCGGCGCCTTGACTGGCGCGGGCGCCGCTACGGCAGCCGGTGGCGGGACGGGCTGGGGAGCAGGAGCGCGCTGCGGCGCAGCTTGCGGTGCAGGAACGGGTGGAGCGACGGGCACCGGCGGCGGCATGCGCGGCAGCGGGGGCGGCGCTGGCAGTTTCTCCATAACCGGTGCTTGCGCCACCTGGCGCGCGCCGCAAAACGGGCAATGCGCCACGCGCAGCGGCAAGGTCCGGCCGCAAGCGGCGTTGATGCAAACTTCATTCACTTTTTCAGACACGTTCCAACCTTTTCCTGGATTTACTCAGCTGCATTCTGCCGCAATATTACCCCACGCAAGCACGCCAACGGCGCACCGGCGCCGTGTTCCATGGCATTGATGCCGATCAAGAGGCCAGCGCCACCGCGGCCTAAGCTACAGGCACCGGTCCAGGACAAGGAGAACGCCATGCCAGCCCACCTGATCATCGAAGACGGCCAGCCCTGGTGGTGGGACAGCGCCGACATCTGGGTCGTGCCGGGCAATGATCCGAATGGCCCGCCCGGCGCACCCATTGCCGGCACCAGCAATTACCTGTGGGGGCGCGTACACAACACGGGCAACAGCGCCTCGAACGGCGTGCGCGTGGACTTTTACTGGGCCGACCCTTCCGGCCAGATCGCCGTCGGCGCCGCCACGCAGATCGGTTCCGCGTTTGCCGACTTGCCGCCCGGCGCCACGCAGGAAGTGCTGTGCCTCGTGCCCTGGGTGCCCGTCATCGTCAATGGCGGCCACGAATGCCTGCTGGCCGTGGCCCACGGCGCGGGCGACATCAACCCGCTGCCCGACCCGCTGCCCAACGGTTTCCCCTTCCAGCCCAAACAGCACGAGCAGATCGCCCAGCGCAATGTCACCGTGGTGCTGGCGGCGCGGCGCGCGCAGCTGCTGGCCATCACGGTGGCGGCCCTGCCCCGAGCAGCCAGGAAAGTGGCATTGCACATCGAACAGGGCGGCGAACTGCCGGCGCGCCTGCTGGCCACCCTGGGCCTGGAAAAATGGCAACCGGCCAGGGAAGCACGCCTGATAGCGGGTCTGGCGCGCACGCCCCACTGCAATGGCGATGTGCCCGGCGAGCAAGAACTGGCGCTGGAAGTGCCGCGCGGCCAGGCGCAGGCCGTGTACCTGAGCCTGCGCGCCGAAGCCTTGCCGCCACGCCAGTATGCGCTGCTGCGCGTGCTCGAGAGTCAGGACGGCAAGGTACTGGGCGGCGTCACGTATCTCGTCACCACTCCGGAGAAAGAACAAGCGCAAGAGCAGGCGCAAGAACAGCACAGCCCCGAGGAGCAAGCATCATGAGCGACACCCCCATGCAGGTGCTGACGCGGCCGTTCGCGATCGAGCCCGTCACCAATATCATGCTGCCCGATGGCATCTTCGACAATGCCATCTATGGTTTGCGCATCGCCGCCCATGTCACCAACATGTCCAGCAGCGCGCTGACGAATGTCACGGTGTACCTGGAAAGCGTGGGCGACCCCGGCATCGTGCCCGTGGCGCGCACCTTTTTCTTTGCCAGCATTCCCGCCGGCGCGGCCATGCTGGTGATGTGGGACGCCGACTTCCAGCATGCGGCGCCCGGCAAGAGACTCGTCAGCTTCGTCGCCAAGGCGGACGGCTACGCGCCGCGCCGCTCGATCCAGCAAATCTTCGTCTCGCAGACGCGCTTTGACAGCGCCACCAATACCTATACGTGCACGGTCGAGGAAGGCACGCTGGAACTGTCCAAGCCGCAAGGGCACTTGCCCGGCAAGCGCTGGGGCAGCACGGGCACGGATGGCAAAGAGTGCCGCTGTCCGCCCGGCCTGGGGCCGATCGTGCCGACCGGCATGACCCTCGTCTGGACGCCGAATCCCGCCTATGCGGGCACGCATGGCGAGCTGCCGTTTTCCGACCCGTGGTGGAAGATACTCGCCATCATCATCGCCATCATCGCCGCGCTGGTCGCCATCATTGCCGCCGCGCTCGGCTCCGGCAAGGCCAGTTTCAGCGTGGGCGGCAGCTTCGAGGAAACCGATCCCAGCGTCGATTGCTGCTCGCTCGAAGGGGCCGGCTCGGGCCAGCCCGAATTCACGGTGGCGGGCGTGGCCTCGGCCATCGCCTCGGGCGCCATCGCCGTCGCCTGCTCCGATATCGCGGACCCGTTCTGGCGTGGTCAGGAAGCAACACCACCGGCCGCCGGCGAACTGACCCTGGCCGAGCGCGTCGTGGCGAAATGGGTGTTGCCGGAAGCGCCGAACGCGGGCCTGCCCTACACGGCCGACATCAGCTGGGAGTATCAACGTTTCACCACGGGTGCCACCTACCAGCATGCGGTGACCGAAACGCAAGTCAACATCCATGTGGCGGGGCCCGTGGAAACGGATACGCCCGCCGTCGTGCAAGCCTACGAACCGTTGTGGCTGCGCGCCAGCTTCAGGCGCGACAATGGCAATGTCTTCCGCGGCACGGAGCTGTATGCCTTCGTGCTGTTCCAGGCACCGCAGGGCCTGTATTTCGTCGCCTCGCTGACCGACGATGGCCTGGGTTTCGACCCGGGCGCCAACGACGGCGTGTACGCAGGCAGCCTGGACTTGAAACGCGCTTACCGCACCTTGCTGCAATATGATCAAAAGGTCTACGGTACGTGGAGAGTCTTCGTCTTCGCGCAAGACGTCAACCTGACCAAGCCCGGCACGCCGCCGGAAATCGCCGCCCAGCACATCGGCGGCATGTTCGTCGCCAGCGCCATCGAAATCACCTTCGACGACACCCTGCCGTGCCCGCTCAAGGCGCAGGCGAATATCGTCGTGGTGTGATGGGGATCGTGAGCGAGGTCAGGCGTAGGTCGCGTAGATACTGTTATCCCCGTCAAGCGGCGTGCAAGGCCGGATCAAATATTTTCCCCGACCTGAGCACGCCGAATGCCACGTGCACCAGCTTGCGCATCATGGCACCAATGATCAG
>NZ_JAFCWK010000029.1:0-7595 GCF_049897525.1 Janthinobacterium sp. PSRC1-1
ATTGTTAAAGAACGGTATTCGGTTACTGCTTTCGCGCTATCGACAAAGCGTTGTGTTTGTCAGCTGCGAAGAAGGAAGAGTATGAAGCATTTCACTACATCCGTCAACTCCTTCTTTTCTTGCTCATCGCCGTTTCCGGTGATCCTCAACTGCCGCATTTGACTGCGTCTCATTGGGGAGGCGAACTATAGCAAAGCCGCCCACGGGCGGCAAGCTTTATTTCAGCAATTCGGCAACCGCCATGCCCACCTCGGTCGTACTGGCGCCCCCGCCCATGTCCGGCGTACGCGGACCATGCTCGAGCACCTGCTCGATGGCGCCCAAAATCGCGTCATGTGCGGCCGTGTAATTGGCATCGCCATTGCCGAGGAAATCGAGCATCATGGCGCCCGACCAGATCATACCGATCGGGTTGGCGATATTCCGGCCATAGATATCGGGGGCGGAACCGTGTACTGGCTCAAATACTGACGGGAAAGTGCGCTGCGGATTGATATTGGCCGATGGCGCGATGGCAATCGTTCCTGTGCACGCGGGGCCCAGGTCAGACAGGATGTCGCCAAACAGATTCGACGCCACCACGACGTCGAAGCGCTCAGGGCTCAATACAAAGCGGGCCGCCAGAATGTCGATATGGTATTTATCCCATTGCACATCGGGGAACGCTGGCGCCATCGCTTCGACCCGCTCATCCCAGAATGGCATGCTGATCGCGATGCCATTCGATTTGGTCGCCGAGGTCAGGTGTTTCTTGGGCCGGCTTTGCGCCAGCTCAAATGCATACTTGAGGATGCGGTCGACGCCCTTGCGCGTAAACACGGATTCCTGCAGCACCGTTTCGCGCTCCGTCCCCTCGAACATGCGCCCGCCCACGGAGGAATATTCTCCTTCCGTATTTTCACGCACCACATAAAAGTCGATATCACCCGGCTTCTTGTTCGCCAGCGGACACGGCACGCCCGGCATCAGCCGCACGGGACGCAAGTTGACGTATTCGTCGAACTCGCGCCGAAATTTGAGTAACGAACCCCACAGCGAGATATGGTCAGGCACCTTGTCCGGCCAACCCACGGCGCCAAAATAGATGGCGTCGAAATCCTTGAGCTGGGCAAACCAGTCTGAGGGCATCATCTGGCCATGCTCCAGGTAATAGTCGCAATTCGCCCATGCCATGGTCGTCAACTGCAGGTCGATATTGAAGCGGCGCGCGGCGGCCTCGACAACACGCAGCCCTTCCGGCATGACTTCATTGCCGATGCCGTCGCCGGCGATGACTGCGATTCTGTGTGCGGGCATGAACTTCTCCTGTCGATAGATGGATGCCTTGATGATACTGACGCCGCATCAGAATACAATCAGGAAATGCATAATCCCAATATCCACATTGCGTGGCATGGGATGTGGAAAACAGGCTGCCGATGCAGGGGCGGTGACCACGTCGCGGCTGTCGAACTCGGCCAAGGTCAGGGGCTGCGTGCAATTTCTGCAGCAGTGGCTGCAGGCCCATGCCTGACAGGCTGATGAACTACACCAGGCGCGCCACAGCCGGATACAGACGCGCGAGGGTATCGGAGGTGATGGCGGCAATCACGGGGGTGACGCGCTCGACGGCTTGCTCAGGCGATTTTTCCCGGCGCAGATCTTTCCACAACTCAAGTAAAGCCGCATCATGACGGGCGACCGCTTGCTCGACCTCATCTTGCCAGAAGGCCGGCGCTTCGCTTTCCACAAAGTTGCCGCGGCCGCGGCCAAAGTGCGCCACCGCCAGGTAACGCAACACACCCGCTACCACCAGGGTACGCAGGAAGGCATCTGTAAATTGCATGGTGGGCTCGTTGCGGTCCGTGCCGGAATTAAACCCCCAAGCTGCGCCCGCAAACGTCAGTGCACCGACCACGCCGCCGAGCAAGGCGCCCGTGCCCAAGGTCAGGCCGCCGGAAATCAGGTCAGCCGACAAGCCCGTCGCCGCACCGGAAATCATGGCGCCCAATAACCCCGCCTGCGCCTTGTCGATCGGCGCGCGCACGGCGAAATTTTCCCGTATCCGGCTATTGATCTTATGCGCATCGGTAGGATCGAGTTTGTGCAAGATCAATAGTTCACGCGTCGTTTCGCCGCTGTGCGTATTGAGCCGCGCCACCAGATTGGCCATGGCCTTTTCCTGGCGTTGCTGCTCTGCATTCTTGCCGATACCCACAACTTGCAAGGCCGATTTCAGCAAGCCCTTGGAGACGGGCTCGATGGCTTCGCGATCTTGGGCTGCCACGGCCAGCTGTGTGGCCAGCAAATGCATGGCCTGCTGGAAGCGCGCCGTATTCTGCGCTTGCCAGGCAGCAAACAGACGTGCATAGCCGGCTTGCTGCGACTGTGGCAACAACTTGCCCACGGCTTCGTAAAACACACGTTCATGCACCCAGCAGCGAGCAAAGGCATCGAGCGCCAGTACGTCGCGCACGATGGGATATTGCTGTAAATACTCGCGCCAGCGCGCCTGCTCGCTGTGCTCCTCATTGCCCGGACGCGGCGGCCCCATCTGATTGAGCAAGACCACCACCGGCTTGCCCAGCCATTCGAGAATTTTCATTTCCGCCGGCAAATAACCAGCATCCCTGGGGTTTTCCGAAGAATTGACCAGGTATAGCACCACGTCGGCCGCGTCCTTGGCCGTGCGCAACGCTTGCTGACTGAGCCAGAACGGGCGGTCGCGATAACGGTCCAGCACTTCGCGCAGGAACCAGCCGATGGGATTGCCCGACTGCCCGAGACGCTTGAGCAGGCGCACGGAGTCGCCAAAGCCGGGGGTGTCCCACAATTGCAAGGCATCACCCTGCGGCGTGGCCAGCAAGGTGTGCGATTCCGCAAACACGGTCACGTGGGCGGCGTCGCGCACTTCGCCGATATCCACGCCCACCAGGGTGCGCGCCAACGTCGTCTTGCCATTATTCGTATGCGAAATCAGCGCAAACTGAATCTGCACCGCATCATCCTGGACATCTTTATTCACATTCACACTCATGCTGCGGCCGATACTTTCAAGCCGACACCGGCGTCAAGCGGGTGCAAGGCGGGATTGAGCAAATTGACCAGGGTGGCCGTGGTTTGATGGAACTGGCAGAAATGTTGCCACAATGCAACTCGCTCCGCCAGACGCGCGCCGTTATCCGCCTGCTCGCCAGCGTGCTGCAAATAGCTGGACTCGTCGATCAGGACGGCGATGCCGCGTGTCGACGATTGCACCAGGTAATCGAGGAAGGCACCGTGATTTTCCTTTTCCGGCGTCGCCGTCAGGTTGAACAGCACGGCCGTGATATTGACTTGCGGATCATTCAAGTCGGTGCCGCGCAAGACCTCCTGCGGCTCTTCGCCATACGACGTCGATGGACGCAGCATCATGCGCCCCTGCTCACCAAACAGCATGATGGACAGTTGGCCCAGGCCCTTGTGGCGCGCCTCATCGACAGTAAAGCTGTACGGCAAGACGCGCAGCATGCCGCCCGTGGCCACACCGATGCTTTCATTGAGCTTGCGGAAATACGGTTGATCGAGATCCAGTGGAAAGTGCTTGGCCAGGCGCGCGGCGCGCCAATTGTTGACCAGGGCCAGGATCAGGCGGGGGACGACGACCAGCAGGAAAATCGTTGCCGCATACAAATGCACCCAGCGCGCGCCACCTTCCACGGTCGTCGTTTGCGGGAAACGCAGCGCTTCGATTTCCGCCAGCGAAAAACCTTGCAAATGAAACAGGGCAATCGCTGGCGCAAACAGGGTCGAAAGCAGGCTGTGCACCTGGCTGGCACTCAAAAAGGTGCTTTCCCAGCCGGCCGCGTATTGCGACAGGAAACCGCGCGCATACAGAGAGGCGACGGCGCCGATGGCAAACATGGCGGCGCTCAGATGAATGGTACGGCTCAGGCGTGCGGCCGTCAGCTTGGCGCTCAGGTGCGCCCATTCCCCCATGAAACTGAGCAAGCCCGAGGACAGGGCGTGCGGCAGCTTGCGCGGCAAGGCCAGGCGGCCCACGCTCAGGTGGCGCACCAGTCCCGCTTTCGGCCAACCGAGGGAATGCGAAGGAATGCATAGCCAGATCAGCAAGCCCAGGTAGACCAGCACATTCCAGGCGATGATCAGCAGCAAGGGCGCGGACAGCAAGTCGACGCGATGGGGGTCCGTGATGCGATCGAGCCCGGCGCCCAGCAACAAAGCCAGCAGGGGCAAGGCCAGCGCCAGGGTTTTCATGCCGTTGCGACGCTTCGCGAAGGCGGCGAAGGCGGGGGTGCGCTCGGTGATGCGCTTGAGGATCAGCTCGGAGCGCTGTTGCAGGAAATCGTCACCCGTCACTTCGGCCTGCTTGCCCGAAGCTTGCCACTGCGCAAGCTCACGCGCGCTGCGGCTGGCATACATGCGGTCCTCCTCGCTGAGGACTTCTTTTTTCTGATCGGCCGTTTCGATAGCACGGACCAATACCACTTCTCTCGCAATCTGCTCGTTCATGGTGCTCCTGTTTTTGTATGAAACGACAACTAGACAGGCAGATTGTGACTTACTTTTGTGTTTCAGGCCAACGCGTCCTCGGCCCGGAACAAATGATGCAGCAGATATATCAGAAAAGCAGCGATCCAGGCAGACCACAAGGTGTGCGTGAAAAATTGCGTACCTTGCAACTGCTGCTGCCAGCCTGCCACCAAACCGCACAACAGCATGATCGCTGCCAGCAGAAGCGCCATGCGTGGCCGTGCTGGCAGGCAGAACAATGGTAAGGCCAGCATCCACCAGGCCATGTTTGCCTGGGTCGCCTGCAGGCAAGCCATGGCAGACGCACTGGCGGGTAGTGTTTCCAGCATGCGCGCGTACGGTTCGAGTCCGCCATAGCGCAGCAAATCCGTGGGGCAAGGCACATCGCTGAAGGTAGAGAGCAAATAGATGCTTGGCGGCACCAAGACGGCCGACAGGGCCACGACACGCAAGGCACTGCGGCGTGATGCAAGCCAGGCCAGCGGAAGCAAGGTATCCCAGAGGGCCAGGCCGATCACGGCGGCGCCAAGCAAGGTCATGCCAAACTGAAAACTGCCCACCAGCGCGCTGTCAGCGCCGGCAAATTGTCCGCGTGCGCCGTCGAACATACTGTCGGCGATCATGAGGTCGAGGTTGCTGTAATTGCCGATCCAGAGGATCAGCATGGCTGACAGCATCAGGACGCTATCAATGCCTTTGGGAGTTTTGACGAGTTTAAGCTTGGCCAGCATGGGTGCACACATTACTTGATGAGATGAAAGGGACTGGCGGCACAGGACTGCAGCCATGGAAGTCATCGTACAGTGTCAATATGAAGAGAACATGACGCTGCCCGCCGTGCACAACAAGGACGGGGCAAGACGCGCTTCCAGAATCACCTTACAAGTATCGGCATGAATTACGCGTCAACAGGGCGTTAAGTTTTCGTTAAGTGCTCGTAAAAAGCCGGCTTAAATGAAATCAATCCGCAGCATGGTGCCGCCAGCGGGGCGGACATTGAACGCCAGGTCCGCGCCCAGATACAGGCAGATGCGTTGAACCAGGCCCAACCCCAGACCTGTGCCGGATGAACCACTCAGATTGGCCGGTACGGGATGATGCAGAAGGCGCGCGCGGGCCGCTTCGGGCAAGCCCGGCCCCGTATCCTCGACGATCAGCGCGCGTCCGGCCAGGCGCACGATCACTTCCCCCTGCAAGGTGTACTGGCAGGCATTGCGCACCAGGTTGCCAATAGCGGCGGCCAGCAATTCACGCGGGGCGTTAACCAGAAAGTCCTCGCCATCCGCAAACACCAGGGTAAGCGGTTTGCCTGCCGTATATGATTGACAGCGCAGGCATTCCTGGCGAGCCAGTTCCGCCACGGAGAGTGACGTGCACTCCAGCAATTCCGGCGCGCGCGCCAGGCGCAGCAGCACCGTCACGGAGTCGCTCGCTTCGTGCGCAGCCCGGTAGATCCGTTCGGAGGCGGAACGCACCAGCGGGTCATCGCCGCCGTGTTCCATCAGGATTTCCGCCGCCCCCGTGATCACGGTCAGCGGCGTGCGCAATTCATGACTGACATCGCCCGTAAAAAAGCGTTCGCGGTCAAGAACTTCGGTCAACTCCGCCGTACGTTCGGCAAAAGCGCGCGCCAATATCCCCAATTCATCGGCACTGTCCTGCAGTGGCAACGCCGTCTGTCCGGCCTTGACGGCCTGCGTCAGCGACATGATTGGCGTGATCAAGCGATTGGCGATGAAGGCGCCCAGCAGCGAAGCGCAAATCAAGAAACCGATGAAGGCGAGGGCAAACATGCTGTACACCACCAGCTCGATCTTTTCATACTCGGTGGCATGATCGATGACGACGAATTTCCCATGCACATCGCTGCCGACCAGCACGTGCAAATCGACACCATCGACGGTTTTCTCATGCATGCCGGGCGTCAGGCCACGCAAGGGCCACGGCGTATCTTCAGCGTGATGAAAGCTCAAGCCGGCTGGCATTTCGACAGACAAGCCGGCCGCATGCCTGGGTGAGGCCCAGGCCGCCACTTCTTTCAGGCGCTCGTCGACCAGGCGCACTTCGATGCCCTCGACGGCGATGGCCGCAATAATGGCAAAAAAGATGCTCGCCACAAGAGCAAACAGCAGGTAGGCAACGATGATGCGTCGTTTCAACGATTTAAACGGGCGCATCGCTACTCAATAATTTATAGCCGATGCCGGGAATGGTGCGCAGCATGGGAAAGGCATACGGTTTGTCGAGCACTTGCCGCAGCGCATGGATGTGCGTGCGCAGGGCATCGCTGTCGGGCCGGTCATCGCCCCAGACCTCATGCTCGAGCAGCTCGCGCGGCACCAGCTTGGGCGCTTCGTTCATCAGGCATTTCAGGATGATGTAACCGGTCCTGGTCAAGGTCAGGGTCTGGCCCGCGCGTCGGACTTCGAATTTTTCCGTGTCGAAACGCAGCTCACCCACAGCCAGCACGGCGGCCGCCGTCGTTTGCCCGCGCGCGCGGCGCAGCAAGGCTTTCAGGCGAATTTCCAGTTCCAGCAGCGAGAATGGCTTGACCAGGTAATCATCGGCGCCACTATCAAAACCGGCGACCTTGTCTTGCACGGTATCGCGCGCCGTCAGCATCAGCACTGGCGTGCTATTGCGCAATTCACTGCGCAGTTTCTGGCACAGTTCCAGTCCCGTCAGGCCGGGCAGCATGACATCGAGCACGATCACATCGTATTCATGCTGGGCCAGCAACGCCAGGCCGGCATAGCCATTCATGGCCGAATCGAGCACATGGCCCTTCGGTTCCAGATAGGCGTAGAGATTGGCAAGAATATCGGGGTTGTCTTCAATGATCAGAATGCGCATACCGCCATTGTAGGTCGGATTTGGCCGCAAGCCGTCATGCGACACCACCAGCGCCAAACAAAAGCGCCAGACGAAAAAAAACCCCACCGGAAACCGGTGGGGTTTTTCTCTTACTGCGAATAACAAGCCTGACGATAACCTACTTTCACACTGGTTGCAGCACTATCATCGGCGCAAAGTTGTTTCACGGTCCTGTTCGGGATGGGAAGGGGTGGGACCAACTTGCTATG
>NZ_JAFCWK010000030.1:0-2056 GCF_049897525.1 Janthinobacterium sp. PSRC1-1
TTGCTAATGACGGTACCTGAAGAATAAGCACCGGCTAACTACGTGCCAGCAGCCGCGGTAATACGTAGGGTGCAAGCGTTAATCGGAATTACTGGGCGTAAAGCGTGCGCAGGCGGTTTTGTAAGTCTGATGTGAAATCCCCGGGCTCAACCTGGGAATTGCATTGGAGACTGCAAGGCTAGAATCTGGCAGAGGGGGGTAGAATTCCACGTGTAGCAGTGAAATGCGTAGATATGTGGAGGAACACCGATGGCGAAGGCAGCCCCCTGGGTCAAGATTGACGCTCATGCACGAAAGCGTGGGGAGCAAACAGGATTAGATACCCTGGTAGTCCACGCCCTAAACGATGTCTACTAGTTGTCGGGTCTTAATTGACTTGGTAACGCAGCTAACGCGTGAAGTAGACCGCCTGGGGAGTACGGTCGCAAGATTAAAACTCAAAGGAATTGACGGGGACCCGCACAAGCGGTGGATGATGTGGATTAATTCGATGCAACGCGAAAAACCTTACCTACCCTTGACATGGCTGGAATCCTCGAGAGATTGAGGAGTGCTCGAAAGAGAACCAGTACACAGGTGCTGCATGGCTGTCGTCAGCTCGTGTCGTGAGATGTTGGGTTAAGTCCCGCAACGAGCGCAACCCTTGTCATTAGTTGCTACGAAAGGGCACTCTAATGAGACTGCCGGTGACAAACCGGAGGAAGGTGGGGATGACGTCAAGTCCTCATGGCCCTTATGGGTAGGGCTTCACACGTCATACAATGGTACATACAGAGCGCCGCCAACCCGCGAGGGGGAGCTAATCGCAGAAAGTGTATCGTAGTCCGGATTGTAGTCTGCAACTCGACTGCATGAAGTTGGAATCGCTAGTAATCGCGGATCAGCATGTCGCGGTGAATACGTTCCCGGGTCTTGTACACACCGCCCGTCACACCATGGGAGCGGGTTTTACCAGAAGTAGGTAGCTTAACCGTAAGGAGGGCGCTTACCACGGTAGGATTCGTGACTGGGGTGAAGTCGTAACAAGGTAGCCGTATCGGAAGGTGCGGCTGGATCACCTCCTTTCTAGAGTTTGCACGAATCAGGTAACTGATTCACGCATCAAATGTTCACACTTATCGGCTGTTTAATTAAGAAGAAACAGTAGTCGTAGTAGCACCGCGTTGGGGCTGTAGCTCAGCTGGTTAGAGCACCGTGTTGATAACGCGGGGGTCGTTGGTTCGAGTCCAACCAGCCCTACCAGTAAGACCCGAGTAGTACATTCCCGGGGGATTAGCTCAGCTGGGAGAGCACCTGCTTTGCAAGCAGGGGGTCGTCGGTTCGATCCCGTCATCCTCCACCAATACTTTGAAAGTGCAAACGTAAGCCGGTCAGTGACTCAGGTTTAGGTTTGATCTTTTAGCGATCAAAGCTGTTTCGTTCTTTAACAATCTGGAAGAAGTAAAGATTATTTATTGATCGGTTTGCCGTAAAAAGCGAATCGATGGGTAATGATTGTATGTATCAACAAACAAGCAACAACGTTGTACTTTCTTATCCCTGTAGCGCTCTTTGATGACTTAGGTCTTCAGAGGCTAACGTTATAGGGACAAGCGAATAAGTGCACATGGTGGATGCCTTGGCGATTACAGGCGATGAAGGACGTAGTAGCTTGCGATAAGCTGCGGGGAGTGAGCAAACACACTTTGATCCGCAGATTTCCGAATGGGGCAACCCACCCTTTTAGGGTATTGCATACTGAATACATAGGTATGCAAGGCGAACGCGGCGAACTGAAACATCTAAGTAGCTGCAGGAAAAGAAATCAACCGAGATTCCCAAAGTAGCGGCGAGCGAAATGGGAAGAGCCTGTACGTGATAGTCGGACCGATAACAGAATCCTCTGGAAATAGGAGCCATAGTGGGTGATAGCCCCGTATGTGAAATCGGACCGGTGATACTAAGCGTACGACAAGTAGGGCGGGACACGTGACATCCTGTCTGAATATGGGGGGACCATCCTCCAAGGCTAAATACTCGTAATCGACCGATAGTGAACCAGTACCGTGAGGGAAAG
>NZ_JAFCWK010000031.1:0-1393 GCF_049897525.1 Janthinobacterium sp. PSRC1-1
GAAGCAATCGGAAGTGGTTCCAAGAAAAGCCTCTAAGCTTCAGTCATACGAGACCGTACCGCAAACCGACACAGGTGGGCGAGATGAGTATTCTAAGGCGCTTGAGAGAACTCGGGAGAAGGAACTCGGCAAATTGGTACCGTAACTTCGGGAAAAGGTACGCCCCGGTAGCTTGATTGGTTTACTCCATGAGGGTGAAAGGGTTGCAATAAACTGGTGGCTGCGACTGTTTAATAAAAACACAGCACTCTGCAAACACGAAAGTGGACGTATAGGGTGTGACGCCTGCCCGGTGCTGGAAGATTAAATGATGGGGTGCAAGCTCTTGATTGAAGTCCCAGTAAACGGCGGCCGTAACTATAACGGTCCTAAGGTAGCGAAATTCCTTGTCGGGTAAGTTCCGACCTGCACGAATGGCGTAACGATGGCCACACTGTCTCCTCCCGAGACTCAGCGAAGTTGAAATGTTTGTGATGATGCAATCTACCCGCGGCTAGACGGAAAGACCCCATGAACCTTTACTGTAGCTTTGCATTGGACTTTGAACCAATCTGTGTAGGATAGGTGGGAGGCTTTGAAGCGGGGACGCTAGTTCTCGTGGAGCCAACCTTGAAATACCACCCTGGTTTGTTTGAGGTTCTAACCTTGGTCCGTTATCCGGATCGGGGACAGTGCATGGTAGGCAGTTTGACTGGGGCGGTCTCCTCCTAAAGTGTAACGGAGGAGTTCGAAGGTACGCTAGATACGGTCGGACATCGTGTTGATAGTGCAATGGCATAAGCGTGCTTAACTGCGAGACTGACAAGTCGAGCAGGTACGAAAGTAGGACATAGTGATCCGGTGGTTCTGTATGGAAGGGCCATCGCTCAACGGATAAAAGGTACTCTGGGGATAACAGGCTGATTCCTCCCAAGAGTTCATATCGACGGGGGAGTTTGGCACCTCGATGTCGGCTCATCACATCCTGGGGCTGTAGCCGGTCCCAAGGGTATGGCTGTTCGCCATTTAAAGTGGTACGTGAGCTGGGTTTAAAACGTCGTGAGACAGTTTGGTCCCTATCTGCCGTGGGCGTTGGAAATTTGAAGGGGGCTGCTCCTAGTACGAGAGGACCGGAGTGGACGTATCTCTGGTGTACCGGTTGTCACGCCAGTGGCATTGCCGGGTAGCTAAATACGGAAGAGATAACCGCTGAAAGCATCTAAGCGGGAAACTTGCCTTGAGATGAGATTTCCCAGAGCCTTGAGCTCTTTGAAGGGTCGTTCGAGACCAGGACGTTGATAGGCTGGGTGTGGAAGTGCAGTAATGCATTAAGCTAACCAGTACTAATTGCCCGTACGGCTTGTCCCTATAACCTTAGCAGGTACAGAGGATAAGACGGTACAACGTTGCGTGT
>NZ_JAFCWK010000032.1:0-809 GCF_049897525.1 Janthinobacterium sp. PSRC1-1
TACTAAGCGTACGACAAGTAGGGCGGGACACGTGACATCCTGTCTGAATATGGGGGGACCATCCTCCAAGGCTAAATACTCGTAATCGACCGATAGTGAACCAGTACCGTGAGGGAAAGGCGAAAAGAACCCCGGAAGGGGAGTGAAATAGATCCTGAAACCGTGTGCATACAAACAGTAGGAGCGGACTTGTTCCGTGACTGCGTACCTTTTGTATAATGGGTCAGCGACTTACATTCAGTGGCAAGGTTAACCATATAGGGAAGCCGTAGAGAAATCGAGTCCGAATAGGGCGATCAGTCGCTGGGTGTAGACCCGAAACCAAGTGATCTACTCATGGCCAGGATGAAGGTGCGGTAACACGCCCTGGAGGTCCGAACCCACTAATGTTGAAAAATTAGGGGATGAGCTGTGGGTAGGGGTGAAAGGCTAAACAAACTTGGAAATAGCTGGTTCTCTCCGAAAACTATTTAGGTAGTGCCTCAAGTATCACCATCGGGGGTAGAGCACTGTTATGGCTAGGGGGTCATTGCGACTTACCAAACCATTGCAAACTCCGAATACCGATGAGTGCGAGCTTGGGAGACAGACGTCGGGTGCTAACGTCCGGCGTCAAGAGGGAAACAACCCAGACCGCCAGCTAAGGTCCCAAAGATTGGCTAAGTGGAAAACGAAGTGGGAAGGCTAAAACAGTCAGGATGTTGGCTTAGAAGCAGCCATCATTTAAAGAAAGCGTAATAGCTCACTGATCGAGTCGTCCTGCGCGGAAGATGTAACGGGGCTAAGCCAGTCACCGAAGCTGCGGATAT
>NZ_JAFCWK010000033.1:0-749 GCF_049897525.1 Janthinobacterium sp. PSRC1-1
CCGATACGCCTGCGCCAGCCGCGCATCGGCACGCGCAAGCTGCATAGCATGCTCGGTGCAGCCTTTTCCCGGGAAAATATCAAAATGGGGCGCGATGGGCTTTTTGATATCTTGCGGCAGGAGCGGCTGCTGGTGCAACCGCAGCGGGCCTATCACAAGACCACGAACAGCCATCACCGCTTCCGGCGCCATCCGAACTTGCTCAAGGAGGGACCGGGGCAAGTGCTTGCCACGCAGCCGGAGCAGGTGTGGGTAGCCGATATCACGTACCTCCCGACCGCCGGAAAATTCGTCTATCTGAGCTTGGTGACGGATGCCTACTCGCGCAAAATCGTGGGCTACCATGTGCACGCGAGCTTGCAAACCGAGGAAGTCAGCGAGGCCCTGAAAATGGCCCTGCGAGCGCGACAGCGCAAGACGCCGCTGATCCATCATTCAGACAGGGGCATCCAGTATTGCTCGACTTACTATCAGGAAATTCATCGTCGTCACGGACTGACTTGCTCCATGACAGATGGCTACGACTGCTATCAGAATGCGCTGGCCGAACGTATCAACGGCATTCTGAAAGGCGAGTTCCTGCTGAATCGACCTGCGGACCTGAAGCAGGCGAGCAAAATGGTGGCGCAATCGGTGCGCATCTATAACCAGGAACGGCCGCATACGGCCTTGCAATACAAAACGCCCGATGCGGTGCATCGGGCGTTTCTACAGCAGTAAATACTGTCAACCTATTTTAGGACTGGACA
>NZ_JAFCWK010000034.1:0-747 GCF_049897525.1 Janthinobacterium sp. PSRC1-1
GCACTCTTTGTAGCAAACATCATCTAACTGGGACAGGAGGACACTGCCATGATGATGAATGCTGTGGTATCGCACTGCGCAAAAATCAGCCCGCTGACTGTAATGGCAAGGCTGGCGCTGCAACGTGCCCTCGATCCTGCTTGGGTCGATGCACTTTTCGAGCGTGAACGTGGCGCCCAATACCAGAGGGAGCTACTGTTCTCGACGACAGTCGAACTGATGTCCGTGGTCGCAGTTGGGCTGCGGCCATCGCTTCACGCTGCAGCGCAGGCTTACCCCGATTTGCCTGTTTCGGTGCAAGCTTTATACGACAAGGTCAAGCATACCGAGCCGAACCTGGTACGGGCTCTGGTCACCGGCAGCGTCGAGCGCCTTGGCGATGTGATCACGCCATTTTTGCAGGGGAATGCACCGCTGGTTCCGGGTTACCGCACCCGAATCGTGGACGGTAACCATTTGCCTGCAAGCGAAAAGCGGTTGAAGCCTTTACGCGCCTTTCGCGGCGCCGCAATGCCTGGCCAGTCCCTTGTGGTGTATGACCCTGATTCGGGCCTGGTCGTCGATATGGAGCCTTGCGAAGATGCACACTCGCAGGAACGCGCCGTGATGCCGCCGTTGCTAGAGCGTTCGCATCCGGGCGACCTGTGGATTGCTGATCGCAACTTCAGCACGCGCATGATCCTGTCCGAATGGGATCGCCGTGGGTGTGCCTTCATCGTGCGTGAGCACGGTCGTACGCCCAATCCG
>NZ_JAFCWK010000035.1:0-746 GCF_049897525.1 Janthinobacterium sp. PSRC1-1
ACTATTTAACTAGTTCAAACCCCTCGCATTGCGAGGTGTTTGCTCACTCAAAAAACTGACAGGCCACTACTTGCGTAGCGCCTATTTCATTATTTCTTGTGAACATTTGATATTTTAAGTTATACGCCAATCCGAAGATTGACGCTGCACTTACATCAAATGCCCACACTTATCGACTGTTAATTGTTAAAGAACTGTATTCGGTTACTGCTTTCGCGCTATCGACAAAGCGTTGTGTTTGTCAGCTGCGAAGAAGAAAGAGTATGAAGCATTTCGCTAAATCCGTCAAGCTTCTTTTTACTACCCTCACCGTTTCAAGTGATCCCGTTGTTTCGCAAACTGCAGCGTCTCATTGGGGAGGCGAACTATAGCAAAGCTATACGCAGGCAGCAAGGTTTATTCTAAGAAAGTGTGAAATTTAATGGTGCAATGCCCTATCGCCATCAAATTGACCAGGTAATACTATCGTGGACGCCCTGGTGCCCATTGACGCTGACATATTAACCGGCTGATCCACATGTAACTGCACCAGCTCGGCGCCGGCCTGGTAACTGCAGGAGCATCAATGCGGAGATTAGTACTGGCTGACGACTGCAATTTAAGTCATGCCTGGAGAATAAACCGCCAGACGAAAAAAAACCCCACCGGAAACCGGTGGGGTTTTTCTCTACTGCGAATAACAAGCCTGACGATAACCTACTTTCACACTGGTTGCAGCACTATCATCGGCGCAAAGTTGTTTCACG
>NZ_JAFCWK010000036.1:0-659 GCF_049897525.1 Janthinobacterium sp. PSRC1-1
AAGTTGGAATCGCTAGTAATCGCGGATCAGCATGTCGCGGTGAATACGTTCCCGGGTCTTGTACACACCGCCCGTCACACCATGGGAGCGGGTTTTACCAGAAGTAGGTAGCTTAACCGTAAGGAGGGCGCTTACCACGGTAGGATTCGTGACTGGGGTGAAGTCGTAACAAGGTAGCCGTATCGGAAGGTGCGGCTGGATCACCTCCTTTCTAGAGTTTGCACGAATCAGTAATGATTCACGCATCAAATGTTCACACTTATCGGCTGTTAATATAAAGAACAGCATTTGGGGCTGTAGCTCAGCTGGTTAGAGCACCGTGTTGATAACGCGGGGGTCGTTGGTTCGAGTCCAACCAGCCCTACCAGTTTCTGTAGTCTGGAAATACCCTAGGGGGATTAGCTCAGCTGGGAGAGCACCTGCTTTGCAAGCAGGGGGTCGTCGGTTCGATCCCGTCATCCTCCACCAAAAGTTCAAACGTAAGTTGATCACATCGGTGATTGAATTTAGGTTTGGTCTTTTCGAGATCAAGTGCTGTATGTTCTTTAACAATCTGGAAGAAGTAAAGATTATTTATTGATCGGTTTGCCGTAAAAAGCGAATCGATGGGTAATGATTGTATGTATCAACAAACAAGCAACAACGTTGTACTTTCTTAT
>NZ_JAFCWK010000037.1:0-621 GCF_049897525.1 Janthinobacterium sp. PSRC1-1
CAGTCAGGATGTTGGCTTAGAAGCAGCCATCATTTAAAGAAAGCGTAATAGCTCACTGATCGAGTCGTCCTGCGCGGAAGATGTAACGGGGCTAAGCCAGTCACCGAAGCTGCGGATATTGTTCTGTGATTTATCACAGATATATATGGTAGGAGAGCGTTCTGTAAGCCTGCGAAGGTGTCTTGTAAAGGATGCTGGAGGTATCAGAAGTGCGAATGCTGACATGAGTAGCGATAATGGGGGTGAAAAGCCTCCACGCCGTAAGCCCAAGGTTTCCTGTTCAACGTTCATCGGAGCAGGGTGAGTCGGCCCCTAAGGCGAGGCAGAGATGCGTAGCTGATGGGAAGCAGGTTAATATTCCTGCACCGTCGTATGATGCGATGGGGGGACGGATCGCGGAAGGTTGTCCAACTGTTGGAATAGTTGGTTTTTGGCTCATAGAAGGCGCTTAGGCAAATCCGGGCGCGGAATTCAAGGGGTTGAGACGAGTGCACTTGTGCATGAAGCAATCGGAAGTGGTTCCAAGAAAAGCCTCTAAGCTTCAGTCATACGAGACCGTACCGCAAACCGACACAGGTGGGCGAGATGAGTATTCTAAGGCGCTTGAGAGAACTCGGGAGA
>NZ_JAFCWK010000038.1:0-564 GCF_049897525.1 Janthinobacterium sp. PSRC1-1
TGCACCAGCTTGACGACAGTTTGTGCCCTGTCCAGGCACTGTCGCTCACGCTGACGGCGCTGGTAATAGGCTTGGCGGCTGATGCCGACACAGCGGCAGGCCCGCTCGACGCTTAATCCTTCGACTTGCTTGCGCGCGATGACCTGCCCAAAGGCTTTTTTACCGGCACCCCGTACTCGTCACGCAGGACGTCGAGAACCGCTTCGAACAGCGCGGATTTCTGTCTTTCTTCCTTGAGTTGACGCTCCAACTCCTTGATGCGTTGCTCTGGCGTCAGTGGCTTGCTCGGCTTGTCTGTCATCATCGCGCTCCGTTGGCTTCGGCCCCGTGGATGCGTCCAATCCTGCAGGCCGTGTTTACGACACCATACCAAAACTGTCGACCGACCCTGTATTCCGTAGCGCAGTTGCGCCTGCCTGTACGTCATCTCGCCTTTTTCCACCTGCTCGACAACGCTCAATTTAAAAGCCAGACTGTAATCGCGCTGGCTGCGCCTAAACCCTTGTTCCATTTGACACTCCTTCTCTGCATCGAAAAAGTGTCAACTTATTCCAGGATGGGTCA
>NZ_JAFCWK010000039.1:0-542 GCF_049897525.1 Janthinobacterium sp. PSRC1-1
TTGGGGATTTCGGCCTTGATTTCGCCATAGAAATAGTCGCGCGGGATGTTCAGTTGCGTCGGGCCCATTTCCGACATGGCGCGGTCAAAGCAGCGGCCCGTAAATTCCGCCATGCGGGCCGGATTGGTGACGTGGCCTTGATATTTCGTAAATTCCTCGAACATCGGCAACTGGTTCGCTTCCTGGAAGCCGCCCAGGCCCATGCTCATCGTGCCCGTTTCCGGCGTGATGATGACGACCGGGGTGTGCGCCCAGTAGGCGGCGGCAATCGCCGTGACGCAATTGCTGATGCCGGGGCCGTTCTGGCCGATGACCACGCCGTGGCGGCCCGAGACGCGGGCATAGCCGTCAGCCATGTGGCCGGCGCCCTGTTCGTGCACCACGGGAATCAAACGGATGCCGGCCGGGGCGAAGATGTCCATCGGGTCCATGAAGGCCGAGCCCATGATGCCGAACATGTCGGTCACGCCATTGGCGGCCAGGGTTTCCACGAACGCTTCGGAAGGCGTCATTTTTTGCGGGCCGGTGGGGGTGGCCACTGC